>JBBRQM010000014.1:0-59575 GCA_038226395.1 Pyrinomonadales bacterium | reverse complement strand
TCAAAATATCCGCGACGTGCTGCACGAGGCGATCTCGTATGCCGATGGTCTTGACGTCGATCCGCGAAATCTCGAAGGCGGCTATTTCAGCGGCTCTGACGATCCCCGTTGGCAGGTCTACGACCGCGAAAACGAGCCATGCCTAAGCTGCCAAACACCGATCCTGCGATTAAAGCAAGGTGGACGCTCGACCTATTTTTGCCGCCGATGCCAACGAAAATAAGCATGAGTAAGACTATTCGCAGACTTGACTCCAGACTCAAGACTCTCTAAACTCTAGACTCGAAGTGTGGTGAGTTATGCGACTTGCGGCCACGTTAAAAAATCGCTAAACAGCTAACAGACAAATCATTTTTGAAAAGTCTCGCTGTTTTGGCGAGGCTTTTTCAATTAGTCAGTAGTTAGTTGTCAGTGGTCAGTTGTTTAAGAGCGAAGAAAGCCACTGACTACTGACCACTAACGACGAACAAATCTTATGAAAGACTTTTGGGATGTATTAGCCTCGGACGGAATCTACGTCTTTGACGGCGCGGTGGGCACGCGGCTCTACGACAAGGGCATCTATATCAACCGCAGCTATGACGAGTTGAATCTGACAAACCCCGATCTCGTCCGCGAGGTTCATGAGGAATATATAGCCGCCGGGGCCGAAATTATCGAGACCAACACCTTTGGCGCAACTAGGCACAAACTCCAGCCATACGGCCTCGAAAACAAGATCCGCGAGATCAACGTGGCCGCCGCCGACATCGCCCGCGAAGCGGCCGGCGAGAATGTTTTCGTGGCCGGTGCGATCGGCCCTCTTGGCTTGAGGATAGAGCCGTTTGGCCCGACGTCGTTCCAGGAAGCCAAGGATATGTACAAGGAGCAGGTCGAAGGCCTGCTTGAGGGCGGCGTCGAGCTTTTTGTCCTCGAAACATTCTCCGAGCTGCCCGCGATCGAACAGGCAATCCAGGCCGTTCGCGATTTTTCGAGTCTGCCGATAATCGCTCAGATGGCGATCCAGATGGACGGCAACACAATTTTCGGCACGTCGCCTGAGATCTTTACTAAAAGGCTCGATGAGCTGGACATCGAGGTCATCGGCCTCAATTGCGGCATGGGCCCCAACCATCTTCTCAATGCCCTTGAAAAAATGCGTTCCCTCACCGACAAACCGCTTTCGGCTCAACCAAACGCCGGTCTGCCGCGTGACGTTCAGGGCCGTCAGTTCTATATGGGATCGCCCGAATACATGGCGGAATTTTCGAGGCGTTTCGTCCAGGTCGGTGCAAAATTCGTCGGCGGCTGCTGTGGCACGACGCCGACGCACATAAAACTCATTGCGAGCGCTATTCGGGCGGACAGTCCGCGACAAACGGCAAAGACCTTTGTCCAACAGCCGGCGACTGTCGCCGAGCTGAAGCCTGAGGACGTCAAGGTCGTCGCTCCCGAAGATCGCTCGCGCTGGTCGGCAAAGATCGCACGCGGCGAATTTGTCACGTCAGTCGAAGTCCTGCCGCCAAAGGGCTGCGACGCGCAAAAAACTCTCGACTCGATCCGTTTGCTAAAAGACGCCGGAGTTGACGGCGTAAATATTCCCGACGGCCCGCGTGCCCAGACGCGTATGTCCGCACAGGCGACCGCCGTGCTGGTCGAACGCGAGATCGGGATCGAGGCCGTTTTGCATTATTGCTGCCGCGACCGAAATCTGCTTGGCATGATGTCCGATCTGCTCGGAGCCGCCGCTCTGGGGCTGCATAATTTGCTTATCATCACCGGCGACCCGCCAAAGATGGGGCCTTATCCGGATGCGACGGCCGTTTTCGACATCGACGCCATCGGTCTGACAAACATGGTCAACAAGCTCAATAACGGCCTCGACATCGGCAACAACCCTATCGGCAAACCGACCGCGTTCTCGATCGGAGTCGGCGTCAATCCGGGTGCGGTGAATATGGAGGAGGAAATCCGTCGCTTTGAATGGAAAGTCGAGGCCGGTGCCGAATATGCGATCACGCAGCCGGTATTCGACACCGAGCAGCTAAAGCGTTTTCTCGTAATGATAGAACACGTCCGAATCCCGATCATTACGGGCATCTGGCCGCTGGTCAGTTTCAGGAATGCCGAATTTCTCCATAACGAAGTCCCCGGCGTCGAGGTCACGCCCGAAATCCTCGAACGCATGCGCGTCGCTTCAGACAAAGGCAAAGATGAGGCCCGTGTGGAGGGCATCGCTATCGCCCGCGAATCGCTGATCGCCGTGCGCGACGTAATCCAGGGCGTCCAGGTCTCGGCACCATTCGGCAATGTGAAATACGCCTTGCAGGTTTTTGAAGTCCTGGATCAATTCAAAAATGCGCAAGCCCGCACATAAGTAAGGGCGATAGCGATACGTTGAATGAATCGCCCTTGCTAACGCGCGGGCTTGTGCATCCTTTAGTCAAGCCGTCGGCGAACGCGATGGGAGTATCGCCAAATTAGAAATTCCGCGATAGCGAGATTCGGCACCCAGCCGAGCCATGCTACGGCGCGGTAGACATCCATCGGCGGCAGTTCGAACGAGTTTGTCATGCTCCATTTCCATGCACGGAGTGTAAGGGCGGAGAGTGTCAGGGCATAGCTGCGCATCATGAAATTGCGGTGAGCAATATAGTCGCCGTTTTTGGCTTTGACCAATGCCATGGCTGTGAATGTCATCCACAGCACGGCGAGCGTCACAAACGAGATTTTCGAGGGTATTCCGCCATTAGCGTAAATCCCCATAATCAACCCCGCAGGGCCGGTTATTAGTAAAACATCCGCTACATAAACATACCCAAAGAGCCGGTGCCACCTAGGGTGATAATCCCGGATAGACTCGGAGAACTGCGTAAAGCCCGCAAGCAGGGCCCAAATGCTCATGTACACATGCACAAAAAATGCGATTCGCCAGTGGTCGATGTCGATGTAACTTTGCTTAATACGAAGGAAGCCGACGTCCGTTTGGTATGGTATGTAGGCTGCCGTGATGCGGGCCATGAGGAAAGTAAAAAAAGCAAGCGTCAGCAAAAGCGCGATGTTAAATGCGGAGCGAGTGTTGAAAAAATTCTTGAATTTTAGTAAACCATTAGTCATGAATAAATTTATTGCTCTGCTTCTGGTCGCTTTTGTCACCGTATTTTGTTTTACTGCCTGCAATTTCAAAGCTGAAAAGTCGGCCGATAGTGCCACTACAGTTAGTGGAAATAATACTACCAAAACCGACGTAAATAATCAGTCGGCTCCGCCCGTATCGAGCGCCGGGGAAATACTCGGCTCATTTGTCGGGCCTTTTGGGGATAATAAGATCACTTTGCTGATAACGAAAGCCGACGGCGCCTCGGTTTCGGGTCGCAGCATAGTTGGCGGCAACGACCGGCCTTTTGACGGAACTTTTACGCTTGAAAACGGCGTCTATAAGATAGTTGCAAAAGAGCCCGGCGATCATAAAGATGATGGCGTGTTCAAGTTTAGCGTCGCATCGGCAAATCCGAACGAGGTCACCGGCACCTGGAAAGCCAACGACGCAAAACGCCCCGAAAAATCATACACTCTGACACGCAAAAAATTTGAATACAAGACGAATGTCGGCACTTACCCTCAGGCTTCACAGCGTCTGCTAAAGGAAGTGGATGTGGAAAACCAGATGAAAGAAGACCTCCTGTTTATGCGTAATGAAATATTTGCCCGCCATGGCTACTGTTTTAGCAAAAAGGATTTGCGCCAGCAGTTTGAAAACGAAGATTGGTATGTCCCCAACACGGTCGATATCAAAGGCTTTCTCACCGACATTGAAAAGAAAAATATTGCCCTGATCAAGCGCTACGAGAAATATGCGGATGATTACGGCGATGAGTATGGGAGATAGCCTCGATAGCGATTAATAATTTCCGTAGTGGTCAGTTTGAAATTAACCTCTTCTCTCTGGCCTCCGCGCCCTCCGCGTTGGATGTTTGTTGAGAATTTTTCAACGCGAAGTACACTGAGAAAGACGCGGAGAGCGTTGAGAAAGCGTTGGGCCCAACTGCATTTTCATTCTGACCAATTGCCTTAATTTCAGAATCTATGGCAATAATACTATTTTACCAAGCGCCTTGCTTTCGATGACTTCGTGATGAGCATGCGGAGCATCTGCAAGCGAGAATTTTTTGCTAATGACGGGATTGAGATAACCCTTTGACAAGCCATCGTAGATCGCGGCATGGATCTCGTCGCGGTCAACCTGTAGTGAGTTGAACAAAGCCATCCCGTAAACCGTCGCGTCCTTGCCCATTATCACCCGTGGATTAAAATCGAGCGAGCCGCGATTGCCGACTACACAGATTCGGCCGAACATTGCCAGCACGTCAAAATCCTTTTGCAGGTTTACGTTTGCGAGCATTTCGATAATTATCTCGACGCCCTGTCGGAACGCAGGCAGCCTGCCTGCGTCTGTGCCGTCTCCAGTAAGATGATCAGTGACAACATCCGCTCCCTGCTCCGCGATAAGCTTTTTGCCCTCTCCCGAACTCGCTGTCCCGATCACAGTTAGCCCGGCATTCTTAGCCCATTGAACCGCTGCGATGCCGACGCCGCCCGACGCTCCGTGGATCAAAACCGTCTCGCCGCTGATTGCCTTGGCTTTTTGAAACAAAGCACGATAAGACGTGGCATACGGCGTCCAGATCCCCGCTCCCTGCTCGAAACTAACATTTTCAGGCAACCGCCCGAGGTCTTTCTCCTCGCACAGAGTGTATTCGGCATACGTCCCTGTGATCGAATCAGCAGTGTAAACGCGGTCACCCGTTTTCCATTTTGTGACACCATCGCCAACCGCCTCGACGACGCCCGCCGCATCTTTGCCCGGAGTATACGGCAAAGGCGGCACACTCGGATACGTCCCAGCCCGTATATAAGTCTCGACGGGATTTACGCCGATGGCCTTTACGCGAACAAGCACCTGCGTATCTTTCGGCTCAGGCGTCGGGACATCGGCGAGCTGCATAACTTCCGGAGCACCGAATTCTTTGACAACTATAGCTTTCATATAATTAAAATAAATTTGCCCGCTAATTACGCGAATGAGTACGAATAAGAATTTCTTAATTCGCGTCTTTTCGCGTTATTCGCGGGCTAAATTCTTACTTGCAGTTATTTTACTCCACCGTCACCGATTTCGCGAGATTTCGCGGTTGGTCGACGTCGCAGCCGCGACGGACAGCGATGTGATATGAGAGCAGTTGCAATGGCACGATCGACAGGACCGGGCCGAGAAGGTCGGACGTTTCGGGGATCTCGATGATGTGATCTGAGACCTTTGACGACATCGTGTCGCCCTCTGTCAGAACGGAAACGATGATGCCGTCGCGCGCCTTTACCTCGACGATGTTCGAGTGGGTTTTTTCATACCGCAGTTCGCTTCCGGCGTTGCCAGCCTCGCGGGTATTGACGATCACAACTGGCAGTTTTTCGTCGATCAGGGCGTTTGGGCCGTGCTTCATCTCGCCCGCCGGATAGCCCTCGGCGTGGATGTAACTAATCTCTTTGAGCTTTAATGCGCCCTCGAGGGCGACCGGGAAATTGATGCCGCGGCCGAGATATAAGAAATCCTGTACGCGGAAAAATTCTTTTGACAGTTCCTCGATCGAGTCGTCATTATTCAGCAGTGTCTCTATCTTGAGCGGCAGTTCGGCTAGGTCCTGAGCGAGTTTTTTGGCATGTTCCTCGTTCACATTTCCGCGAAGTTGGCCCAGATACATGGCGAATAGATACAAAGCGATCATTTGTGATGTAAACGCCTTGGTCGAGGCCACGCCGATCTCCGGCCCGGCGTGTGTCAGAATCGTCCCGTCGGCCTCGCGCGTGATCATCGAACCCTGCACGTTGCAGATCGCCAGCACTTTACAGCCCGCCTGTTTTGCCTCGCGCATCGCGGCGATCGTGTCGGCCGTCTCGCCGGATTGCGAAATGACGATGAGCAGATCGCTGGGGATCAAAACCGGATTGCGATAGCGAAATTCCGACGCGTAATCGACGTCCACCGAGACTCGGGCAAGCTGTTCGAGCATGTATTTACCGGCCAGCCCGGCGTGCCAAGACGTGCCGCAAGCGGCGATCTTGATCGACGTTATCGCGCGAAAATCCGCTTCGGATATATTCATCGGATCAAGATATATCTGCCCGTTATCGAGCGATACGCGTCCCTGTGACGTGTCGCGAACCGCTCGCGGCTGCTCGTATATCTCCTTGAGCATAAAGTGTTTAAAGCCGCCCTTCTCCGCCATGATCGGATCCCAAGTGATCCGCTGCATATCGGGCTGGACGACATTGCCGTCAAAATCCGTCACGCGGACACCGTCCTTTGTGATGACCGAGATCTCACGTTCGCCGAGGAAAAACACATCTCGCGTGTATTGCAAAATGGGCGGTATATCGGACGCGACGAAGTATTCGCCGTCGCCGATACCGATGACGACCGGCGGCCCTTCACGCACCGAGATGATCGTGTCAGGCTCGTCAACCGAGATGATCGAGAGCGCAAAAATGCCGCGAAGCTCCTTGACCGTCTTTCGCACGGCGAGCTCAAGCGACAATCCCTCAGTCTCGATATAATGCCCGATCAGATGGGCGACGACCTCAGTATCCGTCTCGGTTTTGAACTCATGCTCGAGAGCCTGCAGGCGTTCCTTGAGCGTCAGGTAATTCTCGATAATGCCGTTGTGAACCACGACGACGCGGCCTGATTGATCGCGGTGCGGATGAGCATTTTCCTCGGTCGGACGCCCGTGCGTCGCCCAACGCGTATGCCCGATGCCGTAATTACCGTCAAGAGGATTCAACCGGATCGCCTCCTCGAGGTTTCGCAGCTTACCCTCGGCACGCCGCAGCGACAGGTGATGTTCGCCATCAACCACCGCGATCCCCGCCGAGTCATACCCGCGATACTCCAGCTTCCTCAGGCCGTCAATGATCAACGGCACAACATCTTTATTTCCAACGTATCCTACAATTCCGCACATAAATTAGTTCTATATCTAAAGTATCCAAAACGATAACATTATACAGTTTTCATTGGCAATCAACGACGTGGCGGTAAACGCACGCGCAAACCTTGAAAATAATTGCCTTTAGAGTTAAATTCTTGTCATAATTCTGCTTTCTGTGGTGTATCTAGTGGGAAGAGCATTTTTCGTGCGACGAATGAGCGAGAGAACCGAAATCCTTGTGGACATAATGTCCGAACGAACAGCGACGGCAGCAGCGATGGACAGGATCGGATTTGAGGAGGCGTTTACGCTTCATCATCGAACCGTCTTTCGCGCAGCCAGATCGGTCGTGCGCGACCTTGGTCTCGCCGAGGATGTGACGCAGGAAACATTTCTCAAGCTCTACAAAAATCCCGATGCGGTAGTGGACGCCGAAATGCTCCGTCCGTGGCTCATCCGCGTGGCGATAAATGCCGCAAAGAACACTGTTCGCAGCAACATTAGGGCAAACACGCGGGATGATAATTACGTCAAAGAATCAGGCGCTTTCGAAATGGATTCGGTGGAAACGAGTTATGAAGAAAAGGCCGGTGTAAACGAAATTTACCGTGCTCTCAGCCGGGTAAAAGAGCCGCTTCGCAGCTGCCTGCTGCTCAAACAGCAGGGTCTCTCATACAAGGAAATCGCCGGTAGTCTGGAGCTGAACGAGTCGAGCATCGGCACATTTATCGCTCGAGCACGGGCAGAATTTGCCCGGTTTTATGGCAAAACCGGGAAGGATACGTTATGAAGAATAATTGTTTAGACATCGGGCTGATACAGGCCTTTTTAGATGGTGAGACGGCTCACGACGAGACGATTCGGGTCTCAGGCCATATTGCCAAATGCAATGCTTGTGCTCTCATGCTGGCCGAGGCCGAGGACGAATCGGCGATCGTATTCCCGGCGCTCGAACGCGAATTTAATACCCTGGTGCCGACCCATCGTCTTTGGAACAAGATCAACGAATCCATCGCGACCGAGCGCGACCATGCTCCTTTTTGGCAAAAGGCATGGGCGTATCTGACGCTTGCATTGGCGAGCCCGTCGATCGCGGCTGCCGCAGGTTTGATTTTAGTGGTTGGCGTTGTCTCCGCAATCTGGATGAGCCGGGTTCCCGTATCGAATGACGCTGCCGTGAACGCGAATCCAACAAAAACAAGCTCGCCGGTAGAAAATATAACCACTAATGCGCAATTAAATCCGCCAACTGAATTCCAGATAACGAGCGTGTCGCAGCCGCTGGCTGCAAAATTTGAGCGTGCAGTTTATCACGCCGACAATCGTCGCGGCCCGGCACAATCGACCAGCGGCAAAGGCCAGGCTGCTTCCAACAGCTACGCGTCCGACGAAGAGAGTTATATCAAGACTATCTCGAGCCTTTCGCGCTCCGCCAATGAGCAAAAAGACGCCGTGATGCGCCCATCGGAACGCGTTGCGTTTGAAAGCGACATGGCCGTCGTCGATGACGCCATCTCAAAAATGAGCAAGCAGATCAAACAGGATCCGAAAAACGATTCGGCCAGACGGGTGCTCTACACGTCCTATCAAAACAAGATCGACCTGTTGAATTCGGTTTCGCAGAGACAAGAGTTGATGGCGAGTGTTAAATAGATGCCGAAACGTTTTTTGATGACAAATATTTGTAACAAATTGAGATTCGGGATATTCGCGGCGGTTTTAATGGCCGCCCTTTCGACATTCGTTATCTCACAGCCTGCGATTACAGAGCGTATAGCCAAAGCCAACTTAAGCGACTTGAGCGGCAACGACACATCGGAAAAATCTATCATGGTCGATGGAGGTGTAAACGTCTCAATGTGCGTCACCGAGGGCAATCTCAAGGTCAACGGCTGGAACCGCAAAGAGGTGAGAGTACTTATAAAAGACGGCAGTAAATTTAATTTTAAGGTGCTGCAAAAAGACCCGCATATTGGCAACCCTGTCTGGATCACGCTCACCGGGCTTGAAAATACCAAAGGCAAAGATCCAAAGCCGACCGAATGCGTCTGGGGCGATGTGATCGAGATGGACATTCCCATCGGTGCAACGATCAACATCAAAGGCCACGAGACTACGACCACTATAGATAATGTAAAAAAGGTAAGCGTAAAAAATATCGGCGGCAACATCTCGCTGCGTAATATCAGGAATGGCATTAATGCCTCGACATACGAAGGCGATGTCACGGTCGAAGCATCCGCAGGGGAAATGACGCTGGAAAGCTCAACGGGCAATATTATCGCATTTGAGGCCGCCCCCAGCGAGATCGGCGACATTTTTAAGGCAAAAACAAACAGCGGCGCAATATCGTTACAGCATCTTGAGTACCGTCAGATAGAGGTTAATTCCATTTCGGGGTCGGTGGTATTCAATGGCACAATACTGAGCGGCGGCAGCTATGGCTTTAGCACTTCAAACGGCTCGATCCGTCTCTCGCTGCCGCTTGCTTCGTCATTTCGCATATCGGCGTCGTATGGTTTTGGCACGTTTAGCACCGAGCTCCCGATCAAGATCATCACCGAAGACGTGCATCCCGGACCTGTAAAAAGTATAAACGGATCGCTGGGAACCGGCGATGCAACTTTAAGGCTAACAACCAATAACGGCAGCGTAGCGATCAAGAAACAGTGATCTAAAAACGGCAGGACCGAACAGGTCTTGCAGGAGATTTTTATAAAAGTGACGCGCCGATCCGACGGCAAAGATTCTTATCTTAATATCACTGAAGTTCCCGGGGGTCGGTTCTAAAATGCGAGACACGGGTTGCCTTTATAATAAAAGTGGAGTTAAGATGATGATACTTTTAGCAAAAGTGTGTTTGATAGTTTGCGTATAGGTTTGGAATGGCCGGATGATTCCAGTATCGCGGCCTTTGATAAAGCTCTTGAGACTTCGTAAGTAGCAACCTTTTTTTGACAAATCGGAGGTGATTTTTGTGAAGGATATGCTTTATGCCGTATTAGCTCTCGTTTCGGCTGTTGGCGCTGTTTTCTCGTGGGTAAAATATACCGGGAGCGACAACAAAATGTTCCTGGTGCTCTTCATTGTGCTCATAGTGGCAACGATCGCTTTGGGTGCAATGTTCCTCTCGGGACGTGTCAACAAAAACGAAGATATACATATTACCGAGTAAACATTTGCGGGTATGTGAATGTTGATTTTGGACATATATAGTTGGGCTTTATTGCGCCCTGCTATAATTATGAGTTCGGGGTTGAGTTGCCTGACAGGCGCCGCTCCCCGAACTTTTTTTGCGCCAATCCGTGAAATTTTGTAATAATTGCGATATAATGTTTACAAAAATGTAATGATTACATTTTTGATGAGAGCAGATTATTAAAGTAATGCCAAAGATCGCAGATATACAAGAAACACCGAATCCGAATGCGGTTAAATTCATTCTAAAAGAGCCGGTTTCGAACGGCACCTCACATTCGTTCAAGACCGCCGATTCAGCCGCCGATGATCCGTTAGCCAAATCGCTCTTTGACATAGAGAATGTGGTAACGGTCTTTTACATGGACAAAATGATCACCGTGGAAAAGACGGACGAGATCGAATGGGACGAGATCCTGCCGACACTGGCGGTTCCGATCAGAGCAGCCGAAAGCGTCAAAGCAGTAAATTCAAATGGGAATGGCCGCAGTGCCGCCGCCGTCGTCGGCGGCGCTATCGCAGCGGCCGCGAGCGGCGATCCAAAACTCGCTCAGATCAACGATCTGCTTGACGAGCGTATTCGACCCTATCTGGCCAGCGATGGCGGATGGCTCGAAGTACTTGAGCTTGAGGACAGCACTTTAAAAATTCGTTACGAGGGAGCCTGCGGCAGCTGCCCCAGCTCGATGACCGGCACGCTGATGGCGATCGAAAATATGATAAAGGAAGAGATTGATCCAGACATCTCGGTTGTTGCCGTTTAGCCGGCTATTCGCTGTCCCTTTCAAATACAGTTTATTTTGTTGAAATTAAAGATTTTCTTGACATATTTGCCGTAAAATGGTCATAATCGAGCGTGATGGCGATTTGCGTAAAACGTCGTCTTGCCTACGGGATAAAATTACTACCAGATTAGCCGCGCCACATTTTCCTAATATAACTGTAATTATCGATAGATGGAGGAGAAAACTTAGTGAATAGCGAAGAACTCGAACTTAGCCTTAGAACTGAATTCGAGAGTTATCTCAAGGGCGTCCTTGCCGAAATGCGACAGGATGCCGAGGAATTTCAAAGCCGGATCGAGGCTGAGTTTGACAAGCAAAAATCGCAGTTTGACGATGCTTTCAAGTCCTATTCGGCTCATTTCGACGCCGACCGCAATTTTGACGGCGCGTTTAAGGAAACGGTCATCGAGCATTTGCGCCTCGCTAAGGACGAAGGGGCTAAAATCAGCGCCAATGCCTTTGCCGAGGCCGAGGATATGCAGCGAAATGCTGCCCCGCAGGTTAGTTATAGCGAGCTAAGGGACGCTGTTAACGACATCAGCAGCAATGATTCCCAGTCGTCAATACTAAAATCGCTTGTCGTCCAGGCGGCTCATTTCGCCCCTCGCGGTGCTTTTTTCATTGTTAAAAGCGAACAATTTGTCGGTTGGAAAGTATTTGGCGACGAAGCTGACGCCAGCGAAAACGCGATTCGCGAACTCCATTTCCCGATTTCGTCAGATACGGTGCTCGGCAATGCCGTGAGGTCTCGGTCGTCGGTGGAAAGCGCCCATGGCAGTCACCCGGAAAATGAGGTATTTTTGGGCCCGCTGCAATTTGGCCAGCCTGACCGCATGTATGCGATCCCGCTGCTTGCCCGGGGCCGCGGCGTCGCCGTGATGTATGTCGACTATGGCACCTCTGGCGTCAACGTGAATCTCGAAGCCATCGAAACGCTCGTCCGGGTTGCCGGTCTGACGATCGAGCTTCTCGCATCGAGCCAAACTGCCGCAGCCGAAAACCGCACCATTGGAGCCGCCGATTTCGAAGACGCTCAACCCGAAACGGGCGATAGCGATGCACATGCAGCTGAGGCTCATCATGAAACACCTGAAGCCGAGCCTGCGGATTTTGCTTTTAGCGAAAGCGTCCCGGTGACGGACGACTTTCCAGAGGCTCAGGAAGTTGCACAGCCCGAGCACGATGAGCCTTTGGTGGATGATTTTGCCAAAACCGAGTCATTCGAAGCAAATCAACCGATCGACGAGACGACATTATCGGACGAGCTTTCGTCATATTATCCCGCCGCCGAGGTCGAGGATGCCGGAGAGAACGACGGCGCGATGGTTTTTGAGTCCGGCGGCTCGATTGAGCCAGCCGTAGAGGAACAGTCTCCGTTTGACCACGCGGCTGAGCAATTTGAGCAGGCCTCTATCGGCAGCCCCGAGCCTGCTCACGCAATGGAAACCGCAGTCGAGGCTCTCCCCGGCCAGGTCGCCGCCGGACGATTGAGCGACCGCCCCGTCGATCTGCCGATTGACGTGCCTGATGACGAACGCCGCTCACATAACGACGCCCGACGTTTTGCACGCCTGCTTGTCTCGGAAATAAAGCTCTATAATGAGAAAAAGGTGATCGAGGGCCGTCAGGCCGGTGATCTCTATGATCGGCTCCGCGAGGCCATAGACCGTTCACGCGAGATGTATGATAAACGCGTCCAGCCCCCGGTCGCAGCAAAATTTGACTATTTTCATTACGAATTGGTCAGCGCCCTCGCCGATGGCGAAGTATCCCGTCTCGGCCCCAGCTACAGCGGCGGCTCTAACTAAGCATTCCGTAAAAAAAGCAAGTAAATAAAGGGTGTCCGAGGCACCCTTTATTTACTTGCTTTCTATCTTCTGCATTATGGAATCACTACCCGGTTAGATTTAGTGAGAAACCGGAAAGATCGAAATTTTTTTTTGTAATGTCACTAGACCTTCATTACATTTTCGGCCTGTGGCCCCTTTGGGCCGCTAGTCACTTCAAACTCGACCTCGTCGCCCTGGATCAGGGTCTTATAGCCGTCGCCTGATATCGAACTGTAATGGACGAAAATATCCTGTTCGCCGGGCAGCTCGATAAAACCGTAACCCTTTGCATTATTAAACCATTTGACCTTACCGATCGTTTTTGACATCTAATTCCTCCTACAAACTACAAAACTCATCAAATTTTCGCGCTATTTTAGCGGCCGAAACAATTTTCAAAAAAGATCACACGAGGGGCGCTGGCGTTACCCTTTGGATCGATGCAGTCAGTTTCTTTGCCGGACTCTTCATTTCCAAACAAAACAAATCTTATACTGCAAGATTTACGGGACTTCTCATAGTGTGTTTTTGATATACGAGAGCCAAATTTAACCAAAAGCGCATCCTGTGTCAAGGGATTTTACGATATTTCGTTCATATTGGCACAAAATTGACATAAATTAGCCAATAACAGAAGATAAAGCGTGGATACACGGAGTTTTACCGCCCAATTATGGCAAACGAATACGGCAAAAATCCGACTCTCTCATACAATAAATATCTACGTGTGCCCGAGCTACTCGAGCTGCAAACGAGGCTTTCCGCGCCTGAGAGCCACGACGAGATGCTCTTTATTGTCATACACCAGACCTATGAGCTGTGGTTTAAACAGATTCTCCACGAGATCGACGCGACGATAAAATGGCTTGGGCTTGGGCGGCCATTCCGCGTTAATCACAGCCTGCGGGCCGTCGTTGCAATCGAGAAAGTGCTCGTCTCGCAGATACATCTGCTCGAGACGATGGCGCAGATCGGCTTTCTTGAGTTTCGTGATAAGCTCAATCCGGCCAGCGGTTTTCAGTCGATGCAGTTTCGCGAGATCGAGTTTGTTTCCGGGCAAAAGGACGAAAAGATACTGGAACATTTTCGCGCGGACGATTTTGCATACCAGCGGCTGAGCGAGCGTTTCGTCCAGCCGGATCTCGGCGATGCATTTTGGGCGTTGATCGGGCGGGAGGGTTTTGCCGTTGCAACGAATGAGGAAAAGGTAGCGGCGATCGTCGAAATTCTCACTTATCCTGAAAAAAATGCCGATCTTTTTATAATGCAGGATCTGCTGATCGAACACGACGCTCAGATCTCGCTCTGGCGATACCATCACGTCCTGATGGTCGAACGCATGATGGGCATGAAACGCGGAACCGGCGGATCGGACGGCGTCGGATATCTGATGACGACTTTACAGAAGAAATTCTTCCCGGAGATATGGGAAGCCCGGACGCATCTCACGGTCGCCTAGCCTACTTGTGGATCGCGTAATTCAAGACATATTGCCTGAGCTTCGCCCGGTTATCTTTTAGATACGCGGGATGATCTTGGGCTATTCCCTGATCGGCAAGGGCCAATAGTATAAACGATTCAAGTAGGCCTTCCTTTTCGAGCTCTTGGAGAGTCACAATCTGAGGATCAATACCTTCTGTTCCTTTGACCGCAGCCAATAGCGAACGGATCGCCGCGGCCTCATCTTTTAGATTATGCCGATATAGCCGCATTTCCCCGGGTTTTGGCGCGGGGGCGTTACCTTTTTCGGCAGCCGAGCGTGCGGCAAAATAGGCAGCCCATGGTCCATCCTTTTTTGTATCAGCTTCTTTTGGGATATCCACTTTTGGATGGCCGAGTTTTGCACCGGTTACCAAGGCCCATGCAGACATAGCGTCCGACGACATTTTACTATAGGGTTCGATGATAAATGCTTCGATGTACAGGTCGCGGGCCGTGTCATACTTTTTTTGCTTCATGAACGGCGTCGCCGAATAGCGATACGCCGTTTCGCGGTTTGGGTCGATCTCAATAGCTTTCTGGTACGACTTTTCGGCATTGTCCCAATCCTGTTTAGCTACATAACAATCACCCATGTAGAGTGCTGACTCATAGCGTTTCGGGTCGGCATCGAGAGCTTTTTGGTACATCTTAAGGGCTTCGTCATATTTTGACTGTGCAAAAAAGACCTCAGCCTGCTGAAAATACTTGTCGCCGGGCGAAGTCGCACTCGAGTTGCCGGATTCCTTTCCTGTGAGCAAGTTTATTGCCACGTCCAGGTCAGGGTTGGTCGAGCCGAGTTTCTTTGCAGCCTGAAGCTCAACAAGGGCAGCATCCGACATCTTTTTCGCCTCAGCGGCATCATCAACCTGTTTCGACCCAAACAGTAACGCGACCCCATAAGTCATATGCAAGTCTGCATCATTAGGACTAGCCTTTGCGAGTTTCTCCAGATAAGGCACGGCTTCCTTAAATCTCTTTTGATCAAGCAAAAATGCTACCTTTGTGGCTGCCTCCGTCAACTCGGCGTCGGTCTGGGCAAACGAATATCCGGCAAAAGAGAAAATGAACAGTGCTACGGAAAATAGCAGCTTTGTGAGGTGGTGCATATTATTAAGTTTCATTTTGTTTTTCTTACGAAACGCTAGATAAAGATCGAAAAAACTTCGTTCGAGTATAACATTCCTTTTCGTGTGAGTCTGAGATAGTTACCATCAAACCATATTAAGCCCGCATCTTCTAGAAGAGCCAGGTCGCCCGCAAAATCGGCTATAAGATCGACCCCAAATCGCGAAGCATATACATTCAAGTCCAGACCTTTGTTTAGACGTAGATTTAGAAACGCAAACTCACCCGAAAGTTGCTTTTCGGTCAGCTTGTTGATCTCTACGACAGCCGAACCGTTTTTCTTTATAAGTTCGACATATTTTGCGGTGTCACGCTCATTGGCGTAACGCTGTCGGCCGTCGAATGAGTGTGCAGAGACTCCGAAACCGAAGACTGGATCGAGGGTCCAGTATTTTGAATTGTGGCGGGATTCGTAGCCGGGCAGCGAGAAGTTTGAGATCTCGTATTGGTCATATCCGGCGGCGGCGAGGCGGTCGAGCATCAGTTCATACATTTCGGCGGCGAGTTCGGGGTCGGGCTGCGGTTGACGGCTGCTGCTAATCTGTTCGGCGAGCGGCGTTCCTTCGTGAATTTCGAGTAAATAAAGCGAGAGGTGTTCGGGCTGCATCGTGATGGCCTCGTCGAGATTTTGTTCCCAGGCTTTGAGAGTTTGGCTGGGCAAACCGGCGATCAGGTCAAAACTGATATTGTCAAAACGGGCATTGCGGAGCATTTTGAAGGTGTTTCTAGCATCATCAGCATCGTGGCCGCGTGCGAGCAATTTGAGCGCACGGTCGTCAAATGTCTGCACGCCAAAACTGGCGCGGTTGACGCCGAGCGAGCGATACTCCCGCAGCGTCTCAGGCGTTACAGTCGCCGGATTCATCTCCATCGTGATCTCGGCGTTGGGTTGAACATTGAATTTTGAAGCGACTGTGGACAAGATGCGTTCGAGTTGATTTGGCGTGAGCAGCGACGGGGTTCCGCCGCCAAAATAGATCGTGTCGATCGCGTCTGTTCCGTTCCGGAACAGTGGAACAGATGGAACAGGGTGGAACATCTCAATTTCATTGCACAAAGCCGCTACATATCGCTCGACCGCATCATTGCTGCGCCAAACATCGGTCGCAAAATCGCAGTATGAGCAACGCGATTTGCAAAATGGTATGTGAAGATAGATTCCGGCGGTCATCAGGTCTATTCTATGGCGTGTGGGATGCGGAACAAAACCTGTTCGCCGCCGTAAATTCTAAAGATGAATGTTGAACAAATATCTTATTACGCTAATGCGATCTCTTTTGGAGGGGTGATACTGCTGTGGTTCGATTTTGCCGGTGTATTTCTGCTACGCAAAAAGCCGGAAACGACCCCAGATAAGACAATCTCGTCGAGATCGTGGTTTGGCCTAATTTTACAGGGTGTGGGCTTTGCCCTTGTGTGGACGTTTCGGCGGTCGCCGTTTTTTTCGCCGGTAATCGACGGGCAATTTGTCCTAAACCTTATACTTCAAATTTTTGCGGTGCTGCTTGCACTAGGCTCAGTGAGGCTGGCGATGCTGGCAATCAGGGAACTCGGCAAACAATGGAGCCTGCAGGCCCGTCTGATCGAAGACCATAAGCTCATTACCACCGGCGTTTATCAGATCGTGCGGCACCCGATCTATACGGCAATGCTCGGGATGCTCGTGGCAACAGCCATCGTTTACAGCCATTGGATTGTGCTCATAGGTGCAGTGATTGTCTTTATCGCCGGGACAAAAATACGCACAAATCTCGAAGAAAGATTACTTCGTGATGCATTTGGCAAAGAATTTGAGGACTGGCGGGCCCGGGTGCCATCGCTTATACCATTGATAAAGCTATAGCCGAGGCATCTTAGAACATCATTGTTTAGTTGCATTCCAATCAACCGTGCCGCCGCCTTTGTTGGACCTCGCTTTGCCATTTACCATCCTGGTGCCGCCATTTGCCAGATCGGCGTTATAGCTGCCTGTCAGGCCTTCTGAATATGCGATGGCAATATAAACTGTCCCATTTTGCACCGAGCCGTTAATATCGCCGTTCGTATGATTGTCCCACTCGGCGCGACCGGTGAGTAGAGAGCCTTTCTGTGTGATTTTCAGTACACCTGTGTATTTGGCGCCGTTTGCTGCCGTCTGTGTGATCCGCCACGACCCGGTAATTCCGTTATCGCTGCGGTAGGTGCTGGTCGTCTTGTTGCGGATCTTCAGCGTGAGCAATGCCGATGTCGAGTAATCTCCCTGGGCAAACTCAATGCTGCCGTCGGCCACGACGGTGCTCTGGCCGGCCTTGCACTGGGCCTTTACTTTACGCGTCGCAGTGTAATAAGAACCGGATATTTGGCAACCCTGGCTGTCGAGTACATATTGTCCGGTCACTTCGTAGCCTGTTCCTCGTTTAATTATATTTACGACCCACTCGTCGTTATTACTGTGATACTGATATTTCCCTGACGGGTCATTCTGGGCGAGAGCAGGAGCTGCAAAGATGATCGCCGCCATAAAAACGGCCAAAACGGTTAGGCTGTATCGCATAAGTTTCCTCCAATGCAAGATTTCCGGCACTGACTATAACGTCAAAGCCGGGAGTAAAGATATATTGAGTTTGTATTACAAAATGAAAATATCACCTATTCCGCGGCAGGTCAAGATTTTTTTCGAGAGCTCCGCCCAACGGATTCGATCTCAGTAACCGCCCCATCTAAAAGTGTCTCTTCCCAAATATCGCGGTGCCGACACGGACCATTGTGGCACCCTCTTCGATGGCGGTTTCAAAATCGTGGCTCATTCCCATTGAAAGCTCGCCGTATCCATTTGCAAATGCATTTTGAGATGCCAAATTATCACGTATAATTTTCAAACGTTTGAAAAAGGGGCGCGTTGCTTCAGCGTCGTCAAAAAACGGCGGCAAGATCATTAAGCCATTGAATTGCAGGCATTTGCATGTTTTCATATATGCCGCGAGTTCCGGTAGATCTCTCTCTGGAATACCCGATTTTGTTTCCTCACCGGCAAGATCGACCTGCACATATACTGACAGTTCGTCGCGGTCATCTTCGATACAGATACGCTCCAATCGTTCAGCTAGCTCTATGGAATCGACTGTCTGTATAACATCAAAAAGCTGCACGGCCCGCCGAGCCTTGTTCGATTGCAAGTGCCCGATCAGATGCCACTCGGCCGCCTCACGGTCAAGTTCCGCGATCTTCGGTTCAGCTTCCTGAACCTTGTTTTCGCCAAAAATGGTAATACCCTCCTCGATCGCGTTTCGCACCGTCGCAGCCGGATGTGTCTTGCTGACAGCGACGAGTTTTACCTCAAGTGGATCGCGGTCTGCTCGCAGAGCCGCTTGCGCGATCCTTTGCCGAACGTCAGCCAAATTTGCCTTTAGATCGCTTTGCACCCAATCAATATAACAAACCAAAGGCAGAACCGCCCGCATAAGCGGGTGGCAGGGACTATTCGCCAACAAAGTTGATCAAATCCAAGCCTCATTCCACCCGCTTACGCGGGCGGTTCTGCCTTTTATTCTTGAGTTTCACCCGCCGAATTAGTATCCTCAATGTTCGCTTTAATGTGCGGACGTGGCGGAACTGGTAGACGCGCGGGTCTCAGAAGCCCGTGGCCGCGAGGCCGTGATGGTTCGATTCCATTCGTCCGCACCACAAATTAGTGGAGAGTTGAGAGTCGGGAGTCGAGAGTAAAACCCTTCGACCCCCGATTTCTTTGCGTTCTTTGCGGCTTTACGTGAAACTCTTCTCTAATGCGTCAGCAATTCATCAGTGCGATCACCCAACACCAATCTGCATTCGGCATAGAACTCTCCGTTGAAAAGATAGAGAGCCTTGCAGATTTTTACGACCTGATTCAGCAGCACAACGCGATCCTGCACCTCGTCGGACCGTGCACGCCTGAGGAATTCGCGATTCGCCACATTCTCGAATCGCTGACGCTGCTAGAGCATCTTCCCACAGGTGCAAAGTTCGCCGATGTCGGAGCAGGTGCGGGTCTGCCATCGATCCCGTGTTTGCTTGTCCGCGACGATCTTAGGGCGATGCTGATTGAATCAAAAGAAAAGAAAACAAAATTTCTCGATCTTGCAGTTGAAAAGTTAGGGATCGCGAATCGTGCAAACGTCGTGAATAAACAGTTTCAAGAGGTCGATCCGGCTAATTGCGAATTTGTAACATGCCGTGCTCTGGATAAATTTACAGAAAAATTGCCTGGTTTGCTGAAATGGAAAAAACGGCGGCAACTACTGCTTTTCGGCGGCCCAAATCTGCGGGAAGCCCTTAAAAAACAGCACACCTTTTTTACAGAAAAGCTGATGCCGATGTCGGAACAGCGTTTTCTCTTCGTCACAAACTGATAAAAAAGAGGAAATAGATACACGGATTGAAACGGAAAATAACGGATTTACACGGATCTGAAAAAACTTAAAACGGTGTTTCTGATCAGCGTAAATCTTTTCTTTTCCGTGCAGATCCGTGTTCTATTCCTATCTTACATCCAGATCGTATTCACGAAGGCGGCGGTAAAGGGTGGACGGTGAGATGCCGAGCAGCTCGGCGGTTTTGCCTCGGTGCCAGCCGGTTTTTTCCAGAGCTCCGATGATCTGTTGGCGTTCCGAGTCGCGTAGATTGGTCGGCGATGCGTTTTGGAATGAATTTACGACGGCGCTCTGCGCTTCGCCGTAGCTGACCGAGATAATAGGCTTTTCCGTGCGATAAGCGATCTCGGGCGGCAGTTCGCGCGGCGTGATCGTGTCGTTATCCGAGAGCAGAATGGCGCGTTCGAGACAGTTGCGAAGCTGGCGGACGTTGCCAGACCAATCAAACGAGTGGAGAGCCTCGATCGCCGCCGGGGACAATTCCGGTTCGTCGTGACCGGCGAGTTTGTGCAGCAGATGGCGGGCCAGGGGTTCTATGTCTTCGCGACGCTCACGCAGCGGCGGAATATTTACTTCAAAACTATTGATGCGGTACATCAGATCGGCGCGAAAAACGCCGTCCGCAATCGCCTGATCCTTGTCACGGTTTGTCGCGGCCAACACGCGAACGTCAACCTCGACCTTTTTTACGCCGCCGACGCGAAAGAAAGAGCGGGTTTCCAATGCACGAAGCAGTTTTGATTGAAGCTGCATCGGCATTTCCATAATTTCGTCCAGGAAAAGGGTTCCCCCGTCGGCAATCTCAAAAAGCCCCAGTTTGCGTGCCCTCGCACCTGAAAAAGCACC
Source organism: Pyrinomonadales bacterium (assembly GCA_038226395.1). Classification (GTDB taxonomy): domain Bacteria; phylum Acidobacteriota; class Blastocatellia; order Pyrinomonadales; family Pyrinomonadaceae; genus OLB17. The sequence continues at coordinate 38,957 of JBBRQM010000014.1, read as the reverse complement.
TGCCTCATGCCCAAAAAGCTCGCTTTCGAGCAGAGTGTCCTGCAATGCGGCGCAATTCAGATCGATAAAAGGCTTTTCAGCCCGTGGGCTGAGACGATGGATCGCCTGCGCGATCAACTCTTTGCCGACGCCTGATTCGCCGGTTATCAGAACCGAGGTATCGGACGGAGCGACGCGTTTGACGAGCCGCAGAGCCTCTTTCATCTGCGGCGATTCGGCGACGATCTCGGGCAGGTCAATATGTGTGCGGGCGATCTGCGCCCGCAGACGTTGATTATCGACCTTTAGCTGCTGTTTTTCCGCCGCTGCGATTACCAAAGCAGATAGTTCGCCGATCCGATAAGGCTTGGTCAAATAATCGTATGCACCGAGTTTCATCGCCTCGATAGCGGATTCGACGGTCGCCTGGCCGGTGAGCATTATCACCTCAGGGGGATTTTGGTTGCGTTCGCGTGTTCGGCGAAGCAAGCCGAGGCCGTCGAGCCGCGGCATATTGATGTCACAAAGCAACACGTCGAAATCCTGGCTTTCGAGCATCTCCCACGCGGCTTCGCCATCCTCGGCGCATTCGACTTCGTGGCCCTGGCGGGCCATCTCTTTCTGCACAACGAGCCGCAGATTTTTTTCATCGTCAACTACAAGTAACTTGGCCATAATTTTTTTTAAATGTGGAGAGTAGAGAGTGGTTAAGAAGAGGCAGGAAGAAAAATTGAAAACGTCGTTCCTTTTCCAACTGAGGAGCGGACGCTTAGGCGACCGCCGTGCTCGGAAATGATGCCGTAGCAAACGGCGAGGCCGAGACCGGTGCCATGGCCGACCTCTTTGGTCGTAAAAAACGGCTCAAAGATTTTGGACATATTCTCTTGCGGGATACCGGAGCCGGTGTCCTCGACCTCTATAAAGACACGATTGCCATTGGGAAAAACGCGAAATGTGAGTTTGCCGCCATCAGGCATCGCATCTATTGCATTTGTGGCTAATGCGATAACGGCCTGCTGGATCTGTCCTCCATCGGCACTCACCTTTGGCAAACCCGGTTCGATGTCGATCGAGATATCGATGCGGTTGCCGCGTTTCTGATGCGAGATGAGATTGGCCGCCGAATGGACGACTTCGCCGATATCCAGAGCAGAGCGTTCGCCGGTGCGGCTGCGGCTGAAATCAAGCAAGCCGGTCGTAATCGTTTTACAGCGAAACGCCTCGCTCTTTATCAGGCCGAGATACTCGGTCAGATCGTCCGCCGATACGCTCGCTGCAAAATCGCCTTCGTCGATCCTTTGTTCGAGGGCCTCGGCACAGGCGGCGATAGTCGCGAGCGGGTTATTTATCTCGTGAACTATGCCGGCGGCTAGACGCCCGACCGCCGCGAGTTTTTCGGCACGGTTAATCGTATGGATCGCTTCGACACGGACAGTTACGTCTTCGCCGACCGTGATGACGTGCGTTACCTCGCCGGTTTCTTCGCTTCTCATCGGCACCTTGCTGACCATCCAATGCAACGTCGAGCCGTCATCCGCAACTGTTTGCTGCTCGATCCGCTCGATACTGCCGGTTCTAAAAGCGCGTTCAAATTCCTGCCTCAGCCGCCCTTGCGGATATTTTTCCAAAACATTAAAAACATCGCGCCCGATCGCCGCATCGCGCGGTATGCCCTGAGCCCCGACCTCGCGGTGGCGGTTCCACGTGACAATGCGAAAATCGCGGTCGACAACATAGAGTGACACCGGCAGCGCGTCCAGCACTGACTCGGTAAATTTGCGGTGCTCCTCACGGGCCTCGTTGATCGAGCGGTTAATTGTTGACTCGTAATGGGCCGAGAGATTGACGCTCATTGCCGCCATTTGCGTCGCGGCGTCGATCAGCCGCGCTTTTTGCTCGGTGAACTCATTTTTTGACGTAAAGCCCGTGATTATCGCGCCGCGGATCTGGCCGTTGATGTGGACGGGCGAGATATATTCGTGGTTGTGGCCGTAATCGCGCGCGAGAAACTTGGTTGCGGATTCTTCGGCATATCCGATCTGCGGCGGCATAAACTCTAACCATTTCTCAAACTGAGATTTTCGCAAATAATCTCCGCCGATCTCGCCATCAGGGCCAAAAGCACAGCTTATCAGGCCGATATTCTCAAGCTCGGCAACAAATGCGCAAAAACAGGCATCTACTCCGTTTTGGACAGCCTCAGCAACGCGGCTCGCCACTTTTTTGGGATGGACGGTAAAAAGCAGGCTTCGGCCAAGCTCGGAGATGAACTTTAGCTCACCAGAGGCGTTGTCCGCATGCGCAAGGCCAGCGGCCGGACTCGCGTCTTTTTTTATCGGAGCGGCATTTAACATTAGGGTCGTTCAGGGCCGGACAAACGGGGCAGCGATGGTAGTTCAGTTGAGAGGTTTTTTTATCGATCGAGAAGTCATGAAACCTCTTTTTAATTAGAAACAATTTTTAACAAATTGTCAATAGTTTTAACAATAATCCTCGCTAATTGACAGGCAGTTTTTAACGGCCGAAAATGGAATTTGGGTGAAATGAAGTTTTTGTGTAAAAAGGGATTGTTAATGGCCGCGCGAAATATAGGATTTCTCGCGTTTTTTGCGGCATTTTGCATCACCGCTCGCGCGCAGGAGATCGTCGATAAGACGGTGGCGACAGTTTCGGACAGCGTCAGGACTGAATTAATTACATACTCCGATGTGATATGGCAGCTCGCTCTCCAGCCAAATACGCCTCTCAACCCACCCCGTTCCGAGGATCTGAATCAGGCTCTCCAGACCCTTATAAATCAGCGCCTTTTCGCCCTCGAGGCCGAGCGGCTGCCTCGCACCGCTCCGACCGTAAAAGAGATCAACGACAAAATAAACGAGACTCTCTCATATTTTCCGACGTCAGCGGCGTTTGAGGGGCGATTGAAAACAGTTGGATTTGCTTCGATAAAGGACGAAAATTTTCAACGGATAATCGCCCAGCGTGTGGCGATCGACAAATACATCGAGTTTCGATTTGCCTCGTTCATCGTTATTACGCCGGATGACGAAGCTGTGTATTATCGTGACACATACACCAAAGAATTTCGCCTCTCCACGCCTGGCGTCGTCATCCCGATACTGGACGAAAAACGCCCTGAGATCAATCGCATTTTGACCCAAAAAAAGGTAGCTGCGGGAATTGAAAATTTCCTCGACGAGGCCAAGCGCCGTGCCGTTATTGAGATATTAACCGAGATCTGACGAGCACCAAAAAAAGAGCGTGAAGATCAATCTTCACGCCCTCTTTGTCTATTTATTTGAATTGCCTTAGTTACCTGGCTTGTCGGTTGTTGTGGCTGGTTTTTGTTTGCGTTGCTGCCATTCCTGGCGGCGCTGCTCCATGTGCTGCTTCATTTCCTGCTTGCGTGTTTCGATCTGCTGTTTCTGCTCAGGGGTCAAAACGGCCATTATCTGCTCGTGAACCGATTTTGCTTTCGCGCGGGATTCTTCCTTAAAGGCTTTCAACTGGGCCTGCTGATCGGCTGTGATCGTGCCGTTGCGTTTTGCCTGCATCAGAGGGCGCATGGTCTCAAAGTTTGCCTTGTCAGGCCGGTTGGCTTCCATTATCGAATGGATCTGCGTTTTCTGCGCATCCGTAAGATCGATGCCGCGAAGCCCGTGCATCATGCCGCCGGGACCGCCGCGATGTCCGTGTCCGGCCATACCCTCGCCGCCGTGTTTACGCCCGCCAAACTCGCGCCCTTCGCCGCGTGCAGGCCTGTCTGTCTTGTCGGTTGGCGTCGTTGCCGAAGTCTTGGTATCTTGTGCGAATCCACCGATCGAAAAAATAGCGATTCCCGCTACAAGTGCGAAAATCGAAAAGAACTTATTTCTTAATGACATGTTTTTACCTCTTTGTTTTTTTATTAACTTTAACAATACGACTATTTTGACGCAATTATAGCCCATTAAGTTCTAGTTTTTTCAATTTTCAATGTAAAGAAATGTAAGCGGCCCTCGCCAAAACATTTACAAAATGCTGGTTTAGCATTTAACATTTGCTTTGCAGCCAGAAAAAATGCGAAATTTGATTGTTTGGGCAGTGACGAGTATTAAATGAGATTTTTATCCGAAATCAATTCGCCAGATGACCTGCGCCGGCTGCGGGTCGAAGATTTACAGGAAGTCGCGGACGAGGTTAGGCAATTTATTATCGACACCTGCTCGCGGGTCGGCGGGCACACAGGTGCAAGCCTCGGCGCGGTTGAGCTGGCCGTGGCGATGCATTATGTTTTTGACACTCCAAACGACCGGCTCGTATGGGATGTCGGGCATCAGGCGTATGCGCATAAGATATTGACCGGCCGGCGCGACCAGCTTCATACGATCAAGCAATACGGCGGTTTGTCTGGATTTTTGCGTCGTGACGAATCGGAATATGACACATTCGGAGCAGGCCACGCCTCGACATCGCTCTCGGCGGCGCTTGGCATGTCGATAGCTCGAGACACAAAGGGCGAGGATTTTCACGTTTGCGCGTTGATAGGCGATTCTTCTCTTGCGGGCGGCATGGCAATGGAGGCGATAAATCAAGCCGGACACCTGAAATCACGCCTGATCGTGCTGCTAAACGACAATGAAATGTCGATCGCGCCAGCCGTCGGCGCCCTGAGCCGGTATCTCAACCGTATCAAAGAGGCACAGAGCTACCAGCACCTGAAAGAAGAGATCGGCGATGCGCTCGAGAGCGTTCCGGGGATAGGCAACAAGCTACGCTCGGTCGCAAAATCATTTAAGGATGCGATCGCGGCAGCCGTTTTGCCGGGAGCGTTGGTAAACGAGCTCGGATTCAAATACATCGGCTATGTCGATGGCCACAATGTCCCGATGCTTGTCCGCGCCCTCGAAGAGGCCAAAAAAGTAACGGACGGCCCCGTGATTGTCCATGCTCTTACTACAAAAGGCAAAGGTTTCCCCAACCCCGAAAAAAATTATTACGCATACCACGCCACCGGGCCGTTTGATCCGCAAACCGGGCTTCCATACAAATCGACAAAGACCGCAGCGCCGACATATACGCAAATTTTTGGCGATACTATGTGCGAACTGATGGAGCGGGATGACAAAATAGTCGCATTAACCGCAGCCATGCCCGATGGCACGGGCGTCGATAAAATTCTCGAAAAATTTCCCGATCGTGCCTTTGACGTCGGCATCGCCGAGCAGCACGCTGTTACATTTTGCGCCGGGATGGCATGCGAGGGTTTGAAGCCGGTCGCGGCGATCTATTCGACATTTTTGCAGAGGGCGTTTGACCAGGTGATCCACGACGTTTGTTTGCAAAATCTGAACGTCACTTTCGCAATGGATCGCGCCGGCATCGTCGGGGCCGACGGGCCGACACATCACGGTTTGCTCGATATCGCTTATCTGCGCGGCTATCCCAATATCATCCTGATGGCGCCAAAGGACGAGGCCGAGATGCGCGACATGATGCTCACCGCAATCGAGTTTCCCGGTCCGGCAGCGCTCCGCTATCCGCGTGGCAATGGATTTGGCGTTGACATTAGCAAACCGCCCAAGCAGATCGAGATCGGCAAGGCCGAAATCTTGCGCGAAGGCGGCGAAGTCGCCATCATTGCATACGGCCCGATGGTTTATCCGGCAATGGAGGCGGCAAACAATCTTGAGAAAGACGGCATCAAATCGACAGTCATCAACGCCCGCTTTGTTAAGCCGCTCGACAGCGAGGGCATCATCGCTTTGGCAAAAACAATGCGTCTTATTGTGACGGTCGAGGACGCATATCTCGCCGGCGGTTTTGGCTCGACCGTAATGGAGCTGCTTGAAGAAAATGGTTTATCGGATACAATAAAGGTCGTGCGCCTCGGTGTCCCCGACCGGATAGTCACGCATGGAGACCCGAAACTATTGATGGCTAAATACGGGCTTGATGCTGACGGAATTTTTAATAAAGTAAAGGGATCACTCGATGGCTTGAAAGAGAACTCGAAAGAAAACAGGATCGGCAAGGGCCGTCTGAGAGCAGTATAAAGATGGATAATCAAAATAAATCTAAAAGCAAGTTACCATATATTATCATCGGAGCAGTATTGTTGTTGGTATTGGCGGGCGTTGTCATCGGGACCGGAGTACTTGGTTTCGGGGCGGGTTGGCTGAGCGCACAAAAACCCACGCCAACCCCTATCCGCGTTTATAAATCGACAGACATGCAAAATACAACAGCTCCAGCCAATTTGCCCCCGGGAGCCAATCCGCCAAATCAGTCCGGCTCGCCGACTGCAAGCGTGACGCTCGAGGAATTTGCCGATTTTCAGTGCCCGCAGTGTGCCGCAAAACACCCGGTCATCAACGAGGTAAAATCGCTTTACGGCAGCCGTATCCACTTTATTTTCCGCGATTTTCCGCTCGATATCCCAGCTCACGACAAAGCATACGACGCGGCAGTTGCCGCCGAGGCGGCCGGAATGCAGGGAAAATTTTGGGAAATGCATAACCTGCTTTTTACAAATCAATCGGCCTGGACGGCGGACCCCAACTACAGGCAAATTTGGGGCGGATATGCCCAAAAGATCGGTCTCGACGTTGCAAAATTTCAGACCGACATGGCCGGAATTGCCACAAAATCGCGAGTCGATGCCGACAAACAGCGGGGCAAGGTTTTGGGGGTAAATTCAACGCCATCTCTTTATATCAACGGTGTTTCAATTGCATTCGAGCAGATGACATTCGATGGTCTCAAGCAATTGATCGACGCCGAACTGCAAAAAACCGCTCCGCAGGCTCCTCCCGCTAACACGGCAAATACAAACAAGTGAGCGATCAGGACGGATCAGATCAAAGCTCTGGCGCGATAGCCAAACTGCCTCTGGCGGCGGCGTTCGTTTCTCTCGCAGGTTTGGCGGATGCAGTTTACCTCACCGTTCATCATTATAATGCCGAACCTGTCCCTTGCGGCGCGGCGTTCGATTGCGAAATGGTGCTGACCAGCCCGTATGCCACGGTTGGCGGGATACCGCTCGCCGCTTTTGGAGCCGCTGCTTATTTCATCGCATTCGCGTTTGCGTTGCTCGCAGCTTTCGGCAATCGCCGGACATGGTCGCTATTTGGCATCCAAACTACGTTAATGGCAGTGTTTTCCGGCTGGCTGATTTATGTTCAAGTTGCTCTGATCGGAGCATTTTGTCAATTTTGTCTCATCTCCGCTGCCACTTCCGTGCTTTTGTTTATTCTCTTCCTCGCATCCGTCGTTTTCAATAGACGGACGGCATAACCCTTGTTTGAATCCGAATTTGAGTCCTCAGCGAAATCTATCTCGGAGAATGCGATGAAATGCTTGCGGCGCAAGCTTGGCATTTTTTGTGCAAATAGGGTAGCTTAGAGTAGTAAAAATTACATACAAGCGTATAATCAGTGACCCAAGCTATCTTACAAAGCATCGCATCCGGTGACGGAAACGCCGTCCAGAATTGTGTCGATAAATACGGCGGCCTTATTTGGTCGATAGCCCGTAAAATGCTTCGCAATTCGGAAGAGGCTGAGGACGCTGTGCAGGAGATTTTTGTGGATATCTGGAAAAATGCCGGGCGGTTTGACGAGACTAAGTCGTCCGAGACGACATTTGTCGCCATGATCGCCCGTCGACGCATTATCGACCGGATCAGATATTCGACGCGGCGGATCTCCGCGGATTCGCTCGATGACGTTTTGCTCGAGCCTTTTACACGTGCCGATAAGGATATACAGATCAGCATCGAGGCCCAGCAAGCAGCCGAAGCGATGCGCGAGCTGCGTCCCGAGCAGCAACAGGTTTTGCGTTTGTCGATTATTCAGGGCATGTCGCATCAGGAAATATCTGAGGCGACCGGGATGCCGCTTGGCACGGTCAAGACGCATGCCAGGCGGGGCATTTTGCACGTCAGGGAAATATTAGGTCTGGACGGGACATCACTGTCTAAGGAGGTGCGGGCATGAACGAAGAAAGACAGGAAATGCTCTTTGACCTCCTCGCAAAAAAGGCGATCTATGGTCTCGACGAAACGGAACAGCGCCAGATCGACGAACTCGACCAGGGAACCGCGGACATGGAGTTTCATTCGCTCGAGATCACTGCCGCAGCGATCAGCATGGCCGGTCTCGACTCTCACGAACCGCTTCCCGCGCATTTGCGGGCGAATATTATCGCTAATGCCGTCCAGCATTTAATAGTCACTCAGAACGTGGCGGAAGGCCCTTGGCCGCCGCCAGCAAAAGTTTACGAGAGCCGCGATATTTTTTCGCCTTCGCCGTCGCCATCACGGTCTATATTTGGCTGGCTCGGCTGGGCCACAGCGGCCGTTGCTTGTATGGTCTTGGCTGCCAATATTTTCTTTACCCGGTTTCAACCGGGCACCGAACAAGCGACCGTGAATCCGCCCGTGGAAACACCAAAAGTATTAACTGCGGCTCAGATGCGCGATGAATTTATGCGTTCGACCCCAAAAATGACGAAAGCGACTTGGGCGCCAGGTAACGTCAAGGAAATGAAGCAGGTTTCAGGCGATGTTGTTTGGAGCGATGAGAAACAAGAGGGCTATATGCTGCTCAAGGGGCTGGCTCACAACGATAAGAGCAAAGAGACATATCAGCTTTGGTTATACGACAAGACCCAGGACAAAAAAACGCCCATTGACGGAGGCGTATTCGATGTAACCGCCGATGGCGACGTCGTGATACCGATCAAAGCAAAACTCAATACATTGGGGCCGAGCATGTTTGCCATAACTATCGAGAAACCCGGTGGCGTTGTCGTCTCAAAGGCTGAAAAAATAGCTGCTCTCGCCAAGGTTGAAACCCAAACGGGTTAGGACGCGTAAAACATTTAAGAGCAAAAATACGGTTAACGGATTATTTGTTTTGAAAACAAAAGTCCATTGACCTTTTTCCGTTTACATTTAGAACCAAAGGAGTATCCGATGCGAATCAAGAGTCTTTCTTTCTGTCTTTTTATAATTGTCGTATTTACGGCCGCGAGTGCGTTTGCACAGAGCGGCGACAAGCTACCCCCGATCAATGTTAAGGAATATAAGTTAAAAAACGGGCTAACCGTGGTTATGCACCCAGACAATTCGACGCCGGTCGTGGCGGTGAACCTGTGGTATCACGTCGGTTCCAAGAATGAAACGCCCGGCCGCACCGGTTTTGCCCATCTTTTTGAGCATATGATGTTTCAGGGATCAAAAAATTACGGCGACGGTTATCTTGGCGCGATGGAAGATGCCGGTGCCAATGTCAACGGCACGACCAACGAGGACCGGACATATTATTACGAAGTCGTTCCGTCAAATTTTCTTGAGCGGGCGCTTTATCTCGAAGCAGACCGCATGGGCGGATTGCTCGACGCAATGTCACAGGAAAAACTCGACAACCAACGTGATGTTGTCAAAAACGAGCGCCGCCAGAGGGTCGATAATCAACCCTATGGAACGGCCGGTGAGCGGATAGGCGAGATAATGTATCCAAAGGGGCACCCTTATAATTGGTCGGTTATCGGCTCGATGGAAGATTTGAGCGCGGCGTCGCTGGACGACGTCAAAGGTTTTTTCCGAACATATTACGTGCCAAACAACGCGGTGCTTGTGATCGCAGGCCAATATGATGAAAAACAGGCCCGGCAATGGGTTGAGAAATACTTTGGCTCAGTTGCAAAAGGCGCCGATATTACCCGGCCCAATCCTTTACAGCCAAAACTGGACCATGAAATTCGCACAACCGTTGAGGATGCCGTCCCATTGCCGCGTTTGATGCTTGTTTGGCACGGCGTACCGCAGGGTGCGACTGATGACGCCGCCCTCGACATGCTCAGCTCGATCCTGTCATCGGGTCGCGGCTCGCGGCTGCAAAGCAATCTCATTTACGGCAAAGAAATAGCGCAGGCCGTGTTTGCCAATAACGGCACGAGTGAAATCGCAGGATTGTTTCAAATCACCGCTCTGGCAAAACCTGGAAAAACCCTTGATGAAAATGAAAAAGAAATAAATACCGAGATCGAGCGGATCAAAAAAGATCCCCCGACCGCTGATGAAATGACCCGCGCGCTAAACGGCATCCAGGCCCAAACCATCTATGGGCTCCAAACGGTTTTGGGCAAGGGCGCCCAGTTGAGCAACTATACCGGTTATCGCGGCAAGCCTGACTTTTTCCAGGCCGATCTCGACCGGTATAGCAAGGTTACGCCCGCCGATGTGCAGCGTGTAGCAAATACATATCTCACCGCCAATCGACTTGTAATAAGCTATGTCCCCCGTAAAGGAGCGGCTCCGATGATGAACGCCGCCGCCAATAAACCGACCTCGACGGCGACAAAAAAGAAAGATGATGCCTTGCTCGCAAAACAGAAAGCTAATTTGCCAAAACCTGGCCCAAATCCCGTTTTTGCGATTCCAGCAATTGAGAAAACCAAGCTTTCCAACGGTCTTAATGTTTGGATCGTGCGGCAAACGGAATTGCCCATCGTTTCGATGAATCTCGTATTGAATTCCAACGGAACGCTTGATCCGGCTGATAAATCGGGCGTTTCTTCATTCACCGCATCGATGCTCAATCAGGGAACAAAAACGCGCTCGGCAAATGAAATTGCAAATCAACTACAGTCAATCGGAGCCTCTGTCAATGCCAATGCGGGTTGGGATTCGACGAACGTCTCGATGCAGACCCTGACAAAGAATCTCGATCGGGCGCTGGATATTTATTCCGATGTGGTCGTTAATCCAGCGTTTCCCTCAACGGAATTCGAGATTAGCCGCCGCCGTTTGTTGGGGCAGCTTGTTCAACGCAAATCTAACCCGACGGCGGTTTCCGATGTTGTTTACAACAAGGTTCTTTACGGCAACCAGCCGTATGGCCGCCAACTCTCGGGGGACGAAAAATCGTTAAAGGCCTTGTCGCGTGACGATCTGGCAGCTTTTTATAACGCAAATTACCACCCCAACGGCTCAACGCTGATCGTGGTCGGTGACGTTGACCACAAAACCCTGATGCCAAAGCTGGAAAAAGCTTTTGCGTCATGGAAAACAGGCGATGTCAAAGCAATGAATACCCCGGAATCCATGATGAAAGGCACATCGGGCATTTATCTTGTCGATAAACCGAACGCCGCTCAGTCATCCGTCTCTATCGGTCAGGTCGGCGTTGACCGCAGCAATCCTGATTTCTATGCATTACAGGTAATGAACTCGATTCTGGGCGGCGGCGGAGCGGCCCGTCTCTTTATGAATTTACGCGAGGATAAGGGTTATACTTACGGCGCCTACAGCCGCTTTACTTTCCGTCGCGGAGCGGGGCCTTTCGCAGCGTCGGGCGAAATTCAGACGGGCTCGACTAAAGAGTCAATCGTCGAATTTATGAAGGAATTAAACGGTATCCGCGGAGCGATTCCGGTCACGCAGGATGAGCTTGAAACCAACAAGCAAAGCCTAATACGACGTTTCCCGAGCGGGTTTGAGACCGACGGGCAAATCTCCGGCCAGCTTTCGAATCTGGTCGTTTACGGCTTGCCTGATACTTATTTCAACGAGTACATCGCTAAGGTCAATGCAGTGACGATCGCCGATGTAAATCGCGTAGCAAATAAATATCTCGAGCCGTCCAAAATGGCGATAGTCATCGTCGGCGACCGCAAAACGGTCGAACCAGGCCTCAAGGAACTCGGCTGGCCGCTCACTATCCTGGATACGGACGGCAATCCGATAACCAACTAGGACTGATCCTGAGTACAGAAAAAAAGGGCACGGCCTGAATGGCTTTGCCCTTTTTTATTGGGTCATCGCTTATTTTTTTATGAGGACCACGGGCGATTGCTCGGCGGCGCGGATCTTTGAAAAAAAATCTTTTACCAGTGCATATTTTTCGACCGCAACGACGATTCGATTCATGGTTAGTTTGCGGGTAAATAACAGCTTGCCGCCCTTTACCTCGTATTTTGTGGAATATCGACCAAAAGCCGTGTCCAAATTTACGGCGTCCGGAACCTCATCGACGGCAAATCCCTCGGGAAGGGTGAAAATCACCGATTCGTTCATTGAGGACGAACTGATCTCGATCGGACTGGTCCTTTTGTTTTCAGTCAAGTAGATACCATGCCGCCGGCCAACAACAACGGGCTTAAATACTAGCAGCCGGTTTTGCATCAACTGACCGTATCTTTCGGCGGAAAACGCAGTATCAAGCTCAAAATTCGCGCCATTCGGCCCGTCTTTTGACTGTAAGTTTTCTAGTTTTGCTCCCGTCGCGGCGGTAGTCAGCCAACCCTCGATCCCCTTTCTGAAATCGGCGGCCGATGTCCTGCGAAACTCGCTCCGAAACAACGTCGATGCCTGTCCGTTAGCCACCTCGCGGATGGTGCCTTTTATTTCGCCGAGAGAACTTAGATTCACTTCGATATTTCTTTCGAGCAGATCGGTTTCCGGCGGTGTGATGGGCATCTTCGCGATACCGCCATTATCCCCTGCGATAATGAGAGCCATGCTGCCCTGCAAATAGTCCGGCAGATCGCCGACCGGCGTGTAGGGGTCGGTCGCGTCAAAAATCAGGAGGCGGCCCAGTTTTTCACTGTCAATGATGGTCGCCGCCTTTGTCGCATCACTAACTCGCACCGCAATTATGCAGTGATTAAACTGTCTCGGCGACGGCCATTGTTCGCGAACAAATGTCGGGTCGCCGGAGAAAATGGCGATTGGGTATGCCTCGATCTTCAATGCCTTGAGCAGCGAACGCATCAAATTTGCCTTATCTTTGCAATCGCCATAACCTCGCCCCAAAACCAGAGTCGAGGGCCTCGGCCGGTAGCCGTTGCCGTATCCGACGCCTATATCGATCGAGATGTATTGCAGATTCTGGACGTAATTACCGATAGCCCGGATCTTATCAAGCTCGGTTGGCGCATTTACGGTCAGTTCTCTGGCTTTTCCCGCGATGTTATCATCCACAATTACTTCGGGGTCGTGAAGAGACGTTGCCCATCGCGAGACATCGGCCCAATTTGCGAAAACCCGATCGACAGACTTTTCCCGGTTATCATTCGAGTAATTGATGGCGATCCGCGGTGCAAGATTAACAACGGCGGGACTCATCGGCTCAGGGGGAATAGGAGTAAGATTTCGCAACTCCCACGTATAAGCATTACCGCTGATCTGCGGCTTTATCTCCGGCGAGTTAAAAGTGATGCTGTCGGCCTTCCAGCCGGACGGCAGAGTGAGCGAATATCGCGAAACCAGCGTCGGCAGACGCCCCTGAAATTCCCAGACATCCTGATAGAAAAGCGGCGTCTCTTCGGCAATGATCGTGTAGCCAAAAATACAACCAATATCCACATCGCCCGTAGCATCGATAAACTTAATGCGTCCCTCGTTATAAACGTCGTCTGTGTCGGCGATCCTGTCCAATATCGTTTTTTTATCGTATGTCTTAGTCGTCCCGTCAGGTCTGATGATCCAGGCCATAATGTCGCGCACCTTGCCCGTGCTCGCCAAATAATACGCCTGGGCCATAGCAAAACGGCGCCCCTCGCGGGTCAGCAGTTTTATTGCATAATTGTTTTCTGACACCAGCTTGCCTTCGCCTGAGAGAGAAACGAGCTGCTCATCCAGTAAAACGACTGCCGGCACGTCCTTTTCATAGGTGGGCGGCGTCGAAGCGGCCGCCTGGCGAAGCCATACAGGCACATCGTTGCCGCCCCTCGCATTCGACGCAAAAACTGACACGAAAGCAACGATTAACAGAACCAGGCAGCGGGATTGAATTTTTAATGACATCTTTGTTTGTAAAGTAATACTTATATGTTTGCAAATCCGCCGGGTCTGCGGCGGCGGTTCTATGTGTGTTTGAGCGTGATCGTATGGGCATCGGCCTTATTGAATGAATCAAACAGATTTTTTAACACCGGATAGGCTCCGGTGCGAAATAATACATTACCGCCGCCGCCGAAGTGAAAATTGCGGTTGTATATCAAAATATTATTGGTTTTATCGACCCGTATCCTGATATTAAGAGCGCTGATATTTTGCTTGTCGCCAAGCGCTCCCGGAGCTTCAGCGTTATCGAGGTCAAAACCGGCTGGCAATGCTATCTCTATATTGTCTGCCTCGGACCACGGATAACGGAAAAAAATGTCGTATTTACGCGTTGCGCTCGAAAACAAGGGGCTTTTGCCATATTCAAAAACGCTCGGCTGTAAAAAAAGCCGCTTTCCTGTCTTTTGGGCGTAATTGGGAATATGGATCTTGTATTTTTCAACAACCGGCTTCGAATTGTCGCTGACGTTTTCAATAAACACATTAGAGACCTCGGCCACGCTGATCTGTCTTTTTATGTCCTGTTTAAGACTTTCCTCGAGTTTAGCCGGTGTCTCGTCATACCCGCTTAGTCTGTAGGTTAATCCAGGTTGGCCGTTCAATTCGATACGAACGTCACCATCGAGGGTTCCGTCCTCGGCCAAAGTAAATTTGCCAGTGCGTTTTGTTGACGACGCCTCATATCCGCTTAGCGGGGTATTGTCCCAATTATATTTACTTTCGCCGACCAGCAGTGCGGCGTTGCCCTCCTCGTACCAAACGAGCATCCCGTAGGGGAGAAATCGGAGCCCCGGATTGCAATACTTCCAATTTTCATCTACCTTGACGGCAATCGCGGCCGGATGGATCAATTTTTCGTTTGTCATTTGCTGCGAAAAAAACATCTTGCTTCTATCGCCTGTAAACGCAACACGCGTTTCAAAGCCGCTGGCATTAGCAAGGGCGCCAAACAACATGTCAACGTATTGAGAACTGGCCGCCTTTCGCTTTAAGACATCGGCAACAGATTTAATTTGCGGCAGTTTTGAGCGCTGTTCGTCGGTGATTGACGGGTCAAATGTTGTGTTGTTGATCTGGGTCTGGCAATATGCATAAATCTTTTTGAGCTTTTCCTCCGGGTCTGTAACCCCTGCTGTAATCTCCGCGGCCGCACTCTTAATATCGCCGTTTTCCTTGTTCATGAATTTCGCCAGCGGCGCTTCCTCTCCGGCAACCGATGCCCAGTACAGAAGCGGATTGGTCGGATTTTTGATCGTGTATGAAATGGAGAATCCGGAATTATTTAAGATTTGTAAACTTGAACCGGTCAAGAGCATCCAGGCCCTGACCATATCGTCCGGCGGCATTTTAGGCTCCTCTTTGAGAGCGGGGATATTTGTTCGGGAAGCCAGCCAGAATCCCTTTTGATCTTTTTCAAACTTTGTATCAGTGAAGTTATACGACTCATACTGCGGCGGTCTGCCATTATACGGTTTGTAGAAATAAGCTATCTTTTGGATAGGGATGTCACGTTGAAATTCGAGATGCATTCCCCTTGCACCTGCGCTTTTGATCGTTTCCTTGTAACGATATTCGATGATGACGCCGGGCTCGATATTTGGCATCGCCAACGACCTTGCCATTATCTTGACGCCGTTGGATTTGATGATCTCGCGCTCGAATATATCGTCGTTATTTATCTCAACAATTGTCCCGTCCGGCCTGATGACGCGGGCCGAAAGATCCTTGATTTTAATTCCTTTTGTAAATGGGACATCCAGTTTGCTAAATTTTTCGCGACCGCGCTCGGTAAAGATCTTGACGCGGACATAATGCCGCAGCGAGAGGTCTTCGGGGGAGCTGTCGTCGATCCTTATTTCCCAAAAGATAGCCTCGGCATCAGCGTCAGGCTCAACAAGCGGGGCTTTTACCGACAATTCCTCTGGCGTAATCGGCCGCCAGTCTTTGTCCTGTGCCAAAACCAGTAAGCCACCCGCCAGCCCAACGATAAAACAAACAAGCAGGGACCTGCTTAGAAAATGGGATATCATATTTACCTCAATGATTTAAGAATATTTGCGTTCTGTCTGCACCGATTTGCCCAACTCCTGCCACGCCCGCAGAGTCCGAAAAAATATGCAGCCAAATATATATTTTCGAGTTGTAGTCTACTAGAGTTAAGGTGCGAAAGCAACGAAATTAAGCCGCAACGCCGGGTTTGGTATTTTATGTTATAATTTCGACAAATCTGTTTGTTTTAATACAATTTGTCTATTTAGGAGAGATTTTTATGTCTGCTGATCTCAGTAAAATTCAGGAACTTTTGGGCGCTGACGCGGGGATGCTTTTGGATCATGTTTCTACGACGATACCAAAGGAAAATATCTATCTGCCGGGCGGTGATTTTGTCGACCGCATTTGGTCGCAATCTGATCGCAATCCGCGTGTTTTGCGTTCGCTTCAGACGCTTACCGATCATGGGCGGCTGAGCGGAACGGGCTATCTTTCGATACTTCCGGTCGATCAGGGGATCGAGCATTCGGCCGGGGCGAGCTTTGCCCCAAACCCGATGTATTTCGACCCGGAAAACATCGTCAAACTAGCGATCGAGGGCGGCTGTAATGCAGTGGCTTCAACATTCGGCGTGCTTGGCTCGGTCGCCCGCAAATATGCCCACAAGATACCGTTTATCGTCAAGATAAATCATAACGAACTGCTGACATACCCGAACCAATTCGACCAGGTGATGTTTGGCACTATCGAACAGGCCCACAACATGGGTGCGGTTGCTGTCGGGGCGACGATCTATTTTGGCTCCGAGGAATCGACGCGGCAGATCACTGAGGTTGCCGAGGCTTTTGCCTATGCGCATGAGCTCGGGATGGCGACGATCCTTTGGTGTTACTTACGCAATTCTGCGTTCAAGACGCCTGAGGGCGACATGCACACCGCCGCCGACCTGACCGGTCAGGCAAATCACCTCGGTGTCTCGATCCAGGCGGACATCATCAAGCAGAAACTGCCCGAAAGAAACGGCGGATACCCGGCGCTAAACAAAAACGGGAGTTACGGCAAGACCAGCCCGTTGGTTTACTCCGAACTGACCACCGACAACCCGATCGATCTCGTCCGTTATCAGGTCGCCAATTGCTATATGGGGCGCTGCGGGCTGATAAATTCCGGCGGCGAATCAAAGGGAGCGAGCGACCTGGCCGACGCCGTTCGCACGGCCGTCGTCAACAAACGCGGCGGCGGCACCGGCCTAATCTCTGGCCGCAAAGCTTTTCAACGGCCATTTGCCGAGGGCGTCGAATTGTTGAATTCGATTCAGGATGTTTATCTTTCAACAGACATCACGGTAGCGTAGAAATTTCCATGGATAGATTTGTTCCGTTCCGGAACGGTGGAACATATGGAACAGGTGGAACAAAATCTAAGACCCCGGCTTCTTTTTGGGCCGGTCTTAGCTATAGATACTAGCCGCGTGAAACCTGATAAACCCCTGTAAGAAAAGGATTTGTAGCTCGTTCGTGTCCGATCGTTGTTTCCGTCCCGTGACCGCAGTAAACGGTAAAATCGTCGCCGAGCGATAAAATACTGCTATTTATCGAATCGATCAACTGCTTATAGTCACCGCCCGGCAGATCGGTTCTGCCGATTGTGCCGCTAAAAAGACAGTCGCCGGTAAACACCATTTGTTCACTTTCTTCTACCAAAACAACATGTCCGCTGGTATGTCCGGGACAATGCCGGATTGAGAATTTTAGCTTGCCGACATCGTAGATCTCGCCGTGCTGCCAGTTTCGTGTGAGGCGCGGCGGAGCGTTATAATTAAAACCCAATACAGCCAATTGTTCCGGGGGAATGCCCATCATCAGCGGCTGCTGCGGCAGACCGTAATACAGGTCTTCGTCGTCCTTATGCAGGAGAATCTCCGCGTCGGGAAAGCTATTATGCAGGTCACTCGTGCCTCCGATGTGGTCGAGATGGCCGTGCGTCAGAGCGATTGCCTGCAATTTGAGACCGCTGCTCTTGATGTAATCAACAAGCTCATCCGACTGTTCGCCCGGATCGATACAGATCGCTTTACCGGTTTCTTCGCACGCGACAATGCGCGTGTTTTGTTGAAATGGCGTTAAAACAAAAGTCCCAATTATCATACTTGACTCACAACCGGCAACCCTCTGCGGCCTCTGCGTTAAAGTTGCTTTTAAACGCAAAGATCGCAGAGGACGCTGAGAAATCTAAGCTGTCAATTTGTCCAAATTTTGAGCCGTATCAAAATTATCTAGCTGCCGATCTTTTATGACGAATAAGATCGCATCCCGATAAGTTTTTGCATCGGGTCTCCCGGTAAAACATGGCGTTTCGATCTCGCTTAGGCTCAGATAGCTGATGAGACAGCTGAGGAGCATCCAAAGCAAAATCTCATCCGGCGGTCCGATCGGGTTGTGCTTTATTATGCTTTCTCGATCCTTGTAAATTCCATTACAAATTCGCTCAAACTCGGCCTCGCTGATCTTTGTCATACATTCTCTTCGTACATCAGATAATGCGACGCGTCCATTCCGACCTTCTCGTAAACTCTCTGTGCGTGGCTGTTTTCGGTTTCGACATAGAGTCGGAATCCGCAGACATTCCCAGCGTCAGCGGCTTTTGCCTTTACAAAATCATAGAGCTTGCTGTAAATCTTTTGCCCCCGTGCATCGGGTAAAATATAAACGCTTTGTATCCACCAAAACCAGGCATTACGCCAATCGCTCCATTCATAAGTGACCATAAGGCCGCCCGTGATACGGCCTTCAACTTCCGCGACGACGTAAAAACCCTTCGATTCGTCGCCAAACACTGCCCCGACGCCGCGCCGCAAAATATCGCCGTCGAGATGCTTACCTTCGGTTTCGAGCGCCATTGCCTGATTAAATTCGACCAGAGCATCTGCGTCGTCGCTGACAGCAAGTCGGATGGTCAAGTGTTTTCCTCCTCGTTGAAAATAAGCAAGAAAAAGAGCGAGGTTGCGCCGCATATCAGGGCAAAAACAATTCCGCCAACGAAGGACAAGTACCAGACTGACATTGCAAACATCGCGGGCCCATCGCAGACAGAATCGTCATGAGCACACGGTGAAGTCAGTGCATTGGCGCCAATGAGAAAGCCGACAAGCCAGACTCCTATTAAAATGCCTAAAAACACGACGAAGCTCGAAATGAAAGGATGTTTACGTATTGCGTGCATTTGCGCTGGCACCTTGACGAAACGGCCGCCTTCCTCTAGCCTAAAATGTTTTGCTCACAGGCAAAAAAGAGATTATATGAAACTTCGCGTACTTTATCACGGCAACTGCTTTGACGGCGTCTCGTCTGCGGCTATCTTTACCAAATTTTATCGGGCAAAGTTCCACGCTGACGCAGATATTTCCTACACGCCGACGATGCACCGGGCCGGAAACGCGTTTGACAAGGAGCAGTTTGACGGCGATGAAAACGCGATCGTCGATTTCAAATACTGTCCTGACGCGCGTTTGACATGGTGGTTCGACCATCACCAATCAGCGTTTTTGACGCCGTCGGACGAACAGCATTTTTTGACGGACACATCGGGCAAGAAATTTCTCGACACGACCAGTAAATCCTGTGCCGAATTTATCGCTCGGATCGCAAAAGAAAAATTTGATTTTGAGGACGAATCGCTTGCCGAGTTGATCGAATGGGCCCACATCATCGACGGCGCTTTGTACGAGTCGCCCGCCCAGTGTGTCGAGCTTCGCTCATCGGCACTAAAACTGATGCAGGTGATCGAGGGAGAAAAAGACCCTCTTTTCGTCGAAAAAATTATCAGGTCGCTGACCGCCAGAACGCTTGACCAGATAGTCTATAGCAATGAGATTCAGGAGAAACTGGAGCCAATACTCGAACGCCATTGGAGCACTGTCAATCTAATCAAGGAGCGAGCCAGATATGAGCGCGGCGTCGTCACCTTTGACCTGACCGGCACCGAAGTCGAGGGCTATAACAAGTTTATCCCGTATTATTTTTACCCCGAGACGACCTATACAGTTTCCCTTAGCCAAAGCGAATATCGAACCAAAATCTCAGTCGGCTCAAACCCGTGGTCACCCCGCCCACGCACCCACAATATCGCCGAGATCTGCGAACGCTTTGGCGGCGGCGGCCACGCCGTCGTCGGCGCCGTCTCATTAAAACCAGACGATCTCGAACTAGGCAAGCAATACATGAGCGAGATCATCGAGGAGCTTCAGTTTCCTGAATAATGTGACATCAAGACATCAAATAACATGATGAAAAAAAGCGGCCGAGCGGCCGCCTTGTTTAATTCAAACTAATAACAACTCAATTACGGTTTCTTAGCAAAAACCTTTGTTGTCGTGTCAGATCCGCCATTGCGGTTTGGCCGTTGTGAAGTAATGGTCAGCGCATTGCCGTCGGTGCTAAGGTCCCAGCTCTCGCTGCTGACTCTATCGCCCATTGGGGTCGTCATCGTGCGTGTGACCACAAACTTGCCGCCATCTATTTTGGCTTTGGTTGAGACCTGCATACTGCCCCCCTGACCCTGCATCTCGCTCTTGACCTCTTTGCCGTCGAGCGTATAGGTTGTGGTCCCGTCGCCGCCGCCCATGCGTCCGCCGCCGCCCGGTCGTCCGCCCTGCGGCGCATCTGCCGGAGGAGGGGTTCGTTTGGTTGTTGTGGCGACAGTAATGTCGGTAGCGGTCTGTGTGACGGTCAACGTCTGTGATTCGATGTTGTTCCGGTCACCCAATTTGGATTTACTGACGTCAAGATTCCAAGTACCCGAAAAATTTGGGGTCTGAGCGGAAACAGAGATCGCCAAAACAAACAGCGACAAGATACCCGCAAACATAAAACGTTTTTTCATATAAATTGCTCCTAATAGATTTTGATAATCTTTATTCTACGCCAATTAGACGCAAAAAACAGCCCAATTGTCTTGGCGATTATGTAAAGAATTGTAAATGAAAATGGGAGCGGTGACGACAATCAACGCTCCGTGTTAATCCCTCAGGCCTCCGCTTCGGCTTCTTCTCGCTTATGCAGCTTGCTGTGCGAATAGCTGTAAAAGAAATAGACGACGAAACCGAACGCCATCCACAAGAAAAACCGGAACCAATTTTTCCATCCCAGCTCCGTCATTAAATACGTGCAGCACATGACCCCAAGCACCGGAATCAGCGTCAGGCGTTTTACCACACAAAGAACCACCATAAGCAACGAGAAGGGAATGAACACGAAGTAGGGAATCTTTTCCAGGAAGACTTGCGTGGATGTCATGTCTGCGGTCGGCGTAAAGTTAACCAAGTTCTGTATTCCCTCCGAATTGAAATAGAAAACCACAAATGATAAAGCTAGAAAGATCAGCGGAGCGAGGTAACGCGAACTGATATAAGGTACATACCGCTTTTCCCCGGCAAATTCCTTATCTTTCACTAGCACACCGGCGCAGACGATCGTAAACGCAAACAGCGTCCCGATCACCGAGAGATCGGTGACCTCCGACAGGTTCATAAATAGGGCCGGGATGGCGACCATAAATCCGGTCAGGATCGTCGAAAACCAAGGCGTTCGGAATCTAGGGTGAATCGACGAAAAGATCTTAGGGAGCAAACCGTCGCGGCTCATCGCCATCCACAAACGCGGCTGTCCGAGTTGGAAAACGAGCAAAACAGTCGCGATGGCAATGATCGCGCTAACGGCAATCACGCCCGAGACCCAGGGGATATTGACGCCTTCAGGACCAAAGACAAATGCCAGCGGGTCGCTGACATTTAGCTTCGTGTACGAGACCATTCCAGTGATGACGAGTGCGAGGGCGACGTAGAGGACCGTACAAATAGCGAGTGAATAGATCATACCTCGCGGCAGCGTCTTGTAGGGATCCTTGCACTCCTCAGCCGTTGTCGAGAGAGCGTCAAAACCAATGTAAGCAAAGAATACAGCTGCAACACCGCTCATTACGCCGCTGAAGCCGTTCGGCAGGAACGGGTGCCAGTTCGCGGTTTTGACGAAGAAGGCTCCGAGGATGATAACAAGCAAGATAACTGCGAGCTTGAGGCCGACCATGATATTAGAAGCGATCTTTGACTCGCGAATGCCCACATAGACAAGGGCAGTGATAAGTATAACGATCGCCACCGCCGGAAGGTCGAGAATTATCGGCCAGCCGCCGGCCTGCGGGGCCGTCAGCCATGCCGTATGAGCGTCGAGCTGAGCACAGTTGATGGTCGCATCGACCACGTCACAGCCTGCTCGCAGAGTCTCAAGCGTCGAGCCGCTCGAAACAGCGTCTTGCACGGCGTCAAAACCCAGATGTGCCGTGCGAAAATCCGTCGTTAAATTCAGGGGTATGTGAATACCGTTCGCGACAAGAAGGCCATTAAAATAACCGCTCCACGAGATTGCGACGGCGATGTTGCCGATGGCGTATTCCACCAGCAGATCCCAGCCGATGATCCACGCCAGCAATTCGCCAAAACTCGCATAGGCATATGTGTAAGCTGAGCCGGCGATCGGAATCTTTGACGCAAATTCCGCATAACAAAGCGCTGAGAAGCCACAAGCAATAGCCGCAAATATAAACAACAAAATCACTCCGGGGCCGCCATGAAAAGATGCCTGGCCAACCATCGCGAAAATACCCGCGCCGATGATTGCTGCAATACCGAGCATCGTCAAGTCAAATGTCCCGAGGCTGCGTCTGAGCCCAGTCCCGGCCGCCTCGGCATCGGCAAAGCCCTGCGCCGCGTCCGATTGAATTTGTGCGATTGTTTTTTTGCGAAAAAGTGAATTTGCCATAATTTTTATGCCCGTGAATAGTGAATTATAAATCGTAAAAAGTAAGTAGGAATATTGAGATTGAGTTGTGAATAGATGATTTAGGCTCTGGCATCGCTTCTATTCACGATTCACTATTTACTTCTTTTCTGCGAATTCTGAACCAAATCGGCAAAAGATGCAAGCGTTAAGGGTCTAGTGTAGTGGACAGTTGTAGAAAAAACCGAACTCTGTTCTTTGGTATTCTAATTGCAGGCATAGAGCGGGGGTTAAGATGACACATAAATCAATATTTTCATTTACTGGCTTAATGCTAGTTCTCGTAACCGGTCTAAGCCAGATCGCGGATGGACAGAACGGCGTGGTTTTGGCCGAGGCCGAGAGGGTCAGCGGTGATAGATTTACCGTGTCGACAAAAACACCGCTTGGAGCGAATGTTTACGGCGTCAACCGGCCGTCAAACGAGATGCTGGCCGCGATTGACCAGGGAATGACAGACCTTTTCGCGGTCGCTCGAAAAAACCGGTATTTTAAACGCCTCAATTATTCCGATTATTCGATCTACATAGCAAAGGCCGACCGGACGAAAGACAGCTCGGGCAAATATTCGCCGGACATCGCCGTCGGAGCGGCACAGTATGCCGGGTCGGTTTACGATCAGGGCGGATTTATCTATGCCGCCGGGATGGTGATCGCGTTTAATCCGTGCTCGTTCCTGATAGCCGAGCATTCAAAGAATTTTGGACGAGTTTCCGATGTCGTCCGATTTGAGGGCGAGCATCTAGTGCTCTATCACAACGACCGCAAGCGTTACTCAGCGACCGCCGATCACAGCAAAGGCGGCAGTCATCCGATATTGCAGTAAACGCAACCTTTTCGTGCAGACCGTAGCCCAAACCGTCGCCTAAATTGTCAATTGTACATTGTAGATTGTCCATTGTTTTTCATACGTCAAGCGGTTTTAGAAAGGCTTATTTACAATTGAGAGTGTAAAGTTGATAATTTTTCTTCTTCCGAGGCACTTCTTTTTTCCTTTTTAGTGCATCTAAGGTGTAATGGCACGGCCATTGCAAATACACTTCGCAGTTGCGGCAGCAACCGAGGAGATGGAGGTTCATTAATGAGAAACTTCGCACCCGTTATGCGGTTTGCTGTATTGCCGCTTTTGATCTTTGCAAATTTTACTTTTTTGGCCGCCCAGACCGATTCGATCTATCGGCTGCCGGCGGGTACGCGTATACGATTACGCATGGATACTGAGATCAATTCTAAGGTATCGAGCGTTAACGACACATTTACGGCCGTGGTCGCAGAACCTGTTATCGTTCGTGACGTGGTTGTGCTGGCAAAGGGGACGGTGATCGAAGGACGTGTCGCCAGCGTGTCAAAAGCAGCTACGGGCGGGCGTGACGGCAAACTCGATGTGGTTTTTGAAACACTCCGCGTGACCAGCGAGACACAGCGTAACATCGACGGCGTAATGGTCACAAAGATTAGTGCCAAACGGTCGCAAACCAGAAAGTTCCTGACCATCATCCGCGGAACGGCGACAGGCGCGATTATTGGCATTGTTTCAAAGGTTAGCAACGGCGCCCTGATCGGAGCTGCTGCCGGTACAGGAGTAGGAACGGCAATTGCACTCTTGCGAAAGGGAAAAGACGTGCGGATACGTGAAGATCAGCTATTTGAAATCGAATTAAAAAAAGAGGTCGTTTTGCCCGTGATAGATTACTAACAAAATTTGAAAAGTTTGGTCGTTGGCAAGATCCATTCGGCCATACCAGAAAAAGCCCGATGCGAAGGGGAGAGCGCACCGGGCTTTTTCTATTTTATCTTAATTTTTCTTTGCTTCCTTTTTTAGCCGCCGCACGTTTCGTTCGATCCAGCGTTCGGCTTGAGTGTAATATGCAAATCTTTGTTCATCACGTTTAAATGCTGGTGTGTGGTTATATTTGCGGCCGTTGACGTATTTTGTCGGGTGGGCGATGTGGAGCATTTCATGAAAAACGACATATTCGACGACGTAACGGGGCGTGTCGCCAGAGTCGAGAGACTTGCTGATCGCGACCGTTTCGTGCGTTGCGTCGTGATGGCCGAGAATGCGGAAAGTTTTCTTTGCAGACCACGTCAACACCGGTTTTGGTATCGCATCGCGAAAATAATCGCGATTTACTGTTGCAAATATTTCGTCGAGATCATAGACCGAGCCTTTCGATGTCGTCACGACCTTTCGTCCGCGCATTTTTTTGATAACAGCGGCCTTATCACGAATAAAATCCGATTTAATATAGGCCGAATAGACCTCGCGGGCACCTGCCGGAATCTTTTTTCGCAGCAGTTTGCCGACCAGGATATACGCCAGACCTTTATGACATGTCAGCGGCATTTCGATGCAAATTGAACCGACACGCACAAAAATCTCGCCGCTCCGGATGCGAATTGTATGATTTATGCCAATATACGGGTAAAATGAAACATGGATCGGCGCAGGTATGCGTTTTGGTTGATACCACCGAAATGCCTCAATATAGAGTTCGGCGATTTGGTCGATCAAGTTTGTGGAATAGGTCATATAGGACGAATAGGTCTCATACGACCTATAAATTAAATTCTTACAACAGATTTAAACAATTTTTATTGACAATGGGGCGGTTAAAATGCTATCTCTTTATATGGGAATAGCATACGCCCCGTAAGGCATATGCATCAAATCAACCCAAACCCTGATCTTGAGGACGAGAAAAAAACCGGTTTTCCGGGGTTCCGCGGTCAGGTAATCCTAACGGCCATTATCAACGAACACTTTGTCACGGGCGAGCCGGTCGGCTCAAAAGTGCTGGCAGACAAGTTTGTGGGTGCCACGGGCATGAGCTCGGCAACGATCCGCAACGTGATGGGTGAACTGGAAGAAATGGGGATGCTCGAGCAACCTCATACCTCCGCCGGACGCGTTCCGACTGATAGCGGTTACCGTTTTTATGTTGACAACCTGCTTGGCGTTCTGAGCATTTCGAATGACGACCTCCATCGCATAGGCGAGGAATACGGCCTGAATCCGATGGATCTCTCGGAAACACCTGACAGGTTGATGGAACGTACCTCCCATTTGTTATCGGCTCTTTCTAATAATGTGGGCATCGTGGTATCGCCGTCTTTGGCGAGTGATCGCCTACAGCATATCGAGTTTGTCAATCTTTCTGACAATCGGATCCTCGTCGTTCTGGTCTCTGCGCCGAATATTGTCCATAACAAGATAATTCGGCTCAAGGTGACCTTTGCCAAAGAGGAACTGGATCGCACGGCAAATTACCTTAATACGGAATTTGCCGGAAAGAGTTTGGCCGAGATACGTGCGGAGATCATAACACTCATGCACGAGGAAAAGGCCTTGTTTGACAAATTGCTTCAAACGGCAGTGATCCTTTGCTCGGAAAGTATCGAGGGCGAGGACGACCGGTTGGGTGAAGTTTTCGTGGACGGAACGTCAAATATTTTGACCAAGACGGATTTTGCCGATCTCGAACGCCTTCGTGAACTGCTCCGCACGATAGGCGAAAAATCGCGTCTGATGCAGATCCTGACCGAATGCATGACACGCGATGCGGCTGCGAAAGGCGACGTCCAGGTCGTCATCGGCACTGAAAACCGCAACGCCTCGCTTCAAAACTGTTCGCTTGTCTCGGCCCCATACCGGATCGCGGGCAGCACGGCGGTCGGCACACTGAGCGTCCTCGGGCCTACGAGGATGGAATACGCCCGAATGATCTCGATAGTCTCATATGTGGCCCGGACGTTAGAAAAGATGATGTCCACGGACATTTCCAAAAACTAGAATCGCGAAAGCTCGCCTCTCGTCTTTCAAATGAACTCAAAAGAACAAATCCCTATGCCCGAAGATACGCTTGCCGAGATCGCGACGGACGAAACTACGTCGGTTGACGATTTTATCAGGGAACTCGAGGCTAAAGAGAAGGATCTGCAAATCACTTCCGACCTGACGATCGAAATCAGCGAGAGTGATTTTGATCCAAATCAAATTCCTGACTTTGTTGAGCAGGAATTGCCAACTGGAGCCGCGTCGGGCAATTCGCATACGGCACCTCAGCCCGGGATGAAAACACGCGTTTACGAACTCGAAAATGAGATCGCTACTCTGAACGAACGGATCAAGAGTCTGCGTGCCGAGCGTAACGAGATACAGGAAAAAAGCGACCGGCGGCTCAAGGATTTTGAGAATTACAAATACCGTATGGATCGCGAACGCCGCGGCTCGTTCATCGATCAGATTGCCAATCTCGCCGCCCAGATGCTGCCCGTACTCGACAATCTCGAACGGGCGATAGACTCTGCCGATATCCAGACCGAGGAAAGGAGAGCCGAATTCAAACAGTTTTACGACGGCATCGTCCTCGTAAATCAACAGATAAACGAGGTATTTGCCGCCATGGGCGTTCAGCCGATTGTCACAATTGGCGAGATATTTGACCCGTGCCTGCACGAGGCGGTCGCGACCGAAGAGAGCGACGATTTCCCTAATAATTCGATCTCCGCCGAAATGCTTCGCGGCTACCGCATCGGCAACAAAGTCATTCGCCACTCGATGGTTAAGGTTACTTCGCTGTCAACAGCCGCAAAAACAGACGAGAAAGCGGGAAAAGAAAAGGACGAAAAGAAAGCCGGCACTGCTGGGGGAAAAGCCGTTACCCACGAAATACTCGCGACCCCGATCCCCGAACCGTCCGATCTTTTGCCAGACACAAATGACACTCTCGAATTAGAAACTTCGCCCACCGAAGCCAAATAAGCTGTTAGTATATCTTCGCTAAAAACTCAAAAGGAACTTAAAACTATTATGAGCAAGGTAATTGGGATCGATCTGGGCACGACAAATTGCTGCGTCGCCGTTTTAGAAGGCGGCACGGTGCAGATCATTTCGAACAAAGAAGGCGGCCGCACGACACCGTCAGTTGTCGGTTTTACCGATAAAGACGAGCGCCTCGTCGGTCAGATCGCCAAGCGTCAGGCCGTGACCAACGCTGCCAACACTCTTTATGCAGTCAAGCGGCTGATCGGGCGAAAATTCGATGCTCCCGAGGTCGAAAAGATGCGCGAGCACGTGCCATTTGAAATAGTCAAGGCACCAAATGGAGACGCGCACATACAGGTTCTGGACCGCATTTACAGCCCGCCCGAGATATCGGCGATTGTGCTTCAGCGGTTGAAACTTGCTGCCGAAGAGTTTCTCGGAGATCGCGTTACGGAGGCGATCGTCACCGTTCCGGCCTATTTTGATGATATGCAGCGTCAGGCGACGCGCGACTCAGGCAAGATCGCCGGTCTCGAGGTCGAGCGCATCATCAACGAGCCGACCGCCGCCGCTCTCGCCTATGGTTTTGGCAAAAACAAGAATGAAAAGGTCGCCGTCTATGACCTCGGCGGCGGCACATTTGACATCTCGATCCTCGAAATAAACGACGGTGTTTTTGAGGTTCTATCGACCTCGGGCAACACATTTCTGGGCGGTGAGGATTTTGACCAGCGGATTATCGAGTGGCTGGTCGATGGCTTTAACACCGAGCATGGCATCGACCTCAAAACCGACCGTCTCGCTCTTCAGCGTCTCAAGGAAGCCGCCGAGCGTGCAAAATGTGAGCTCTCATCTGTTGCCGAGACCACTGTTAGCCTGCCGTTTATCGCCGCCGATGCGACGGGGCCAAAACATATCAACGCGACACTCACGCGTGAAACGTTTGAGGAATTGGTAAAGGATCTGGTCGAATCGTCGGTCGAGCCCTGTCAAAAGGCTCTCTGGGACGCCAAGCTCCAGCCATCGGATATCGACAAGGTGATCCTCGTTGGCGGCCAGACGCGCTCGCCGATCATCGCGCGGACGGTGACAGAGGTCTTTGGCAAAGAGCCGTCGGCCGAGATCAACCCGGACGAGGTCGTCGCGATGGGAGCGGCGATCCAGGGCGGTGTTTTGACCGGCGACGTCAAAGACATCGTGCTCCTCGATGTGCTGCCACTGAGTCTCGGTTTGGAGACCCGCGGCGGTTTGTTCGTCAAGCTTATCTCCCGCAACTCGACTATCCCGCTAAAAAATACGATGACTTTTACGACCGTAGTCGATAACCAGCAATCGGTTGAGATCCACATTTTACAGGGCGAACGCGAAATATCGAGCGCCAACCGCAGCCTCGCTAAATTTGAGCTGGTCGGCATCCCGGCGGCGCCGCGCGGCGTCCCGCAGGTCGATGTGACATTCGAGATCGACGCCAACGGCATAGTCAGCGTTTCGGCCAAGGACAAAATGACCGGCCTCGAACAAGCCGTGCAGATCACGCCTTCGTCGGGTCTCGCTCCGGACGAGATCGAGCGGCTCATTATCGAGGCCGAAACCTCGATCGAAAAGGATCGCGGCTCTAGAGAACTGATAGTCGAAAAAAACCGCCTCGACACATTGATCCGCAATGCCCGCAAGGCAATGACGGAAATCGGAAGATCTTTCGAGCTTGACGATCAAAAGGAGATCAACGGCGTCCTCAACGATGCCGAGGCCGCCCTCGCGATCGACAGCATTGATGTGATCCAGCAGGAACTGGCCAAGGTCGAGTCCGCCGCAAACCGCATCACCGCGTCGATGCTGACAATGGCTTAATCGTTGTTCAAGGTTCAAAGTTCAAGGTTTAAGGTTCAAAGTTTATAATCTTAAAGCCCTAACGGACGCACTGATCTCGTTTGACTTGAGAAATCGAGGCCAATGTTGGAAAATATAACAGCGTCAGTTCAAATCAATTGGACTGACGCTTTTGAAATTTCAGATTTGAAATTTGAAATTGAATTAAATGAGCAAACGAGATTATTACGAGATACTAGGCGTAACGCGTACCTCGACCGAGGTCGAGATCAAACGCGCTTACCGTACGCTGGCGGTCCAGCATCACCCGGATAAAAATCCGGATGATCCGCACGCGGAAGATAAATTCAAAGAGGCGGCTGAGGCTTACTCGGTGCTCTCCGATTCGCAAAAACGTGCCGCTTACGACCGTTTTGGCCATCAGGGCGTCGGTGCCGGCGGCGGATTTGATCCAGGTTTTACTAATATCGAGGATATCTTTGATATTTTTGGCTTTGGCGACATGTTTGGCCAGCGGCAGGGGCAGCGGACTAGCGTCCAACGCGGCTCGGATCTGCGTTACGACCTTGAGATCACGCTTGAGAATGCCGCGACCGGCAAGGACGAAAAACTCCGCATTCCGCGGCTCGAAAAATGCGATGAATGCAGCGGCTCCGGCTCGGAAAAGGGAACCCAGCCCGAGACGTGCATCACCTGCGGCGGCAGCGGCCAGACGCGTTATCAGCAGGGATTTTTCAGCGTCATGCGGACGTGCTCAAGCTGCGCAGGCCAGGGCAGGATCATCAAATCCCCGTGCCTGAAATGCCGCGGCGCCGGCCGCGTCGAGCGCCAAAAAACGATCGAAATCAAAATACCTGCAGGTGTTGAGACCGGCTCGCGGCTGCGCGTTACGGGCGAGGGCGAGGGCGGTGTCAACGGCGGGCCGTCGGGCGATCTTTTTGTGGTACTCCACGTTCGCGAGCACGAGAGTTTTGAACGGCAGGGAACAAATCTTTACTCGGCTGTGCCGGTCACATTCGCCCAAGCCGCTCTGGGCGCCGACATCAAGGTTAAAACGCTCGATGGCGAAGAGGATCTAAAAGTCCCGGCCGGAACACAGACCGGCACGATCTTTCGCATCAAGAACCACGGAATGCCAAACCTTGGTGGTCGCGGCAAAGGCGACTTGTTTGTCGCAGCCACTCTCGTAACGCCAAAAACGCTCACCAAAGAGCAGCGCAAATTGCTCGAACAGCTAGCCGAGATCGAGGACATAGATTTTACCGATGAATCCTTTATGGACAAGGTCCGCAATATCTTCGGCTAAAAACTAACTGGCGCACCTCGTTCACGCTCCCCCCAGTTAGATGTTGTCTGCGGTTTTATCATTTGCCTGTTGCAGCAAAAATTTTACCGTCTCGCTTACCGTCTTGCCATCCGCGGATTTTCCGGCGAGATGTGCCATCGCGGCTTTCATCACCGTGCCCATGTCCTTTATGGAAGTTGCTCCGGTTTCGGCAATGGCGGCGCGAATGGCGGCTTCGATTTCGACGGGTGCAGCAGCCGGTGGCAAATAGGCCTCGATTACGGCGATCTCGGCGGCCTCTTTTGCGGCAAGCTCGCTTCGCCCGGCCTTTTCATATTGCTCGACCGAATCGCGCCGCTGCTTAACCAGTGACTGCAATGCTTTAATCACATCTTCGTCTGTCAGCTCGCCGCCCTTGTCGATCTGGCGGTTCATCAGGTTGGCTTTCACCATCCGAAGCGTCGAGAGTTTACCGGCGTCCTTCGCCTTCATCGCCGCCGTAAGATCCGCAATTATCGTGTCTTTTAAGCTCATATAAACTAGGGCACGAAGTTGTAGGTGATGACGCCGGAGACCTTGACTGGTCGACCACTAAGCAGAGTTGGCGTAAATCTGGAATCGCAGGCGGCACGTCGCGACGCAAATTGCAGGAATGGATGTCCAGAAACCGGTTCAGCAGAAAAAACGCTCCCGTCGGTTTCGATCAAAAGCTGGATGTTGACCGAGCCACCGGCATGCACCGCCCTAGCAGCGGCAGGATATTCCGGTTTAGCGAGTTTCGTGGCTTTGCCGTTAAGCACACCGCCGGAGACAGTCTTTATGTCATTGTCACTGGCCGGCATTGAGCTTCCTAGGGTTGTCGGCGGTGACTTATCGTTTGATTTGTCAATGGCTACTCGAGCCGGGGTAATTGTTAAGCCGGGTTTTGGTTTTGGGTTAGAAAAACTAAAATTCAGTCGCATTATGGCTTCCACCGGCTTTCCGTTTTGTGTGGCTGGGGAAAATTTCGCCTTCATTGCGGATTTCTTGGCTACATCACGAAGAGCAAGAATGCCCGGAGTGTTGACCGCCGGGCAAACCCAATCCGGCCCTGTAACGTCATCGGCAGCGGTAACATTGCCATTCTTATTGACCGCGACTCTGACAGAGACTTTTCCGCCGTCCCCCGATTTCATCGCCTCATTTGGCAAGGTCGGCTTTGGAACGCTTATAAGCTTTGCGTCCTGCTTATCATTTCCTGTTTGTCCAAGCGTGACTCCGACAGAAAAGAAAATGACACTCGCGAGTAAACCGATCATAAAAGATAGTTTTTGAAGTCCTGAAACGTGTTGCATACGATGTCAGATTATCATAAAAAGACGAAATCTCAACAATATGCTAATCTGTCAATTCTTTATGAAATTACGTTGGCGATTTGGGATTATTGCGGGGCTGTTTTTGGCGGTCTTTTCGCTGTATCCGCAGTTTAAGATGATCTATCTGCGAGGTAGTGAGTGGAACGGCCATTATGCCTACAACGACATCGACGAGGTTGCTTATGCGGCATATTTGAAGGCGTTGATCGACGGGCGACCGCGCAAGAACGACCCTTACACCGGACGCGACGATTCGCCCATAAACCCACAGCCAGAGTCGCTTTTCTCGATACAATTTGCCGGGCCATATACAATCGCGATCCCGGCACGCATTCTGGGCGTCGGCGCTCCGTGGGCGATGACGATCTCGGGTGCTGTGGCGGCGTTTCTAACCGCTCTGGCGTTATTTTGGCTATTGGGAATGATAAGCCGCGATTCGCTGTTTGCGATGGCTGGCAGCCTCGTCGTCCTGTGCGGAGGCGCGCTCTTTGCCGGCGAAGGAGCCATCGGAGAGATCCTCGGAACCAGCTACGCCTACCCATATTTTCCTGGTTTTCGCCGTTATCTGCCCGCTATGGCATTCCCGGCGTTTTTTGCACTGATCGGACTTGTTTGGAAATTGGTCATTCGTCAGCCGTCAGTTGGCAGTGGTCAGAAAAAAAATAGCCACGAATTACACGAATCAAATCCAAAATCCAAAATCCAAAATCCAAAATCAATTGTCCCTGTGTCCCTGCGTCCCGCCCTCAGCGTGTCTCTCGCTGCCGCAGCCTTTGGCTATGTGGTCTTTTCTTACTTTTACGTCTGGACAATGGCGGCGGCGTGGCTCGGCTGCGTCGGTGTCTGTTGGCTGACCGTGAGGCCGGACGGAGTCTGGAAAGACATCAAGCTGCTTGCCGCCCTCGTCGGAGCTTGCGGCATTTTCCTCGTGCCATACGCCTGGATGCTTGCAAATCGCTCGCACACGATGGACGAAGTACAGTTGCTCGTCCATGCGCACACGCCCGACCTGACGCGAATGCCGGAACTGGTCTGCTTTTTAGTCCTGTGGGTGATCGTATGTGGATTATTACTGAAAACACTTAAGTTGAGAGATCGCGGGACGCTGTTTGCGATCTCGCTGGCGCTGGCGCCGATCGTCGTATTTAACCAGCAGATCGTCACCGGCCAATCGCTCCAGCCGATCCATTATCAGGTGTTTATCGGCAACTATGTCGCGGGACTGGCGGTTATTGTGACTCTCGGTATTCTGTTTGAGAAGACGGGTTTTTGTTACAAACGTAGATCGAGATACATAATTGTTGCGCTTGCGGTTGTTGCAGCAGGTTGGGGATTTGTCGAGTGCCACTATACGGTGCGCATACTCGACGATGTCAACGTCGTTCGCGACGAGGCCCTTCCGGTCGAGCGTCGTCTGGCTGAACTTGCCAAAGACGATCCCGACCCGCATCGCCGCGTCGTTCTCGATCTCGGCATTGCCGAGGCGGACGATCTGCCGACCATCGCTCCGCAATCGGTACTCTGGGCACGCCATCAGCACGTTTTCGCCGGCGTCACATGGGAGGAAAACAAGGAAAGGTATTACCAATACCTTTATTATCTGGGCGCGGATGAGCGGCAACTGGCGAATGGGATGAAGTACGGCGAAGATTTTGTGTCGATCATCGCTCTGTTTGGCTGGGGGCGCCACACCGACAGGCTAAATTCGCAATATAAACCCCTGACATTTGGCGAGATCGACGACGAGGCTCGAAAATACGGCGAATATGCTCGATCTTTCAACGTCGCAAACCCCGGCGTGGCGAAACTCGATTATCTAATTGTCCCTGCTGGCGGTGAGCCGTTTCTCGACAATATCGACAAATGGTATCAACGCGACGCGGGCGTGGGCGTAGGTAAATACACGCTCTTCACGCTCAAATTACGCTGACCCGGCGCAAAAAAGACCGCCCCTTCGCAGGCGGTCAAACTAGGTATTACTATTAAAATATAAAAACTGCTAAGCGGCCAAAAGGTCGTTTGACGTTTCGGCAAAGACGCGCCTGCCGTTGAGAGCATCGTCGATGATCTCGCGAACGGCTGAGGCATCGGGATTAACATCCATGCGTGCACATGCACGAAGATGACGGATAATGCCCTCGGCGGCGATCTCCATAGCGTCACTCGCCAGTTTAGAAAAACGGCGTGCCTGAATATGGTCAATCTGCAAGACTCTGTCCTGCAATGTCATTGGTCTAGCTGCTGCCACTTTTTATTCTCCTTATTCTCAAGTTTAGCTCCCCAATTGGGAACAGTTTCGTTTTGTGGTCATCCACAAAAACTTCCCCAAAAAGCTGAAATCTGCAATAACCGCATCGCTGAATGAATATATGCCCCGTGTATAGATTCCGCTTTTAACGAAATATTAACAAAAAAAATCACGAATGTCACTACTTTTTTTTCACGATTGTGATTTTTTTCCCAAAATGTGGCAAAAAACAGAAAAAACCGGCAAACCACAAGATTTGCCGGTCGATTGATAACCGATAACATTATCGTGTAGTTTATCCTACTGAGTCCTTCATCGCTTTACCGATGCTAAACTTGACAGTGGTCTTTGCCGGGATGTTGATCACGGCGCCTGTCGCGGGATTGCGGCCCTGGCGCGCCTTGCGGTGTGTCTTCTTTAATTTGCCAAAGCCTGGCAGCGTAAATTCGCCATTCTTTTTGACTTCACTCGAGGCGAGAGCTGCGAGAGCGTCAAACATACCTTTGACATCGGTTTTTTTGCATCCGCACGAATCTGCGAGGCTGCTAACGATTTCGGATTGTGTCATTCGAGCCATAATTTATCTAAACCTCCAATTTGATTGTGATTATAAATACTTCCGCTTGTAACTGATTTGCCACAAAAACTGCTTCGGCAAAGGGGGAAAAAATACCAATCATTAAATGCCGGACTGGTCGGGGCGGCAAGATTCGAACTTGCGGCCTCACGGTCCCAAACCGTGCGCACTACCAGGCTGTGCTACGCCCCGGGATGTTTCAACTTGAGAAACGATTCCAAGTGTCGAATTCTAAGCCCGATTTCATTCAACGTCAAGTCAAATAGCGATAAAATCGCGTAAAAACGGGATTATTTCGCGAAAAGCAGCAGCGCGATGGCTGATTTTCTGTTTTATTGCCTCAGAAAGCTCGCCAAAAGTGTGGTCAAAGCCATCCGGAATAAAGATCGGATCGTAGCCAAAACCGCCATTTCCCCGCGGTTCTTTAGCAATGCGGCCCGGACAGACGCTTTCTGATTCAAACAAAATCTCACCATTCTTATCGGCAACTGCGGCCGCGCAAACGAAACGAGCTCGCCTTTCGACATCGCCCGTTTCGCCAAGCTCCGAGAGTACCAACGCCACTTTTTCGTCAAATCCAGTGCCATGTCCGCCATATCTGGCGGAGTAAACACCCGGCCTATTGTCTAACGCCTCAATCTCAAGCCCCGAATCGTCCGCGATGGCCAGCAGTCCGCTCTGACGAGCATATTCGGCAGCCTTGAGCCTTGCGTTTTCGGCGAAAGTCACGCCGGTTTCCTCAACTTCTTCGATCTCAGGGAATTCGGAGAGGTATCGCAACCCCACCGGCAAGCCCGCAAGCAAGCCGCTCAATTCGGCGACTTTACCTTTATTATGTGTAGCTATCAGCAATTCCTGCATATTTGTTCTTTTCCCATTCTCGCTCATTTCGCTAGAAAATGTTGTGAATCAGAGTTTTTCATTGCCAAAAGGCAGTGATTCGCGGTATAAATTAAGTAGCGGTTTTCCCGCGCTTGCCTTTTATTAAAACCCTGTTCTTGTAAGGAATCCACCGATTTGGCAGCTGTATTGATCGAAAATCATGTCGATGCTCTGGATGGCACTCTGGCCGTCAAAGACGAAGCGCGCGTCCCCTTGCTTGCGACTCAGAGTTTTGCCGAGGGCGAAGTAATGGGAGAGCTCGGCATCTGGCTGGCCGGGCTAGAGAGTTTTATGGTCGCCGGCGCCCGACCGTTTGGTGAATCGGCCGGCGCAAAAAATCCTATTAACGCTGCCAGAGAGTTTGACCTGATGCGATCAGTGCTGATGCGGTGCTCGACGTTGAATTTGCGGCTGATGAATTTTCCCCTGGTTTCCGTGGCGGATGATAATGCGTCGGATCGGGCGTTGGCCAGGCCT
Source organism: Pyrinomonadales bacterium (assembly GCA_038226395.1). Classification (GTDB taxonomy): domain Bacteria; phylum Acidobacteriota; class Blastocatellia; order Pyrinomonadales; family Pyrinomonadaceae; genus OLB17. Next base: position 2,900 of record JBBRQM010000014.1, on the reverse strand, counting down.
GTTTTTCAGATCAATGACGATGAGCACGAAGATCTCTCGACGGTGCTTCGTGATGCGATTGTACTGACTGACTCGCTGATCGGATCCGGCCGTCTGGGATTAGGCGAGTGGAGATCTTGGTGCAATTTGCTCTCGCAGCGATTCGACAGTCTGCCGGCGGTCCGCAAACTGATCCAATATGCCGAAGCGAGCGGCGAAACTTATTTACCCGACAAGCTGACAGAGCTGGTCAATGGCGGCTCCCTAAAAGTCGAGCATGCCGAGCTGAGCCTGCTGCTCCCGCGTTTTGCCAGGATACTCAAATGGCTAAGCATCGTTGGCAAAATGCTCGAGAAAGACGAGCCTCTCAAACCGGCACTGATTATCTTTTCGCGCGTAAATGAGCAGATTTATGAGCTTATCAATTATATAAACAACCGGCTCACACGCTTTCAGGACGAAGAGGCCGAGCTTTTCTCGTCGCTCGACGCGGCTGCTTACACAGCCTCGATCGAACTAAAAAAGGTTTATACGCAGGAATTGGCCGGCGTCACCGCGCTTCGCCCGGCGACGACGATATACGCCCGTATAGAGACCGCTCACTCGCTGCTCAACGAGAGCTTTCAACAGATACTCGCCGGTTTTGCACGCCTTATTGATCCCAAAGCCGACATTTTCACGCTGTTTCCTAACTTTCAGCAAAAGTTTGAGCAGTCGCTGGTTTTACGTCAGGAATTATGGACTATCGTGAAACTTGCTCAGGCGGCCGAGAAAGATGCCGAAAAGCGACCGGTTGACGCGCTGAACAAAGAGCTTCGCGATTTTATGAACGGAGCCGTAAGATTTTTGTTTTACAAGGATACCGAGACTTTTGAGCGATTTGTCCAGGAAATACGCGTCACCAGACAAAAAAAGGACCTTGTCCCGATCCTCCATCGCTTTGGCGCATATCTTGAAACGCTCTTTGCCCAGGTAAACATGCGCGCCGTTCTTGAAAAGTTCCCGTTCGAGCCGGAAATGGACTGACTCTGCTGCGACATATATTTCTTTTGTCATTCCTTGCTGAATGAGTGTTCATTCAGTTATAATTTGCGTAAATCAAATCGCAATTTTATAGGAATTTCAGGATAAGTTATGAACATCACAAAAGCCGCCGTTTTAGGGGCGGGGACTATGGGTGCCGGGATCGCCGCACACCTTACCAATGCAGGGATACCGGTGCTTCTGCTCGACATTGCACCGACGGAGTTGACTCCGGATGAGGAGAAAAAGGGCCTCACGCTCGAATCACCGCAGGTGCGAAACCGCACCGTCAATGCGCTTTTTGAAGCGGCGAAAAAGCTCAAGCCAGCTCCGTTTATGCTTGGGCTAAATGCCGGGCATATCTCGACGGGCAATTTTACGGACGATCTGGTAAGGCTCAAGGATTGCGACTTTGTGATCGAGGCCGTGGTCGAAAACCTCGATGTTAAGCAAAAGATATTTGCCGAGGTCGAAAAATACCGCAAACCGGGATCCGTGATCGCCTCAAACACGAGCGGGATACCGATCGATTCGATAGCGGAGCCGTTTTCTGACGATTTCAAATCGCATTTTATCGGCATACACTTTTTTAATCCGCCGCGGTATATGAAGCTTGTCGAGATCATTCCCGGCAGCAAAACGAGCGGCGAAGTGGCGTGCAAAATCGCCGGTTTTCTCGATCAGCGGCTTGGCAAGGGGGTCGTTCCGGCAAAGGACCGGCCAAATTTTATTGCCAACCGCATCGGCGTTTTTGGGATGATGGCGACGATCCATGAGATGATCGACATGGGCTTTACGCCGACCGAGATCGATCAGATAACCGGCAAAGCCATCGGCCACGCATCGTCGGCGACGTTCAGAACGTCCGATCTCGTCGGGCTCGATGTGACGGCTCACGTAACGACCAACCTCTATCCTGCCGTGCCCGATGATGAGGATCGCGAAGTTTTTCAACTCCCAGATCTGATTAAAAAGCTAATCCAGAAAAAGCTGCTTGGCGACAAGACAAAGGGCGGTTTTTACAAAAAATCGACCGATGCCGATGGTAAACGAATTATTTTAGAGCTCGATCTCACGACCTTTGAGTACAAGCCGCAGGTAAAAACAAAATTCCCGTCGCTCGACGCGGCGAAAGCTATCGATGACACGACAAAGCGCGTAAAGTCACTCGTATGGGGCGACGACCGCGTCGGCGAATTCCTTTGGAAAACGTCGTCGCGGGTTTCGCGATACGCAGCCAATCGAATACCCGAAATTGCCGACACGATCGTCGAGATCGACAATGCCATCAAGTGGGGTTTCGGTTGGTCCGTCGGCGTATTTGAAGCATGGGATGCGATCGGCGTTGCCGAATCGGTCGAGCAAATGCGCAAAGAAGGTCAGGCGATCCCTGCAAATGTCGAAAAGATGCTGGCGTCCGGTGCGACGACATTTTACAAAAACGAGAACGGCAATTACTCGTTTTACGATCTCGTCGGGGGCGAATATAAACCGATGCCCGACCGTCCGGGCGTTCTCGTGCTGAAAACGACCAAGGAGAGAACCGGAGTAATCAAGACAAATCCGGGCGCTTCGTTGATAGACATAGGTGACGGCGTCGCCTGTCTCGAATTTCACTCAAAGATGAACTCGATCGGCGGCGATACCGTTTCGATGATGAATTTTGCCATCGATGAGGTTGAGAGGAATTTTAAGGGGCTCGTCGTCGGCAACCAAGGCGGCAATTTTTGCGCCGGTGCCAACATTATGATGCTTCTGCTCGCGGCTCAGGAAGAGGAGTGGGACGACATCGCAATGGGCGTGAGAGCATTGCAAAACGCAGTGATGCGGCTGCGATATTCGGCAAAACCGGTCGTCACGGCTCCGTATGGACTGACGCTTGGCGGCGGCTGCGAGAT
>JBBRQM010000013.1:0-61491 GCA_038226395.1 Pyrinomonadales bacterium | reverse complement strand
GGTTTTGACATTGTGCAGCGGCCCAAATTTCCATCCCGTGTCGTCGTAAGGCCGGGGATCATTGACGTTGTAATACTGCGTATCGAGCAGCATATCAGCCATCCGCGAATACGGCTGATCCATCCGCACGACATAGCTGCCGGCGGTGAACTTCCCTTCCTTGACCTCGATATCTTTGGTTAATTTCTGAACTTCGCAGCCTTGCATCTTCAAAAGATTGACGAGATTCGCCGCCGAAGCGGGACGCGGATCGTCCGCCGGGAGCACCCACGCGGCCGGGCCCTCGGTGCGGGCCTTTGCGACTGACCGCTTGCTCTTCAGGTAAAAATTCGCGAGGAACTTGTCCTTTTTCTCCGCGACATAGCTCATCGCGAGCAGCAATGCGCTCTCCTGCAAGTTTACATTGTTCCGCATCGACCATTTGACGCGAGCGAGCGGCGGATTCGGCCTGAACCAATCTCTCGCCGACTCGGCACCGACGGTGCGATCCTGCGTATCGGCTCCGCCATTGCCAAACGTCTCGTAAAAACGTCCGATCGAGTTATGGCCATTCGCGACATAAAACATATAGTTGGCGGCCCAGCCGTCGTAAAAACCATGCGTCCAAACGCCGGGCACGCCCCGCTTGGTCATCTCCTCGATCTCGTGATAGGCCAGCTCCTGCCATTCGTCGATCACTATCGGATCGAGCCAGGCGTTATACGGCCCTGTGCCGGTCGAGGTGTAAAGGAACGGCACGGATTCATGAAGATCATGAAGCACGGTCGGGTGATATTCGAGGAACGTCGCCATCTGATTTCGCGAGAGAGCCAAAGCCATCCCCATCGAATCGCGATTATTGTCATGTGCAACGTATTTACCCCAATAGATCAGCCCCGGCGAGCGTTTGCCTGGGTTCGCCTTGCGATAATTGTAAAGATCGACCATCGCATCACGCCCGTCCACCTCAAGCGCCGGCGTGATCATAATGATGACGTTCTTGCGGATCGACTGGATAAGCGGCGTGTCCTCGACCGCGATGCGGTAAGCGAGCTCCATCAGCATTTCGGGCGAACCCGTCTCGGGCGAATGGATCGACCCCGACAGCCAATAGATCGCCTTGCCCTCGGCTTCGAGCTGTTTTGCCATCTCGTCGTTGATTGCACGTGGATCGCTGAGCTTAGCCGTGATCTCCTTGTAACGGGCGAGTTTGGCGAGGTTCGCCTCATCCGAGATGACGACCAGCATCTGCTCGCGTCCCTGCTCGCTTTTCTCCGGTGCGGTAAACGTCTGCACACGGGGCGTCGCTTTCGCCAGTTCGCGGTAATAGCGATACAGGTCCTTGGTATAGGTCAGCTTGTTTGGTTCGCCGATCGGATACCCAAGCACCTTCCCCGGCGTCGGCACCGTGGCCGAGGCCGGCAAATGATCGACGAGTTCCGTCAGGAAAAATTTCTCAGTGGTGTTCTTAATGATCGAGTCGGTGTACTCCTTATCGACCGGTTGAGGTTGTGGCTGGGGCTGTGTTTCCCTGGTCCTTGTCTGTGCCGAGACAAACCCGCACAGCACGAACATCATCACGGCTAGAACGATCCGGTTCATTATTGATCCTCCGTCTATCTAAGAGATTATGAATTTAGAAATACAGACGAATTGTAGCAGACCTGGGCTGGTCTTGTCAGAACCGGAAGTAGTAACGATCTCACTAGCACACTTACATACAGTCTTTGAAGTAGTATGTTTTGCCCTTCGTATAATAGGTCGCGCAATAAACGTCACTTTCAAATTTTCCTAAGTAAAGATGATTCTTCTCCATCACGTCGAAAGTTATATAAGAATTGGAGATTCCTATTAATCCTTTCTCTATATAGGCCGGTGATTGTCCAGATTTGAACGGGGCATTGAAAATGGCCAATGCAAAACGGTCATTCCCGTCTTTTTGTTTCCGAGTATCAACTAGCAGAACTGCAAAATCCTTTTTGCCGTCATGATTCATGTCACCCACCGCGTAATACTGGTACCCATGCGATCCAACGGACTCTCGCAGGTTCGTCATCTCTCCTTCAAAATTTTCCTTCATCCTCACCTTATCTTGATAATTCTCCTCTTGAAACATAATGCCGTCTATTTCTTCGACGCCGGGTCGAAGATAAGGAACCTTCTTTAGCCACGTTCGCAAGACCTCTCTATGCTCCGACCTGATATGGGCAAAGTAATCTACCGTTTTTGGATCGACAGTTTTAATGTGAAATGGTATTTCGTCATTCGCCGTCGAAGTGACATTAATGTGTGAATTACCCGTGCTCTGGACAAGTTGATCTTGAGGCGAGCATGACGGCAAAAGTAGAAGTAACGCAATCGATAATGGCCTAAGAATTCCGTTGCAGGTCATAAACGAGATTTGAAACCGACGTTCTGAAACGTATGCCGTCAATATTATTCCTAGATCGACTAATTAGCAACGAATTTCGAGCGGCACGGCGGCGAGGAGCAAAATCAACAATATGGTTATCTTTTTAGGGAAACGCATCTTTTCCGTGGATTATACAACACCTACGATGCGATGAAATAAGCATTTGGTTTGTTTTCTCAATTATCTCCTGCCTTTTCTGAGTGATTTGGCGGTATGGAGATGAGTTCGAGCGGCCTGACCGGTAGCTTCGGCGGTCGGGAAAACGGTTTTGGTTGAAAAAGTTAGCTTTTCCGTACGATTTTTAATAAGGGCGTTCCAGTTGTTCCACCCGTTCCATCGTTCCGGAACGGAACAAAACAGTTTCCTGGGCCGCATGGTCAATTAGTCTGTACCGCACCAGTGCTCTTTCTCGCCGAGCGGCGAAGCTGTGCTTCGCCGTTAGCTGCTCAATCAATAACCGGAGCCCGGTCCCGATTTATCGGGGCATCGGGCGACAAGACTTTTTGTCGGAGGCAAAGCCTCCTCCGGGAAATTTGGAAGGAACGCTCCGGAAAGGCCGAGCCTTTCCGCACATCGAGTGGCAAAGCCACAATCCCGCGAATATTCCGCTGTTACGGATCCTTGCGGGCGATGTCGAGTGAGATGGCGATGTGATAGATCTGGGCGGAGTCAACGTCGAGGTCTTTGGTGGCGGCTTTTTCAGAATCTCTGATAAACTGTTTTATGGAATGAAGCAGAGGATTTACATAGACACTTCGGTGGTGGGTGGCTACTTCGACGAGGAATTCAAAGAGGCAACGATCAAGTTGTTTGAGCGGCTTGAAAATAATGAAATTAAGTTTGTGGTCTCAGACCTGCTCGACCTCGAACTCTTGAACGCACCGACTGATGTAAAAGAGCACTTGCTTCAATACTCCGCAGACAAGTTTGAGAGGGTTGAACTGACCGAAGAAGCAATCCAACTTGCTGACGCTTATATCAACGAAAAAGTAGTCGGCAGATCTAGTTTGGAGGATTGCCGGCACATTGCCCTGGCGACAATTAACAAAGTTGATGTTTTGGCGAGTTGGAATTTCAAGCATATAGTAAACCTTAATAGAATTAAGGGCTATAATTCTGTCAACTTACGACTTGGGTATTCGATCATTGAGATCAGAAGCCCAAAAGATCTAATAAATTATGGAGACGACTAAAAAAGAAAAGACTTTTGACGCAGTTAAGATGATGCGCGACATTCGGAGCAAGATCAGTGCTGAAACCCGGAATATGACTTTTGACGAGTTGAAAGCCTATATCAAAAAGCAGTTGGCTGACAACAAATCAAAACTCGTTGGCCAACTCTGAAACCCTGCGCTACTTATTCCCCTAATGCAAAATGTCGAGTGAGATCGCGATGTGGTAGATTTGGGCGGAGTCAACGTCGAGGTCTTTGGTGGCGGTCGCGTCCTTGTATTTGGCGGTGATGCGGAGTTTGGCATGGCCCTCGCGTTGGCGGAAACCGAATTCGCCGGCGTAATTCGACTCGGTATCGCCAATTTTTTGCAGCGATCCATCCTCACGCACGCGCGAATATTCTACTTTAGCCCCGGACACCGCGTAACCATTCTTAAAAAAGACACTTCCTTGAACGATCACCATTGTCCCCTGATCGACCGAGAGGATGAGACGGTCGCCGAGATCGGTGGGCTTGCCCTTTTTGACGTTGATGTTAAACCGGACGCCGGCGGAGTAGCCTTTGGCGTCGAAAACAAAGTTGTAAACGCCGGGTGTGAGACCGTCGAGAACAAAATCGCCCTTTTCACCAGATTTGACGCTCCGTTTGTCTTCGCCGTTCTGCCGGGCAGTGATCGTCGCACCAGCTATGGCATTGCCGTTTAGCGCACGCACCTTGCCTTTAACGCCGCCGGTCGATTGGGCCAAGGCAGGAGACAAGAGACAGGAGACGCAGAGCGTCAGCAAGGCCACTATCGGGATATATCGTGTGCTAGTTTTGTGCATAACGTTTTGAGTCGGACCACGCGGTTCGCATCTCGGTCGCTACATCATTGATGATATTGTCGAGCGTCCGGGTTGGCTGATAGCCGATCATTCGTTTGGCTTTTTCGAGGCTCGGCACACGCCGCTGCATATCTTCAAAGCCCTCGCCATACGCCTCGGAGTACGGAATAAAGCGAATCTTGCTCGTGCTACCGGTGAGTGCGATCGCCTTTGCCGCAAGCTCGTTGATACTCACTTCGGCATCGCTGCCAAAATTGATTACCTGGCCAAAACAAGCCGGTGTCTCGAGTGCGGAGGTCAATCCGCTGACCACATCGGCAACGTGGCCAAAGCATCGCGATTGCGTCCCGTCTCCGTGAACATCGATCTGTTCATTTTTGAGAGCGGCCTGAACAAACCGCGGCACGACCATCCCGTATTGTCCGGTCTGGCGTGGCCCGACGGTGTTGAAAAGCCTCGCGACAACGACTTGAAGCCGAGTTTCTTTGTAGTGAGCGAGCGCGAGGAATTCGTCGAGCGTTTTGGCACAGGCATACGCCCAGCGGTGCTTGTCAGTCGCTCCGGTCAATAGGTCGTCATCCTCTTTAAAGGGCAATGTAAAGCCCTTGCCATAAACCTCGGACGTGCTGGGTATGAGAACGCGTTTGCGGTATTTAGAACATCGGCCGAGGACCACATCGGTGCCGTGAAAAATAGTCTCGATCGTCTTGACCGGCTGTTCCATGATCAGCCGCACACCGACCGCGCTTGCCATGTGATAGACGCGGTCAGTCTCGCGAATCAGTTCTTCCATCAGTTTGGCGTCGAGCACGGTGTCGATGATCAAGCGAAAATTGTCTTGCCCCTCGAGATGAGCAACATTGGAATAGCGACCGGTCGAAAGATCGTCGATGACGGTGATCTCATGTCCCTCGCTCAGCAATTTATCGGCCAGATGGCTTCCGACGAATCCGGCCCCGCCGGTGATAAGGATTTTCATATATTTCTAACCAGAAGTGATAACTTTTTCAAAATAGTTGACAGTTTTTCGTAGTCCTTCTGCCAATCCGATATGCGGCGACCAGCCAAACAGCTTTTTCGCTCGCTCGATATTCGGCTGCCGCTGCTTTGGGTCGTCCTGTGGCAGATCCAAATATTTGATGCGGATCTGCTTGCCGGTCGCGTCGCCGACCTGATCAGCAAGCTCTTTCATCGTAAATTCGCCCGGATTACCTAAATTTACTGGCAAGTGAATGTCGTCACTATCTGCATTCATGAGCCGCACGATACCGTCGACCAGATCGCTTACGTAACAAAACGAACGCGTCTGCGTCCCATCGCCATAGATCGTGAGTTCGTGTCCGCGAAGTGCCTGAACGATAAAATTCGACACGACGCGGCCGTCATTCTCCAACATTCGCTCGCCATATGTATTAAATATCCGCACGATACGTGTATCTACGCCGCTCTGTCGATGATAGTCCATCATCAGCGTTTCGGCTACACGTTTTCCTTCGTCGTAACAGCTTCGCAGGCCGATGCAGTTAACGTTGCCGTGATAATCCTCAGTCTGAGGATGCACAAGCGGGTCGCCGTAAACCTCCGATGTCGATGCCTGTAGAATTCGCGCTTTCACTCGTTTGGCGAGGCCGAGCATATTGATCATGCCCATCACGTTGGTTTTTACAGTCTTGATCGGGTTGTACTGGTAATGAACCGGCGAGGCCGGACACGCCAGATTATATATCTGATCGACCTCGATCAATATCGGCTCGGTCACATCGTGACGGATCAGCTCAAATCTCGGATTAACGACGAGATGAGCGATATTCTCCTTGCGGCCTGTGAAAAAATTGTCGAGACAGATGGTCTCGTGACCCTCTTCAATAAGTCTTTCGCAAAGATGCGAGCCGATAAACCCGGCCCCGCCGGTGACGAGTATTCTCATAAATTCATTTTGCCACAGAGAGCACGGAGAACGCAGAGAAAGGATGAGAAAAGTTGGTAAAACGTCTCACCCGCATCCCTCCGACGACGGATCGGCCATGATCTGCGGCACGGTCAGGTTTTGAGAGGAAACGCTCAAAACAAGACAAAAGAAAAATAAAAGTCTTAAAAGACAGCTAAGTTTCATATTCTTCATTTTATATAATAGCGTTAGAGGTCAAATGCTATGAGCGTAACAAAACCAAAAAAGACACGAGTCGAAGTTCTGCGTGAAATCGAGCTTGCTCATCAAAAACGCCATCAACAGGCCGAAACACTTCTATCAGCTATCAAGGCGAACCGACTCGAAATCGAGCGAAAACTAGATCATTTTCGACGTGAAGAATTTGGCTCGAAGAAATATTGCCGATATTGCAAGTTTTTTGGCACTCGAAATACTTTCTCGAACAAATGCTTGTCGCCGCTGACGAACTTGATGAAGCACCCCAAACATTGCCAAGTGGGTGGGCTGCTGTTCTCTACCTGTATAACCTTCGTTGATTTTTCCTAACGTAGTTCAAGCGAGACGCTTGCGCCAAGTTTATGGCAATTCCAGAGCATTTACACGTTTTTCCGCTTTCTGTGCATCTGTCAGACGCCCGTAGTTGTAAATCGCGTTTTCCCAAGTTCCGTATATCGCATTCGGCAGCATGATGTAGCGCTTGCCAAAAAGGTCTTTGGCTTTATCGACTTCAACAAATCTATCCGCGACCGATTTTTTCTCAAATATATTTGAGTGGTCGTCGAGATTGTCGCCCATAAAAAACACAATGCGGTATTTTTGCAGGATGATCTGTCGCCGGCCCTCTTTGCTCGAATCGGTTTTCCGTAGCATCAGGTCGTCATCCGTCACATCCGGGAACCCAACATTCCTGAGATTGTCCATCGTCGCCTGTTTTTGGGCCTCGTCCCGATTTGATACGTAAAAGACCTTAACGCCCTTTGAATTGGCGTATTTGAGAAACTCGACCGAGCCGGGGATCGCTTTTGCCTTACGCATCTCGCCCCAGGCATACCAATCTTTGATGTTAAAAGCGAGGCGGTTTTTGATCGAATAAGCCTGTGCCGGCGAATTGTCCAGTATTGTCTCGTCAATATCCACCATTACCGCACGCGGCTTTTTCTGATCGGCTTTTGGCAGTTTTTTAACCGCTCTTTTGTCGAGATCGGCATCCAATTGCCATCTCGCGAGGTTAAAAGCCTGATATGCCAAAGCGCGGTATTCGCCGGCCTTTTGCATATACAATGTCGCGCCGACCTGATATTCGCTATCGGCGGATATCTGCATCATCGGCGTGCCTTGCTGTGCAGTCGAGGCCGTAACAAAATAGGTCGCCGCAACCGAACAAGATAAAAGTACAAACGTGTAGATATTTCTTTTGATTTTCATATTTTCAAATTTGGAAGAATGATTTGAAACGATTATAAATGATTTATGCCTGAAACGCCGAAGGAAAAACCGGAGATCGAGAAAGACAAAGAGGACGGTCGTGATAAGGCCGCGTGGAACGAGGACCAAAAGAAACGCGAATATTACTACAACGACGCCCATGGGTATGAGGTCTATAAACCAGAGGAGGATGAAAAGGACGTCTAGGTCGGCCGTGACTTACCGTTGAAAAAATTCATGAGCATTTTTTGTTTGGTCAATGGTTCAACTCAAAACCCGCTGTGCTGGGGTTTGTTAGTTCCCGAGCTTGAAAAGCATGGCCATGAGACAATTACACCGAGCTTGCCTGTCGATGAACCTGCCGCCAGCGGAACACGATACGCGGAAGTTATTGCCCAAGCTCTCCAAGATGCAAGCGACGATGTAATTCTGGTGGGACATTCTGCGAGCGGCATGTTTATCCCGCTTGTTCCGCGGTTGCGGCCCATTCGCCATCTTGTTTATCTTGCCTCTTTGATCCCGGGGCCGGGTGCAAGCATTGGAGACCAACTAACGACCAATCCAGATATGCTTAATCCAGAATGGATCGCGGCGTGCAAGTCTGACAAAAATCCATTTTCGAGCGACGAGGTTGCGATTGAGTTTCTCTTTCATGATTGCAAGCCCGAAGCGATAAGCTTGGGTTTGGAAACCCGAATGATGATGTATGCGGCGGAAGCCATGATGGAGATTTTCCCGCTCAAAGCATTACACGAAACTCCGTCTTCTTACATTGTCTGCTCAGATGACCGCACTATATCTCCGGATTGGTCACGCCGGGTAGCGAGGGAGCGGCTTGGGGTTGAGGCGATTGAGTTGCCGGGAGGGCATTGTCCGTATTTATCGAGACCGGGGCAGCTTGCGGAAGTTCTTGTAAAAATGATTGATTGATGTTTTGGCGGCGCGGTCTTCGTATCTCGTCGAATCCGTCGTTGGAGATCAAAACTATTTCTTCGGCCGTTCGTTTGCTTTGAGGACGCGTTTGCGCAAACGGATGGCCTTGGGCGTTACCTCGATCAGCTCGTCGGCGGCGATGAATTCGAGGGCTCGTTCGAGCGACATTTCGCGTTGGGGGACGAGGCGCATGGCTTCGTCGGCGCTGGTTGTACGCATGTTTGAGAGCTTTTTCTCTTTGATCGGGTTTACGTCGAGATCGACGGCGCGGGCATTTTCGCCGACGATCATTCCCTCATATACCTTTATTTGCGGCTTAACGAAAAGGACGCCGCGTTCCTGAAGGTTGTAGAGCGCGTAGGTATTTGTTTCCCCCATACGATCCGAAACGAGCGATCCGGTTGGGCGCGATTTCATCTCACCCTGCCAGGCGTCAAAACGCAAAAACATCGTGTTTAGCAATCCGGTGCCCTTTGTTTCAGTCAAAAACTCACCGCGAAAACCGATCAGCCCACGCGAAGGGATCTCGTATTCGAGCCGGACGCGGCCCGAACCGTTGTTTATCATCTTGGTCATCTGCCCTTTGCGGCGGCCGAGAGCCTCGGTGACGACGCCAATAAATTCTTCGGGAACGTCAATGACAACGAGCTCGATCGGCTCCTGCAATTCGCCGTTCTTGCCGCGTTTTGTGATGACCTCGGGTTTTGAAACCTGGAGCTCATAACCCTCGCGACGCATCATTTCGATCAGAATGGCAAGCTGCAATTCGCCGCGTCCTGACACTTTAAAAGTGTCCGGCGTGCCCGTATCTTCCAACCGCAAAGCCACGTTGCCAAGCAACTCGCGGTCGAGCCTGTCCTTGATCTGCCGTGATGTAACAAACTTGCCGTCGATACCCGAAAATGGCGAATTATTAACGCCAAAGATCATCGCGATCGTCGGCTCGTCAACGCTGATCAACGGCAGCGGCTGCGGATTATCGACCAGCGTAATAGTTTCGCCGATATTTATGTCGTCAAATCCGGCCAGAGCGACGATCTCGCCCGTTCCGGCGCTATCTACCGATGTACGTTCGAGTCCCTCGAAAACAAACAGCTCCTTGACCCGGGTTTTGTGCGTCGAGCCGTCGCGTTTGGCGACAATAACTTCCTGATTTTTTGCGATCTCACCTGAAAAAATACGCCCGATTGCCAACCTGCCGACAAACGCATTGTAGTCAATATTGGCGACGAGCAACTGCAGACTGTCGTCACGCAAAGCATGCGGCGCTGGGATCGTTTCGATGATTTGGTCAAAGAGCGGTTTGAGGCTCGTCGATTCATCGGCGAGTTCCTTTTTGGCGATACCGTCGCGTGAGATAGCGTAGAGAATAGGAAATTCGATCTGCTTGTCGTTGGCTCCGAGGTCGATAAAAAGGTCGTAGATCTCATCGACAACCTCTTCGGGTCGCGTGTCCTGGCGGTCGATCTTATTGACAAGCGCGATGCAGGGCAGCTTTAGCTCAAGGGCCTTTCTTAAAACAAATCGCGTCTGCGGCAGACACCCTTCGGCCGAATCGACAAGCAAAACAATGCCGTCAACCATCTTCAAAACGCGCTCGACCTCGCCGCCAAAATCCGCGTGGCCCGGCGTATCGACGATGTTGATCTTGTAATCGCCATACCGGACGGACGTATTCTTCGCCATGATCGTGATGCCGCGTTCACGTTCGAGATCCATCGAGTCCATAACGCGGTCAACGACCGTCTCGTTTTCGCGATGCGTTCCAGATTGTGCCAGCATCGCATCGACAAGCGTCGTCTTGCCGTGGTCAACGTGAGCAATAATGGCGATGTTGCGTATCTTGTCTGAAGTGATCATAGTTGTAAATCCCCGCCCGAAGGCAAACTTTCATTCTGACGGATTGGTTAGGGAAAGGCAATTGGAGTATTTTTACGGGTAGTGCGACAGAAGATTAAAAACATCTTGAAACTTTATGCCGTCTCTGTGCTATTTGCGGTAATCCCCACCATCGTTGTGGAATATTTTCTCTTTCAGTTGGACGCTTCATTGGGACCTGATTCCATACTATTTAAGGTTGTCTTATGGAATTTCTATGTCGTTGTCTGGCTTGCGGCCGCTGGATTATTACCAACTTGCGGGAAAGGTGAATTGTGCTCCTTATTTTTGTTAATGTTTTATAGTTTCTTTGTCGGGATTCTCGGCTACGGAATCTTGATCGCGGCATTGTTGGCGGCCATTCGATTTAGACGGCAGCAAAAATTAACTGAAGATACTTCCAAATAACATGAAAATTCTACTTATTGGTGCCAGCGGTACCATCGGAAAGCGGATCTTTGATGAGATCTCAAAAAAACACGAGGTCATCAGCGGCAGCCGGTCTGGTGCGGACGTGGCGGTTGATATTACAGACGCGGCATCTATAGAAAAGATGTACGAATCGACAAAAGGCATTGACGCCGTCATCTGTGCGGCCGGGCCGGCGAAGTTCGCTCCGTTTGGCGAAATGACCGAAGAAGATATTTATATCGGCATTCGCGGCAAGTTGATGGGACAGGTCAATCTGGTGCGGATTGGCCAAAAATATATCAACGACAACGGATCGTTCACGTTGACAACCGGCATTTTGGCTGATGATCCGATAGTTGGCTCGGCGGGCGTTTCCCTCGTCAATGGCGCCGTCAACAGCTTTGCACTTGCCGCAGCCCTCGAATTGCCACGCGGCCTGAGATGCAACGTCGTTTGTCCGACGGTCGTCGAGGATTCTGCCCAAATGTATGCCGATTTTTTCCCTGGCTTCGACCCGGCGCCGATGGACAAGGTCGTCAACGGCTACATTCGCTGCATTGAGACCACAATAAAGGGTCGCATCATCCGTATCTATTAAAGAAAAAGACCGGGCATTTCTGCCCAGCTTCTCTCTATGGACATGGGAAAAGGTGGTTACAATTTTGTGGTTATAACCAGATTATTGTGAACCGCGAAAACGCCATAAACCGTGTTGGCCACAATGTTCATCATGTTAGAGTCGCCGATGCTGGCGACCGTGCCCTCGAGAGTAACGTTCCCGTGATCGACGATCAGCCGCACATCCGGATTGACCGTCCACAGATAGCGCGAAAGGCTGCCGGCGTTTGAAATCGTTCGATACAGATCTCTCCGGATCGATTCGTCAAAGCCGCTCAGCGGTAGGATTTCGATCTGATTGACAACCGTGGTCACGCCCGCGATACGTTTTACGGATGCCTCGGCGTCATTCCTGTTTACGGCATTTCTCACTTTGCCGGTTAATGTCACCGTGCTGCCGTTTACTGAATAACCGATATTATCGAAAACCTCGTAATACGGGAGCTTTAATATCTTTGACCGCACCTGCTGGTCGATGGTTTTCCCGCTCTGCTGCGTTCCGGCAAAATTTTGAGCGTTTACCGATACAATTGACATGGCAGCAATCGCCGCCGTTAACAAAATAAAATTTCTTATTGATTTCATGATTTCAAATACCCCTTATTTAAGGCTTCGTCAAAAGATGATGACAATAATTAGACGAAGATACCCCGCTTGAAGGTGTCCCGAAACGTGATCGATTGTAAAGATTTGTCACGACAGCGGTTGTCAGCGTGATGCCTGTCGCAGCGCCTCGTAAAGCACGACGCCGACGCAGGTAGCGAGGTTCAGGCTTCGCACCGCCGGATTCGGCATCGGAATCGTCAGACAGTGATCCCAATTTGTCCGCAGCACATCCCACGGCAGACCGCGGGTTTCCGGGCCAAATATCAGACAATCGTTATCGACGTACGTCCAATCCGCGTATGATCGTTCAGCTTTTGTCGTTAAATAAAGAAAACGCGAATCAGGCAGGCTCGCATATAGCTCGTCTAGATCGAGGTGGCGTTTGAGCGTCACCTCACTCCAATAATCGAGACCCGAGCGTTTCAACGTCCGGTCATCCATCCGAAAGCCGGTGACACCGACTATATGCAACGTAGTAAATGTCGCCGCACAGAGGCGCGCGATGTTACCAGTATTTGGCGGGATTTCCGGCTCGTATAATGCGATGTGAAACATATAAGCAGTTTAAGGTTCTAAGTTCAAGTTTGCGGCTCCTATCTTAAACTTTGAACTTTGAACCTTGAACATGCAAACTATCGATGGTCCGTGCATCTTTTCAGTCCGAAAATTCATCAAGTGGTTACAGTCACGGATTGGCATTGGTGCTGAAAGTTGCCGATTGTGCTACAATCCGCTTTTGCCTGCTTTCCGTATAAATTGAGGAGAAAATCTTAGTGTTTCTGCGTTCACGATATATTTTTACGCTTATACTGTTGATGCTTGCGATGACGGTCGCGGGTTTTGCTCAGGTAGTCACGACCCAAAAATCGGAAAAAAAGCCGGTGCCGGCGGCCGTGCCTACTCCGCTTCCGACTCCGGTGGACAAGGGGCCGGTTAAAATAACTACGCCTGAGCAGGTGGCCGAACTGGTTATCTTTTTCTATGGTCGCGGCGGCGGGCGGGCGACTCTAAATCAAATAAGGAAAACCACTCAGGAAAAAGGAAAAACGACTACTACTGCAGCCGACGGCCATAAGGAAATGTCGACCTATCAGCGTTTGATCATCAGAGGTGATGCTTTAAACAAGGAAAAGATACTGCTCGATCAGGAGTTTCCGGGAGCACGGTATTCGTTAGTTTACAAAGAAGGAAAGATCTACGGAATTTATAACAACGCAGTCTTTACCCCACGTCAGGACGCCTCTCTGGCATTTGAAAATCAGATCGTCCACGGAATCGAGGCCTTGCTCCGTTACAAGGAAAATGAATCCAAACTGGAACTCGGCGAGCGAGAAAAAATAATGGGCGTTGATTATTATGTGGTCGACGTTACCGACAAACAGGATCGCAAGACGCGCTTCTTTATCAGCGCAAAATCATACCGCATAATGATGCTCACATACGAGGACAGCGGCATCAAATATCGCCGTAAATACTACGATTACAACTACGCCCAGGGCACTCTCGTGCCATTTCGCTCCGTCCTTTGGGCAAATGACAAGATCATCGAAGAAGCCGATGTCCTGACTGTGACCTTCGGTCAAAAGATCGATGACGACATCTTTAAAGCCAGTTAACAAAAATCCCTTAATTAAACCAAATGACTGGAAATTAGACGCGGCGTACTACGATGGCCAGTTCATCCAGTTAGCTGCTTATTATTTGTTTTGGTTTGCGATCAGCCGATCACAGCCGTTTCAGATTCTGACAGGGCTGCGGCCGCGAGTGCTGCGGCTTTTTTTGTGCTGCGGCTGACGGCGTCCGGAGCTTTGCGACCGGTTAGGTATATGCAGTTGAGCGTGATGCGGCGATGACGGCCAGTCGCATCCGGGTCGGTGTAATCGTAATCGAACGAGTAGATATAATGACCCGTCGAGAGTTTTTTGCAGACGTCCTCAGGCAAATGAAAAAGATATGCATCGGCATAATGGCCGAGGCTCTCGTCCACATGACCGATCTTCTCACCTTCTGCATTATCAAGATGCACTGGCACCATCTCGACCGAGTCGCATAAGGAATAAAGATCACCAAGCACATGACGGCGTTTAATCGCAAGCGGGCTATAAGTCATAAATTAACTATATCACGTTTGCATCAATTTTGGTTTTAAATAAAAAACGATGCCCCGGTCGTGAAACCGGGGCATCGCAATCTAACAAAGCGTGTAGCTGCTAATTAATAGCGACCGCCGCCGCCGTAGCCACCGCCGCCGCCGCCGCGATTGCCGCCTCGTCCGCCACCACCGCCACCGCCACCGCGTCCGCCGCCAAAGCCGCCGCGATTTTCCTGCGGTTTTGCTTCGTTGACTTTCAGCTCGCGTCCGTCGACTTCTTTGCCGTTAAGCTGAGCGATGGCTGTTTCGCCCTCGGCCTGCGACGACATTTCGACAAAAGCGAATCCGCGCGAGCGGCCTGTTTCGCGATCTTCGATGATATTTGTTGACTCAACAGTTCCGATTGCTCCAAAGAGGTCGTTCAGATCCTGGTTTGATGTATTGAAGGAAAGATTTCCTACATAAAGTTTCATTGACATTTTATATTTACCTTTTCCCTTTTCGGGAATTCTAAAGAAGCGTCGAATCGTGAATCTTTTGATAGAGAATATCTACTGAGAAAGAAACGATTCCGGATACTCAAAAAACTAATAAGAGCGACTTCTATTTAACTAACGGGGCCTGCTCTCAAACTTATCCAAAAATCGTTAAAGACGAAGCGCGTGTAAAATTCACACGCGAGAGAAGGATTAACATCAACTATGATGCACAAATCCTTTGAGAATAGCAAACTGTTTTTGCGCTCGTTATCGATTTAGTCTTTTAATCGCAAATGGATATGTTACCAACTGACATCCATATTGCTGACACGCGCCCCGTGAGCGATTGCGCTCTCTTTATTTTGGGTATATAATCCGCCCATTATTTACATTTTTTTATCTTCCACGGCTTAGCATTCAGGGGATAATTCCGAAAGGAGGCCATAAATGTCAGGTAAAAAGTTCAATTCCGTTGTCGTTTTATTAATCGTCGCCGTGATGGCGATTGCCGTCATGTTCACGAGCGTTCCTGGCGGCGTCCAAAACGCGTCATCCGTGTTGACACGACCAACGCCGTCGATAGATAAGCCGCCATATTCATCCTATAAAGGCGTCGCGATCGGCACGACAATGGACGAGGCAAGAGCCAAATTTGGCGTGCCAAAGGAAAAATCGGAAGGCCAGGATTTCTTTGAATTTTCGGCTCAGGAATCGGCTCAGGTTTATTACGACGGCTCGAAGAAAGTCACGGCAATCACTATTACCTACACCGGCAAACTGGAAAGTGCTCCGACCCCTAAGACCATATTTGGCGAGGATGCGGAAGTAAAACCAGATGGAGGAATCTCCAAAATGATTCGTTATCCAAAGGCCGGGTTTTGGATCTCGTATAATAAAACCGGCGGTGAGGATCCGATCATTATGATTGCAATCCAAAAAATGTGATCTTAAAATTTGCAGCGGGCGATCCTGCCGATCACTATTGCCGCAGTTGCGTTATTATCCTTCCTATTTGTCTGATATTCTTAGATTTACTAGAATTCTTAACGGCGCCTCATTTTGGCGCCGATTGTTTATTTTTAGGCATAAACAGATATGACGACGATCGGTATTCCGAAAGAGATACATCCGGGTGAAAAACGCGTAGCAGCTACACCGCAGACCATAATCCGTTTGCGCAAACAGGGTTTCGACGTCCAGGTCGAGTCGCACGCGGGTCACGGCATCAACTCGATCGACAGCGAATACCGCTCCGCAGGTGCGACCATTGTCGATGACACTAAGGAGCTGTGGGCAACCTCCGACGTGATCCTAAAGGTTCGTCCGCCGGAGCAGAATACGGAACTACACATCCATGAAGCCGATCTGATGAAAGAGGGCGGCTGGCTGATCGGCTTTATGTGGCCAGCACAAAACCGCGAACTTCTCGATCTTCTGGCAAAGCGAAAAGCGACCGTTTTCGGGATGGACTGCATCCCGCGTATCACCCGTGCCCAAAAAATGGACACGCTCTCGGCGATGGCTAATATCGCCGGCTACCGCGCGATCATCGAAGCAGCAAACAATTTTCCGCGTTTCTTTGGCGGCCAGATCACTGCTGCCGGGCGTATCGATCCGGCAAAGGTAATGGTCATCGGCGCAGGTGTCGCAGGGCTTTCAGCTATCGGTGCTGCACGTGCTCTAGGAGCGATCGTTAAGGCGTTTGACCCGCGTTCGGCGACAAAAGATCAGGTCGCCAGCATGGGTGCCGAATTTCTTGAAATTAACATTGAGGAAGAGGGTGAGGGCAAGGGTGGCTATGCCAAGGAGATGTCAGATTCATTTCTAAAGGCGGAGATGGCTCTATTTGCCGCACAGGCGATGCAGGTCGATATCATTGTCACTACCGCCCTGATCCCCGGCAAGCCCGCACCAAAACTGATCATTCAAGGCATGGTCGAGAGCATGAAACCCGGCTCGGTGATCGTCGATCTCGCCGCCGAACAGGGCGGTAATTGCACATTGACCGATCCCGGCAAGATCGTTCATCACAAGGGCGTCACGATCATCGGTTACACCGATCTGCCGTCGAGAATGGCGAGCATGGCAAGCCAGCTATACGGTTCGACGATCGTCGCTTTGATTGAGGAACTGTGCAGTAGCACGCAAAGTGTCAGTAGCCCGCACGTAAGTAAGGGCTCAGTTTCGGATGGAAACAACGAGGGACAGACTGCGCAACTCCACGTAGACCTTGACGACGAAGTAATTCGCGGTGCGATCATTTTGCACGATGGCAAAATAATGTGGCCGCCGCCGGCCGCACCTGTCCCCGATGCACCGCCCGAACCCGGAGTTCCGACAAAAAGTTCGGCCAGCAAGGGTGTCTCAACATCTGCCGCAAACAGCCACGGTCACGACGAAGGCAAAGGCATCAATCCGCTCGTGCTGGCCTCTGTCGGCGTTGTGCTGATCGGTCTCGGATTTGTCGCACCGGATAAGACGCTGTCGCATTTTACCGTCTTTATGCTCGCATGTTTCGTTGGTTTCCAGGTCGTATGGAGCGTCAAACCGGCCCTGCATACACCGCTTATGAGCGTTACAAATGCCATCAGCGGCATTATCCTCGTCGGCGGTATGCTCCAGCTCATCGGCACAAGCCTGAATCTGACGTCGATCCTCGGCGCCGTCGCCGTCCTCATCGCCGCGATCAACATCGCGGGCGGATTCTTAGTAACAAATCGCATGTTGGCGATGTTTAGGAAATAGATGTTTGGAGTTTGACTATGTCACAACACGAAATTATTGCTTTGCGATGTCCTTCGTGCGGTAGTGGAATCACTGAGCCTTCTCGCGATAGGCCGTTTGGTGCTGAGTTTCGATGCGACGGCTGCGGCATCACATCTGTCCTGATTGTTGATCAGGCGCTCGTTCCGCTCAGCACCCTGCAAAAGCAAGGAGAAAAGGTCTGTGTCGAATGCGGCCGAATGGTTCTGCGGGAAGCCCGGTTCTGTCAAGAAGGCCACGCACTAGTTCGACTTTGTAACCACCCCGGATGTAATCGTGAGTTTCCCGTCGATCATCAACGATGCGACTTCTGCGGCCGGTTACAGGAGAGAGAAGTCATCGAGATTGCCAGTCTTAGAGGGGTATTTTACCGCGCAAAACCTGGTTTCCCTCCCCTAGCCGAAGTCGGCACCGTCGTGAAAGCAAATCAAGTGATTTACGTCATCAAATGGGATGGATGGAAGGAGGGGTTCACCGACTGTCAGTCCGGGCATTCTGGCGAAGTCGTTGCATTCCATGTGAACGATGGTCAACGCGTGGATTACGGAGACACCCTACTTACAATCAAGCTCGAATAATGCATCGTCCACCATCATAAGGTGGAAGCGACAATCTTAATGCAACAATCACTAATCACAATCGCCTACATCGCCGCGAGTGCGTTGTTTATTTTGAGCCTCGGCGGGTTGTCGCGGCAGGAGACGGCGCGACGCGGGAATCTGTACGGCATTCTTGGGATGCTGATCGCGCTCGTCGCGACGGCGGCGGGGATGCAGATCGGAGGGCTGCCTATTTTGGCCGCTGCTTTGCTTCCGGGGTTGGTAATCGGTGCGATCCTGGCGTCGCGGGTCCAAATGACGTCGATGCCGCAGCTTGTGGCGGCTTTGCACAGCTTTGTTGGGATGGCGGCGGTTTTGGTTGGTTTTGCGACATATCTTGGCCCGCCGGACGCGAAAATGAGCGCGGGCGAGGTCAATCTGCATCTTGCAGAGATAGTCATCGGCGTTTGCATTGGCTCGGTCACGTTTACCGGTTCGGTTATTGCGTTTCTCAAATTACAGGGCACGATCAGCGGCAAGCCGCTAATGTTGCCTGGCCGTCATATGATCAACATAGTCATGCTGCTTGTGACTATCGGGCTCGGCGTTGCGTTCTTTATGTCGCCGACCGCAAGCGCCGGGCAATGGCCGCTGCTAATCGCTACGATCATCACTGGTATTCTTGGTGTTCATTTTGTCCTGGCGATCGGCGGGGCGGATATGCCGGTGGTCGTTTCGATGCTCAACAGCTATTCCGGCTGGGCAGCAGCAGCGGCGGGATTTATGCTTGGCAACGACCTGCTCATTATCACCGGTGCGCTGGTTGGTTCGAGCGGAGCGATCCTGAGCTACATAATGTGCAAGGGCATGAACCGCTCATTCGTCAGCGTGATGCTGGGGGGATTTGGCACGGAAGGCGGAACCACGAGTTCAGCCGCGGCTCCGCAAGGTGAGGTCCACTCCATCGAGGCTGCCGGTGCCGCCGAGCTGCTCACCAACGCCCGCAAGATCATCATCGTTCCCGGCTACGGCCTTGCGGTGGCTCAGGCGCAGCATTCGCTGGCTGAAGTGGTCAAAATACTAAGAGAAAAGGGCGTTGACATCAAATTCGCGATCCACCCGGTCGCCGGACGCCTGCCCGGCCACATGAACGTCCTGCTCGCCGAGGCCAACATCCCTTACGACATCGTTTTTGAAATGGATGAGGTCAACGACCTCTTCAAAGACACCGATGTTTCGTGGGTGATCGGTGCCAACGACATCGTCAACCCGTCCGCCATGGACGACCCAGGCTCGCCGATCGCCGGCATGCCAGTCCTTCATGTCTGGGAAGCCCGCGACGTTATCGTAATGAAACGCTCGATGGCCAGCGGCTACGCCGGCGTCGACAACCCGCTCTTTTACAAAGACAACACCCAAATGCTCTTCGGCGACGCAAAAAAGGTCGTGGATGAGATACTGACCGCGATGCGAGGGTAAAGATTTTCTTGACTCAATATTACATTGATGGAATACTATGAGTTGTGAGGTCGAATACACGGACGAGTTTGAAGACTGGTGGGATCAACTGAATGTTGCAGAGCAGGCGACGATTGAGCCATATGTAAGAATGCTCCAAGTTCACGGCGTCACCCTCGGTTATCCTTACTCGTCTGACATTCGAGGTTCGCGTTACACTCACATGCGGGAATTGCGTCCGCAGCATCAGGGTCGTCCTTATCGGATACTTTTGCATTCGACGCTCGACGTATGGCGATCCTTTTGATCGGCGGTGATAAGACCGGAAATATGCGCTGGTACGAGCAATTCGTTCCCGTCGCTGACAAATTATATCAATCGCACTTGGAAGAATTAAAAAGAGAGGGACTGATCGATGGCTAAACCATTCAAAATTTTGCGTGACAAGATGTCTCCCGAGGCGAGAGAGAGCGCCGATAAACTCTTTGCGGAGATGCAGCGAGAAGTGCGCTTGACGGAACTGCGTTCAGCGCTTGGAGTCAGTCAGGAAGAACTTGCACAATTGCTAAAGAAAAAACAAGCCGCGATCTCCCGATTCGAGCGTCGGTCGGACATGCATATCTCGACACTTAGAGAATTCATCGCCGCGCTAGGCGGCCGCTTGCAGGTCATCGCAAGTTTTCCGGAAGGGTCCTATCATCTGAATCAGTTTGAAGACGAAGTTTGACGATAGAAAGTAGGAATGAGCATTTCACGTGGTTTATGCTCGGGGCCAATGACCAGGTCAAAGCCCAGTTCGGCCCCAGCTCAAACGAATACCAAGGCCTCGGCCTCAAGAAAAAGACCGAGTACAATAAACCCACAAAGAAAACACCAAAAACCTAAACACCCATCAGCAAAACGTCGTTGATAATACCGAAATTGGTGTATTATCAACGACGTGAGCCGAGGGATCGTTTTCAAGAATCTGAAATACAGACTGGCTGGACTCGTGTTAATACTTGCCGGCGGCCTCTTTGTTCATCTCTATGTCGCTCCCGATACGACGATCACTTGCATTGTAGTGAAGGTCGAATCCGCGCCGGAGAAAATTGGACGTCTTCCCGTGCCTTCTTTGACACCGGAAAATACGGCATTGTTTGATAAGGACCCTCAGTTTTTATGCGATCACCTCGTAGATCTCAAGCATATGGCGTGGAATCATACGGACCATTCCGGCGATGCGATCTACGACGCCCTAAAACACACAGGCTATTACTCGATGCCATGCCTAGTCGAAAAGATCACGGATACTCATCCCGCAGAGAACCCGACAGGCGCTCCCTTTTGGGCCGGACTTACTTATCGCGTCGGCGACACCGCTGTCCTAATGTTGATGGATATCGACAACACGTATTGGCCGAAGGGAATGCTTGCAAAGAAATACGAAGATATGTTCCTGAAGGAAGGCGTGTTTTCGTATTACTTCTACGTCGATGAGGTCCCGAGGGCCAGAAAGAAAATACAACGTTGGTGGAGCGACCGGCTCAAATCCTGTAAGCAAGAGTGCGAGTTCGTGGAACCCATCGTGTCGCGCAGAGACTAGGGCATCTCACCAGCTCGTTAGACTTCCATCAACGCCAGTCTTTTGACGACGATTCCTTTTTCGATGTGTTGTTCGACGATCTCGGCGACGTCGGAGGGTTGGACTTGGGCGTAGAGCGTGCCGTCGGGGTGGACCATGACGGCGGTGCCGATCGAGCAGAAGCCGATCGAGCCGCATTCGGTGAGAAGCACGCTGCCTAGCGGGTTGCGGCCCTTCGACCCCTTGCCCTGACGCAGGACTTTTTCTTCGAGGATGCGGGCGAACTCGGCTTTTACCTCTTCGCCGCCCACCGCCTTGCAGGATTTGCCAGTGCACACAAACACCTGCCTCACGATCGGCGCCTTTAGCATCGGTGCCAGCTTTTCCAGCTCTTCGCGGTCGGTAATGAACTTTTTCATAGTGAACAACTAACAGTGAACAGTAATAGTTAATAGAATATAGTTTAATACGCCAGGTTTTTGGTATGCTAATCACTGTTCACTATTCACTGTTTACTATTCACTGTTCACTATTTACTATTTAGATGGCAGCAGGCATTATCATCCACATCACGGTTGGCACCGAGAAACGCACCGAATTCTTCTCTCAGGAATACATTCGGATCGGGTCGGATGAAAACAGCGACCTGCAAATTCACACCCCAAAAGCAAGCGACAATGGCCTTTGGTTCAGTCTGGAAAATGCCGATGGCGTTTATCGAATCACCGATTTTGACGAGATTCTCGATCTAAAGATCAACCAAAAACCTATTAGACGTTTCATAGCAATCGCGGACGGCGATGTAATCGATGTGGACGATTCGGACATCGCTTTCGCTTTCTTTTCGCTCGAAACAAAATCGTCGCTCATTACCACCAATCGCGATCAGCCGCATATTTCGCGGTTTATCGAGGATGCGGCTTTGGAATCCGCAACGTCAGCGAAACGCGATGATGCAAAGGCATTTCTGCGTGAATTCACACGCGAATTGCTGCGCGAGATCACTTTTACCACAAAAGCGATTGTCTTCGTATTGACGCTCGGTTTTATAACCGGCGTTCTTTATCTTGGCTACGCAGTGAGCAATGAACTCCGCGAAAGCCGAAAGCAATCCGAGCAGCAAAGCGAAGTTATTAAAAAACTGGAGGAAAAACTCGATCAAACAAACGGCCAGCTTGGCGAATTGGATAAATCTAACAAGGACATGATGAAAACCGTGTCTCTGGCCCCAAACCTGAGAGTCGAATATGGCAGCGGCGTCTGTCTGATCGTCGGCGTTTACGACCTCGTCGATAAAAAGAGCGGCAAGGTTTTACGATACGCTGATCCGCAGTCAATGAGGCCGAACGCTTTCGAACCTACCCAGTCTGACGAAACCGCGCCGCCGAAAGAGCAGGCGGCATATGGTCTCACGACTGAGGGCAACGGTTCGGCCGTTGAGTATGATTTTATTGGCACAGGTTTTCACGTCGGCGGCGGATATATAGTCACAAACCGTCACGTCATGCAGCCGTGGGAAGAGGACGCTCTGGTCAAGCAGATGATGAAAAATTCGAACGGACGAGCCCGCGTCAAAAGGCTGGTGATATATTTTCCAAATTTTGCCCAGCCATTTCCGCTAAAAGTGAGACAGATCGGCCAGCATGAGGATCTAGCCGTCGCGTCAATCGATCCAGCAATGCTGCCGTCCGAGATACCATCGCTGCCGCTCGATACGGATACTGATTCGGCCGCTGTTGGCAAAACTGTCGTCACGATGGGCTATCCGAGCGGCCCCGACCGCCTGCTTGCAATGGTCGACGACGACGAGGCGAAATCGATCAACCAGCGGTTTGGCAATTCGCGACAAAATCTCATTAATTTTCTCGCCCAATCGCAAAAAATAGTCCCGCTCACCACTCAGGGCGCGATCACCGACCTTGACGCAAAACGTATAGTTCACGACGCCAAAACCGCCGAGGGCGGCTCGGGCGCGCCACTATTCGGACAGTCCGGAAAGGTGATCGGTGTAAATTTTGGCGTATTCACGGAAAATACGGCTGCGAATATGGCCGTTCCGGTTCGTTTTGCGGTCGAATTATTAAAAAAAGCCGGCTGGAAATCGCCGGAAGATATGCAAAAAGACTCTGAAAAGCAAAAACAACTAGCGACGACCGATACCAATTCGAACACCGCCGGACAAAGCAAGAATCAATAAATTAAATAATTAATCTGTGGCCATCGGCTGATTCCGAGAATTGATCGTTGTCTGCTCGGCCATCAGCATTGTTTCGCCGCAATTATCGTCGGTCTCGTGTTCAGCAGTATCACGGCGGCGTTTTGGCAAAAAGAATGCCGCAAAAAGAGCCAAAACGGAAACGGACGCCCCTACCCAAAAAACCGGATGGATCGCAGACGCCATGGCTTCCTGCAAAACAGAGAGCGTTTCTTTTGGCACACTGGCACGTGCCTGCGGCTCGATCAGGGCATTGGGGTTCGATGCATACGCCGCCGCCTGTTCGACCGACAAAACGGCGTTTTCGCCGACAGCCGCCTTGTTCAACTGAGTCGCCAATCCTGTCGTTAATACAGCTCCCATAATTGCCACGCCAAACGCCCCGCCGATAGCTCGCGAAAATTGATTCAGCGATGTTGCCACGCCCAACTGTTGTCGCTCGACCGCCTGCTGAACGGCGATCAGCAGGGTAAGCATCGTCAGCCCGAGACCCGCTCCGATCAGCACCAGATCGATATACAGCCGGTAAAGCGGCTCCTGGCGGCCAAACATGCTGAGCAAAACAAAACCTACGGTCATTACAACAAAGCCAACGATTGTTATCGAACGATAGCCGATCTTTAACAACAGGCGACCGCCGACGATTGACATAGTGATCCAACTCAGCATCAGCGGCGTGATGAGCGATCCTGCTTGCGTCGCCGTCATCCCAAGCGACCCCTGTGCAAATAAAGGGATGAACGAGATGCCGCCAAACATCGCGATGCCGGCGAGGAAACCAGCGACGACCGATACGGAAACGGTTCTGTTCTTAAACAGGCCAAACGGTATCATCGGATCCTTGGCGCGCATCTCAACCCAGACAAAAAGGACGAGTAATATAACACCGCCGCCAAAAAATGTAAGATTTTCGGTGGAAAACAACGTCGCCATAGAACCGCCGCCCTCGACGAGCGCCAGCATCAAAAGGCTGATCGCAAGCATTAACGAGGCCGCTCCGGCGTAATCAATGACCGGCTTCTGCTTATTTTTCGGCTCCTTAAGAGCAAATCCGATAATAAGCGCCGCCACAATGCCGATCGGGATATTTACCCAAAACACCCACCTCCACGAGATCTGATCGGTTATAAAACCGCCGACAACCGGGCCGATAACGCTCGATAGACCCCAGACGCCGCTGAAATAGGCCTGCATCTTTGCCCGCTCTTTTAAGGTAAATGTGTCGCCGATGATCGTCATCCCAAGCGGCACGAGGGCTCCTGCACCGAGGCCCTGAATGGCGCGAAAAATAATCAACTGCGTCATCGATCCGGCGAGCCCTGAAAGCAGAGTTCCGAGCAAAAAAACACCAATACCGAGCTGATAAAGCAATCGTCTACCGTACAGATCGGATAATTTACCCCACACCGGAACTGTCACCGTCGAGGTTACGAGATACGCCGAAAATACCCAACTGTAATGATTTATCCCGCCAAGACTGGCAATAACGGTCGGCATTGCCGTGCCGACAACCGTCGCTTCGAGCGCAGCTATCGCCATCCCCGTCATTACGCCGGCAACCACCGCCCATCGACGTCTGTCCGACATCTCCAAGAGCGGCCGGTCCAGATTTTCTGTTTGATCTGTTGATTTTCCTTCCACATTTACATTGTAGTAATTCAAATGCGGAATCTAAAGGCGTCCCTTGCAGAAGCCCGCGCATAAGCAAGGGCGTACCTCGCAGGCTGGATGTTACGCCCTTGCTTACGCGCGGGCTTCTGCATTTTCGCGATCCATTTCGCCAAGCTCGGCGATTTTCGACATTAAATGATCTGAGATTTCCTTGTGAGTCCTGATGCGGTCGCCGCGTGAATAAAATTCGCTCAGGTCAATTGGTTCGCCGAACCAAATGCATATCTTGGGCCCTCCGGTCCAATTTCCGAATATTTGTTTTGGCAGATCGTTCCCCAAACCGGTAATAAATACCGGTATCACCTGCGGCTGAGCCGTGTAAATGACCTTACCGATCCCCGGCTGGGCGGGCAGCAGATCATAAGGGCCGCCGTCGAGATTGCGCTTCCCTTCCGGGTGAAAGCCGATGATATGCCCATGCCCCTCGGTACAAATCTGCGTCAGACGCCGCATCGAGTATTTGTCAAATTCGCGTTTCGCCGCATCGCGCTCCTCGCGAAAAAACGGCGGATACATCGAGAACCAGCCCATCACCAGATTGACGAACCAGCCAAACGGATTATCATAAAAAAACTTTGCCCGCACCGGAAAAAAAAGCGTCACGGGCCTTTTTGTTCGCCTGAAAATAACGCTCGAAACCGTGTACATATCAAAAAATGAGCGATGATTGGCAACCAGCACGACCGGCTTATTAACAGCGGCGTTTTCGACGTTTTCGATCCCGAAAACTTCCATCAGGTTGTAGGTGGCGAGATAGATCCATAAGCTGCCGATATGCCGCTGGCCAAACGTCATCAGCCGTTTCCACACGCCCAGATTCATCCGGTGCGCCAGCCAAAATCCGATCCTTTCGCCACGATCCAGAACGGCAATCTCGCCAGCTTCCGGAACGAGAGCGGTGCTCACCGCCAGTTCTGTTGATGTGTTTTGGATAGTTTCTTCCGGCATCGGCAAAGCGATATTCTAACATCAATCGATACTAAAATACTTCGCCTCTGGATGGTGGATGATGATGGCCGAGGTTGATTGCTCGGGGTCGAGCATAAATTCATCGGTCAGATCGACGCCGATTCGATTTGGATCGAGCAACTCAAACAGCTTTGTCTGATCCTCAATATTCGGGCACGCCGGGTAGCCAAAGCTGTAACGCGAGCCTTGATAGCCTTGGTGAAACAACTTCGCGAGTTCGGGTGCGTCATTGTCTGCAATGCCGAGTTCCTCGCGAATCCGCTTATGCCACATCTCGGCGAGGGCCTCGGCGGATTCGACCGAAAGGCCGTGGAACAATAAATAATCGGTGTAATTATCAGCCTTAAATAGCTGTGCCGAGTGCTCGCTCGCCTTGCGACCCATCGTGACCATATCAAAGGCAACAACATCGATTTTCCCCGATTCAACCGACGCAAAATAATCCGCGAGACACAAATTCTTGCCGCCACGTTGCTCGACCGCTTGTCGCGGGAACGTGAATCTCATCCGCTCGGTCTTTTCGTCGTCCTGATAAATAATCAGATCGTTTCCGCTCGACCGGCATGGAAAATAGCCATAAACAAGCTTTGCCTCAAGCAGCTTTTCGCGGATAGCTTTGGCCTTGACCTCGGCAAATTTCGGATAAACTGTGTCACGCAATATCTCCGCGTATTCTTCAGCCGATTTCTTGCCCTGTTTATATTGCCATTGCCCCTTGAACAATGCGGTCTCGTTTATAAAATCAAAAACCTTGGTCAAATCTTTGATCTCGACAACCTTTGAGCCGTAAAACGGCGCTTTTGGTCTTTCAACATCGGCGGCAATGTCAGATCGCGTCGTGTGCGTCGTATCGCCTGCCGACCTGGTCGAAACGCGTGCCGCCGCCTTACCCAATTTGGCATCTTCACCAACTAAGTCCTCGGCATCGGTGATTGTCTCAATCTGATCTTCTAATTCAGTCGCTATCGCTACCGGTTCTGACCCGTTGGCCGCAACGGTCTTTGCCTTTTCTTGCTCTCCACTCTCGACTCTCGACTCTCCACTCGTTAAGGCATCCATGGCATGGAGCCCGTCAAAAGCATCTCGAGCATAGAAAAGCTTTCCATTATAAAGCGGTATCAGATCCGCATCGACATAACGACGATTTAGCGCCGCACCGCCGAGAATGACAGGCACATTAATTCCGCGTTCGTTCATGAGTTCGAGATTGTCACGCATGACGAGCGTCGATTTTACAAGCAAACCGCTCATGCCGATAGCGTCCGCCTTGGTTTCTTCCCAAGAGCGAAGAATGTCGTCTATCGGCTGTTTAATGCCAAGATTTACGACCTTGTAGCCGTTGTTGGTTAGGATAATATCGACAAGATTCTTGCCGATGTCGTGAACATCGCCCTTAACGGTCGCGAGCACGAGCACACCTTTATTTGACCCCTCGACCTTGTCCATAAACGGTTCGAGAAACTTAACTGCGGCTTTCATCGACTCGGCCGATTGCAGCACAAACGGCAGTTGCATCTGCCCGCTGCCAAACAGATCGCCGACCGTTTTCATGCCGTCGAGCAAGATGTCGTTGATGATCTCAAGCGGCGGATATTTTTCGAGTGCAAGCTTGAGCGAATCCTCAAGCCCGATACGTTCGCCGTCGATGATGTGATGTTTGAGCTTTTCTTCGATGGGCAGATTCGAGATGTCGGGCTTAATCGACTGGGCCGATTTGCCCTGAAACATATTCGAAAAATCGCCAAGCGGATCATATGTGCAAATATCGCCATCGAATTTTCGGCGGTCGTAGATCAGATCGCGGGCCGTGTCAATTTCAAGTTCCGAAAACCGCATGAGCGGCAAAATCTTCGAGGCATTTACGATTGCCGAGTTCATCCCGGCATCGACGCAGTCATGCAAAAATACGGAATTGAGAACAACACGAGCCGCCGGATTGAGGCCGAACGAAATATTAGAAACGCCAAGGATAATATTCACATCGGGCATTTCCTCGCGAATTTGCCGAATCGAATTGATCGTCTCGACCGCATTTTTACGGTCCTCCTCGATACCGGTCGAGATCGGCAAAGCGAGCGGGTCGAAGAAAATATCGTGTCCGAGGATGCCATTTTCGACCGTCTGTTTGTAGGCACGCCGAGCGATCTTTAGCTTATCCGGCGCCGAGCGGGCCATGCCATCCTCGTCGATCAAACCCATGACGACCCCGGCTCCGAAGCGTTTCGCCAGATCGAGAACTTTCAGAAAACGCTCTTCGCCATCCTCGTAATTTGTTGAATTTAGGAGCGATTTGCCGCCGGCATGTTCGAGTCCCGCTTCCATCTTTTCCCACTCTGTCGAGTCGAACATCAGGGGAATTTTCACCGCCGTCGCCAGCCGCGAAGCCAGCTCATGCATATCCGCCACGCCATTACGCCCGACAAAATCGACGTTTATATCGAGAATATGAGCGCCTTCTTTTTCTTGCGATTTGGCGAGCGAAACAAGGCCGTCCCAATCCTCAGCGTCAAGCAAATCACGCATCTTTTTCGAGCCAGAAGCATTAACTCGCTCACCTACGATCAAAAACGAGGCGTCCTGCGTGTACGGCTGCTGAAAATAGATCGACGAAGCCGACGGAGTGAGTTTGGCATTACGCAGTTTTGGCGAAATGCCGCTCAGACGCTCGACAACGAGCCGCAAATGGTCAGGCGATGTGCCGCAGCAGCCGCCGACGATATTTGCACCGAAATCTTTCGCAAAATGCTCGACCTGTGCCGAGAAACTCTCCGGCGTCTCGTCATAATGCTGCTTGCCGTCCTTGACCTCGGGCAAACCAGCGTTCGGCAAAACCGAAACCGGTATCGGCGAATTTTCGCACAGATATCGAAAGCTGTCGGTCATGTGCTTTGGCCCGGTGCCGCAATTCATTCCGATAACATCGATCGGAAACGGCTCCAAAGCGGTCAAAGCAGCCCCGATCTCGGTGCCGTTGAGCATCGTTCCGAAAATTTCTATGGTCACGGACGCAATCACCGGCAGTTTGATCTTCTGCTTTTCAAAATGTTCGAAGATAGCCGCAAGCGCCGCTTTTGTCTGGAGCAGATCCTGACAGGTCTCGACCATCAAAAGATCCCCTCCG
Organism: Pyrinomonadales bacterium; assembly: GCA_038226395.1. GTDB lineage: Bacteria > Acidobacteriota > Blastocatellia > Pyrinomonadales > Pyrinomonadaceae > OLB17. The sequence goes on along the minus strand of JBBRQM010000013.1, from coordinate 32,429 downwards.
CCATCGACAAGACCGCGAACCTGTTCGACATAGGCTGCTTTCAAATTGTTGTATGAAATATGTCCAAGCGTCGGCAATTTTGTCCCCGGCCCAATCGAACCGGCGACAAAACGCGGTTTGTCATAAGTGGAATAACCACTCGCTACCCGTTTCGCGAGCTGTGCGGCCTTCAGATTTACGTCATACGTCTTGTTCGCTATCCCAAACTCTACAAGCACAACCTCGCTGCCGCCGAAACTGTTTGTCTCGATCACGTCGCAGCCGACATCCAAAAACGCCGAGTGAACCGCCTCGATAGCGTCGGGCCGCGTGTAAAGCAGATTCTCCGAGCAATTCTCAAAATTCGCTCCGCCCCAATCCTCGATCGGCAAACTCAGCGATTGCAAATACGTCCCCATCGCACCGTCAAAGACGATGATCTTTTCTTTTAATAAATCTAAAAAACCGTTCATGAGGTTAATCCGATAGTAGTATTGCCTTGTCCCCCAAGGCGTCGGTAAGAAGGGCTCGCAACTCCACTATTTGCTGATGATTTTGAAAAAATCGTTTTGGAATTGGATAAAATCGAATTTCTAGCGGAAAAAAAATAAAGTCAGATTTCGTCTCACAAACTCTTACGAACTTGTTCCAAACCATCTGCCCAGTTGATGAAGGAGCAACTGCCGATAAACCGTCCGCTGTAAATGTAAATCTTGTCGGTTCTGTTGCCTGCGCGAGACTCTTTGCCTGACTCCTAATCTTAAAGGCCAACAAGAAGAGGATCAAAACCGAAATGGGTAGTGGAATACTCATCGGGATTAGATCTACCGGATGCAAACCTCGAAAAGCCATTGAGAATGCAAAAAATACCCATGCTAAGCCCAGCGAGATCACTAGGATTACAACTATTAGCCCGGTGCCAATTAACCTTGTTTTGCTATACCAATACAGAACACGGCGATAATCTTCGACACCGATGTCGATATCGATTGCGATTTTTGCTTCACTCATAATTCTGCTAAGTCGTCATAAATGAAAAACCCTGTGCCAAACAAGCACAGAGTTTCGTGTAAATCCTTGATCAACTCTTGCTGTTTAGCGTTTATTTTATGTGGCCGCAAGTTGCAATAACTCACCACGCATCAAGTATAGAGTTTAGAGAGTCTTGAGTCGCGAGTCAACTCAAGACTCCAGACTCGTGACTACGGCTTGAGCGACGCTATTTGCCCGAGATGTATTTGAAAGCCATTGATGCGATGTCGTCGATGGCGCTGCCGTCGTGGTCGGTGTCGAGGGCGTTTGAGGCCATATTCATCACCGTGCCGCCGACCGATTGGCCCTGTGCCTGTCCGCCGAGCAATCCGCCGACCAAACTGCCGATGCCGTCCGCTCCGACGCCCTGCTGCTGTTTTTGACGACCGAGATAACCCATCACGATCGGCGCGAGGAACATCAATATCTGTGACACCTGACCGATACCGAGCCCCGATTGATTGCTCACAGTTTGCGCGACCTGTCCCTGATTGTTGCCGAGGATATGGGTTAGTATGCCGCCTGCATCGGTTGCCGGTGACGCCGCTGCCTGTCCGCTGCCAAAGATGCGTCCGGCCAATCCCTCAATGTTATCAAGCACGCTACCGTCGTGATTTTGGTCGAGCGTGTTGTTTAGGCTTTGCGCTCCGTCCGGCGTCGAGGCGTTATTCGCCAAACCGCCAATGAGCAACGGCAAGGCCGCCTGTATCGCCGTGCAGACGAGCGAAGGCTCGGCACCGACATTTTGACTGATCTGGTTTACTGCCTGGTCGCCCTGCGCTGCCCCGAGCAGATCTTGTAATGAAAACATAATTAACTCCTTTTATTTGTAGCTGCGATCATTAAGGATATTATCCTATTTGTTATCGTCGTTAGAATTATCATCGGCATCGGGGTCGTTGTCTGATGAAGCCTCTCCGGTGTCATTGCCGCTATCATCGCTCGACTCTTCGACAGGCGTGGTCTCGTCGCTCCCGGAAGCCTCCTGTTCATCGCCCCCTGCGTCGCTCTGCTCAGCGCCGCCAAACTCCCTATCAAACAAATCTTTGCCGTACCCGGCGGCCGTTCCGAGCACGCCGCCTTCATCCTGGCGTTCACCTAATAAATTGTCGCCGAGTTCCTTACCTTTTTCCTTGCCCATATTCAACAGGCTATCTTTTAGATCTCCAATTTCCATTTTTATTACTCCTATATTTTTGTAAAATCGCGTCGTGTGCCGATAATAGTATCAGAATCTGGCTGACGCGCAAAATAAAAATGACCCCGCCAAAACGTTCTGTTAATGCTGAGTCCCACCGAGTACCATTCGCGCTCAGGTGCGTCGTCATTTTGTGTATTGGTTTGTCTTTTTTTTCATGCAAGATCGCGGCTCCACAGCCGCGCCTCTTGGCTAATACAAACACGATGTCCGGCATCGGCGGCCAGTTTGGCGAACCATTCGGCGTCGCCGCGAAAGACGGGTTTGTCTACGTTTCCGACGGTGCGAACGGCAAGATATGGCGGATGAAAAACGGCACCGAACCGACGGTTTTTGCCACCGGACTCGACACGCCGTCGGCGATCGCGTTTGACGCCAGCGGCAATCTGATCGTCGCCGACTCAGGCTCAAATTCGATCAAGAAGATCGACAGCTCAGGCAAGATCACAACTATCGCAGGTATCGATGGTAAGCCGGGCTTTGCTGATGGTGATTCGGCTACGGCTTTATTCAACGGCCCGATCGGTGTCGCTGTCGGCAAGGACGGTAAAGTCTTTGTCGCTGATACCTCCAACGATCGCATCCGCGTGATCGAAAACGGCAAGGTCTCAACACTCGCGGGCGGCAGCTATGGATTTGCCGACGGCACGGGCGTGGACAGCAAATTTCACACGCCGTGCGGCATCGCCGTTTGGGATGACAAATTGCTCGTCGCCGACACCGGCAACAACCGCATCCGCGTCGTTGAACCCGACGGCCGGGTATGGTCTCTCGCCGGAACCGGTGAAAGCGGGCTAAAGGACGGCCTTTTGTCGTCGGCAATGTTCGTTCAGCCAACTGCCATCGCCATTGATGCTTTCGGCTCCATCTTTGTCGCCGATGGCAACGCGATCCGCGAGATCAACGGCGACTTCATCCCCATTGTGCGAACGATAGCCAACGGCGGGCGCGGGCTTCGCGACGGAGACGCACGACACAGCCGCTTTAATCGACCGTCGGGCTTGGCAATTGACGATGCCGGCAATTTGATCGTCGCCGACAGCGACAACGGAGTTGTTCGTGGCATTACAGCCTACAAAACTGGCCACGAAATAACCAAGGACGAGATCGAAAGCCTTCGCGACAAACCTGGAGAGTTTCGCAACCTACAACCTCCCCGTTGGCCCTACGACCCGCCATCCGCCAAACGCGACATCGCCGGAACACTCGGCGAGATACGCGGCGAGGTTCCCGAAAAGGCGGATGGTATTCATTTTCATAACGGGCTTGATATTGCCGGAGCCTATGGCGAAACGGCTAGGTTCGTTCGAGATGAAAAAGTCCTGCCTCCCTTTGCAACAGACGGTTTCGGCAGTTTGCGCGAATCGCTGCGGATGCCTTCGCTTGGCTATATTCACGTAAGGCTCGGACGAAATGCATCGTCGGTTCCCTTCGCCGACGACCGGTTTCAGTTTCTAAAAGATATAAGCGGTAAATTTACCGCCGTCCGCATTCCACGTGGCACAAAGTTCAAAGCAGGCGAGCCGATCGGTACGTTAAACGCGATGAATCACGTCCATCTGATCGCCGGACGCAGCGGATACGAGATGAACGCCCTCGACGCGCTCATCTTTCCAAATATGACCGATGGTCGCGTCCCGACCATTGAAAAAGTGATGCTGTTCGACGAGAATTGGCATGAAATAGAAACCGCGAAACCGAATGCACGTATCAAGCTTGCGGGAAAAACGCGGATCGTCGTCCGTGCCTACGATCAGACTGACGGCAACGCCGAGCGGCGGCGGCTTGGTGTTTATCAGATTGGTTATCAGATACTAAAACAGGATGATTCACCTGTCACGGATACAAAATGGACGATCAGGTTTGACCGTATGCCCGCGACTGAGGCTGTAAAACTCGTATATGCCGCCGGAAGCAGGTCCGGCGCGACCGGCGAGACGATATTCAACTATATTGCCACCAACAATGTTCACGGCGATGAGTTTCACGAAGATTTTTTTGACGCCGCTTTGCTCGAAAACGGCATCTATACATTACGTGTTTTCGCCGCCGATCATTCGGGCAATTCGGCATACAAGGATATTTCCATTGAGGTAATGAAATGAAAAAAACGCTTGTCCTGTTATCAATCTTTATGTTTTTGGCATCGGCGATGCCGCTCAGTGCTGCGGATGGGCCGACGATCTTTGTCACGCCGTCTGCTCCGAAATTCACCGACGCCGAACACCAGGCCGAGCTTGCCCGCCGCCGCGCGGCTGTTGAGGCCAAAATGGCCGATCACAGCGTAATGATACTTTTCAGCGCCGAGCATAAGCTCTATACAAACGATGTCGATTATGTCTTTCGCCAGGAAAACAACCTCTATTACCTGACAAATTTAAAACAGGCGGGTGCGATGCTGGTCATCCGGAAAGAAGCCGGCAAAATAACCGAAATCGTCTATCTACCAAAACGCAATCCTCAACAGGAAACATGGACCGGCAGGATGTATTTGACCGAAGAAGCGACAAGCATCTCGGGCATCAAAAAGATCGTCGATGCGGATAGTTTTAATGTTTTTTTGCAGGATCTCAAGAGCAAAAAGGATCCGACACTCAAGTCAGTATATTTGCCGCAGCCGAATTTTCTCGACGGTGACCTCCAAAAGGATTTCCATGCGGAAATTGAGCTTTCGAAAAAGCTTCCGGGCTATAAGATCGAAAATTCGCTGCCGATTTTCGCGGAGCTTCGTCAGGTAAAATCCCCTTACGAGATCAAGTTGCTCCAACATGCTATCGACATCACGACCGAGGCGCAAGAGAGGGCAATGGCGATGGTCGGGCGGGCGAAGATGGAGTATGAGGTGCAGGCCGAGGTCGAATATACATTTCGCCGCCGGAATGCCGATTTTTGGGGCTATCCGTCGATCGTCGGCTGCGGGGCAAACGGCACGACGCTCCATTACGAAGAGGCTCAGGGGCCAATTACGCCCGGCAATTTGGTACTGATGGATGTCGGCGCCGAATACGATCATCTGACCGCCGATGTCACGCGAACATATCCGGTCAATGGCAAATTTACAAAGGAGCAGGCCGAGATCTATCAGATCGTCTATGACGCCCAGGAAGCGGCGGCAAAGATTGCAAAACCCGGGGTAACAATGGACGAGCTAAACATTGCCGCCGATGCGGTGTTAAGAGACGGGCTCTTCAAACTCGGGCTGACGGCGGACAAAGATTCCGAGCAATTTCGAATTTGGTATATGCACGCTTTGGGGCATTGGTTGGGGATGAATGTCCACGATGTCGGCAGCATGGATGCAATGAAGCCGGGAATGACCTATACCAACGAGCCCGGCATCTACATTAGAGCGGACGCTCTCAATTATCTGCCCGACACACCGGAAAACAAGGCGTTCATCGCGAAGGTAAAACCCGCCTTCGAAAAGTATAAAAATATCGGTGTCCGCATCGAGGATGATATGCTAATCACCGAGACCGGCGTTCAATGGATGACCGGCAACCTGCCGCGAAAAATCAGCGACATCGAGGCGTTCATGGCCGTCGCGTCAAAGAACGACGTGCCTTAACAACCCTCGGTTTCGCTTTGATTTGTGAAATCGTAACCTTTTGTGGAGTAACGTTGATCGGCACGCCAACGAAGGGGCCGCTCCACGGGCAATGCGGGCAGCTATAGTTGCTGCTGACACCCTGTGAACGGCTGACGACCTCGCTGCGGCCTATCAGTCGTGCAGTCGTCGGTGTCCTGATAATGCTCCATGCAAACTGCCCGTAGGTCAGTCGGCTGGAAGAATCCTGCCGTCCTTGTCCGGCACGTGGTTATCACGCAGTTTCCTGATGTCAAAGGCAATCGATTGGCCTACATTGAGAGATTGAGGCTCGAAAGTGTAATCGCCACCCGGCCAGCGAATCTTCGGCGCGATCTGTGCCGTTTCATTGCCGGCGTTTGTGGTTTGGCACCTAAGTATTTTTTGTGGTATCAAGTATCCGTTGACGAGTTTTTTGATCCAATTTGAACATTCGAATATTCTTTTCAAGCTCCTTAGGATTTTTTGGGTCAAGACTATAAAAGTCCGTCAACACTTTTTCAAGGAAGCTAGGTATCTGTTCTTTCATTCGACGGATTTGAATTTGAAAATTAAGCTTGTCAGCTTTAGCTTTATTCGCTGCAAGTGAAGCCATGTATTTTTCTTTTATCTCAGACTCCTTAATTACTTGTGGGTTTACACCCGAAGGATATTTCCCCCCCGGTACGGCAATATTCCCAAGAGGTTGATTTCGAATATCCGAAGTGTCAAATGTAGGGTCAAAACTCTCTTGTATTCTGTTCCATAAATGAATAACCAATTTCATTCTCTTAGAACGCTCACTTTCCCATCTATCTGAAGGTTCAATACCAGAAGAATATGACGTTGTGCTTAAGAGTTTTGAAACCATTTCAAATTCTAACTGAATCGGCAGAGCATCAGCGTCCCTCAAAATATTTTTTGCTAATTTCACAGAATGCTTATATTGCAAATTATCACTAAAATCATAGCTAGAAAGTGAGTTGCTAATTTCGGCTAACAAACTTGAGCGTTTCAGAGAGTCATTGGCCCAATATTTCTCGATTTCTTCTGAGAATCGGATCAAGCCTTTAAGATCTCTTGAATCTGTAAGTGATGAGATTTTCTTTAGGTCGTTTTGATAATCATTTGTTTGATGAAAATCATCAATTTCAAGTCGCCTTTCGCTATGAGTTGGCTGATTGGGCACGAATATTATTCCAGATTGGCTAAAAACGAAGATTGATATTGACAAACCGGCCGTCAAGATAAGAAATGGCTTAAAAGATTTGTGTTTCATAATTGGTTCTCTAACTCTTTTCGATTAGTACGTATAGTTAATTCTAATCACAACCATTGTCAGGGTCTCCAACAAGTCTAGAAAATGGTCCTGCACCCGCTTTGCTGATTGATGCAGTTCCAATGTTATTAGATTCCTGGTAGTGAATTGCTGTTGTAAACTCAACTTGCCCATTGAATACTGGATCAAGATCGTTGGCGAATGCATATAACCACTTTATTGGCCAGCGAAAATCTCCATAATAAAAACCTAGTTGAGGGTCTGCAGGCCATTTACCGGTATAAACTTGATCTATAAAGGCTTTACAGCCGGAAGTGATATTACAGTTAGTAACCGGAGTCATAAAATCTGTGGGGTCATGATTTCTTCCATCTTCACTTATGTAGAAGCCAGTTGCAGTTGCCTTCCCAGTCCCTTCTCTGAAATAAAGATTAGAAAATGAAATGTCGCGAGGTTCCAATCTGACCTCACCAAAAAATCCAACGGAACTATATCCATTGCAATGAGTTAAACTTGGCACATCAGGACTCTTTATCATATAAGCCCCTGTTGGAGCTACAACAGTCTTGTTGGATTGAGTGCCTAATTGTTTGGAAGGTCCGTTTTGAATCTCCAATTTTAAAGTAACAGCTCCTGCGGTTTTTGGCGCAATAAATGTATCAGAGCCAGTTGTGGTGTTGTTTAGTGTCCCTTGTCCAGAAGTTATTTTCCATGTTAAACCTCCGGCATTTCCAGCAGAGATGCTCGGAGTTGTAGTAAACGCCAAATTAACTTTTTCAAGGAGGCCGTATTTGTCAGCGTTTCTTCCTGTGAAATTATCCTGAGGAGTTAAAGTGCCAGTGAGACTATACACGATGACGTTTATTGTCTGAGACGACGAAGGGGAGGAGGATGTAGTTGTCGCAACTACAGTTTTAAAATCGCTCGTGTTAGATGAGACCGTGCTGAAGGTTACAGTGATGGTATCTCCAGTTCCAGATGCGCCAGATGAACCACTCCATACAGGCTGTCCACTTGGAAAAGTTACGTTAGACGGATTAGGTATAGCCTTAAATGTTACGGCAGTATCTTTTAGAACATAAAGTGTCGAGCTCGCGTCAGAAAACGATGAGTTATTCGGCCCTTTATATTGAATTTTGCTTACTTTTGGCGGCAGGTTGCAGGTTCCAGACGACCAATCCACGGTCGATCCGAGGAACATGAAGACAGTCTCTGCTGCACGTGAAGGTCCTTGGCCTGTAAATGTATATGATCCGATGAAGGTATTTTGGACCTGTTCCCGGAAGTAGTAGTTATAATCGTCGTCATCCAAATATCCCGTAAGATACACTCCGTGATCGTAATAATTGGTGACGTAGTAGTACGCTCTTACCCAATGTTGTCCTACTATTTGATAAAATTGACAACCGTTGCCCGTAACCTGTAGATAAACATCTGCCCTGGGGTCTTCCTCGGTCGAAAATCCGTCCCCGCCAGCTATTTGGGAGCCGTCTTCCAAAGCTATGTAGACAGAGTCGTATGGTTGATAATAAAGGTCGGCGCCGTATGCCTGTGAGGTGTATGAAATTCCCGTAACAGTGTTTGTGGCGGAATCGTAACTGACGGAGGAATAGCCATCCACAGAGGAGTAAGCCGATGCGTTCAATCCAAAGGCGGCCAAACATATCGCGACAGGAGCAAATAATAATAGAATCCGCTTCATATTATTTATTCTCCTTGTTTTGGAAGACAGGCGTGGCTGGCTGGGCGGTTAGTGTGCCCGTCGGTTTTGGCGTGAATTCGGCATCCATAAATTGCTTGAACTGGCCGTAGGCTTCGTCGCCCATTCTCGACTTTAGCCTGTCGCGGTAGCGGAGCGAGACCGCATCCCTCTGATCCTGCAGATCGAGCAGTTCTTTTGGCGGCGGAGGCGGAGCTGTTCCCGGGGGCATTTTCCCCGGTGGATACTGGGCGTGGAAAATGTCAATTAACACCTTTGCCTGCTTGTCTATGAAGGAAACTTCTCGTTCATGCTCGACGGCCATCTGGATTAGTTCACTAAACCGATCATCCGTCACACCCGTTTTCCCCTGATACTCACGAAGGATGCCCGACTTGTCCTGTATATTGGCCAAATGCCGGAACAAAAACCTGAACTTTGTATGCTCCGCCATCTCAGGCGTGGCTTTTGGATCGGCGCTGTTAGGCGTTGCGACCGGCCCGGCAGTTGTGCCCGTGCGTGGTTGAGCGGTTTTTCCATTCGAGCGGGAAACGGTCTCGGATCTTCCGCCGCGCGCTGCCAAAACGATGCCGAGGCCGACAAGACATACTATTGCCAGTGCCAGGAATATACGCAGATACGAATATGAAGATTGGGTTGTCACAAACGGTCCTCCTTCGGGAATAGTGGAATAACGAAAAGCCGCCTTGATATTTTACTAACATTATACCCCCCCCCCCCCCTTTGCCATTGTCAATAGACTTCTTTCAAACCGGCATTAAATCTTTCGGAACAATTTTTGGCTCGGCAAAAAAGGCCATTTACATACAAGCGCTTTCTTTTTTTCACGATAGCCAGCAAAATGGATATTGCAAACGATAGGGGGCGCAAGAATTTGGCATCCAAGAACAACAATAACGGCGGCCCGGCGGACAATTCCCTGCCGCTTGTCATAGTAAACCCGCGTTCGGCCGGCGGTTCGACCGACAAAAGATGGACACAGACGGCGAGCGACCTTCGCACGCATTTTGGGCCGTTTAGTGTTGAGTTTACAAAAGGGCCGGGGGATGCAATTGATCTCGCCGAACAAGCGGCAAAAGATGGACGAAGTTTTATCATCGCCTGCGGCGGCGACGGCACAATAAATGAGGTTGCGAACGGGATCTTGCTCTCACGCGAGGATGCAGAGCTTGGTGTGCTGCCGTCAGGCACAGGCGGCGACTTTCGCCGGACGATAGGGATACCAGTATCGCATCGCAAAGCCGCGCAAACTCTCCGCGTTGGCGAAACCAAATTGATGGATGTCGGACGGATTACTTTTCAGGATTTTAAAGACAAAACTATCAGCCGCTATTTCCTGAATGTGTCGTCATTCGGTCTCTCTGCCGCAATCATCGAGAGGGTAAAATCGACAATACTTACTAATTGGCTGCCGATGAAATCTGTTCGCGGTCGCGCAGGATTTGCTCTTTCGGCTTTGCACGAGGTCATCGATCTCAATCCCGTAATGATAAGAGTTAAAATCGATGGCGGTGAGGAAAAGAGACTGCAAACGATAAATTTCTGTATTGCAAATTCGCGTTATTTTGGCGGCGGGATGATGATCGCCCCCGACGCCAAGATAAACGACGGCCTACTCGACGTTGTAAACATAGGCGACATCAGCACCGCAAAAATACTGCTAAATGCATATACGCTTTATCGTGGCACTCATAACCGGCTGGACGAGGTGAAAAGCACGCTCGCACGTAAGATCGAGGTCGCCGCGGCAGACCCTACACAAGACATACTGCTCGAAACCGACGGCGAACTCCCCGGCAAACTCCCCGCAACCTACGAGGTGGTTCCAATGGCCCTTCGCATACGAGTGCCAAAACGTGCATAAATATCTTTACATCCAGGCGAAATTTCCGTTAAGATTACTTTAAATAACAGCCGAAGCCGTTTCCCGCATGGAAACGACACGGGGGAACCAAGGTTTTGCACAGGCAAAACGGGGGCGTATCTGGCAAAACAGGAGAAGACTTCTTCGCTTCCAGCCCGGCAGCTAACCTCGTACGCAATAACGAAGAAGGACATTTTACGTAAGGTTGTGAAATTGTGCTTCACAGCCTTTTTGTATTTTGCGGAGTTGGATTTTGGGTCAAAAAAATGCAGAAGCCAATAACCTCATTCATCGTTTTTGTCTCGATCCTGCTGACCGGGGCCTGCTTACCGGGCACGCCAAGCGACAGTTCCGGTAGTCAAACCATCACCGTTTATGGATTTTCCATTATGCAGGAAGCTCTCGAAAAAGAGATTATTCCGGCGTTTCAGACCAAATGGAAAAATGAACATGGGCAGAATATTGAGTTTGTAAAGTCTTTTGGAGGTTCTGAGACGGTTACAAATCAGATCCTTCAGGGAGCTCCCGCCGATATTGCGATCCTCTCGATTGACCGGGATGCTCAACGCCTCTTTGACGGCAAAGCGACCTCAACCGACTGGCGGGGGCTGCCCCATAACGGGATCGTCAACAAAACACCATTTGTCATTCTCGTCCGCAAGGGCAACCCGAAAGGTATTCATGATTTTGCCGATTTGGCCAAGCCTGGGATCAAGCTGATCCATCCCGATCCAGTCAGTTCTGGCGGAGCCCAGTGGTCAATCCTTGCGATTTATGGGTCCGAGTTGAAAAGGTCTGAGGTTGAAACCGGAACGCAGGACTCGGCACGAGCCGTCCAGACTTTGCAGGCGATTTGGAAAAATGTAATATCGTCACCCGGATCGGCCCGCGAGGCCCGGACACAATTCGAACTCGGGCAGGGTGACGCTCTTGTCACATACGAACTTGAAGGCATGTTGATGAAACAGGCAAATGCTCCGATCGAAGTCGTTGTGCCCAAATCCACTATCTTTAGCGAGCATCCGGTTGCTATAATCGACCGCAATATGACCGCCGTTAAACGCCCGGTCGTCGAGGCATTTATCAATTATCTATGGACCGACGCGGCCCAGAGAGCTTTTGTCCGGCACAATTTCCGCGCGGTCACAAACGAAGCCTTTAATGCGGAAAACAAAGAGTTTGCAAAGATAGAGCAGCCCTTCACGGTGGAAATGTTTGGTGGCTGGTCGCGGGCATATCCCGAGATTATTGAGAAAATATTTCGTGAGCAGGTTCAGCAAAAGAAATAAATGAGCGCAAATCTCTCCTCAGTCAGGCACACACGCGGTTTTGATCTAGTAAAGCCGCTCAGCATCGCGACAATGATCGCGATAATGCTGCCGCTTATTTTGCTGCCGCTGGCGTCGATCTTCATTTTTGGCACGAGCAATGGGCTGGAGAGTTTTTGGAATGCGCTGAAAGCGCCCGAAGCCATTTTTGCATTGAAACTGTCGATCGTTACGAGCTTTTGGGCCACGATCTTTAACGTTCTATTCGGCCTTTTTGCGGCCTACGTGCTGTCAAAATATAACTTTTGGGGCCGCAACGCGATTATCGTAACGATTTCGCTCCCGACCGCGATCCCGACTGCCGTCGCCGGTTTTGCGCTGCTTTTGCTTTGGGGGCCATACGGGACACTGGGCCGGCTGCTCGATCCACAGGGGATCCATATTATGTTTACGGCGTGGGCGATCATTCTTGCGAATATATTTGTCACTTTTCCGCTCGCATTCGGTGTTATAAAACCGGTTTTCGACACGATGAGTCATTCGCTTGAGGAGGCATCGGCGACGATGGGCGCATCGCGTTGGCAGACGTTTTGGCATGTTACGCTGCCGAGCCTGCGCGGTGCGATTGTCGGCGGGGCATTGCTGACGTTTGCTCGAGCGGTGGGAGAATTTGGCTCGACTATCCTTGTTTCCGGCAACCTTGCCTCGCGAACGCAGACCGCTCCCCTGTATATATTCGCAAAATTTAACGAGGGTCAGGTCGAGGCCGCAAACGCTATCGCGATAGTCCTGGCATTATTTTCATTCGCAATATTCAGTATTTTATTTTTTGCCCGTGACTGGCTCGAGGCCGACTAAGGTATGCCGCAATATAACCCAGAAGATATTCACATAACGCCAATGGATATAGGCAAAGCCGCCGTGACGCTGATTGGCGTCAGCAAGAGCTTTGGCGAAACCACCGTGCTCGAAAATATCAATTTCAGCGTCGATGAGGACGAGATCGTCGTCCTGCTTGGCGCGTCCGGCAGCGGCAAAACCACCATCCTGAGGATAATCGCAGGGTTGGAGACGCTTGATTCCGGCATGGTCGTTCTGCATGGCAAGGACGTGACCCAACTCCCGGCCCGCGTTCGGGGAACCGGCGTGATCTTTCAAAATTACGCGTTATTTCCAAAGATGACAGTCGAGGAAAATATCGGTTACGGCCTCCGCCTCCGCCACCGAAAGAAACAGGATATTAAGGATGCGGTAACCGGCCTGATCGAGCTCGTCCACCTTGAGGAACACCGGAAAAAGTATCCGTCGCAGCTCTCAGGCGGCCAACAGCAGCGTGTCGCGATCGCACGTGCTCTGGCATACGAGCCGGAGGTGCTACTCTTTGACGAACCATTCGGCGCACTTGATGCACAAATTCGCACGAGGCTCCGGCGAGAGATTCGTACCCTGCTCAAACAAATCAATGTCCCTTCGATATTCATTACGCATGATCAGGAAGAGGCTCTGGAATTAGGTGACCGGATCGCCGTGCTCAATGCCGGGCGAATGGAACAGATCGGCTCGCCTTACGAGATTTATAACCGGCCACGAACAGAGCATGTCGCAACATTTCTGGGGGCCGCCAATATTCTGGAAGGTAAAATTCGTGAACGGCATTTCGTTGTCGATGATGTCAGCCTGCCAATCGACGACGATATTTCATTTAAGGAAGGCACGAATGTAAAGATGGTCTTTCGCCCGGAAGATGTTTTCCTCCGCCGGCCCGAAAATCTGACGCAAAAATATCAAAAACTCTGCGAAGGCACGGTCGTAGAAGTAAGTTTTGTCGGGGCGTTCGAACGCGTTACCGTGCGTGTCGGCCTGCCCGGCTGCGATTCGATCATTGTCAGCCGGCCAAAAACCGAGACCGCCGCATTCCCATTGCGAGCCGGCCAGCCGGTCCCGGTCGGACTCGTGAGATTTCGTATTTTAGGTGATGCAAAAAAAGTCTCAGGCAAAGCGGCTTGATTTGACGATTCTCCGGCCTTGAATCTGTATAACAATTAGCCCACAATAACGAAACCTTTATGTCAGAATCATTTTGCAAAATGCTGATCGCCGCATTCGACGAGCGGCCCGATAAAACAGCAATGCGTGTGGTCGGCAGCGACGACGAAGTTTATACCTTTGGCGAACTGCTTCACAAAATACGATCGGTCGCATACCGGCTCGGCCAGGAAAATGTAGCGTTTGGCGACCGTGTGGCGTTGATCGGCGAAAATCACCCGTCGTGGGCGATAGCATATCTTGGCACGCTCTATCACGGTGCTGTGATCGTCCCGATGGACCCGCACGGCGAGATCGAGACGATCACAAACTTTCTCGAAAATTCGGAAGCGAAAGTCGCATTCCTCTCGCCGGATCAAAAAGAGCGATTCTCGCAAATGCAGGAAAAGCTCGGCCGCGAGATACCTGCGGTTGTGTGGAGCGTGTCAGAACCGGGAGCGATAGCGACTGGGTTCCGTTCGCCCGACGATAAGAACCCAGTCGCTATCGCTCCCGGTTCTGACTTTGATGACTGGGCCGCAACCGAGTTTCCGGACAGCTTTGCAAAGGAAATGCCAAAAGCGACGGGAGATGACATTGCCCTGCTGATGTACACCAGCGGCACGACCGGCACGCCAAAAGGCGTTCCTCTCACGCATGGCAATATTGTTGGCGAGCTTTCCGGCGTCAACGACATTCTCAAGCTGTCGGACAAGGAACTCATTCTCAGCTTGCTTCCGTTGTTTCACGCTTACCTACAGATCATTAATCTTTGGGTCGCGACGACGTTTGGCTGCCAGGTTGGATATTTGAAAGAACTGACCCCGGCCGAGCTTAGCGAGTCGATGAAGGTATTTAAGCCCACGATCCTGACGACTGTTCCACGGCTCTGGTATTTGTTTCACAAGAAAATTTTCGACGCTGTCGATGCAAAGCCAAAGCCCGTTCAGATGCTCTTTCGCACGATGCTCGCTACCAACGGATTCCTGCGCAACACATTTAAGATCAATCTTGGACGTAAGTTTTTCGGTGCGGTTCATGCATCATTCGGCGGCAATTTGCGGATCGCCATCTCAGCCGGTTCGCGTTTTGACGAGGCCGTCGCGGAGGATTTTCATAAGCTTGGCTTTACCATCATCCAGGGCTACGGCCTGACCGAAACCAGCGGAGCGGCAACGGCGACGCCGGAGGATGACAACCGCGTCGGATCGGTCGGAAAGCCAATGAAAGGAGCCGAGATAAAGATCCTCGACCCGGACAAAGATGGCGTCGGCGAGGTTTTGATTCGCGGAACGATGGTTTTTGACGGATATTACCGTAATCCGACGGCGACCGCTGATGCTTTTACCGAAGACGGCTGGTTCCGCTCCGGCGATCTGGGCAAGATCGATTCCGACGGGTTTCTCTACATCGTCGGTCGCGGCAAAGACGTGATCGTTCTGCCATCCGGCAAAAATGTCCATCCCGAAGACCTTGAGGTCCATTATCTCAAATGTCCGCTTGTCGCCGAGCTTGCCGTCATTGGCATCGCCGACGAAAGTGAGGCTTTTGCCGGTGCAGAAAAGCTGGCCGCTGTCGTCGTGCCGGATTTTGCTTACCTAAAGGCAAACGGCATCGCCAACTCAAAGGAGGCGATCCGCCACGCGCTCGACTCGCTCGGCCGCGAGCTGCCCGAATACCAGCGTGTTCGCGATTACCTGATCCGGGTCGAACCGCTGCCCGTCACGGCGACCAACAAGGTCAAGCGCTTTCAGTTAAAGAAAGAGGTCGAGAGCGGCGTCATTGCCACCGAAGCCAAAGAAGTAAAGGCTTGGAAATTTTCACCGGCTGAAACCACCTTGATCGAAACCAACGCCGGGAAATCGGTTGTCGCCGCGATCAAACAAAACGCCCGCGACGCCGGGATCATCCATCCATCGATGAATCTTGAGATCGATCTCGGCCTCGACAGTTTGGCTCGTGCCGAGACATTTGCTGCTCTCGAACAGGCCTTCGCGACCGAGTTTGACGGCGACGAAGCCTCGCAAGCCTTAACCGTTGCAAACGTTATTGACCTGGTCAATAAACACGGCGGCGAGACAACCGAGGCCGTCTCGGTCGATCTAAACTGGGGCAAAATTGTCTGCGAAGCCGACGACGATTTTCCAGAACTTCGGTCAGTGCTCGCCAACCGATGGTTCTTTGCGGCGTTCGCGTTTACGGTTTACAAATGCTTCTGGGTGGTTTTTAAGATCTTCCTGCGGGTCGAGGTCAGCGGTCTCAACGAACTCAACGAACTAAAAAAACCCTTTTTGATTTGTCCCAATCATCAGAGCTTTCTCGATCCTTTCGTGCTCTGCTCAAATTACAGATTCGCGCTGTTTAAGAATGTCTTTCACGTCGGCGCAAGCGAATTTTTTAGCAATGCTCTCATGCGTTTTGTCGCCAAGATGCTCAATGTCGTCCCCGTCAACCCCGACACAGAGCTCATGCGTGCAATGAAGATCAGCGCCATCGGGCTAAAGCACGGCAAGGTCCTCAACATCTATCCCGAAGGCGAACGCGCCTTTGACGGTGAGCTGCATGGCTTCAAAAAAGGCGCCGCGATTCTCGCCACCGAACTCGATCTGCCGATCGTCCCCGTCGCAATGGACGGCCTCTACAAAGTCTGGCCCCGCAATTCATGGCGCATCCGTCCGGCAAAGGTCAATATAACCATCGGCAAGGCATTCTACGCTCGGGAAGTGTTAAGTCATGAGTCTGAGGTCTTGAGCAAGAGCGCCGCATCCGGTTCTTCTTCCGACTCTCCACTCTCCACTCTCCACTCTCCACTCGCAACCGGCGACGCCGCATACGAAGCCGTTACCGCGCATTTGAAGCAAGTGATCGAAGGTATGATCGACGAAATGCGAAAGTGATCTTAGCTTCCTCTTTGTCTTCCTTTGCGGTCGTTGCGTATTTGCGTTCATAAATCCGGCAACTTCCGACAAAATATCTTCATCGAACACTGGCATTTTCCCAAAAGTCTGATAACATATTTTCGCGCTCTCTCCCCAAACAAAAAATATGAAACATCTGGCCATCACCAAGTTAGCGTTCACCGTTATTCTCCTGTTGACGATCACTGCCGCGATTAACGCCCAGATCGGCGCGCAGAGACAAATCCCGCAATACGCCACAGCCGAGGCTGGGTGGCAGTGGCCGGCGAACAGCGACGGCATCACATATATCCCCGTCTGCTGGGAAAACCCACAGGGTTACACCTCCGAAGAGGACTGGGTCAAGGCAAAGATTATCAGCACCTGGCAATCGGTCGCCAACGTCAGTTTTTACTACTGGGGCGCGTGCATCCCCACATACAAAGGCGTCCACATCCTCATCACCGACACGCGGTCAAATTCGCAGATCGGCCGACGGCTCGATGGGCTACAGAACGGGATGGAACTAAATTTCACCTTTAAAAACTTTTCACCGAGCTGTCAGGCAGCGAATAAGCGCCAATCCTGCATCGAGTCGATCGCCGTTCACGAATTCGGCCATGCTCTCGGCTTTATCCACGAGCAGAACCGCACCGATTCGCCATGCAAGCTCGAGATCATCGGCGACAGCGGCTGGCCGGTGACTGATTACGATCCCGAATCCGTCATGAATTACTGCAACTCGCGTTGGAACAACGACGGCAATCTCAGCCCAAAGGACGTCAAAGGCGTCCAGACGCTCTACGGCGCCCGCACTGTCACCACCACTGCAAGCACCAAGGGCGGCCAGGTCTTTATTGGCGACGAACTTGATACAAAGGGGGGCCAGGTCTGGGAAAACATCATCGTCGATTTTACCAACGAGGCGGGCAAAGGCTCGCGGCAATACTTTAACGTCAATACCACAAGCCAGAAACAGGCCCGCACGTGGAATTTCTTCGCCCCGGGCAAATACTGCTATCAGGCGTGGTCATACACGATGTACACCGACAACAAACAGCGCAACGGCTATGGCAAAGGCTGTTTCACCCTCAGCGGCGGCAACAACTTCACATTCTCGCTCGCCTTCGCCAAATCGACCTACAGCAATATGGATTTCAACATCAACATGATCGACAGCAAAGGAGCGAGTTGGTAACCCTTGCAAGCGGAACCCGATATGCGACGTTTCATCCTGATTCTAATGACTGTGTTGGTGCTGGCGGTTTCCACATCATTCGGTCAGACAACCGCCGTCGATTACTATGAAAGCGGCATTGTCCGATACAAACAGAAGGATTACGACGGCGCGATTGCCGATTTCACACTTTCTATTGATCTTGATTCGAGATACTACAAAGCCTATCACTATCGCGGTATTGTCCGATTCAACAAAAACGACTTGGACGGTGCGATTGCCGATTTTACAAAGGTAATAGAACTCGAACCGAGGATGTAATCGGTTACACGGCGCTCTGTAATGTCCGAAGTGAAAAAAGAGACCTTGACAGTGCGATTGCTGATTGCACGAGACTATTAGAGATTGATCCGAAGTCAGATTATGGGTATTACGAACGCGGTAATGCCCTATACGACAAGAAAGACTACGACGATGCGGTCGCTGATTACACAAAAGCAATTGAATCCAGACCAGCGTATGTGCGTTACTATCGTCTACATGCGAAAGTTTACCGAGTTTTGATAAGGGACGACCTCGCCGAAGCCGACGAAAAGAAAGCCGCTGAATTGGAAAAAACGCCGCCTAAGTAAAACCCTTAGAATCGCACTGAAATTTAGTCGGTCAGTATTTGACCACGCGGCTTCCGCTTTTCTTTTCAAACAATTTAAGAGAAAATTAGGCTGTTAACAATCCAGCCTCTTTTATTGAGAGAAACTATGAAAATCACAAGTCTTTTCCGCACTGTCGGTCTAGTCGCCCTTATTTTATTATTGTCGGCATTTATCTTCGCACAGCCCGGCCAGCAGACCGAGGCGCAGCGGGCTTTGGCGAAATACATTACTGACAATTACACCAAACGCGAGGTGATGATACCGATGCGCGACGGCGTCAAGCTGTTTACGTCGATCTACGAGCCAAAGAGCAAAAAAGAGAAATGGCCGATACTGATGAGCCGGACGCCATACAGTGTCGCTCCGTATGGCAAGGACAAGGACGGCAAGGATCAGTTTAAGGGCAGCCTGGGGCCGGACGAGCTGTTTGCACGCGAAGGCTATATTTTTGTATATCAGGACGTGCGCGGTCGTTGGATGAGCGAGGGCAAATTTGTCGATGTGCGGCCCGAAACCGCCCAGAGCAACCCCGGCACGCTCGACGAATCAACCGACACTTACGACACGATAGATTGGCTTGTCAAAAATCTTGACAATAATAACGGCAAGGTGGGAACGTATGGCATCTCTTATCCAGGCTTTTACACCTCGGCGGGCTCGATCAATTCGCATCCGGCGCTAAAGGCCTGCTCGCCTCAGGCGCCGGTGAGCGATTGGTTTCACGGCGATGACATGCACCACAACGGAGCCCTATTTCTCGCGCAGAATTACTGGTTTTACACCGGCTTTCAGCCTATGCCCGGCCCGACCGGCGACCGCGCTTACATCAAACCGTGGAAAGGCCGCCCGACACAGGACGGCTATGATTATTTCCTAAAAACCGGCGGGCTAAAAGAGGTGTCTGACAGTTATGTCGGCGGTATCGGCGAGCGCCAGCCGTATTGGGACGACATGATGCCGCATCCGAACTACGACCAGTATTGGAAAGACCGCAATGTCCTTCCCAAACTCAACGGCGTCAAATGCGCGACGATGACCGTCGGCGGCTGGTTTGACGACGAGGACAATTACGGAGCGCAGAACACATACCGCCATATCGAAGTCCAAAACCCCGGGACCTACAATATTCTGGTAATGGGGCCGTGGTTTCACGGGGGGTGGGCTCGCGGAGACGGTGATTTTTTGGGGACGGCATATTTCGGTTCAAAAACGAGCGAGTATTACCGCAACACATTCGAGCTGCCTTTCTTCAACCATTTCCTAAAGGACAAGGGCGATATCTCACAGATCAAAGAGGTCAATGTTTTTGACACAGGCAAAAATGAATGGACGTCGTTCGATTCGTGGAACCCGAAAACGGGCGTCGCTGAAACTCCGATATATTTGGGAGCAAACGGCAAGCTTTTATGGACAACGAGCACCACGAGCGGCTCCAACGAATATATTTCCGACCCGATGCATCCGGTACCCTACACCCAAAAGATCACGCGTAATTACCCGCGCGATTTTATGACCGAGGATCAACGTTTTGCGTCCGACAGGCCCGATGTTCTCACCTATCAAACCGATGTTTTATCCGATGATGTAACAGTTGCGGGCGATATAAAGCCGAACCTGTTTATCTCGTCGAGCGGCACGGATTCGGATTTTGTCGTCAAGTTGATCGATGTTTTTCCCGATGATTACCAATTTCCAACAGGCGTCAAACCACCCGACTTTTACGCCTCGTCGGTCTTTCAACCGGGCGGTTACGAAATGCTTCTTCGCGGCGAACCGATGCCTGCCCGGTTCCGCAACAGCTTTGAAAAACCGGCACCGCTGACGCCAAATGTGCCGACAAAACTTTCCTATGTCATGCCCGGCATCGTGCATACGTTCAAAAAGGGTCACCGCATAATGGTACAGATCCAGAGCACATGGTTCCCGCTGGTTGCAAGGAGTACGCAAAAATTTGTTCAAAATTATCAGATGGCGACAACGGCGGATTTTCAAAAGGCGACGGAGCGAGTCTATTTCGGCGGTAAAAACGCCTCGGCGATCATGCTGCCGATTCTGAAAAAGTAGCGTAATTATGACTTTCATTGATAGTTATGAAAGTTACTAAATTTGTTTTCATCGCGTTTGGGATAGTGGTGCTTGGCGCGGTCGTGCATGCTCAGGATACGCGTCCCCTTTTCGAACGGGCATTGGAACAGCTCAAAAACGAGCAATATGTCGCCGCGACCGACAGCTTTAGGCAAATCCTGGCCATTGCGCCGGATGATCCGGGTGCCAATTACGATCTTGGGTTTTGCTATTACATGCAGAAGCAATACGAGCGTGCCATTCCCGCTTTGAGGAACGCCATCAAGAGCAAACCCGACCTCGTCGAGGCTTACATTTATCTCGGGAACTCGCTGGATTACCTGAAACGATACGACGAGGCAGTCGCGGCATATGACAGAGCGACGGAGCTCGCACCAAATAACGCCGACGCATTTTACGAACTCGGCATCACACATGCACGGCAAAAGAATGACAGTGCCGCGATATCCGCTTATGAAAAGTGCATAAAGATCGATCCTAATCACGCGGATGCTCTTTATAGTTTGGGGCTCACATATCTTCGATCCAAACGGATGGACGATGCGATGCCGTTGTTTGACCGGGCAATCAAAGCAGGCAATGTTACCGGTGAGGCTCATTATCAACTCGGACGGCTGTATGTTGAGAAAAAACGATACAGAGACGCTGTCCCGGTTCTGGTCGAGGCCGTCCGTTTCCGGCCCGGCCACTTCGGATCGCATTTTCAGCTCGGGGTTGCTTATGACGGCACCGACCGTTATCCTGAGGCCGTCGATGCTTTTAATAAAGCGATACTCATCGATCCGGCGGATGCGAGCGCCCGCCTGAATCTTGGCAATGCGTATTTTGACGAGCGTAAATATACCGAAGCGGTACCACATTATAAAGACGCGATCAAGCTTTCGCCAAAGTGGAAACTAGCGCATAATTATCTCGGCGACGCATATCGGGCCAACAGCCAGTTTGAGCTTGCAATGGCTTCATATAACGAAACGCTCGCAATCGACGCGAAGGACGCGGATGCGATCTATGGGGTCGGATACGTCTATATTAAACAAAGCAAGTTTGCTCTCGCCCGTCAGCAGAAGGCAAAGCTTGACTTGCTCGATCCGTCAATGGCGGCGAAATTGCAAACAAAGATCGACGCCGGTATGACACCGCAATAAAATTATGCCAAATACATCGATTACGTTCGGGGCGCTCCTGGTTCTCATCGGCATCATCGGCTATGGTTACGGCCTGATGAACGGCAATGCAAGCCTGACTGCGCTGATACCAGCGGTGTTTGGGATTGTGATGGCTATTCTTGGTTTCGCCTCCCGGTCGAACGAGCGGATGCGAAAACATCTGATGCATGCAGCGGTAGTTGTCGCTTTGCTTGGCTTTATCGCAGCCGCCGGGCGTTTAGTGATGAAAGCGAGCGAACTGACTGCTTCAGCCGGTGTTATTTCGCAGCTTGCCATGGCAATCATTTGTCTTTTGTTCGTGACGCTGGCGGTGAAATCGTTTGGCGATGCCAGACGCAGCGGTTCGTCCTAGTTCGAATGGATCGTATCGAGACCAATCTCGATCAATAGTCCGCCATTGAGATTTTTCGCGATGATCGTGCCTTTGTGGGCTTTAACTGCACGTTCGGCGATGGCCAAACCCAGCCCTATGCCGCCGGTTTTCCGTTCCCTCGCCTCGCCGATGCGGTAAAACGGGCGAAAGAGATTGGCAAGCTCGTCTTCAGGAACGCCACCGCCGTGATCTGAAACTTTAAGGATTGCGTGTCCATTATTCTTTAACAACGAAACATCGACCACCGTTCGCTCGGCTGTGTAACGCACGGCATTTCGTAATACATTTTCGATAGCGCTCCGAAGCAGATTCTCGCTCCCGAGCACAACACATGGGTCGGCGGACGACACCTCGACAAATTTCCCTTTTGCCTGCGCCTCAAATTCGGCGTCAGACGCAACATCACGGACAAGTTCAGTCAGATCGACAGATGTGCGTTCCACGGTTTCGGCCCCGCTCTCGATCTTTGCGAGCATCAGCAGCCGCGAGATCATTTCGTTAAGACGCGTCGATTCCTGCTCTATGCGTTCGAGCATTGGCGTGGTTCCGGGGTTCGATTTCTGTTTTGCTATCTCAAGCGCGACATTAAGCCGAGCAAGCGGCGACCGCAATTCATGCGAAATGTCACGGTTAAGACGCTGCTGCGACGTGACCAGTGATTCGATCCGCTCGGCCATCACGTCAAAATCGCGGGCCAGATCGGCGAGTTCGTCACGTCGTCGCCCAATTTGACCGGCAACACGCGTTTGGAGATCGCCATCAGCGAGTTTTTGCGTCGCCCTTCTTATTTTCCCTATCGGCGATGACAAATACCGTGCAAGCGCGTAGCAGACAAGGATCGCCGTCAGAAGCAGTCCGATCAGACGCAGATAGCCCAGCCATGAATCAAAAAATAACGAAGGAGTGCGCGGCGGAGCCCATCGAACAATTAAAATAAATCGCTTTCCGTCAGAAAAGACGACAGGAGTGGCTCCCAAAGCCGAGTCAGCCGTCGAGACATCGATCTCGGCCGTTCCGCTGTTTCTAACGCGATCGATCACCCCGTCGAAATCGTGCAGATTAGTTACCTCACCGATTGCTGTCCGTCCGTCGGATGCAAGAAGATCGACCTCGCGCACCGTTTCGGAATCATGGAGACGGGTGAGATACAGCCTCATTCCCTCGTCACCCTGAATGCTGTAAATCTGAGCAGCGGTACCGCCGTAGATCAACATCTGATTTCGCGCCCCTCTCTGCCATCGACTAAACATCGGCTCCGTCTGAAACGTCCGGGTGACAAAGATTATCACGCCGATCATCAGAGCGATCGCGGCTAAAAACCATAGGAAAATCTTTAAAAACAGCTTCATACTATTGTGTAAATATAGCCGACCGAGCGGATCGTTTTAATACGCTCGCTGCCATCGCTCCGTGGGCCGAGTTTTTTGCGCAGATTACTGATATGCATATCGAGGCTGCGGTCATAAGGCGAGAGCTTGCGTTCGAGAACGTGCTCGCTGAGTTCGTCTTTTTTGACCACTTTGCCGGCTTCCATAAGCAATTCATACAACAAACCGAATTCGACCGATGTCAGGTTGAGATCTTCGCCGTCGCGAATTGCGGAGCGTGACGATGCCGATATCTGAATACCATCAATATCGAGTTTTTCACTTGCATCCGTGTCGCCCTCGTTAGCACGCCGAAGTATCGCACGCAGCCGCGCCGCCAGCTCTCTCGGATTAAACGGCTTTGGCAAATAATCATCGGCACCGATCTCAAGCCCGACGATGCGTTCCATGTCATCGCCTCGCGCGGTCAGCATAATAACCGGCAGACGCGACACTTCGCGAAGATTTCGCAAAACGTCAAACCCGTTCATTTTAGGCAGCATTACGTCGAGGATTGCCATGTCGTAATCGCCTGAAAGAGCCATTTGCAGCCCGGTTTCGCCGTCATTGACCGATTCGATCTCAAATCCCTCGACGGTCAGATACTCTGATACGAGCTCGCACAGTTCTTCGTCGTCATCGATGATTAAGATCTTATTCATACCTGAAAGCATTTTACGTCAAAAAAGACCGTTGCGCCGCTCTTTTACATTTCTTTACGAAACCTAACAATTTCAATACATTCGCGGCTAACCAAAATTCGTCAATACAATGATGGCGGATAACGCCGCCGGTTTTTCGGAAT
The DNA here is from genome assembly GCA_038226395.1 of Pyrinomonadales bacterium. GTDB lineage: Bacteria > Acidobacteriota > Blastocatellia > Pyrinomonadales > Pyrinomonadaceae > OLB17. The sequence continues at coordinate 7,976 of JBBRQM010000013.1, read as the reverse complement.
CATTAATCAGGAGTTTTATGAAAAAAGTAATATTTGGAATTTTAGCGGTGGCGGTTCTGGTAGCAGGTGTGGTCTTTGTTGTTGCACAAAAACGTGCACACAGCGGTGAAAAAGGGTTTGGTTTCGGCCCGGGCCAAGGTCACATGGCCGGCATGATGCTTCGCGGTCTCAACCTGACCGACGACCAAAAGGCCAAAGTCAAGGGGATCTTCGAGACAAGCCATGCCAGCGTCGAGCCGGTCATGGCGTCGATGAAAGAAAATCGTCAAAAAATGACTGCCGCGACAGCCAATGGAGCTTTCGATCAAGCCCAGATCGAGGCTATTGCAACCGAGCAAGGCAATCTAATGGCGAAAATGATCGTCGAGAGAGAAAGAGCAAAGTCTCAGGTTTTTGCCATTCTGACCGACGAACAGAAAGCAAAAGCTGCCGAGATGCGTCAGAAATTTGAGGAGCACATGAAGGGGCAGAAGGGCGCCGGCCACAAACCGGAAGGCTCTGAGTTCTAACATCTCTCACATTCAAGCGGAAGACGGCCTCGCTGTAAAACAGCGGGGCCGCTTTATTTCTGTACGATCTGTCCCTTAACCATCGTTATGCGCACATTTCCATCCGTCTCTAACGCAACCAGATCGGCCGATTTGCCAACCTCGATCGAACCGGTAAGGTGATCCACCGCGATCAGTTTAGCTGGATTGGACGCCGCCATTTTTGCAGCTGCTTTCTCAGAAAAGCCGAGTGATTTCATCATCTTAACGCCGTCAAGCATGGTGCTGACCGAGCCGGCAATGCTGCCGCGCTCATTTCGCGTCCGGCCGTTTTCGACGGTGACAGTCTCGCCCCACAACTCAAATTTGCCATCGCCGAGACCAGTTGGTGCCACCGAATCACTGATCAGCGAAACCTTGTCCGGTGTCTTTGCATGGCATGCAAATTCAAGCATCTTTGGATGAACGTGTATGCCATCGGCGATGATGTCAAACGTCACATCTTTGTTAGTTAGTCCCCATCCCGCAACGCCGATCTCGCGATGATGCACGCCGGTCATCGCATTAAAAAAATGTGTGATATGCCGCGCACCGGCGGCAAACGCCCGGTCGAGCGTCAGGACATCGGCCCGCGTATGGCCTATGGAAACAACCCAATCCCCGGCGACAAGGGTTTCCACCAATGCAATTCCCCCATCGATTTCCGGTGCAAGCGTGGTCATATGAACGCCAGAAGCTAATCGCGGCAATCGCCAACCGCCAACCGCAAACTGACCACTCTTAAAAAATTCCGGCCGCAAAGCACCGCACATGCTCTGGTTTGCAAAAACGCCTTCGTAATGCACGCCGACCGCCTGCGCTACCGGCTTCCCTGGTTGAATATCCATCAAACGGTCGATTTCGTCGATCGCCCGCCGGTAATTCTCGTCCGAATCCGGCACCAGCGTCGGCAGCCACGACGTAACGCCATTTTCCGCCAAAAAAATCGCAACTTTGAGCAAATCCCCCGCGTCAGCATCGTTTACATCGACACCAACTGCCCCGTGAATATGAACATCAATAAAACCCGGATAAAGCATCGCCCCCGCGAGATCGACGATCTCGTCCGCATCGGCTTCAGACAAAACCCCACCTATCCGCGCGATCCTCCCGTCTTCAACAACGAGTGATGACCCACGCTCCAATCGATCCGGCAGAACAATATCCGTGTTTTTTAAAATTGTCAGAGCCATACAAAGATTTTTTCACACAACGCCGCCAAAAGAAAAAAGCCCGCGTTGCTAAATACAAACGCGGGCAAGGTAAAAGCGAAAGAAGCCAGCTAGAAATTAAATTTCAAGCCAAGCTGCATGGTCCGTGGATCGCGGGTGGCATTGATCTGGCCATAGGTACTGCTGGTGATGTTCGTACTTGAGAAGGTCGTGAAGTTTGTGTGATTTAAAACATTGAAAACCTCCCATCTTAATTGAAGCGATTTCGATTCGCCAAAACGAAATCTCTTTGACAGAGTGGCGTCAAATCGTGTCGTGGAGGGTCCCAGGATGACATTGCGAGACGAGTTGCCGACCTGGTTCAATCCCGCTCCCGGATTAGCAAAGCAGGCCGTATTGAACCACTGCAAGAAGAGGTGCGGAGCGCCCGCGTTAGGATCGCAAATCATGTCTGGTCTCGCAGCGGAAGGCGACGAACCGAGCAGTCCAAGTCCAGCCGGATCATTATTTGAGGTCGCAGGGCTAAAGCCCAAACCAGTATAGAAATAAGTGATTCCCGAGATCTGCCATCCCCCAAACGCCTTACCAACGAAGCCCTTCTGATCCTTGAGATATGGTATTTCATAAATATAGTTGATGCTCAAAACGTGACGCCTGTCCAGATTGGCACGGGCGTACTCGTTATTGAGACCGTAAGTATTCTGCGGAGCCGTCGCAGACTCGTTTTGGCTGTTAGTCAAGTTCTTTGAAAAAGTGTACGCCACGTTTATCTGGCTACTGGTCGAAAACCTGTGTTTTGCGGTGACCTGGAGGCTGTGATAGTTCGAGTCGAACCTTGTCTGTAATAGACGAACTGCACCATAGCCTCTGTAGGGCCTGATCTGGTTTAGAATATTCTCCTGCGCCGCGGCGGTAAACACTTGTCCGGCCGTTTGGCAAGGGCCAAATGTCGCCGGAGTCACGCTATTGGTTCGACATCCCGTCGGACCGAGACTGATCGCGTATCCTGGAGGCAAAAGATTCGCGTCAATAAGACCCGTTAAATGAGCGCCCCTTGAGCCAAAATAACCGACCGTCACCAGCGTATTTGCACCGAATTGGTGCTGAAAATCAAGCGACCAATGTTGAGCATACGGAGTCTTAAAATTTGGATCGATGCCGGCGACGTTCGCAGCCGCAAGGCTGGCGGGTGGGGCTGAGGCAATCGGATTGTCGAGTGTAGTGGGATTGGCGGTTACTGTCGCCTGAAACAGCGGATTAAAAGCGACCAGAAACGACTCGATGAAACTGAACGAGAGCTGGTCATAGTACAGGCCATATCCGGCCCTGATTGATGTGGTGCCTTTCTTAAACGGGTCCCAGGCAATCCCTATCCTCGGTGCGAAATTCATGCGGGTCGGGGCGACTGCTTTGCCCCATGGTGAAACAGTCGCGCCCGCCACAGTTGTTTGGCTGTTAACAATGATCCCGTTCAAGGGATTGCCTGTACCTGCGATCCGCGTTCCGTTACCAAGAATTTGGAAAGCCTGGTTCGGATCGAAAAACGCGGGGTTGAAGCTGGTCAGGCGGCCATTACCATCCGTCGGCTGCCCATAGCGAGAGATACGCACGCCGAAATACAGCGTGACATTCGGTCGGAAACGCCACTCGTCCTGGGCAAATCCCTCTATACTGTGGGCGTGCAGATCAGCGGTGATATCAAGTTGGCTTTGGGTGAAGGTCTGAAAGTTACCCAGTAGGAAGTTAGCCCAAAGCTGTTGCTGATTGGTTGTGGTTGCCCCGGGTTTTGCCGGCGTAGCAGATACGGCGCCGTATGAACCTTCGTTTGCGCCGCTGATTGAATTCTCATGCTTAGCAATACTGGTGAAATTGAAACCGAACTTGGTTGTGTGCGCGCCAAAAACTTTCGAGAAGGTTATAAACGCGGCCTTGTTGAACGAGAAATCACTGTAAGGCCCAAACGTATTGAGACCTGTGAAACCATTTCCAGCAATATCCGGGACACGTCCCCTGGTTTTAGCGAATGGGAAAGCAGGCGTAGCTGCAACGATGTTAGGTGAATTTGCCACGTTGAGAAGACCGATTATTTGACTGGGAACGTCACCGAATGAGTATGACGCACCGAACTCCCATACCGCAGTTGGCGACTGTACCCAGGTCACGCGTCCCACATGCGTTTTTCCCGGAGAGCTGGTTTGCGTTGTGTCAACGAACGGCGGTACTGAGCTTCCATTGAATAAGCCCCCGGCCTCGATCGTCGGTATCGTATCGTTCTCAAACCGGTAATACGCCGACACAGCATTACTAAATTTATGGTCCACGCGGATGAGTTCCTGCCTGAAATTGTAGACACCTCGGGCCGGGAAGAACAGATTGCCCACAGCATCGGATGGCAGGGGTAGCTTGTTGTAAATATCCTGAACATAAGCTGCGGCGAGTGGACTTCTTAGATTCTGCGGAAGAGATGTCCCAGCTGGAAGAATCACCGAGCACGGCGTGGCAACAGGCCCGATGCAAACGTCCTGTGGGAAGATCCCCTGCCTAAGCGCGGCACTGGGAACTTGCGAGCTTAGTGTCGCATAATTTATGACCCTCCTGACTTCTTCAGAAAAGAAAAAGAAAGTCCTGCCCCTTACCAGTTCAGGCCCTCCCTCACCAAAATTCGGGAAGACAAGCGGTCCACTAAAGGTTCCGCCAAAATTGTTATTCCTAACTGGGGCCCGGATCGCCTTACCGTTAGCATCAAGTCCCAGAGGAGCTGTCCGGTTGCTCAAAAATGTATTGGCGTTTAGTCTCTCATTGCGCACAAACTCATAAAGACCACCATGAAACTTGCTGGATCCGCCCTTTGTAATGACATTGACCTGGCCTCCGGAACTCCTGCCTGATTCGGCCGGATAGAGGCTTCTAAGAATGCTGAACTCACGGATCGCATCAACCGAAGGGTAGGTTTGTACTGTTAGATTGGCTCCCCGGTCCGTAGTGTCCGCACCATCCACAGTATAGGTATTGGAGTTTGGCCTTATACCATTGACGGCGATCTGCAACGCGTTTGACTGTCCTCCGTTTGGATTGGTTGTGCCGACATAGAGCTGATCCGCTATATTCGGAGAAACTCCAGGGGATAGGGTTATGAGTTGGGCCCAGTTGCGATTGTTCAGAGTAAGCTCGCGAACTTGATCGCCATTGATCACGGTACTGCCGGTGGCGGATTGGGTGTCCACCTGAAGTGGGTCTTGGGTCACAGTAACTGTTTCGGCGATGTTGCCTGCCAGTAGATTCACATCCACGCTGTGATGCTCGTTAACATTCAGTTTTACCTTGGTGGTAACAGATTTCTTAAAGTTAGGCGCTTCGACAGTGATATCATATGAAGCGACGGGCAGAAGAGGCGCGGAAAACTCGCCATCGCTATTACTCATTACTGTTCGAGTAACGAGCTTCGTGTCGCTGTTGGTGATCGTCACATTGGCATTTGGCACGGCGGCGCCGTTTGCATCGTGAACGGTACCGACAATCGACCCCGTAGTGTCCTGTGCCATGATGACACCGCTAAGGCAGAGGCTGATGGCGAGAACAAACAATCCAGAGATCAAAGTTTTTTTACTCATATTCTTTCTTCCTTTTTCTGAGGTTTTTAGTTAAATTTAATGACGAATCCATAAGAATTATTTACGTTTATGGACTTTTATTCAAATTTTCGTTATCGCAGATAACGGACTAATTTCGATATTTCTTCCGAAACCATTGATAAACAAAGAGTTGTTACGAAAATGTGAATTAACCTGTCTTTTATAACCTGAAACTACTCATTTGTAAAGCAAATATGATGCCCGACGCCGCAAAAATTCGTCGTTTTTTGCATTTATTGCTTTTTGTATATCTTCAGGCGTACCGCCTCGCTTTAAAGAATCGAAAATTTCCTGATTTACGAGCAGCCGGACGTACTTATCAACCTGCCATTCCGTCGGGTAAAGCTTGTGCAGCGCGCCGGCGATCTCGATGCCCGTTCCGACTGAATTAAAAACATCGCGGTTGGTGATAATGAGATTCACGCCGTTGCAATCTTCGTCCTTAAACGTCGAAGCGTTTGGTTTATAGCGAATGGGTACGAAGCGGACGCCCTTTAGGTTTCGCTCGTTGAGATATTTTGCAAATTTTTGACCGTCTAGCCACGGAGCACCGATCACCTCAAACGGCGTATCCGTGCCGCGCCCGACGCTGACGTTGGTTGTCTCAAGCAGTCCAATGCCGGGATAAAGAGTCGCCTCTGTGACGGAACGCATATTCGGGCTTGGATTCACCCACGTCTGCCCAGTCTCGTCAAACCACATCGAACGCGACCAGCCGTCCATCTTTATCACGCGAAGATCGGCACCGATCTTGCGCTCGGCGTTCATCATAGTGCCAAGCTCGCCAATCGTCAGTCCGTAACGAACCGGCGTCGTGTGAGCGGCGATAAATGAGAGCTTGTCTTCGTCGGCGAGCGGCCCTTCGACCGAGACGCCGCCCAACGGATTTGGACGGTCGAGGATGAAAATAGGCTTGCCGGCCTTTGCCGCCTCCTCCATAACGTTTTTTAGCGTCGCCGTATAAGTATAAAATCTCGCCCCGATGTCCTGAATGTCATAGACAAAAGCATCAATATCCTTGATCTGCTCCGGCTTTGGCCGCCGCGTTTCGCCATAGAGCGAATAGACCGGCAGACCAGTTTTCTCGTCAATCGAATCACCAACTTTTTCATCCGCCAGCCCGCGAATGCCATGCTCGGGCGAAAACAGCGAGACAAGCTTCACATTCGGAGCCTCTTTTAGAATGTCGATGGTCTGCTTTCCCGAGAGATCACGACCGGTATGATTTGTCACAAGCCCGATCTTCATACCGTCGAGCTGTTTGAATTTGTCGCGTTCGAGGATGTCGATGCCATTTATGACGGTTGCACTAGCCGGATTTCGCTGACTGCTGATTGCTGACTGCCGACTGCTCGCAATAAATTTCAGTATTTGAGGAGCCACTTGCGAAGCATAAATGCTCTCAGCCAGCCGAAACGCCTCGATCGGTGTGTCCTCTACCGCCGACGCTACAACCGTCGCGACCTTTGCCCTCAGCGGCGTCACATCGCCTTTACCATCCGGGTGAACCCGGTTTGAGAGAAAAATTACAAATGTCTGCGACACGCGGTCGATCCAGATCGAGGTTCCCGTAAACCCTGTATGGCCAAACGATCCAAGCGGGAAAAGCTCGCCGCGATTGGACGAGAATGACGTGTTAATGTCCCAGCCCAGCCCGCGTGTATCGCCCGTTTCACTAACGACGATCGGCGCCGTCATCCGCGCGATGGTCTGGGAAGACATCACACGCTTACCGTCCAGCACACCGCCGTTGAGTAGCATCTGACAAAACCGCGCCAAATCATCTGCCGTCGAAAAAAGTCCTGCATGACCAGCGACGCCGTTCATACGAAATGAAGTTGGGTCATGAACTTGTCCTCGAAGAATTTCCTCGCCCGCTTTCGGATCTCCTTCATAAGTAAGGCCGAGATTCGCGTAACTGTTTTGGCCTTTAATATTCTCGGTAGGTGCAAATCGAGATTTTGGCTGATATGAGATCGCAACCTTTGTGATTGCGCTTGGCTCCCCAACCATGTTGAGCAAAGCCGTGGGATGAATGAACCCCGTCCGGTCGAAATTCATTAGTGGTTGAACAAGATTTTTGGTTACAAATAAATCCAAAGTATCACTACTGATCCGCTCGACAATTTCCCCCAGAACAATAAACTCAATGTCCGAGTAAACAAACTTTGTTCCAGGCGGTGTCCGCAGCTTCTCTTTTTTGAGAGCGGCGAGCATTCCGTTGCGGCCGGTCCATTTTTCTTTGAGGTCAAAATCGGGAGCGTAGCCTGAGGTGTGCGTTAGAAGCTGCTGGATCGTGACCTTTTTTGCGTTTTCGTCGTCGATGTCGGGGATGAATTTGCCGATAGTGTCCGAGAGTCGCAGTTTGCCCTGCTCGACGAGGATCATTATCGATGTCGTAGTCGCGACGACCTTTGTTAAGCTTGCGAGGTCAAAGATCGTATCGACAGTCATCTTCTCGACAGTCGGGACGAGCGAGCGGTTGCCATATGCCTTGCGAAAAACGATCTTGCCCTTATGCCCGACCAGCACGACCGCACCGGGCAGTTTTTTATCCTTTATGTCCTGCTCAACAAGCGCGTCGATTTGATCGAGCTTCGCCGCATTCATCCCAACCACCTGCGGCGCCGCAATCGGCAAACCTT
>JBBRQM010000012.1:0-61515 GCA_038226395.1 Pyrinomonadales bacterium | reverse complement strand
TGTTTGATTGACCGTCGAGATAATACCGCCGCCGTTTGCGAGAATTTCGAGATATTCAGCACCCTTGATCCTCATCTCAAATTCATTTAGCCGTTCGCCTGCATAGACAATATGAGTATGCGGATCGACAAAACCCGGACAAACGACCTTTCCCCCGGCATCGACGATCTCTGCTGCGTCAAATTCCTGTAAAATGTCACTCGATTTGCCGACGCCAACAATCATGCCGTGCATCATGGCAACCGCCCCGTCTTCGATTAAGCCAACGTTCTGCATCGTCGCGCCCCGTTTAGGTTTGCCGTTTGCGGCGCAGGTCACGAGTTGACCGGCGTTGTGAACGATTAAATCAGCTTTCATTTATTGGACTCGAACAGCTCAAAAGTGCTTCTTTTGTATCTTCTTATGCATATCAAACATAGTCATCAGCGACGCCGAACCGTACCAGGGGGTAAGTTCTGGGATCAGAACTCCGGCTTTCACAGTGGGATCGGTTTCGACGAGTTTTTGAGCTTCTTCAACCGTCGCCACATTAAAAATGAACAGTCCGCGATATGCTCTGTCATTTTTGCCGAATGGCCCGGCAACGGCCAGCTTGCCCTCATCCGCGAGCCGTCCGATATTTACGAGATGGGCGGCAAAAATATCATCCCGCTCTTTTCCCATAAACTTGGCATCATTTGGCCCGGTTTTGAGTATACAGAATACATAGTTTTTCATGCCGTATTCATCGGCACCGAGTTTCTTGGCCAAATCGGCATCGAATGTAGGTTTTATTGGCTCATCGATCTTTTGCGCGACGAGAGAGAACGTCCCAAAGAGGATTAAAGCAATAACCGTAAGTAAATATTTTGAGTATTTCATAACGGGAAAATGTTATCACGTTTTCGCGAATCAACGTTTACGGCTATTATATTTTCCATAGCTTATGTGCAGAATCGTAAAAGCACCGACCGGCACCAAATTAACCTGCAAAAACTGGCTGATCGAGGCCGCGTACCGGATGATACAGAACAATCTCGATCCAGACGTGGCGTTTGACCCGGATAATCTGATCGTTTACGGCGGGCGCGGCAAGGCGGCGCGGAATTGGGAGAGTTTTGAAGCTATTTTGCAGTCGTTGCGCGATCTTAACGAAGATGAGACGTTGATGATCCAATCGGGCAAGCCCGTAGGTGTATTTAAATCTCACACAGACGCTCCCCGCGTTTTGATCGCAAACACAAACATCGTCCCGCATTGGGCGACGCAAGAACAATTTGACAAATATGAACGCGAAGGGCTAATGATGTACGGCCAGATGACCGCCGGGTCGTGGATATACATCGGGACGCAGGGTATCTTGCAGGGCACGTATGAGACATTTGGCTCGCTCGCGCGGAAGCATGGTTGGGGCGATCTGTCGGGCAAACTCGTTCTGACTGCCGGACTTGGCGAGATGGGCGGTGCACAGGCACAGGCGATCACTTTTAACGACGGTGTCGGCCTTTTGGTCGAGGTCGATCCTCGACGCATTGAGCGAAGATTACAACTTAAGCAGGTAGATGTGGCTGCGAAGAATTTAGATGATGCTTTAACTATTGTGCGTGAAGCTATTGATAACAAAGAGGCTAAGTCAATCGCACTTTGCGGCAATGCGGCTGAGATTCATTGGCAATTGATCGAACGCGGCTTCGTTCCCGATGTGGTTACCGACCAAACGTCGGCGCACGATGTTCTTTACGGATATATTCCCGTGGGATTGGACATCGACAAGGCGAATGAATTAAGAAAATCAAACCAAGCCGAATATGAGCAACGCGCGATGGACTCGATGTCGCGTCATGTCGAGGCAATGCTCGAATTCCAACGCCGCGGCTCGATAGTTTTCGATTACGGCAACAACCTTCGCCAAAGAGCTAAAGACAACGGCGTCGCGAACGCATTCGACTATCCGGGCTTTGTGCCTGCATACATCCGGCCACTATTCTGCGAAGGCAATGGGCCGTTCCGCTGGGTCGCTCTGTCTGGTGATAAAGAAGACATATACCGCACCGACGAAGCGATCATGAATCTCTTCCCCGATGATGATCATCTGGCCAAATGGCTGACGATGGCACAGGAAAAGGTTGAGTTTCAGGGCTTGCCCGCCCGCATCTGCTGGCTCGGCTATGGGGAGCGTGCCAAGGCCGGTCTCAAACTGAACGAAATGGTGGCATCCGGCGAGCTAAAAGCCCCGATTGTAATCGGCCGCGATCATCTCGATTGCGGCAGCGTCGCCTCGCCCAACCGCGAGACCGAATCGATGAAAGACGGCTCCGACGCTATCGCCGACTGGGTCTATCTCAATGCGATGATCAACGTCGCTGGGGGTGCGACGTGGGTCTCGCTCCACCATGGCGGAGGCGTCGGCATCGGCTACAGCCTCCACGCCGGCCAGGTCATCGTCGCCGACGGCACCCCCGAGGCCGCCAAACGTATCGAACGGGTCCTCACCACCGACCCCGGCATGGGCATAATCCGCCACGCCGACGCCGGTTATGAAGAAGCTATCGAATTTGCTGAAAAGAATGGTATCAGAATACCACTATAATAAAACTAAATCTGGAATCACGACGAACGATGTTACAATGCCGTAAATCGGATTAAGGAGATAAGCTATGGAACCACTGATCTGCCCTGAGTGCGGGGGAAAACTCGATGAGCCATCGGCTGGAAGCGACATCGCCGTCTGTGAGTATTGCACGACAAAATTCCGTATCGGTTCGTCGTCACCTCGGTTCGAGGCCGCACCACAGTCAAAAGAACTACACATCGTCAATCCCGATGATGATAGTTCCGCAAAGAGTTCCGGCGGTTGGATCGCGTCCGTCATGATCTTGGGCACGGTGATCTTCGTATTGCTGTTCGAGTTCGGCTCGACGAAGAAAAGCACAATTCAAACGGCAAATACCGCACAGAACGTCTCTAATGCTGCACAGTCCTCCGCTAATTCGATGAAGCAGCTCGCTAATCTGATGAGTGAGATGGCAAACCGCGCCGCGAATGTTAATGCAAATGCGGCGTCTCCGACACCTAAACGATCAAAGAATCAATAAATTCAACTACCCATCAAAAAAATACGTATAGTGACCATGACTCCACTCAGACGTTACTTTTGACATCGTCGCAAAATCGGCAAATACTAAGTTTAGATGAGCGATCTGTTCGAAATGACGACGAGGCCAGACGGCGATCTTTTCTTCACAAGAAATGATAAAAACGACCCTCGTTTAGGCGAGTACGTGCAAACCGGCACTGAGCATTACCAGAACGCCGATATTGTCATCGTCGGCTGTCCGCAGGATGAGGGCGTACGCCGGAATAATGGCCGTGTTGGTGCGGCGGCTGCACCGGATAAGATTCGCGAACAGTTTTACCGGCTGACGACAATGAATATCAAAAAAAGGATATTCGATCTCGGAAATATCGTTATCGGCGGCACATTGGAAGAGACACATGAAATGCATTTTAACGTCATCAGCCAGCTTTTACGGGACGGTAAGCGGCTGATAGTGCTTGGTGGCGGGAACGACATTTCATACCCAGACGGCGTTGCGATGGCCGAGGTTTACGGGCCCGAATGGTGGATTGGCGTCAATATCGACGCGCATCTCGACGTTCGCATCGCCGACCAGCGAAATAGCGGCACGCCGTATCGCCAGCTTTTAGAAGAAAAGCACCTGCTGCCGGGATATTTTTACGAGGTCGGCTATCAAACGCATCTTGCCTCGCCCATTTATTATGAATACATCCGCGATCTCGGCGTCAACCGTATTTCGCTGGAAATGCTCCGTTCTCGGTCTGAGGGTGACCTCGAGCTAAAGGAAATGATCCGTGAAAAATTTATCGGCCACAGCTCGTCGCTGAATACGTTTTTCGGCTTCGACCTGGACGCCGTTCGCTCGGCGGACGCTCCGGGAACGTCCGCTCCGTCGCCGCTCGGCCTGCGCGCCGGCGAATTTATCCAACTCGTCAAATACGCGGCTTCGCTGGCAAACACAAAGATAATCGAATTTAGCGAAGTCAATCCGACCTACGACATCGACAACCGCACGACAAAACTCGTCGCGATCGGGATGCATAGATTCTGTACGGGCGTAGCCTAGATCCGTCGGCCTCTGACCAAATGGAAGATGGCAAGCACCACGATCGCTCCAATAATAGACGAGATCAAACTCGGTATCGAGTTGCCGATGTTATTAAAACTGCTGATCATGGGATAGCCGACGTACTGGCCGATAAACCCGCCAACGACGGCACCGACAATGCCTAAAAGCGTCGTCAAGATCAGCCCGCCGCCATCACGGCCAGGCACAACAAGCTTAGCAATATAGCCCGCAACAAAACCCAAAACCAACCAAATAATAAGTGATACCATAAATTTCTCCTTAAATGTACAAGTAAGCGTCGAGCTTACTAGACTTAGCCAGTCCTTGTATGTAAGGTAGCACACAAAGCAGAATAACCAATAAAACCTGTGCAAACTTGACACTTTTGCTCACGTTTGGCATTCTTAATGTTCGCTTTTCTGAAGAAAAAGGCGAGGGTATAGTCTCTTAGCTCAGTTGGTAGAGCATTACCTTGACAAGGTAGGGGTCAGCAGTTCGAGTCTGCTAGAGACTACCAGTTTTTGATAGTTGAAAGTGATGAGTTGAGGTGGAGAGTTATTCGACTCGCTTCGCTCAATTTCTTTTTCATATTTTCGATAAGATGCTTTCAAAGAACTTTGCTGTTTTTATAACTACTACGACACGCTTCTAATGGCGTGACAATCGCAGTTTCTACGGATTCTGCAAAGCAAAGTCGCTCTTATCGGATCTGATCTATTTAAGTAGTAGGAAGTTGTTGATCATTTGATTTAGTTGGAGCGACAAATTTGCACAAGCCCGCGCGTGAGCAAGGGCGATATATGCAAGTTGGGAGTTACGCCCTTACTAACGTGCGGGCTTCTGCATTTGGGATCAACAGTGTTATGAGTGAATTACAAGTAAAATACGGTGACAGCCAGCGGACTATCCCTGCGCCCGCGACTGTTTTGGACGCGATAAAGGCGTTCGACCGCGATATATTAAAGAAATCACTCGCTGCCAAAGTAAATGGCAAGGAAGTTGATCTGAATAAAGAATTGAGTCAGACCGACGAAATCCTTTCGATCGAGCCTATCACAGTCGATACTCGCGACGGCCTGGAAGTCCTGCGTCATTCGACCGCTCATTTGCTTGCAGCAGCCGTTTTGGAATTGTATCCGGGGACCAAACTCGGCGTCGGGCCGGCTTTGATGGAGGATCCGCGTTACGGTTTCTATTACGATGTTATCGCCCCGCAAACTCTGACCGAGGCCGATCTCCCCATCATCGAGAAAAAAATGCGCGAGATGGCAAAGCGTGATCTTCGTTATCGCCGTGAAGTCGTCGAGAAATCCGCGATTCTCGAGTTGTTCAAGGGACGTGACGAGCCGCTCAAATGCGAATTGATAGATGAGAAAGTCGATGGCTCGGCGACGATCTATCACATCGACGGCTCGCCGTTCATCGATTTTTGTTTAGGGCCGCACGTCCAGCACACCGGTAAATTGAAAGCGTTTAAGCTTCTCGCTTTGTCCGGTGCATATTGGAAAGGCGACGCGACGCGCGAGCAAATGCAGCGTATTTACGGAACAGCTTTTGCCAAACAAGAGGAACTCGACACCTGGCTCCTCCAGCGTGAAGAGGCCGAAAAACGCGACCATCGAAAATTGGGCCGTGAGCTTGATTTATTTTCGATTTCAGATGAGTACGGTGCCGGTTTGATCCTCTGGCATCCGAAAGGCGGCATTGTCCGCATGGAAATGGAGCGGCTGCTTCGTGAGGAGCTTGAGCAGCGTGGCTACAGTTTTGTTTTTACGCCGCATATCGCCAAACGTCAGCTTTGGGTAACCAGCGGTCACGAGGGCAACTATGCCGATTCGATGTATGCGCCGACGAGCATCGAGGACGAGGAATACCGGCTCAAGCCGATGAATTGCCCGTTTCATATTGGCATATACAAGGCTTCGCCAAAATCATATCGCGATTTGCCGCAGCGATACTCCGAAATGGGAACAGTTTATCGTGCCGAGCTGAGCGGGACGCTGCACGGGCTGATGCGGGTGCGCGGATTTTCGGTTGATGACGCCCACCTTTTTGTGCGGCCGGATCAGGTTCACGCCGAGGTTGCGGATTGTCTCGATTTTGCGATCAAGGTTTTTGAGACTTATGGCTTCGACAAGGTGAAATTTGAGCTTTCGGTGCGTGGCGATGCGGAAAATAAAGAATATCTTGGTTCCGACGAGGATTGGGTCTCCGCCGAAGATCAGCTTGCCAGTGCTTTGAAAGAGAGAGAAATCTTGTATGAGCGTATCGAGGGCGAAGCTGCATTTTACGGGCCAAAGATCGACATCAAGATCGAAGACGCGATCGGTCGCATTTGGCAGCTTGGTACAATTCAGCTTGATTGGAATCTCCCAGAGCGGTTTGAGCTTGAATACACCGGCGAAGATAATCTCAAACATCGTCCGATTATGATCCACCGGGCGTTATTTGGCTCGATTGAGCGATTCTTCGGGGTTCTAATTGAGCATTATGCGGGTGCATTCCCACTGTGGCTCGCTCCGGTACAGGTTACGGTCTTGCCGATCACTGACCGGATAAACGAATATGCGGAAAACATCGCCGCCGAGCTTAGAAATGCAGGTTTCCGCGTGGAATCGAACACAAAATCTGATAAAATCGGAGCAAAAATACGGGATGCGCAAATGCAAAAAATTCCGTATATGCTAATTCTCGGCGATCAGGAATTGGAAAACGGCCAGGTCGCCGTTAGGGACAGGAAACAGGGTGACATCGGCGCGATGTCGCTGGCAGAGTTCAAGGAGAAAATTACGGCTGAAAAAGCGAGCCGCAGTCTCTGAGATCGTTAAACTTTTTAGGAGGTATTTATCGCTAGAAGATTTGGTGGAAATAGGTTTAAGCCGCGGTTTCGTGAACCGCTTCACCGCACAAATGAGCGGATCAGAGTTCCGTCAGTGCGTGTCGTGACCGAGGACGGAGAGACATTAGGCGTAATGGACACGCGTGACGCGATCCAGGAAGCGAGAAACCGGGGTTTTGACCTCGTCGAGATCGCTCCGAACGCAAAACCGCCGGTCTGCAAGATTATCGACTACGGCAAGTTTCTTTATGAGCAAAAGAAAAAAGCTCACGAGGCGAAAAAGAAACAAGTTACGGTCGAGGTCAAGGAAATCAAGTTTCGACCGGGTACCGACGATCACGATTTTGACTATCGGATGGAACGCGCCCGCATCTGGCTTGCTGGCGGAGACAAGGTCAGGGCGACGATAGCGTTTCGCGGACGTGAGATGACGCATCGCGAGTTGGGTGGCAAGATCCTCAAAAAACTTACAGCTGATCTGGCCGATCTCGCAGATGTTGAGATATATCCGAAGATGGAAGGCTATCAGATGTTCACCATTTTCCTGCCCAAGAAATCGAAGGTCGCGGTTGATAAAAAACCGGTCGAAGCACCTGTCGAAGAAAAGGCTGAAAGCCCTGAAAAGCCTGCTGGCGAAAAGAAACCGGCAGCAAAAAAGGCTCCGGCGAAAGCCAAGGCCGAACCAAAAGGCGACGACGAGATATTTTAGAAATTGTAATTATTGATAGGGAATTTTATAGGAGACAGAAATGCCAAAATTAAAAACACATAAGGGCGCGCAAAAGCGTTTTCGCTCGACAGCGTCGGGCAAATTCAAACGCGGACACAGCCACGCGCGTCATATTTTAACCAAAAAAACGAGCAAACGTAAACGCAATCTTGATATTGACGTGATCGTGTCCGAAAGCGACCAGAAACGCGTCGAAAAGATGCTGCCGTACGGACGAAACTAGTTGATTTTGGATTTTGGATTTGCGATTTTGGATTGAAGGCCGGTTCGCCGCCCCGACAATCTAAAATCCAAAATTGAACGACTGAAAGGAGTGAAGAAATGCCAAGAGCAAAACGTGGTAATAAGCGTCTTGAGAAACGCAAAAAAATATTAGCCTTAGCCAAAGGCTATCGTGGAACGAAATCAAAACTGTACCGCTCGGCCAAAGAATCGGTCGAACGCGCGCTAAACTTTGCCTACACCGGCAGAAAATTAAAAAAGCGTGATTTTCGCAAACTGTGGATCGTCCGCATCAACGCGGCCTGTCGTTTGAATGACATAAAGTATTCGCAATTCATTCACGGCCTGAACCTCGCCGAGATTGAACTCGACCGCAAAGTCCTTGCCGATATTGCCGTAAAACAGCCCGAAGCGTTTACGACCATCGTCGGACAGGCCAAAGACGCTATCGGAAAACGGCAGCAGACAGCGGCTTAAGTTATTCGTTATGACTGACGAACTGAAACAGGTTCACAGGATTCACGAAGCGTTCGAGCAGGAGTTCGGACGCTTTGCTGATTTGAGTCTGGTCGGGATCGGATTAGCTGATGCCGAGACTTTGTTGCGCGAGGTTGGCGAGCTAAAGGTCAAGCATACCGGCAAAAAATCGGAGATCGCAGGCGCGATGAAATTGATTGGCAAGGTTGCACCTGAGGAACGTAGTAATTTCGGCCAGTTTGTTCAGTCTATAGAAAAAGGTATTGCCGCGAAGATCGAGGAAGTTGAATTCAAACTCAATGAATTCATTAGTAAAGCAACGATTGAGCGTGAGCGGCTCGATGTCACGATCCCCGGCCGGCGGCCTCGCACAGGGCATCTGCATCCAATCACTATCCTGCGGCAAAAGATCGAGGATATTTTTGTTTCGATGGGCTATTCGATTGAGGACGACCGCGAGATAGAGATGGATTATTACAATTTCGACGCGCTTAACATTCCGCCCGGCCACCCGGCCCGCGAATCTCAGGACACGTTTTACACTACCGAGGGCTTTGCCCTGCGTTCGCAGACATCGACCGTGCAGATCCGTGCGATGGAGCGCCGCGGTGTCCCGATACGCATCATCGCCCCCGGTAAGGTTTTTCGCCGCGATACGCCCGATATGACGCATGTGCCGATGTTTCATCAGATCGAGGGCTTGTGCGTCGATAAAGGCATAACGATGGCTCATCTCAAGGGCACGGTCGGCGAATGGCTGAGGCGGCTCTTTGGCGAGGATACAAAAACGCGTTTTCGCCCAAGTTATTTTCCATTTACCGAACCGTCGGCTGAATTCGATTTTTCATGCTTCAAATGTCATGGTTCCGGCAAATTTGAAGACGAACGATGCCGCCCCTGCAAAGGATCTGGCTGGATCGAGCTCGGAGGCTCCGGAATGGTTCATCCAAATGTATTGAGGGCAGTTGGCGTCGATCCGTTGGAATACTCAGGCTTCGCATTCGGCTTTGGCCTCGAGCGCATGTGTGCGTTGATGTATTCGCTCGATGATATACGTCTGATGTTCGACAACGACGTGCGTTTTTTGGAGCAATTCAGATGAATATCAGCTACAACTGGTTAAAAGATCTGATTGATATTGACTTGTCGGCCGAGCAATTGGCGGAAAAGCTGACTAATGTCGGCCTCGCAGTCGATGGATTTCACGCGCACGGCGATGATTACGTGCTTGATGTCGATCTGACATCGAACCGGCCGGATTGTTTGTCGCATTTTGGGATTGCACGCGAGATATCGATAATCACGCATAACAATTTCAACGCAAAGACGCAAAGTCGCCAAGACGCAAAAGAATATCCATCATCCGGCCATAATGACTTGGTTTCTGTAAAAGATCCTGAGCTTTGCAACAGATTTACGGCTCGAATCATTAGAAATGTCAAGATCGGCCAGTCACCGCAATGGCTCGCTGAGCGGCTTGAAGCTATTGGTGAACGCTCGATAAATAATGTTGCCGACATAACCAATTATGTAATGCACGAGTTGGGGCAGCCGATGCATTCGTTTGATCTCGACAAATTAGCGGGAAACCGGATCGTCGTTCGGCATGCCCGCAGCGGGGAAACCATAACGACACTCGACGAAATTGAACGTAAACTTGACGAAACCATGCTCGCTATCTGTGATGCCGAAAAACCTATGGCAGTAGCCGGTATAATGGGCGGGTTGGACTCAAGCATTACCGAAAACACTATTAATGTATTACTTGAGACTGCATGTTTTAATCGTTCAAATATAAGGACTACATCCAGAAAACTAAATCTCACGACCGAGGCCAGTTACCGTTTTGAGCGCGGCGTCGATATTGAGAATCTTATGCGAGCGTCTGATCGGGCCACGGCGCTTATTTGTGAATTGGCGGGCGGTGAGGCGTGTGACTTTGCCGATGTTTATCCGTCTAAATTTGTCGCAAATGAGATAGAATCGGCGGATATTTCGGCGGATCTCAAACGATTGACGGGGCTCAGTGTAGAAGCTGGTGAATGCTTACGAATACTGAATGACCTTGGTATTGAATCTCACGGTACATCTGAAATTTCAGATTTGAAATCTCATATTTTCGTTTCGCCTTCGTGGCGCCACGACCTTGCCATCGAAGAAGACCTTGTCGAAGAGATCGCCCGCCACGCAGGTTATGAAAATATAGCCAATGAACTGCCTCCTGCGTATGGAGCAGGCGAATATCAACCCAACGAAAACCGCGAAAAGCTCTTGCGTCAAACACTGGTCGATATGGGTTTTGACGAGGCGATCTCATACAGCTTTATCGATACACGATTTGATGATGTTTTTGAAAAAGTGCCTCTGTTAATTGATGAAAATGCTAATGACAAATATGTAACTCTTCAGGATTCCGTGATCGAGGGAGCGGTTAGAATGCGGGCCAGCCTAATTCCTGGCTTGCTGGATGCAGTTCGTTTAAATTTTAATCATCAGCGCCGCGACCTGAAACTTTTTGAACTTGGGAAGGTGTTTGCAGCCATTTCGGGCGAAGACCGGTTGCCTAATGAACAGGAAAGCTTTGCACTCGTACTTACTGGCGGCGAAATGACGGAAAACCGGGGCATGCCCACGCGAGAACTTGATTTCTACGATGCAAAAGGAGCCGTCGAGGCGGCTTTGGATGCGGCAGGCGTTACCAAAACGGAATTTTCTGCAGTTGAAGCAAAACATTTGCGCACCGGGCAATCAGCCGCGATCTCGGTCGACGGTGAGCCAGTCGGATTTGTCGGGCGGTTAAACGACAAAATTGCAGGGACATACAAATTCAAACAGCCGGTCTATTTAGCCGAGTTTAATCTAACTTCTGTTTTAAATAACCCGGTTAAACAAGTGACGTATCAACCGTTGGCGAAATATCCAGGCATCATTCGCGATGTCTCTTTCGTCACAAAGCGAGAGGTTGCGTTTGATACAATACATAAAGCAGTACTTGAGCAACAGGTGGATCTTTGCAGAAACTTAATGTTTGTAGATATTTACGAGGGTAAAGGTCTCGCAGAAGACGAACGGTCAATCACAGTTCGGATGGAGTATCGCAGTAACGAACGAACTCTTATCGAGGAAGAAGTTGAGAGTTTGCACAAGGCAATTGTGGCAAATATTGAACAGAAACTTGGTATAAAACAGAGATATTGAGAAAACCTTCATATTTTACTTGAAGTTTTTTGCAAAAGTCTTGATAATGATTTCCACAGACCTGACACACCTTAACTGGAGACCGCTGAATGAATGCCTTAACCGGGATGGAAAAGTTCTCGCACCTCGAGGACAAAATCTATCTAACTATCGAATTCGCCAAGAAAATGCGTGAGGAAAAGGAAAACCTCGAGCGTGAGGTCACAGCTCTCAGACGCAGCGCATCGGACGTGCATGCTGAAAATAAAGAGCTTTCCGACAAGATCGCCGAGCTGCTTTCGGATCGCGATTCGATCCAATTAAAGGTCGAGGCAATGCTCGACGCGATGACGGTCATCGATGCCGAGGTTGCCGAGGCGGTAGGGGGACAATAAACATGTCAGACGAACGCGTAACTGAATCGGCGGAGCAATCCATCCGCGTCGAGATCTATAATCAAACTTACAGCATACGCTCGGATGGCGATAATCAATATATTCAGGAGCTCGCGGGTTATGTCGATTCAAAAATGCGCGAGATTTCGTCCGGGACGCTGACTGTCGATTCGCTAAAGGTAGCGATCCTTGCCGGTCTTCATATCGCCGACGAATTTTACCAACTAAAAAATACACTGGCGCAAAGCGACGCCCAACTCGCAACCCGCAGCTCCGAATGCTCGGAAATGCTTGATCGCATTTTGAAGCATCGCGCCGCGCCGCCTCAGGAGATCAACGTCGAACAATAAACATATTTCGCATCTTCGGCGTCTGTGTTACACTCGTATCCGGCGAAAGATTTTTACTGCGTTGCCCGTCACCGGACGCATACATAATTGAGCCAACATATGAATACCGGGAGGCTAATGCCGGTTTTCGGTGCTTTTCTCTACGGAGGCAAGCCATAGACGCCGGCTCTGATGCTCGCAAGGGCAGAAAGCCACCCACCTGTAACTAACAGGTTCAATTCATACGTTCGAACGGCATCGCGGTTTTCGTTCGCCAACTCGATATTTATAGATATAGACGCTGATCAGGTAATTCGCGGATCGGCGTCTTTTTCTTTGATTACGGAGAATATTTTTTCTGCATCGGTATCTTCTTTGTCGAGCTCGATTCTGATCTCGTCTGCCATTTTTGCGGACTCAAGTGCAAGTGGCAACTCAGAAGCACGAGCGGATAATTTTTTGAGGGTAAGTTCAGAGTCGGCGATGCTGCCACCGCGGCTAGCCGCTGCCTCGATCATTTGGAGCCTAGCCTCAGCCTCTGAGAGCATAGTTTTTGCCTCGCCATTGATCTTTGTCAGCCTTTCAACGTCGGACTCAAGCTCGCCCGCAAATTTGCCGGAATCCACGTTTTTGAGCATTTTCAACTTATTTTGCCGTCTTTTGGCAGTTGCCATTTCTTGTCTTGACGATCGGACGATTCGAGTCGCGGTCAATCGCGACGCCAGCGTTTCCCGATATGCGTCACCGAGCATCAGGTCGCGTGCCTCGACCGCTTTTAACGCCCGCTTTTCATTTGACCGGAGTTCATTCCTGAACCAGTTGATCTCTTCAGCCCTGATGCCGTCAGCCGCGATCAGTTCTCTCATCTCACGTGTCCAACGCGAATGTTTATAAGCCAAAACACCTGTTGCTGTTATACCGGCCACAAAACAAAGCGAAGTGGCGACAATACCGGCAATAAAGATTAAAAAAGCAGTCGGCGGGCTGGGGGCGGCAAACAGCATCAACAGCAGAGTTACAAGCGCCGGAACTGTGGTGAGCACAATGGGCGCCGCCACAGCACCGAGCTTTAGCCGTCGTCCGCGTTTCAGATCGCTGGGCGTTATATCATCCATACCGGTTATCTACCGCTTCACTTTACAAACTATGGAAACTAAGTTCAAACTTTTAACATCACAAAGTTTAATTAACCGCCTGTTGTGTATTATCATTCGTAAAGCTGGTTTCACGCTTATGAAAAGAGCCGTGTTCTCATATACTCTTCTGTTTTTAATGCTGTCAGCCATGCTTTGCCCATTCGCCAGAGCGCAAAAGCCGGACGATAAGCAAAATGTAAGAACTGTCACAATACCTATATCGATCTTTACAAAGAAGGAACTCAAAGAGAGACAGGCCGAGGAATATGTTCAGGCGGACCGGCTAACTGTTAAGGAAGCGGGTGATGAACAGCAGATCCTCTCGATACGCAGCATTGGCGAATCGCCGCTCTCGATCGCAATATTGATCCAGGACGACCTTGCACCTGAGTTTAATCTGCAACTGGAGGACATTCGCAAGTTTATTCGCGGGTTGCCTCGTGGTACGCGAGTGATGGTGGGATACATTCGCGGCGGATCGACGCAGATCCGGCAAAAATTTACGGACGATCTTGACCGAGCCTCAAAATCGCTGAGGATCGTCAGCAGCAGCCCAACATCCGCGCCGCGCGATCCTTATGACAGCGTTAACGATATGCTGGGCCGGTTTGACGCTCTCCCGTCAGGGCGCCATGCCGTGCTCCTGTTTTCGGACGGACTTGACACGACCGAAGGGCTTAGCCTGGCATCGGCCGCTCGTACCGCAGATCTCGAGCGTGCAACGCTCAAATCGCAGAGAAAAGGTATCCCCGTTTATTCGATCTATTTCCCAGCTACAAATACGAGTAACGGCCGAAATGACCTGATCCTGGCCGCTCAAAGCGCGCTTTCGAAATTATCAGAGGACACAGGTGGACGCGTGTTTATCAGAGGAACGTCAGCCCCAATAAATCTGGAGCCATTTTTCAACGATCTCGTGCTGGCATTAAACCGTCAATTTGCACTCACCTATCTCTCGACCCACATGAAAAAAGGTTATTACAAAATCAAAGTCCTAAGCACGAATCCCGAAGTCAAGATCGAGCATCCCGCAGGTTATTATTACCATTGAGGCGAGGTCAATTGACGCGCAGATTGCAGGTTTGACAGACCACGGCGTCCTCTTTAATAAGCAGCCCGATCCAGAATAGCGGAAAGAAAAATACCATCAGCACGGCAAACGTGATCCAACCGGCGGTCGAAATGCGCCGTTCGATCCGCGGCACATATTTGCTCATGCATCTAGGGCATTGGAACGAATGCATTAATTGCTGATGATTTTGATAAGCAAGCGGGGACGGCTGATAATTTTGTTGCGGCAGATTATATTGATTATTCAGGGGCTGAACCTGATGTATAGGAATAGTTGGTCGCGGCTCGTTTTGCGCTTGAAATTCATCGGTTTTCCACGCATACGGCCTCGGCGGCGCGGCGTGGTCATATGGATTTGCGGGCATCGGCTGCTGAAAATTAAATTTTGTGCCGCAGAAACGGCAAAAATTGGTCTCCGGCGTATTAAGTTTTCCGCAATTTTGACAAGTATTCATATCCCGGGATTTCGTTCAAACTAATTTACGCATAATAACAGAGAATTGTTCGTTTATCGAAATTTCATTTGTTGGTCAGTTGCTTTATTATCTCTATGACGGAAAAAAATGGACATAATTATTAATGGCGAAGCCCTTACATTTGAGCAAGTTATAACAGTCGCATATGGCAAGCCCGGCGAGCCGCGAGTTGCCCTGTCCGACGAGGCAAAAGCAAATGTCAATCGTTCGGCTGCGGCTGTGCAGACACTGCTTGACCGGGGAGAGATAGCCTATGGCATTACTACCGGATTCGGAGCGTTCAAAGACAAGATAATCAGCCGTGA
Source organism: Pyrinomonadales bacterium (assembly GCA_038226395.1). Classification (GTDB taxonomy): domain Bacteria; phylum Acidobacteriota; class Blastocatellia; order Pyrinomonadales; family Pyrinomonadaceae; genus OLB17. The sequence goes on along the minus strand of JBBRQM010000012.1, from coordinate 46,231 downwards.
AGAATCCAAAACTCTTCAGCGAAATGTCGTGTTGAGCCACGCTGTTGGTGTCGGAAATCCGTTCGATACGCCGACCGTCAGGGCAATAATGTTGATCCGGGCGAATACGCTTGCACGGGGATATTCAGGCATCCGGACGGAAACGCTCGAATTGATGCTCGATTGTTTAAATAGCGGCGTTCATCCCATAATTCCGGAAAAGGGAAGTCTAGGCGCAAGTGGCGATCTCGCACCGCTTGCTCATTTTGCTTGTGTCCTGATCGGCGAGGGCGAAGCGGAATTTAACGGCGAAATGCTAAAAGGCGGCGACGCCCTTGCCAAAGCCGGTCTTGCGCCCGTCACGCTTGCTGCAAAAGAAGGTATTGCGTTGACCAACGGGACAACGATTATGACCGCTGTCGGTCTGCTTGAAACGTGGAAGGCAAAGCGTTTGGCCGAGGTTGCGGATGTCTCTGGCTGTTTGAGCCTTGAGGCTTTGCACGGAACGGTGTCGGCATTTGACGAGCGCATCCACGCTCTTCGTCCGCATCCGCGTCAGATCGAATGTGCCAAAAATTTGCGGGAGATACTCGCAGAGAGCGAATTTGTCCGCGATTTTGACCCCGCCAATGTCCAGGATGCTTATACGCTGCGCTGTATGCCGCAGGTTCACGGAGCCTGCCGCGACGCCGTGCTTTATGCTGAATGGCTGCTGAAGATCGAGCTAAATGCGGTCACTGATAATCCGCTGATTTTTATATGCGACGCGGAGACGCAGGGACGCAGAGATGCTGAGACTTCTTTCCCCGCGTCTCCGCGTCTCCCCGTCTCCGCGTCGATTGAAGTGCTGAGCGGCGGCAATTTCCACGGCGAGCCGCTCGCGCTCGCTTTCGATTATCTGACGATTGCATTGACAGAGTTGGGCAACATTTCCGAACGTAGGATAATGCGGCTAACTGACGAAAATTCAAATGCTCATATCCTGCCGCCGTTCTTGACCGAATACGGAGGACTCAATTCCGGGTTTATGATCGTTCAATATACGGCTGCCGCGCTCTGCACTGAGAACAAGATCCTCGCGCACCCGGCGAGCGTCGATACGATCCCAAGCTCTGCAAACGTCGAGGATCACGTTTCGATGGGTGCGACAGCGGCGCTAAAATTGCGGCAGGTCGCCGAAAATCTTGAGACTATACTCTCGCTCGAGTTGTTTTGCGCTGCTCAGGGAATTGATTTTCGGAGAAAGGTGCTGGGTGCCAATAAGCGGCTTGGAAAAGGAACCCGGACAATCTACAAAAAGTTACGCGAAAGCATTCCTTTTATCGAACGGGATGAGTATATGAAAGGTCATATAAACACTGCACAATCGATCGTCCGTAATTTTGTTGAAACTAAGATCTGAGGCGAGTATGAAGCTCGTATATGAGGATGACTAAATTAGAAAACAAAAACGACGGCCGCGTGACCGTCTTTTTTTTTGTTCAATACGAGAGCGTGGCCTCATTTATTTCAATATGTAAGGTTCGAGCAGCTTCGTCCACGCATGGTTGGCGCGTTCCCATTCGGTTGTACAGCGGACGGCGCGTTCCTTTGGCAACAGATCGGGCCCGACGAGGCGGCCGTTTTTTTCCCGGTTGCTGCCGTAAACGAGACAGAGCATATCGAAAAATCGGGTCTTGCTAAAGGAATGCTCGTCCCAAAAGACCATATCCCCCGGTATATCGTTATGGGACGATATTTCAAATTCGAGTGCTGCATTGATCGCGCTCTGCTGGCCCTCTGGCGATCCGTCAAGCATTAACACCGTGGCAAGCTGATCCACAGCGTCCTCTTCGCGGCCGGTTGCCGGCAGATCCCACACGTCGATCAGGCAATGCCCGAGTTCGTGAAACAGCGTCTGGATAACTGTGTCCTCGACCATCGCGTTCACCTCCGTCTGCGTCTTTGCGACGGTTTTGAATTCCTCTTCATACTGTTCGAAAAGCTCATAGCAAAATGTGATCTCGCTGGTATCATGGCTATAAAATGCGTTAGCCTCGCCGCAGGTGTCAAAATTGAGATAGATGTCCCTTGGCAACGCGATCAGCGAGTTGAGTTCCGTAGCGATCCCCTGCAGTATGTCCCTGTCTTCCTTCGGCATCACTTTGTTTGGCGTTTTTGCCCTGGTTTTTGGCGAAAACCCGACTTTGAAATCGCCTTTGTCGAGCGAGTTAATCTTTGGCCTTGCCGGAGTCGGTTTCGGCGTTTGTGCGATCAACTGGGCAGTGCCGAGAGCGATAGTAAAGATAACGAACACAAAAATACGAATGGCTATGATTTTCATTGTTTTCCGTGAATTCTCCTTAGATATTTAGATAAAACGAATGGCAAAGAAATAGCAAAAAAAATGGTACACCCGGCAAGATTCGAACTTGCGACCCTCTGATTCGAAGTCAGATACTCTATCCAGCTGAGCTACGGGTGCATATGAGATTAAATTCTAGATTCAGTGACTGACAAATGCAAACTTTATCCGCTCGCGAGGGCGGCGGAGCCAAATCATAATGTCCTCATATATTTGACAAGCGATTTGATCTGATCGGTGTTAAGTTTGGACTTAAATGCCGGCATACCATCATCCGGCGAGCCATCGCTGATCTGGCTGGCGACCTTATCGTCGGAACGCCCCTTCATTTTTGCCGAAGTGAGGTCAACCGGGTCAAGGCTCTTGCCGTCAACCGTCACCTTGCCGCCCTTTCCGGTGTCGCGATGGCAATTCATGCAGTTAGTCGTATAAAGCTCTTTTGCCGCCGCCATCTCATCGGCCGGCGTCGCTGGAGCAGTATTTGCGGCTTTATTCACGTTAGCCGCTGTGTTTGCCTGATTTGGCGTAGTTGCCGATTGGCTGCACGAGATAATAAAAGTACAGGTCGCTAAAAGGACGAGACATATTTTAAAAAAATTCATTGCAGATCCCCCCATAAATTTGATTCAATACTCGAAAAAGTTTAACGTAAGGGCGAGATCGAAGCAATTCAAATCACAACGTTCATCAAATGTCGTCTCTACGCAAGTTTTTTACTATGAAAAATCTAACTTTTCACCCCGTTCTTGTTGTCCTCTTTTTGTCGTTTACGGCTTTCTCTCAGGTTACGCCGACCAAGATGGTTGTTAGCGGCCTGAAGGATGAGGTCACGGTCCGCCGCGACGATCGCGGAATTCCTTATATCGAGGCCAAAAATGACTCCGATCTATATTTTGCACAGGGCTATGTCACCGCCAGCGACCGCCTGTGGCAGATGGATTTGCTGCGGCGGCTTGCTCGCGGTGAAACGGCTGAAATGTTTGGCAACGCCGCTCTCGAACAAGACAAACACTGGCGTCGATTTGGCTTTGCCGAGATCGCCAATCAGAGCCTCGGTGCCCAAACGCCAGAGCTACGGGCTGCTCTCAACGATTACGCCCGCGGCGTCAATGCCTACATCGCTACGCTCGATGACAAGACGATCCCGGTCGAATTCCGGATACTACAGTACAAACCTCGTCAGTGGTCGCCGACAGACACCATCTGTATAGGCAAGATCCTAGCTGACGCTTTGAGCACAACCTGGCAGAACGATCTCCTGCGTGCATCGCTGCAAACCCTCCCGAAAGAGAAATTTGCCGATCTGACTAATCAAGTAACGCCATACGATGTTGTGCTGTTTGGCAAGGACATCAAACCAGCGGCAGTGGCAGCGGCAGAAAGCACGCAGAATGTGTCATCTGAATTACTCGCCGCCGCGGCAAAGGACGCCGAGATTCGCGCCCGTTCGCTCCAGAACGTCGGCCTTTATGCCGAAGACCTCGCGGCGATCAACAATTTTGTTATTTCCGGTAAACACACTGCCGACGGCAAGCCGATCCTCGAAAACGACCCTCATCTTCAGGCGTCAGCTCCCGGGATTTGGTATATGACGGAACTCACATCGCCGACGGAGCATGTTTCCGGCGTGACTTTCCCAGGCGTTCCGGGCATCGTCCTCGGCCATAACGAATTTATCGCATGGGGAGCGACCAATGTCGGCCCCGATGTTCAGGACCTTTACGCCGAGACCTTTAACGACAAAGGCGAGGTCAAAACGCCAACCGGCTGGGAAAAGGCAAAAGTGCGTAAAGAGATCCTCAACGTCCGCGCAAACGTGATGAAACCCGATACCGCGCCGGTCGAATTTGAAGTGACCGAGACACCCCACGGCCCTGTTATCACCGAGGAAGGCGGCAGGAAATACGCCCTGAAATGGACGGCCCTCGACCCAAAGAATAACGAGTTTGGCTCGTTCATGGCTGCAAATCGTGCTAAAAATTGGGATGAGTTCAAATCCGCGCTCAAGGAATACGGCGGAGCCACGCAGAATTTTGTTTACGCCGACGTCAAAGGCAACATCGGCTGGTACGCGGCCGGACGCATCCCGATCCGCCGGACGGGCGACGGAGGCTTGCCGTATGACGGCTCGACGACCGACGGCGACTGGGTCGGCTATATTCCGTTCGCCAAATTGCCAAATCTCTACAACCCGCCCAGCGGCCTGATCGTCACCGCCAACCAGCGGATCGTCGGCACGGACTACAAATACACCCAGATGTCGCGTGACGCCGGTTCTCCGTGGCGTGCCCGCCGCATCCACGACGCTCTCGAAGTGGCGAATGCAAAGCACAAGCTCACGATGGACGACGCCCGCGATGCGCAATACGACGCACTGAATATGCCACTCCTAAATCTGAGCAAGCAGATCGTCAAGCTCGGTGCCGCATCGCCCGAGACGCTCGCGGTGCTAAAGGATTGGGATGGGATGATGACGCCCGATTCGCGCTCACCGCTGCTGGTTAACGGAATCAGGGGTTGTATCGCCAACAAAATGGCCGCGGACAACAAACCGGCCCCCGCCTTCCTTATCCGTGAACGCATCATCGACTGGGCCGTCAGCGAGCAATCCGCTCGTTGGCTGCCTTCCGGTTTTGCTAATTACGCCGATATGATTAAAAGCTGTGACGAGGCGACGCGGACCAGCTTCGCCGACCCCAAACAATTCGGCCCTGACGACACAAAATGGACATGGTCACGCATATTCGTGTCGCGCTTTCCCCATCCGCTTGCCGTTGCCCCGCTTATCGGCGCCCAGTTCGCCATTCCCTCCGTCCCGCTCAACGGCAGCGGCCAGACGCCAAATGTGGGTTCCAATGTCTCGATGCGCTTTATCGCCAGCCCCGGCAACTGGGACTTGACACGCCACGTCATCCCGCTAGGCGAAAGCGGCAACCCCCAGTCGCCGCATTTCAAGGACCAGTTCGAAGCATGGCGCACCGGCGCGCCAATGTTGTTCCCGTTCAGCAAAGCCGCCGTCGAAAAGGCCGCCACCGACGTCGTCGTGATGACCCCGCGATAGTGAATGTATGGCACTGGTAGCCATGCACCACCATTATGAAAACTATAATACGAAACAAGATATTTTATTTAGGGTTTATAGTGGGCGTTGCGATCGTCAGTATTTCCAATTACACAAGTTACGCTCATAACGTGTGTTCAGCAGGGCTGGACGATTGTGGATGGAGTTTTGGATTTCCTTTTCCGATGTATTCGGTTGGCGGCTTTGTTAGTTATAAGGATATTAATTGGCTCGGCTTGATCGCTGATATTTTGTTTACGTTAACCATAAGTCATTATCTTAGTTTACTCTTTAAGTTTGTGGCTTTTAAAATAAGTTCCCGCCAAAACACAATAAATACAGGCTGAGATGCCGTTGCCGCGCTGTGGGGGCGGGTAACCGACAACAGGGACGGAGGCTGTCACACCAGGGACGGAGGCTGTCACGAGCGTTCCAGGCGGCTGAGGAAATCGCTGAGGATGATCGAAGCGGCTTCGCTGTCAACGCGGTTGCGGGTTTCGGAGAGGTCAACGCCGCGTTCCCAGAGACGGGATTTTGCATCGTATGATGTGACGCGTTCGTCCTGTAGAAATATTGGCACTTCGAGCGATAGAGCGAATTTGCGTGCCCACTCGCGTGCATACATCGACATCTCGCTTTCCGTCCCATCGGATTCTAACGGCAAACCAATTACGAGAGCCTTGGCATCAAACTCGTCGATAATGTTTTTGACCTTCAGCAATAACTTTTTCCAGCTTGTCCGCGTTATAACGTCCAGCGGCCGCGTCGTCACACGCAGCTCGTCACAGACGGCGACGCCGACGCGTTTTGTGCCGGGATCGAGAGCGATGATACGACCCGACGCAGGCACCGCAGAAAGGTCTGTAAATTCGGGCTGATTAACTGTTTCTTTTTCTTGCACTGACGGTTTCTATATTCAATAATTGGTTAACGCCACAAGGCGTTAGATTTTCAAGAGGTATTATATGTCATTTCGCGGAAAACTTTGGGTTCTGTTAATTTCTGGGGCAATTGCAGTTTACGCCGTTGTCGGGGGGCTGCCGTTTGTCGGCAATGTGCTCACGACGCGGGCACAACAGCCGGTAAACGACGCTAACGCTCAAATGCGTATCGTCGAATCCGTGCTCCAGCATATTCAAAACGATTATGTTGACGAGCCCAATATGGAAAAGGTACGAACTGGGGCTTTGCGTGGGTTGGCCGGCGGGCTCGATCCGTATTCGTCATTTTTGACCGCCGATCAGGTCAAGGCCTATGAGACAAACAAAACGTCAAATCGCACCGGTATCGGAGCCGAGTTTTCTCAAATATCAGGTTTTCTCTATGTAATTTCTACCATAAAAGGCTCGCCCGCGGATAAAGCCGGTCTCAAATCTGGTGACGTGATCGAATACATCGACAATAAGGCATCAAAGGATATTTCGCTCTACGACGCCAAACAATTGGTAATGGGTGACCAGGGCACGACGGTCAGTCTTCGTGTGCTTCGATCCGGTGAAAAGCCGCAGACTATCAAAGTCACGCGTGGTTCATACACCATTCCAAAAGCCGAATCCCGAGTCGAAAGCGGCAAGATCGGCGTCATTAAGGTTTACAGCCTCGAGGACGGCGAATCGGGCGACATCAGGTCTCAGGTTCAGAGTTTGTCGAAACAGGGTGTGCAAAAGATCGTTCTTGACCTTCGCGGAGTCGCCGGCGGCAGCCTGACCGAGGCGGTCTCGGTTGCAAATCTGTTTATTAAAGACGGCGATCTGGCAAAGGTCATCGGCCGCGAAAACAAGGTTCTGAATACTTACCCCGTCGATCCGTCAAAAGCAATTTTCGATGGAGCATTGGCCGTTTTGACCGATCTGGGAACCGCCGGTGCCGCCGAGGTGGTCGCCTCAGCCGTGCTCGATCACAAACGCGGCGAGGTTGTCGGCGAGCGCACCTTTGGCGCCGGTACCGAACAACAGCTTTTTACGCTTCGCAACGGCGACGGATTGCTTCTAACGGTTTCGAAATGGGCATCGGGCAACGGCGTTCCTTTCTTAGGCGAGGAGCGTGCCACGATGGGCATAAAGCCGTCAGTCGAGGTCAAACGCCCCGATACCCCCGAACCGATTGATCCCGACAGTCTGGTCGATCAACAGGATCCGAATAATCCGCAGCCAAAGGCCACTCCGAGCCCAAAACCTGTTGTAACCAAAACTGTTGAGGACGTTCAGCTAAAAAAGGCAATAGAAATCCTACAGGCCAAGGCGTAGCGAATATTTCGACGATATTAAATTTTACTGAGCCGGGTTTTAATCCCCGGCTTTTTTATGTCTAAAATTCTTGTTCTCGATTGACAACACTGGTATTATCAGTTTCGATGCCCGATGCCGATATCACAATTCGCCCGCTCGATGAGCTGGACCTGAAAGAATGGCTGCGTCTTCGCAACTTGCTTTGGGACGAGACCAGCGAAGACGATCATAAGAGCGAGATGGTCGATATCATCGAGCACGCCGACTCGCAATTTGTCGCGGTCGCAGATGTCGGCGATGGTAAGCTCGCAGGCTTTCTGGAGGCGAGCATTCGACCGTTTGTGGAGGATTGTGAGAGCGAGAATGTGGGTTATCTCGAGGGTTGGTTTGTTGAACCAGAATACCGTCGTCACGGTATCGGTGGAGAACTCGTTCTCGCGGCCGAAAGATGGGCACGTGATAAGGGCTGCTCCGAGATGGCGTCCGATGCCGAGATCGAAAACGAGACGAGCCTAATCGCGCACGCAAAACTCGGTTACATTGAAACTTCGCGTTTGGTGCATCTGAAAAAAGACCTGGTTTGAATGAAATTCTGTCGCCTTAAAGCCTTAAGCTATTTGATCCCCGCAATATTATTTTTTTGCTTTGCGGCAACCGTGCCCGCACAATCGAGCGACCAGAATAACGCGACGCCAATTACTTCAAACGAGATAGCCGCGACGATAAAGGCGCGCGACATCGGCGACGCCCGGCTTACGACTCATTTCTATGCCTTTAATGGAGATCAGGGCGATATTTTTATTAGTGTCGTTACAAAAAATTTTACCGGCGATATAGATATTTTTTTTGCTGAAGGCTTGCGACCTGTGACCAAGATGGTGATCTATGCTGACGGCGGTGTAAACGAAACCGGCCGCCTTATATACCTTCGCAAACCGGAAAAACTACTATTGCGGATTGAGGGACGCCCCCCCGGCGATGACACGGCCGTCTATCGGATCAAATTCGGCGGGAGTTTTGTGGCAATGACCCCCAAAAATAAGGGTGCAGATAAGGCTACGCCAAAGGTTTTGTTAGATGACGATAAAAGCTCAAAAGTAAATTCGGTTGGAACAATTATCGATCCGTATGCAAAACCTGCCGAAATCAGTAAATTGCCGGTTAAAACACCAAAAACCCTTACGATACCAAATAAGAAACCCAATTTGGTCGGAGGGCCTCATTTAGTCATTATTCTAAAGGATGGAAAGAGGATCGAATACCCAATGAGCGAAGTCCAGAGTTTCACTTTTGATAAAGGGGTACTGACTGTGACAGACAAGGATGGGCTTACCGAGCATTTCCCGATGGTAAATGTCGTCAGATTTACGATCGAATAGTATCAGGCGTAGCTGTGCAGCCCCTTTATCAGATAACTTACACCCAGATAAGTAAAGATTACAAGTAAAAATCCGACTAAGGCGAAATACGCCGAACTGCGGCCTTTCCAGCCGCGTGCGATGCGTGTGTGCAAAAATGCCGCGTATGTCAGCCACGCGATCAGAGCACCTGTTTCTTTGGAATCAAAGCCCCACGGACGCCCCCATGATTCATTTGCCCAGATCGCGCCTGTGATCAAGAGCATAGCTAATCCCGCAAAAGCGAGACAGGCGGTTTTATACATCAGACTGTCAAGCGATTCGAGGCTCGGCAGTCGTTCTCTAAGTTTCTCAGTCCGGAAGCTAAAGACGAGCACAAAAAATGTCCCGACAAGAGCCGTTATCAACGCAGCAAACTCGACTGGATTAGCGTTCAGGCTTGTAAACATCCGGGGGCCATTTTGCTGAACGAATGCTCGGCCCGTTTGATCAAACTGACTGGATGTCATCTGCGACCTTTCCTGTACGCTCATCTCCTCGTTCTCGGACATCGCCATGCCTGCGATGACATATTGGCTTGGGTCGCGTCCCAACTGAGCCTGCAGCCTCGAATACACGTTGGAATTATCACTTATTCCGTAAACTAACAGTGCGATAGACAATATCTGCGCGGCAAAGCCTAGCTTGAGAAAATAGTGCCCGAAGGTTTTTGCCTGTTCGCTGTTCTGATACAGGTAAAACAGGAATGATACGATGGCCCCCGCGAGCAATAAACCCGCCGCCACAAGAACCGGGCCCACATACGGTATCTCTAGCCGGAAGGCGGTGGAGAATGGATGCTTTCCTGCCCCAGTCGGAAGGAACAGGCCGGCGCGGTATACGAACGATGAAAACACTGAGAATTTGCTGATAGTCCCGATAACCGCGATGCCAAATATGCTCGACCATATCGCCATTGCCTCGACCTTGATGCCGTCTTTGAGCAGATACATCACTGCGACGCCGAAGCAAACGAGCGCGACACCGTAACTCAGAGACGCGTCACCGACGTGGATCGGACGCCAATATGAATCCAGGACAGGCGGGAGATCGATAAACTCGTTGCCGATAAAGCGTGCCAACGTGAGGATCAATGCCGCGATCGGGAGCGTGAATGCGCTCAAAATGCGAAAATTCTTGCGATGAGCAAAAAGGAGCGTTGTAAACCCTGCTCCGAAAGCAAATGCCAAACTCAGGTCATACAGATTGGCAAATGGAATATAGCGAAACACCCACGGATTCGCCATATTGCCGCTCTCGCGCATGATCGCGATCTCGTGCTCGTAGGCTCCGACCCAGCGTGTCAGCCAACTGGATAAATTGAAGAAAACGCCAAGTGCACCGGTGAAAAACCCAATCTTTTCGGCCATCGACGAAGGGGCGTAGAGGTTTGTGAGTTGAAATAGCGCGGCCATGATGTAGCAGGCAAGCGCGAGCATCATCAATGCACCATCGGAAACGAATCCTGATCCGATTTTCATCCGCAGCCCGAGCATCAAAAATGCTCCCACGATCACCATTGCTGCCGGGGCGTATGAACGCCACGATGCACGTCTTTCCAATCGATCTAGTTCTTCCATTTCTTTGTCCTCATTGGTCTTGCTTGAGACTGTCGGCTATCTTTTTGAATTTATCTCCGAATGCCAGAGCATTGCGGTTTGCGTCGCCCGCCAGCACAACTTCGATCTTGCCGTTCTCTTTTTTCTCAACCCGTGCCCAAACGCGTTTATGCGAGAAAAAGAATACAAATATCAATGCACCCACCAGCCCAAAACCACCAAAATACCAAGCTATGATTGAGGCGTCGAATGGATCGTATTTGATTGACAGAATATGTGCCAGCGGCGTTTTTTCAAATGCCGCGAGCCGCCATTTGTATCCTGCTTTTGGCGCACCGACGGGGATATTATCTGCCAATTTTTGAGCAAATGCGAACACGCGAGTTTTAGCCCCGCCCGGAGGCGTCACATCGAGGATCGCGACCGGATTATTATATTCACCGCTGCGTGTGTCAGGCTTGCCGTCGGAGCCAAATGTAAAGTCGGGCTCAAAATCGCTAAAATCGACCTTAGTGCCGTCCGCCAAAGTCGTTGATCCGTTGCGGGCGATGTTCGCATGGATCACATCGCCGCCGTTCTGAGGGGTCAGCTCAAGATCTATCATCCGGGCATGGCCGACCGGGATCGTTTGTGCCTGAAAAAATCTATACCCGCGATACATGAGCGGCTTATTTAGGCTGGCGTCAGCCACCATTACGCCATACGCAGGGTCGTCGATCTTAAGCTGTGTCCGCCAATCCAGTGTGTTTGTCACATCAATCGAGCCTTTTTCGTCGATGAGCCGCTGCTGGATGTCGGTACACTCCATAGTAAATGGCAGCTTGACGGCAAATTTTTCTTTTTTGTCGAGGTTGAATTTTATAAGCTGGATCTCGTCAGTTTTTTCGCCGGGGATCATCCGGACATCGGCATCAAAACTTGTCGTATAAAACACAAAGTTGCCCAAAAATAGGGTCAACAGCGCAACATGAACTATATATGCCCCAAGACGATTGATCTTACCGCTTTCGCCAAAAACAACAATGGCGTTTCGGGTGTTCATGACCGAAAAATCTTTTTTGCCGTCTTTGTCCACGCCATATTCGAGATTACTTGATTCGGTAATTTTTGCCTTAAAACCCTGGACTTCAAATAATCGTTTAACCTTTTCCGCAACATCTGACTCGCTTTTGGAATCGAATGTGAAAACATCATTTGCTTTGTGATTTAACAGCCAATCGCGGGTTGCTGTTAGTTTTGGTTCGACAATGTATTTCCAGGCCGTTGGGAAATGTTCAATCGACGCAAGAACGATATTTAACGACAGACTGAGCAGCAGAAGATTAAAATACCAGCTATGATAGATATCAAACAGACCAAGATAACCGAAGACAAGCTTTTCCGCCGGTGTCAGTGAGACATAATACGCATCAAATCCCTGCACGTTTTGCTGTAATATCAGCATCCCGGCCATTGCTAAAATCACAAGCAGGCATAATTGGAAGACGCCAACTCGGACCGAGCTGATAACGTCCAGTGCCCTATTCATAAACGGCGTGGTTTTTCGCTGCGAGATTGAGCCGGATTTTATTGTTTCTTCAGCCGCAGACATAATACGGAATTTATATTGACGATCGTTGTTGTTTCGGTTACTGATGGAAAATCCACAGATATATTTGCCATTGTATCTCAAATTGCGCTGTTAATGGAATTCTCAAGAATAACCGGGACGAAACAAGTGCCGGTCATTTCAACCGTTCGTCTTTTTCGATCACACCGTCGCGGATGGTGATGACGCGGTGGGCGCGTTTGGCGATGTCGGGCTCGTGGGTGACGAGGATGATGGTGTTGCCTTCCTCGTGGAGCTTTTCGAAAAGATGCATGATCTCGATGCTCGTTTTTGAGTCGAGCGCGCCTGTCGGTTCGTCGGCGAGCAATATCGACGGGTGGTTGACCAGTGCGCGGGCGATGGCGACACGCTGCCGCTGGCCGCCGGACAGTTCGTTTGGCCGGTGCATGACGCGGTCGCCAAGCTCTACCGACGCCAACGCGGCCTGTGCCTTGTCATGACGCTCGCCGGCCCGCATTCCCGCGTAGATCAGCGGCAATTCGACATTGTGCAACGCCGTCGCCCGGGCCAGCAGGTTAAATGTCTGAAAGACAAAGCCGACCTCTTTGTTCCTAATCCGCGCAAGTTCATCGTCGCTCATATCCGAAACTAGATGGCCGTTGATCCAATAGTCTCCTTTGGACGGCGAATCGAGACAACCGATCAGATTCATCAGCGTTGATTTGCCCGACCCGGAGGGGCCGATGATTGCCAGATACTCGTTGCGTTTTACGTCGAAAGAAACGTCGCGCAGGGCATGAAGCTCCTCGACGCCCATCTGGTATGTCTTCCATATATTACGCATCGAGATGATAGAATCAGGTGCCGCCGGCTCGACGACAGCTTTCAATTCGGCCGGCAAGCCGCCGTTCCCGTTTTCTTCGTCCATAAATCTATACATGTCTCTCGAAAGTCTGGAGTCCTGAGTCTTGAACCAAGCTTCCCAGTCTTTCTCAGGACTCTCGACTCATGACTAATTTTTATTGCTGTTGTCGCCAGCTTTTTTTATCGCTCTTTTGACAACTGCGCCATCCTTTAATGTGTTCAGGATGCGGCTCGGGCCGGTGATAACCTCTTTGCCGGTTTCGAGCCCAGATGTTATCTCGCGATCCGATTCGCCGACGATGCCGGTCGTCACCTCGATAAATTTTGCTTTATTGCCATCGAGGATATAAACGCCGGTGATGTTTTTCGGCTTTTCGGCAGGCTGCGGCGCGTCACCCTGTATTGTCGGAGCCGGGGTGCCATCGGGCTTTTTCTCAATGACGGCCTGGAGCGGGACGGCGATCACGTTATTAACCGTCTTGGTCGTGATCTCGGCGGTCGCGGACATGCCGGGACGTAGGCTGTTCTTCATATCCTCGGTTAACCCTTTTAACTCGATGACGACGCGGAATTCCTTGGCTTCCTGGACGTTGATATTTGTCGAAAGCCCGCCGCTCGTCTGCGATTTGCCGACCGCAAGCGGTGTCTTTTGCGTAACCTCGCCGATTATTTCCTTGTCGGCCAGCGAATCGACTTTGATCTTTGCCTTTTGACCTACGGCCACTCTGTCGATCGACGTCTCGTCAACCTTTACCTCAACGTTAACCGTTGACATATCCGCAATTGTCAGAAGTGCTGTCGTGGAAAGCCCGGCGACGGCAAACGTTCCAACCTTTGAGGGAATCTCGGCGATGATGCCGTTGATAGGCGCAACCTGCATCGTTTTGTCACGTTGGTTTTTTTGTCCGCGCAAGGTGGCGGCCTGTTGATTTGCACGCGATTGACTGACTTTTACATTTCCGGACGCCGTATCTACTGCACGTTTTGCGTCCTTGACGGCGACGGCTTGTTGATTGCGGCGGGCGATCGCTTCGTTGACCGTAAGTTTCTGTGAATCAAGCCTCGCTTTGGCGTTCTTAAACGCGACCTGCGCCGTCTCAAGTTTATCCTTAAACTGATCGTATTCGAGGCGTGAGATCACGCCGGATTCGAGCAGTTGGCTGTTACGCGTAACCTCACGTTGAGCGGTATTGACGTCCACCTGTGCTCTGTCGACATCGGTCTGAGCAGTCACAACGTTCTGACGGGCGGTGCTGACGGCGGCATCCGAGGCGTTTAACCCCTGCTGCGCCTGTGAGTATTGATTCTGAGCTCCGGTCACCTGACTTTGAGTTACACGGATGTCATCCTGAGCGGTTTGAACGGCTGCTATCTGGGCGTCCGTATTAGATTGGAGCTGATTTGGATCGAGCCTGACAAGCGGCTGGCCCTTAGTTACATGATCGCCTTCTTTTACGTAAATCTCTTCGATGCGGCCCTGAACCTCACTGGTAAGGTTCATGAATTGGATCGGCCGCACTTCGCCTGACGACGTAACAGTCGAGCGTAATTCGGGCCTCGTATCAACCTTGACAACCGTAACCTCAGGCGTGTCGGTTCGAGTCGCAAGAACGCTGACCACTATGATCAAAGTCACGAGAACGCCCGCACCTATTAATCCAAATATTTTGGTTTTACGGCTTAATGCCATATATTATACCCCTGTAAGTAAAACAAATCTCTTTTGTTCGCGGAAAGTTAAATTAATTAAACGCTTGTATCAACAGGTTACTACGACAAATTTTTCTATGGAGTTTCAAAAAAGTAATGTTGGTTGCATATGTCGCGTACATTCATCGAACCAAAATCACTTACTTGCGTAAACTAGTATTGGAAATGCGATTTACGAACAGACGTTTAACGGTTAAAATGTAAGGGTGTTATTATAGTTCTCTTCGCCCGAACACGCGGGTCAATAATTAAATGATCAAATGTCATACATGCCAAACCGCAAATCTTGATTCTTCGCGATTCTGCGACGAGTGTGGCAGCAAGTTAGTACCGGCCGTCGTGAGCGATGTTGCTCCGTTGACGCCGGCTTATGTTCCGCCTGTCGTGGAACTGCCGCCCCTGCGTCCGGCAAGTGTCACGTCAATCGGTGTGCCCCAAATGGATGCTGATCCTGAACCGCCACACTCCGCACCAGACAACGCAGACAATATGCCTCCAAAGCTCGCTCACGCGACATTGATCATCGAACGCGGAGCTGTGTTGGGCACTGAATTTCGTCTCACAACTGATGAAACCATCATCGGACGTTGGGATGCCGATAATGGAGTATTTCCCGAGGTCGATCTCGACACGCACGATCACGAGGCCAAGGTCTCACGCCGTCACGCGCGGATCATCCGCAATAATGGATCGTATATGATCGAAGATCTCGGTTCGACAAACGGCACTTATATAAACCGTGGACGAAGGCTGCTTCCGGGCACCCCGCAGATGATCAGTGACGGCGATGAGGTCATCGTCGGAAAAACATTTTTGCGGTTTCACATTACACAATAATTAAATTACGTAAAGAAGATAACTTGAAATGACTACTTGTCACGAGTGCGGCTCCAAAATTACAGAGATTGATACATTTTGCCCTTTCTGCGGCGTATCGCTCCAACCCATTGCGCTCGATGATGCTGAATCCGCCCTGTCAATGGAGGACACAATCGCCATACCTTCGGCTTCCCTTGACGGGGCGCTTTCAGAAGGGAAGCCCATAGAAAAGAGAATACGCAAACCCAAAGACTCAGATTTTAACCCGGATTCGGGCGATGAGGCTAAAGAATCCGTTTCCATGGATGGCGTTGAATTATCAGAGGAAATTGACCCGGATGAGGTTGAGGAACCTGAACACCCTAAAGTTATTACTGACGACTTTGACAACCCCTCCCCGACCAAACTTCAATTTGAGGCTGAGGCGAGCAACGAGACAAAACCAAATTTCAGCTCTAACGAAACCGACGGTAAAAAAGCCGGCCTCAAACCGCTGGTCGAAGGAATACTGCTGAATTCACGATACGAGATATCCAAAAAGATCGGCGGCGGCGGCATGGGGGCCGTTTATCTGGCATTCGATAAAAATCTCGGGGCCGTACAGCGCGCGGTCAAGGAAATGGTGCAATCGCACATCGAGGAAGATCAGCAAAACAAGGCGATCGAGGATTTTCGCCGTGAATCGATGATCCTCTCAAAGCTTGATCACCCGTCCATCCCGACAATTTACGATTATTTCTTTGACGAGAGCGAAGGCCGCTTTTATCTGGTGATGAAATATATCTCAGGCGGCGATCTGGCGGCCCGGCTTCGAGCGGCGCCAGGTGGCCGGATCGACGAAAAAACCGTCACCGAATGGGCAATTGAGATCAGCGACGTGCTCGATTATCTTCACAATCAGAGCGAGCCGATAGTTTATCGTGACCTCAAACCGTCAAATGTAATGATCGACGGCATCACTAGCCGGATCGTCCTGATTGACTTTGGCATCGCCCGATCGATCGGTCAAACACAGGAGAAAGGCGTCACGGCGGTCGGCACAATGGGCTATGCCCCGCCAGAGTTATTTAGTGGTAACGTTGAGCCGCGTTCCGATATTTACAGCCTCGGATCTACTATGTTTCATCTTCTGACGGGCGCCGATCCGCAGAATAACCCGCTGCTGATCTTTGATTTTCAAAAAAATCCGCGTCCGCGTCAGATCAATCCGCAACTTTCGGATCAGATGGAATACATCCTGATGAGGGCGGTCGAATACAATGCAGATACGCGATTTTCCAGCGCGGCCGAAATGGCGCACGTGCTCACCGATCACCTGGAAAATCTAAA
The DNA here is from genome assembly GCA_038226395.1 of Pyrinomonadales bacterium. Taxonomy (GTDB): domain Bacteria; phylum Acidobacteriota; class Blastocatellia; order Pyrinomonadales; family Pyrinomonadaceae; genus OLB17. Next base: position 29,392 of record JBBRQM010000012.1, on the reverse strand, counting down.
GCGGGGAACCGTTACTTATGGCGTGACTGAGACGCCGGCCGCTGTCAGCTTGGCTAATCAAAGCGTGTTCTGCGGTTTTTGCGGCCAGCGGATCGTCGCCGCCGATCTGTTTTGCGCCTTTTGCGGCTCGAAACAGCCGATCGCTCAGCAGGGCGTTCACTCTGAGATTTATAGCAGATCAGCCCACACGGCTAAATTGATAATTGAGGGCACGAGCGAATTGGACATGCCGGCATTCTCTCTTGAAAAAAATGAAAATCTGGTTGGCCGCCGCGACCCTATGTCAAATATTTTCCCCGAGGTCGATTTGTCAAAATACGACCCTCAGACCAAGATCTCCCGACGTCACGCCCGGATCTGGCGTGATGGCGGCAACTTTATGGTCGAGGATCTTGGTTCCTCAAACGGAACCGTGCTTTTGCCCGGCGCCAGCGATTCAGTGAGGCTGCTGCCGCGTCAACCTCATCCACTTGCAGATGGCGACCGGCTCCGCGTGGGTGACACGACTTTACATTTTTTGATTGTATAAGATGCTCGATCTGATATTTATGGCCGCTGTCGAATTGGCAAAAGCCCCTGTAAACAAGTTTAATATGAATAAGATCGTCGATTTTTCTCCCGAGAGCTTAAAAGCGCCGTTTTTCCTGCGTTGCGCGGCTCTCTTTATTGACTATATGGTTATCATGGCCGCACCGCTTGCGTGGCTCCTGTTTCCAAGGCTGCTGGGCGAGGCATCATCAAACGTGATAATTGGCAGCACCGGCTGGACAATCGCAGCCATTCTAGCTGTCGCCGATCTCATCGTATTTCCTTTGGTTAGAGGGAAAACCATCGGAAAGGCTGTGACCGGTCTGACGATAGTCAAAATGGATGGGACGAACGCCGGAATTATCAATATTTTACTCAGAAACGTGGTTGGTTATTTTCTGACGCTTGTGACGCTCGGTCTTGGGTTTCTGATCTCGGCGTTAAACGGCTCAGGCCGGGCGCTGCATGATTTTATAGGCGGCACGATCGTCATCAGCGGTCGTAAACGCAGAAAATTATAAAGTCAAAATGGCTCATTTAATTATAAATCATCCATCGGGCATATCCGACACCTTTCCGATCTCGCGGCTTCGCACGACGATAGGACGCTCGGCCCGGAGTGACATCTGTATTCCAGACGGTTTTGCATCGCGTCTGCATGCCGAGATCAGACAAGAGGGGGATGCTTTTTGGATACAGGATCTCGGTTCGGCCAACGGCACCAAATACAACAGCCTGTCTTTAGAGGCGGCTATCCCGATATTCAACGGTGGCGTAATCCAGATCGGCGAGACCCGCATCACATTTGACGACGATGGCCGGATGTCAAAAAATATCAGCGCGACACTCATCGCCGATAATACGGACGCGCTTGATCCGTCAAATACGATCTCGCTCTCCGCTCGTAAAAACCCGACCACCGAGTTCCTCGATTCTACGCTTGCGACCCGCACCGACCTTTTGGGGCTGATCAGCAAGGTCGGCGTCGCCCTTTTGTCATCAAGCGGTCTTGACGACACGCTCAATCAGGTCGCCTCTCTCGTTTTTGAAGCCGTCCCGGCCGAACGCGTCGTCATAATGCTCCGCGATGACAAAGCAAATACCGGCATGGAGATAAAGGTCGCACGGATTCGCGGCCAGGAGGAATCGATCAACGAGGTCCGTGTCAGCCGGACGATCATGAACGAGGTGATCGAAAACGGCAAATCCGTTCTCACTTCAGATGCCCAGCACGATCCGCGATTTGCCAGCCAGACGATCATGCTACAGGGGATTAGATCCGTGTTGGCCGTGCCGTTGAGCGTTGACGAACGACACGTTTTTGGCCTGATCTACGCCGATTCGCCGACCAGCACAGTGACTTTTGCCAGTGAACATCTCGATATTTTGACGACGCTGGCGTCGGTTGCATCGATCAGGGTCGAGAATGTGAGCCTGCTCGATGAACGGATAAACCGCGAACGCATGGAGCGCGAACTCGAGCTCGCCACCGAGATCCAACAGCGGTTTCAGCCGTCGGGACCGCCAATCGTCGAGGGTTACGAGTTTCAGGGCATTTCGTTCTCGTGCTACGAGATCGGCGGCGATTATTACGACTTTATTCCGCGAGCAGACGGGCGGATGCTGATCGCCCTCGGCGATGTTTCGGGCAAGGGAACTGCCGCCGCTTTGCTGATGTCGAGCCTCCATGCTGCGATTCATGGACAGGTTGCCGCTGACCGGTCGCTAGAAGCCGCCGTCGATGCGGTAAACCGCTATCTGTCCGAAAACACCCCGACAAATCGCTTCGTAACACTTTTCGCCGCCGAGCTTGACCCGGCCAATGGGGAAGTTCGATACATCAATGCCGGTCATAATCCGCCGCTGATCGGGCGAATCGACGGCACGATTGAACAGCTTTCATCAGGCGGGTTTCCGCTCGGCATCATGCCCGACGCCGAATTTGAGACCGGAAAGACGACCCTCGCTCCCGGCGAAGTGCTTATTATCTACTCCGACGGCGTTTCGGAGGCAAATAATCTCAATGAAGATGAATTTGGCCTCGAACGCCTCTCCGAGGTCTTAAAGAAAAACATCGGCCTCACCGCCTCAGGCATCCGCGACAAAGTCGAATCCGCCCTCTCCGCTTTCACGGGCACCGCACCAGCCAACGACGATATCACTCTCGTCATAGTAAAGCGGCTGTAAACTACCCAGTCCCACAACACTGTCCCAACTTTCTTACGCGTTCCGCTGTCTAATTGAGCTATCGACAACTTAAGCATATCTTTTGGCAACTTTTTATCCCGCTTACGCGTAACAATTTTTAGGATTTAGCTCATAACTTGGATGAATTTTGCCGAAACACTAAAACTTGCGTTTGACGCGATCTGGGCACACAAGCTCCGTTCGTTCCTCACCCTTTTAGGTATGATTATCGGCGTAACGGCGTTTATGGTCGTGCTCTCGCTGCTTCAGGGTTTTAACTCCTACGTTGATGAAAAAATTGCCGGAATCGGCTCAAACTCGTTTACCGTTCGCAGGTTTAGCTTTGACGATTTTAAGGACACGGATACTATCGCTGCTGCCCAGCGGCGAAACAAGGAATTGAGTTTTGACGAACGCGATTTTATTCGCGATCACGCCCAGCTCATAGACAAGATCGGCGCCAAAGCCGGTAATATGAATCGCGAGGTCAAACACGGGGTTGACAGCCTTAGCAGCGTTCAGATTACTGGTGCCGAGCCTATCACGGCTGAGATCGATAAGCTGGACATCGCTGAAGGCCGCTTTTTTTCAAATCCGGAAAATGACAATTCGGTTCGCGTCGCCTATATCGGAATGGACGTAGCTAACAAGTTTTTTCCTGGCGGCGACTCCGTCGGACAGGAGATTACGATAACCGGTATCCCTTATCGGATCATCGGTGTCCAAACCGCAAAAGGAACGATCTTTGGACAACCACAAGACAATTTTGTGACGCTTCCGATAAAGACCTTTGGCGCGGCTTTTGGCGGATTGACGCGGCAGCGAGCGCCATATTTCGTCGTAACATCGAAGAATGAAAAGGTTTTTAACGATGCCGTTGAAGAAGTGCGTGGCCTTATGAGGATCAAACGAAAGCTGCCTTTTGGCGAAAAAGACACGTTTGGAATCCTGACGCCCGACGCGATTACCGGCATTCGCGACCGCATTTTGGGACCGACATTTATCGTGATTATTGCTGTCCCGCTTATTGCTCTGATCGTTGGCGCTATTGTAATCATGAATATCATGTTCGTTTCTGTTACCGAGAGAACCAAGGAAATCGGGATTAGAAAAAGCCTGGGAGCGAGACAGGGTGATATCTTAAGACAGTTTCTTTTTGAATCGGCAACCTTGTCCGCGATCGGCGGCACAATTGGACTCATTATTGCCGAATTGCTTGGTATCATCATCACAAAGTTTGTATTTCAAACCAGAATACCGCTCTGGTCGGCTGTATTTGCGATTGCCGTTTCGGGTGGCGTGGGCGTTTTAGCAGGCCTGTTCCCGGCCTGGAAAGCGGCGAGGCTTGATCCTATCGAGGCGTTGAGAGCAGACTAAATCGAATGAAATTTTTGACCGGCTCATTTTACGAGAATTTTAAGATGGCGTTTGACACGATACGCGGCAATAAGCTGCGCTCGTTTTTGACGATCGTCGGTGTTGTCGTCGGCGTTATCACCGTAATGCTGATTTCCTCGATAATAAGCGGTATTAATGTGGCGGTCGAGAAAGAGGTCGAGTCGTTTGGCACACGCTCGATCTTTCTTTACAAAATGGACATCGGCATTCGCACGAGCGCTCCGACTCGCGAAGAGCGAATGCGTAAGCCGCTTACAATGGACGACGCAGCGGCGATCGGAAATTTAAGTGCGATTGAGGTTGCGGTGCCGTTCCTTGATATTTCCAACAACTTTTTTGGCGGCAAGTTAAATGTAACCGGCAAAAACGGCAAAACATCGTCGTCGGTTCAGTTAAAAGGGACGCTTCCCGAAGTGGACAAGGCTCCCGGCGAAGTGCTTATTGACGGACGATGGTTCTCACATGCTGAAAACGAAGCAAAAGAGAATGTATGCGTGATCGGTGATTTTATTCGCGAGTCTTATTTCCCTTACGAATCACCGCTTGGACAAACGATTCAAATCGCCGGACAGGAGTACCGGATCATCGGTCTCCTGCAAAAAAGAGAGCAGCTCTTTGGCGGAGGCGGTGGCAATAATGACGAGACAAACGTGATCTACATGCCGATGAGCACTGCTCTAAAGGTCAAGCCCGGGGCGGACGACCTTTTTATATTGGCCGTCGCCAGAGAAGGACGGCTTGAAAAGGCAAAGGATGACGTTCAGGATTTGCTGCGGATTCGCCGGCAGGTGAAATTTGGTGACAAGAATAACTTTGCCATGGAAACGGCGGCAAGTCTTATAGATCAATTTTCGGCAATCACCGGTGGTGTTTTTCTTGCGATGATCGTCATCTCGTCGGTCGGCCTGATGATCGGCGGCATCGGCGTAATGAATATCATGCTGGTCTCGGTAACCGAACGAACTCGCGAGATCGGCATTAGAAAAGCTATTGGAGCAACACAGCGGGATATTTTGTTGCAGTTTTTGATCGAGGCGGCAACTTTGACGGGCTTTGGCGGTGTTGTCGGGCTGCTAATCGGGTGGCTTCTCACATTCCTGGTCAGACTGATAATGCCGTCGTATGTGCCGCTTTGGGCTCCGATCGCCGGCTTTGGAGCGAGCGTGGGTATTGGCATAGTTTTCGGTCTGTTCCCAGCATGGAAAGCAGCCCGGCTGGATCCGATCGAATCGCTGAGATACGAATAGTCAGAACCGCCTGCGTTAGTGGGCGGCTTGATAGTAACAGTGAAATGCCTTTGGGGCATGTTCGCCCCGCCCCCTTACGGAGGCGGTTCTGACTAACTGATAAAACTCGGGAAAGCCCATGAAAGCCCGACGAAAAATAGCACGAGCAAAAAATAAACGCTAATTGCCGCACTCCAAGCGGTATTTGCAGTCACCCGCTCTCCGGCATTTTTCAACCCAATCGCAAACATCCATATCCAATAAAACAGCAATAGGCTAAGCGATCCCAGGATCGTGAATATCATAGGATGCTCGGACGAAAGGACAAGAAAATTCAAATTATCATGGATCAACGATTGCTGGCCGAGTATCGGATGAACATCCGTTGGATCTTTTAAAAACAGTATTGTCGTATTCAGCACAAACCGTAAAATATTGACCGGAAATGTCGCATAAACGGCGGCCGAAAAGGCCTGCCAGAAATTGATCTGTCCACCCATACCCATTGCGAATAGAAAAAAGATCAGCGCGAGAAACGAATATCCAAATGTCGCCAGTGTAAATCCGGAAACTGCCTGGCCTACTCTGATAACAGGATTTTTACTATCATCGAGTGCCTGTTGACGCCCGTCTTCAACCCGTTTCCGTTGGTCTGCATTGTCGCGAATCATCGGAATCTCAAGTGTTTTATCGATTGCAAAATTTGTTACCTTGTCCGGGCTGAGTTGATACAGAAATAAATTCGTATATGTCGCCGAAAGTATCGACATCACGAGCATTGCTATCAGGAACCGCGGGTGGCGGCGGAGATTTGCAAAAACTTCGGACGGGGAAATGAATATATTGCCAAGTGTGCTGGGGGTGGACATTCTCTCAGACCCATCCTCCTCAGGCCTATCGATAAAACTGAGCCCGATGATAAGACCGCCGAGGAGAATAGTGCCGATACCTGTTCCGGTCAAACCGGGAACGATCTTTGTGATACTCAGGACAGCGACTATAAGACCAACTGCCGCAATAATGATTCCAGCTAAACGATTCATATTTTCCTCTTACGAAATTGGTTTTGAATTACGAGACAGCTTACGTCCATAAGTTTGGGATTGTTTCAAGATTGTTAAGGAGCCGAATGTGCCGAATCGTAGCCGTCGATACGGATACAGGCAGCATAGTGGCCCGGGTTAATCTCACGTAATTCCGGCTCGACGACGGCACATTCGCCAATCGCCATCGGGCAACGAGTGCGAAAACGGCAGCCGGACGGCGGGTTTATCGGCGTCGGAACATCGCCTGTGAGCACGATCCTCTCCCGCTTAACAGTTGGATCGGGGACAGGGATCGCCGACATAAGTGCTTTTGTGTATGGATGCAGCGGCGTTTCGTATAATTCGCGGGCATCGCATATCTCGACGATCTTGCCGAGATACATCACGGCCACGCGGTCGGAAATATGTTCGACAACAGCAAGCCCGTGCGAGATAAACAGATATGTAAGACCAAATTCGTCCTGCAAGTCCTGTAGCAGATTGACAACCTGTGCCTGCACCGAGACATCGAGGGCCGAGACCGGCTCGTCGCAGATTATCAGTTTTGGATTTAACGCCAACGCCCTCGCTATACCAATGCGCTGACGCTGGCCGCCGGAAAACTCATGCGGGTAGCGGTCGGCATATTTTGGGTCGAGGCCGACTTTTTGCAGCAGATCGGCGACGCGCTCGTTTTGTTCGGTTTTGCCGCCGATACCATGTATTTTTAATGGCTCAGAGATGATCGAGCGGATGCTCAGACGCGGATTTAGGCTCGCATACGGGTCCTGAAAGATTATCTGCATCTCGCGGCGAAGCGCCTGCATTTTATTGTTTGGCAACCCAATGATATTTTTGCCCTCAAACAAGACTTCTCCGCGGGTCGGCTCGTGCAAACGCAGCAAACAGCGTCCTACGGTCGATTTGCCACAACCCGATTCGCCTACCAGTCCAAGCGTTTCGCCAGCAACAATCTCAAATGAGACGTCATCAACCGCCTGAACAACATCATCGCTATTTTCAACTGGGAAATGCTTGACGAGATGCCTGACCTCAACAAGAGGTCCTTCAAATATTTTTAGAGCAGGTGCAGACATAACAGAGCAATTACGCAGAGATCGCTGAGTCAAAAGCCAAAGTTCGTTCGCGGGCAATCTGGAATTTCAATTTTTCATCGTATAAAACACACCGAACTTTAATTCCATTTGGCAATTCCGTCAACGGTATCTCGCCTTCGGTACAGATATCCATTTTGTATTCGCAACGTGGTGCGAAATGGCAGCCAAACGGAAGGGAAGTTGGGCTTGGCACGGTGCCGTCGATGGTTTGTAGGCGTTCGGTTTTAGCCGATCCAATTTCGGTCAATTTTGGAACCGAGCGGATTAAGCCTCGAGTGTAAGGGTGTTTGGGGTCGGCGAAAAGCTCATCGACGCCAGATTCCTCGACGATCTTGCCGGTGTACATCACGCAAACGCGGTCGGCGACCTCGGCGACGACTCCGAGATCGTGAGTGATAAGCAAAACAGCGAGTTTTCGCGTCCGGCGAAGCTCGTCCAATAGCTCAAGTATCTGTGCCTGAATCGTTACATCCAGAGCAGTCGTCGGCTCGTCGGCGATGAGCAATTCCGGGTCGCACGCAAGGGCCATGGCGATCATCACACGCTGGCGCATGCCGCCTGAAAGCTGGTGCGGATAATCGGAAACGCGGCGTTCTGGCGACGGGATCGAGACCTCTTTCATCGCTTCGATCGCCGCTGTCCACGCCTGTTTACGGTCAAGTTTGCGATGTAGGCGCAACGCCTCTGCGATCTGCTCGCCGACGGTATAAACCGGATTGAGCGACGTCATCGGATCCTGAAAGATCATCGCTATGTCGTCGCCCCGTATCTCGCGCAGACGCTCGTCTGTGGCAGTCGTCAATTCCTCGCCCTTGAACTTGATCGAGCCCCCCGCGATCTTTCCCGGCGGTGAGATCAAACGCATTATCGACAACGCCGTAATCGATTTGCCGCAACCCGATTCGCCGACCAGGCCGAGCAACTCACCCTCGCCAATCGTAAAACTCACTCCATCCACGGATCGGACAAGCCCCGCCCGTGTCGGAAAATGGGTGCGTAAATTTGTGACCTCGAGCAGATCGGCCATTAGTTTTTCGGCACTTTCACCGGATCAGCCGGACGTCCCGGCAGTTTGACAGGCGTCGCGATCTTTTTCATCAGTTCGGCAACTGCGCGTTCCAATTGCGGGTCGCCACCGGCAATGACCGATTTGGGGTCGTTATCGACCTCGATGTCGGGATCGACGCCATAGCCCTCGATGATGTATTCGCCCTTTGTGTTCAACAGGGCGAATTCCGGCACGTTGACCACGCCGCCATCGATCAGATTACCGTGATTTGTGATGCCGACGACGCCGCCCCAACTGCGTTTACCGACAAGCTGGCCGAGTCCCGCCTGACGAAACATATACGGAAAAATATCACCGTCCGACCCGGAATTCGCATCCAGTATTGCGATCATCGGCCCGTTAAAGGCTCCGTCAGGATACGTCGTCGCGTCAACGCTGCCTCGTGTGAAATTAATGCCCAGAACCTTACGGCTCAGACGTTCGATGAGCATACGCGAAACGTTGCCGCCGCCGTTTGCCCGCACATCTACAACCAATCCCTCTTTATTGATCTGTGGATAATACCATTTGATAAATTCGCGCAATCCCGCCGCACCCATATCGGGGATATGCAGATAACCGAGGCGCCCGTTCGACATCTGATCGACCCGCCTCCGGTTGGCCGAGGTCCAATCGAGGTAAACAAGATCGGATTCGCTGGTGACCGGGCGAAATATAACATTATGAGCGCCTTGAGACGTCGGCGTGCTATTTACAGTAAAGGTCACGGTCGTATCGGCCTTGCCACGCAGGTATGAGTAAATATCGCGGTCGGTGGTCACGTTCTCGCCATTTATCGCCAGAACATACTCGCCTACCTTTGCTTCGCTGCCGACCTCTGTCAGCGGCGAACGGTAAATGTCTTCCTCGTTCTGTCCGGCAAAGATCTTGCTGATCTTGTAACGCCCGGCGGCTTTGTCTGCCTCAAATCTCGCACCCGGCAGTGCGACGCGAACACGCGGCGGCAGGTTAAAATCGCCGCCATCGATATAAGAGTGTTGGGTGCTCAATTCAGAGACCATCTCGCTGATAACATAATTCAGATCGGAGCGGTGGGCCACATAGGGCAGCCATCGCTTATAATCCTCGCGAATTTTTACCCAATCAAACCCGTGCATATTCTCGACATAAAACCAATCGCGGTACCGTCGCCAAACCTCGTTGAATATCTGATTCCACTCGGCTACAGGATCGATCTCGGTTATTAGGCCGGAAGTCGAAACGGGCTTTTTAGTCTTGTCGCCATTTGAGTTGGCATCTATAAGTGAAAAACCGCCCGGCCCGGGTGACAGTATTTTTGTGCCATCCGCTGAAAGCGTGTATCCAAACGCAGGCTGCGCAAGAATGGTTTCTTTTCGATCCTTAAACGAAAAAATACGAAGCGACGTTTGCGTATCAGCCTGACGTCCATAATAGAACGGAGCCTGAATCTGGTAGATCAGGTTTCCCTTGTTCACCGACAGCCCGGCGTAGTTATCGGCCGGAAGCGGTACTTTTACGACGCGTTTTTCGACTCCGTCAAAATTGATCGTCTCCGGCACGTCGGTTTTTGGCGCCGGCGAGCCATCCTTTTTGTCTTCGGTGATCGTGACCTCGTCGTTTTCATAGGGAAACGGATTTTTCACAGACGATTGCAGCGTCATCGAATAAACCTGCGTCGTCCTGTTTGTCGCATAATTAAACTCGGTGTTTGAGATCAGCGGAGCATATTCGTGATCGCTCAGAAAATACATATAATTGCCGCTTGGATCAAATGCCGGACTATTGGCGTTAGACATCTCGGGCGTGACACGAATTGTTTTATTGTCAGTCGCGCTCCAAATATAAATCGAGGAGAGGCCATTTTTACTCTGCATCGAATAGGCGAGAAAACCGCCTTTTGGCGACCAGTCATAGTCGCGGATCTGGCCGTTTGGGGCGTCGGCGATCATTTGAAGCTGTTTTGTCGCAACCGTCAGTATGTAAACCTTGCCGTCCTTGTCGCTAAAGGCGATCTTCTTGCCGTCGGGCGACCAGGTCGTGTCATAGCGCTGAGCCTTGCCGCCGGTGGTCAACTGTTCGGGCGGGGTTGAGCCGTCCTGCGCAACGACCCAGATCTCTTCCTCTCCGGTTTTGTCCGAGATGTAAGCGATCTGGCGGCCATCTGGCGACCACGCCGGGAAGCGGTCGTTAGCGTCAGAAGATTTTGTCAAATTTCTGATACCGCCTTTCTCGATCGGGGCGGTGAAAATATCGCCGCGAGCCGAAAATAACGCCCGCTCGCCCTTTGGGCTGAGAGCGAATGCGCTGACCTGGCTGCCGACATTCACCTGCCGTTTGCGTTTATTGATGCCGTCGTCTGGGACGTTGATTGTGAGCTTGGTCGTCTTTTTGGAGCCGACATCCATTACTTCGAGTTCGCCATCGCGTTCGTAAATGATATGGCTCTGCTCGTCGGAACTCGGCCAGCGGATGTCCCAATCGCGGTTGTGGGTGACCTGCGAAGTTTTGCCGCTCGCTGTGTCGTAGGCGTAAAGATTGAACTTGCCATCCTTGTCTGAGTTGTAATAGATCGTGCTGCCCATCCACATCGCGTCGCGACTGGCGCGCGGGCTGTCGGAGATAAGTTTCGTGTCATTTGTCGCGAGATCGTAGATGTACAGCTTGTTAGCCTGGCCGCCGCTATAGCGTTTTTCCGGGCGGAAGTCGCGAAATCGCGGTGAATAGACCATTTTCGTGCCGTCGGGTGAAAAATCTCCCGAACCGCCCTCGGGCATCGGCAAGGCCTCCGCCAGGCCGCCCTCGGGCGAGACCGTGTATAGCCTTGCTATCGGCAGTGACCATGAATCACGCTCGCTGCGGAAAAATATTTTGTTATCTTTAGTCCAGCCGAGGACCTGATTATCCAGGCCCCAACGCGGTGCCAACGGTCCGCGCGACGGGTAAAAGGTCAACTGTTTCGGCTCTCCGCCGCCCGACGGGATGACATAAACCTGCTCGTCGCCGTCGTATTGGCCGGTGAATGCGATCCATTTGCCGTCAGGTGAGAATTTAGCATATGTCTCAACGCCCGGATGAGCCGTCAGACGCGTCGCCGTGCCGCCGCTTGTCGACGTACTCCAGAGGTCGCCGCCATATGTAAATACTACGCGATCGCCGTAGATATCCGGGAAGCGAAGCAGCTTCGTTTGGGCCGACAGACCGATAACCAAAACAAACACGGCGAATACGGCCGCAAATACACGATTGAACATCAAATTTCCTCCAAGAAATATTTAGGCAAGTTGCTGAAAGTTTAACCTATTAACAGACGTGAGAAAAGTTTAAGAGTTTCAATACTTATATCAGAATCGAGACAACTAATCCTGTCGCATTTTACTCAAATGGATGTTATTCTTTTTGAGGAGCTTAGCCTCTGGCATACATAGATTTTATTCGGGGAGATTTTTTGTGAAGCATAGACTTACCTGCACGATTAGCCTGATCGCCATTTTCTTTTTCGTCACATCCGGGTTTGCTCAAAACCCATCAACGGCCGCAAAGACGGCACCTAAGATCGAAGTCGTCCCCACCACCACTAGCAAAACGGGCAAGTCGCCGTCGGCCGAGCTTATCCAAAAGGATTTGACTGAGGCTTTCTCGGTGATCGAAAAAAATTACGGCGGGACAAAAAAACTGGATTACAACGAGGTTTTCAAATCGTCGATCGAGGGAATGCTTCACACTCTCGACCCGCATTCAAACTATTTTGACGCCAAGGAGTTTGAGCAGTTTAAGACAGATCAAAGGTCGCAGTATTTTGGCATCGGCGCGACAATTGGCGACCTGAGCGACGACAAAGGCACAGTCATCGCGACATATATCAAGGCAACTTTTGCCGGAGCACCCGCACACAAGGCAGGCCTTCGTTACGGTGACAAAATAATCGATGTTAACGGCACGTCAATGCTGGGCAAGCCATTTGGCGAGGTGCGCACTTTTCTTCGCGGACCGCAGGGAACAACGGCCAAAATCACAGTCGAACATCTGGCCAACGGAAAACGCGAAACTGTCGAGATCATTCGCGGTGCTGTGCCTCAGCCGTCTATCCAGGAAATATACATGCTTCGTCCCGGCGTCGGCTATATGGCTATGCGCGGAGGATTTAATGAAACCACATCAAAGGAATTTTCTGATGGTTTGATGTCGCTAAAAGCTCAGGGGGCGACTCAATTGGTGATAGACCTTCGCGATAATGGCGGCGGCCTCGTGCGCGAGGCCTACAGGATCGCGAGCATGCTGTTGTCGGACGGCCAGATCGTATTTACGCAAAAGGCCCGTGTGCGCAGCGCTCAGGTTATTGAGCCTTACCCCGCATATAGCGAGACTCAGCCGGACAAAACTTCGCCGATTGTTGTTTTGGTCAATCGGGGAACCGCCTCGGCATCGGAAATTCTATCTGGAGCCCTACAGGATCATGACCGCGCCCTGATCGTCGGCGAAAACACTTTTGGCAAAGGTCTCGTTCAAAATCCCTTTCAGGATATTGGTTACGGCTCGATGCTGCTACTCACAATTGCTAAATATGAGACGCCGTCGGGTCGGCTGATTCAACGCGACTATTCCAATGGCGAGCTATACAATTACTACACTGACGGCGGCAGTCTCCGCAATGATGGCGACGATATGGTAAAGCCCCATGGCATTGTGAGCAAAACCGACACCGGACGCGCCGTTTACAGCGGCGACGGCATTAACCCGGACGTCGTTATCAAACCAAAAACGATCCCGATCGAGCGTGGCCGTGCCCAGGTAAAACTCATTAATCCAATTGTTGGCTTTGCGATGGAACTCGTCGCCGGACGAGTAAGTGGATTTTATGCCTACAAGATAGATAAACCGATTACTTTCAAACACGACCTTACGCCATCCGACTTTCCGGTCGATGAGCGTCTGATACAAGCGTTAAAAACATATTCATCTGACAAGTATCACGTCACTGCTGCTCAGATCGATGGCGAAAAAGATTTTGTCACACGGACATTAAGATCCGAGCTTATTACAGCGGCATACGGATCGGAAACAACGCTCCAGGTCTTTAGCTCCTACGACGACCAGCTCTTGCGTGCCATTGACCAGCTTCCACAGGCCAAACAACTCGCCGTCCAAAGCGAAAAGCTGAGAACCGCTGCATCCAATCAGAAGAGTCCGATAAATCGCTAATTTGTTTGCGGTTTAATCAATTACGGCTTTAGACCAAATCCATGAAAGATTTGGCTAAAGCCGTTTATATTTCTCCTGCTAATTTTTCAGAATAACCAGCGAACAAGGTAATAGATGCCAAAACCGATACCGGTAATAATGGCAATGAGAGCCAGTACCAATCCGGCGATGACGAGCTTGAATTTTTTATATCGGTTCTCGTCCGGCGGTGAAAGCTGGTTTTGCGGAAAGTAGGGTGGTGGACGATTTAGCATAAATTGTGTGTAGTTTGTTGTTCGTAGCTCGTTGATAAGAGTATGCTCTTTACACTCGAAACTCTCAACTCTCTACGCTTCACTCTTTACTTTTAACGCGAGGTTCAATCTTCCAAAATTCTATGCGATAATAATGCCGCTCTTTACAATTACGCATCTTACGAAAAATATTATGAAACGCATATTCGTTGCCGTTATTTTGACCGCCATAGCCGCGTTTGCCGCGCAGGCACAAACAGCATTTACAATCCAGGACCTCTTGAACGTCAAACGCGTCAGCGATCCACAGCTTTCGCCTGACGGTAAATGGGTGGCCTTTACGATCGGCGTCGTCAATAAAGACGCCAACAAGGTCGTCAACCACATCTTTGTTGTCTCAATCGACGGCGCTAAGGAAAAGCAGATTACGAGCGGGCTCGCTTCAAACAGTTCGCCGCGGTGGTCGCCTGATGGCAAGCGAATCGCGTTTTCGACCGGGGGTCAGATATGGACGATGAAACCCGACGGCGGCGACCGCGAACAAGTCACAAAAATCTCAACCGGTGCCGGTGGTCCGGTTTGGTCGCCCGACGGTAAATGGATTGCATTCTCATCCGATGTCTATCCCGAATGCCTGACCGATCAATGCAACAAAACTGAGGATGATAAGGCCGACAACGGCAAAGTAAAGGCTCACGTTACCGACCGCCTGCTTTACCGTCATTGGGTCGAATGGCGCGACCGCAAACGATCGCATCTTTTCGTTGTCTCGGCCAATGGAGGAGCGGCGCACGATATGACGCCGGGCGATTTTGATTCGCCGCCAGTTGCGGCTTCTACAGGAGCGGATTATGTTTTTTCACCTGATAACAGCAGCATTGCCTATCTGCGAAACCCCGACAAGGTCGAGGCGACTTCGACAAACAGCGATATTTACATTGCCAGGATAGGCGGTAGTGAGGGCGGCCCAAAAAATATTACCCAGGCGATGAAGGGCTATGACGTCTCGCCAATTTACACGCCGGACGGCAAATATATAATCTTTCGCTCGCAGGCGACGGCGACATTCGAGGCCGACCGCTGGCGGATAATGCGATACAACATGCAATCGGGCGAAATCGTCGAACTCACAAAAGGCTTTGACCAGCAGGTCGAGGAAATTGCCATTTCGCCTGATAGCAAGACGGTCTATTTTACTGCTGGTGAAAGTGGAAAGGCACCGATTTTTACGGTTCCGATGGAGCCTGACTTCCTTCGGCGCCAGATCAAGAAAGTGGTTGATGGCGTTTACGCGAGCAATATCAATATCTCAGGCGATGGCAAGACCCTGGTTTTCGCGGCGAGTTCGATGACGACGCCAGCCGAAATAATGCGGGTAAATACCGACGGCAGTGGCCTGACCGCCCTGACGCATACAAATGCAGATGCGATGAAAACATTTGGGTTGCGCGTCGCGGAAGAAATGCAGTGGAAAGGCGCACTCTTGCAAACCGTCCACGGCTATATGATCAAACCGGCCAATTTTGATCCTGCAAAAAAATATCCGCTGATCGTTCTTATACACGGAGGGCCGCAGGGGGCTTGGAATGACAATTGGGGTTACCGTTGGAATCCTCAGGTTTTTGCAAACGCCGGTTATGTCGTCTTTATGCCAAACCCGCGTGGTTCGACCGGTTACGGACAAAAATTTGTCGATGAGATCTCGGCCGATTGGGGCGGCAAGGCTTTTACTGATATTACAAACGGTATTGCCGCTGTCGTCAAACAGCCCTTTGTTGATAAAACGCGCATCGGCGCGGCGGGAGCAAGTTATGGCGGATACATGGTCGATTGGCTGCTCGGACACAACAACGATCCGAGATTTCACATCAAGACGTTTGTTTCGCACGCCGGTGTTTATAATCTGGAGAGCATGGCCACCGCCACCGAGGAATTGTGGTTTGTAAATTGGGAATTCAAAGGGTTTCCATGGCAAAATCCGGTGAATTACAATCGCTGGTCGCCAAACAAGTTTGCCGCGAATTTTTCGACGCCGACGCTCGTAACCTGTGGCGAACTCGATTACCGGGTGCCGGTCGATCAAAGCTACCAGCTTTATACGACGCTGCAGCTCAAGGGAGTCAAGTCGAAACTGGTCGTCTTTCCCGATGAGGGCCACTGGATATTAAAGCCGCAAAACTCCGAATTTTGGTATGGAAAGGTTTTGGATTGGTTTGGTGAACAATTAAATACACGGTAGTCTAAATTATGAAAAACAAGCAGGTTTATTTTGTCTCGAAATTGGCAGCAGTCCTGGTGTTTGCGGCCGTTTCGGTATTTTCGCAAACTCCGCGTCCTAATTTTACCCGGGCGCAAACGTTTGACGCGCAGCATTATATTATTCGCGCGAGTTTTGATCGTGCTAAAGGCGAAGTTTTTGGCGACACGACGGTCATTTTAAAACCATTGAAGGCCGATTTTCGCTCCGTCGAGCTAGATGCCGTCGATCTTGCATTCACGTCGGTCAAACTCGATCCTGCGGGCACCGATCTGAAATATACAACACCGGCGGGAAAGGTCAACGTTGCTCTCGATAAGGCTTACGGCCCTTCGGACACGATCTCGATCCGTTTCAAATACACGACCACAAACCCCAAGAAAGGGGTCTATTTCAGAGAGGCGGAAACATCAGAGGGACGTGGTCATTCGCTTCAGATATGGTCACAGGGCGAGGCAGAGGAGGCACGATATTGGTTTCCGTCCTTTGATTTTCCAAGCGATAAAGCCACCACTGAGGAATATATTACCGCCCAAAAGGATGAAACCGTCATCGGAAACGGCGAATTAATCGGCAAGACTGATGAGCCGAACGGCAATGTTACGTGGCATTACAAAATGCCCGTACCGCATTCGACCTATCTTGTGTCTTTTGTGATCGGAAAATACTCGCGCGTTGACGACAAATACAAAGATATCCCGCTCGGTTTTTATGTGTATCCCGGCAAAGAAGAGACCGCCAAAAAGGCATTCGGCGACACCAAAAAAATGATTGACGTTTACGAACAATTGACCGGTGTTCCTTTTCCTTACAATAAATACGATCAGACGGTGGTATCCAAATTCCAGTTTGGCGGAATGGAAAACATCACTGCCACGACGATGAACGACGACGAGATCTTTATGGCGGATTTTGATTTCGGCAAAAGCATCGTAGTCGATCTGGTTTCTCACGAATTGGCCCATTCGTGGTTTGGTGACATGGTCACTTGCAAAAACTGGGCGGAATTGTGGTTAAATGAGGGTTTTGCGACCTATATGGAGGCCGCATATCGCGAGAAAACCTTTGGCCGGGATGATTATTTGCGAAAGATAAAGACAAATGCCGATGATTTTCTAACAAACGAGACAATAAACAAAAAGCGGCATCCACTGTTTGATCTGCGGGCGGGCAATGTGGACGAGCTTTTTGAAAATTCATATACTACTTACAGCAAGGGCGGTGCCGTGCTGCACACCTTACGCGAACAGGTCGGCACCGAGGCGTTTTGGAAGGCGATAAATATCTATCTCAATCGTCACAAATTTGCCAATGTCGAATCAACCGATCTGGAAAAGGCTATGGAAGAGGCCTCGGGGCAGGATCTCAAGTGGTTTTTTGCCCAATGGGTTTATGGCGGCGGTGCTCCGAAGCTGGACGTTCGGCAGTCTTACTCAGCGCGGACAAAAACGCTCAAACTGACGATCACAGAGACACAGCCGCCCGATAAAATCACGCCCGTCGTGTTCAGGCTGCCGATGGATCTGGAAATAGAAACTGCCAGCGGGAAGACAACGGAGAAAGTGGATGTAACAAAACGCATACAGATTTTCTCGTTTAAAGTTGCGGCCAAACCAACGGGAATAACACTTGATCCGGGAATGAAGATACCAATCAAACGCGTTAAGATTGGCAAACTCGTATCGCTTCCCTAAAAGGCGGAAACACGACCGGTAGGGAGTGTGTTCCTTTCAGTTTTCACCGCGTTTCAATACGCCCAGTAAACCGAGGCGGGCAGTGATCGTTTTTGACGAAGGCCCTCGTCCCGCGCGGCTGGCTTCGTCAATTTGCCGGTAAGTTGGAAATTCGCCGGTCTCCTCCATCATTCGCATCAAGGCTCGGTGGGCCTCTTCTTTCGTAAGGACGCGGCGGCACGTCGCCAAAACCCGCCACGCGATACGCCGCCCTCATGCTGCCAAAAGCCAATACAAAAGTCATAGCCGACGCACATCGCCCCCTTTTGCAAGCCGCATTAATATCCCTGTCAGTCGGCCGCCGCCCAATCTCACGCCTCAGTGCCCGCAACTGCCCGATCAGTTGAGCATTAGTGTATTTCCTCTTTCTGCCTCCCCGTTTCACCTTTTCCGGCATTATGTGATACATTATCCCATAGATGCAACATACGTTCAAGAGTTCTGTGGGTTGAAACACCACGGCTAAAGTCATTTGGCCACTAGGGTAAAAGCACCTCTTTGCGGCTACGCCGTTCGCCGAGCGGAAAAGTGTGCTTTTCCGGGAGTACTCTACTAACTCTTGCGGCTACGCCGCCGCTCGTCGCGACCAAAAAAGAACCGGCGGCATAGCCGCAGGAATTATATAATACTGACGGTGAAGCTTAGCTTCACCGCTCGGCGAGGGAAAAACCTTTCCCTTTTGACTCGATCCACCCCGCACTATCGTTTCCCGTTTCTGACATAAAATCTGTTCCACGTTGTTCCATCTGTTCCACTGTTCCGGAACGGAACACTACGGCGGAGCCGTGGGAGACGCGGAGAGCGTGAGACACAGCGACACAGAGGGACAGGAATCTCTGCGTCTCTGCGTCTCGATGTCTCACCGTCACTTTGTCTCATCTTTGCCCCATCTTGCCCCGCTTGCCCCGGGGCGGGGCAAATACGCAAAAAAGTTCCGCTAATTGCTTAGCGGAACTTTTCTCTTTGAGAAGACCGGATGTCTGCTTCAAGTTGTTGAAATAGCAGAGCGGGAAGCACATCTAAAATCACGCCTTTTATGGCTCAATCCCTTGCTGTAACTTCTTTGCCACACCTACGAGGTTAGCTGACGGGCTAGGAACGAAAGATTATCCCTGCTGCTCTTAACAAGCCGCTTCGCCCCCGTATCAGCGGAAATCCGCCGATCAATGGTTCCCCCGTGCCGCTCCACAATGGACGGCTTCGGTGATCAACTTTTCAACAACAAAATAATAGCAAAAAAGCTATTAAATTTCAATAGATAAGATGCAGGAACGGTCAAAAAGTTGCAAAGACGGTGCAATTTTTTATCGCGCGGGGTAAATCTGATATAAGAGCAGATACACGATCACGCCCGTTATTGACACATACAGCCATAGGGGAAAGACCAGCCGCGCGAGTTTTTTATGCGATTCATACCAGCCTTTTAGCCCTCGCCGCAGAGTCAAAACAACAAAAGGGCCAATAACAACTGCCAAGATAGTATGCGAGGTGAGGATAGTGAAATAGATCGGGCGGATCAGGCCTTCGCCGGTAAATTTTGTCGGGCCGAGACCAAAATAATAACTGCGCAAGACGTGATAGGTGACGTAAAACACCAGAAAAAGAGCCGAGACCGAGGCAGCGGCCATCATGCAAAAGCGGTGCCGGACGATCTGCCGACGCATTATGAAATAAAAGCCGGACAACAAAAAAACGCTGCTGAGAGCGTTGAGGCTGGCATTCAAATGCGGAAATATCTGTAGTAGATCCATCTATTTCCAAAAACCGAGCAAAATAAACAGAACGATCCATAGCCCACCCATAAAATGCCAATACCAGCCGACTACCTGGCCAAGCGTCATGCGTTTGGCGATCTGCTGCGAGTCTGCGGTCGGATACCACGACTTTAGTAATACCGCTCCCAGCGCCGTAATTCCGCCCAGGACATGCACAGCGTGAACGGCCGTCAAGACATAGAAAAAACCCGCATACGGATTGCCATGAAAGTAAAAGCCGCGCAAATTGAGCGCGAGCCATGCAAGAAGCTGTGATGAGATAAACGCTGCACCGAGGGCTGTCGTGGCGATCAGCCATCGTTTTGCAGCCGGCTGGTCGTTGCGGTCGATCGCTAATTTGGCGAGGTGGTAAGTGATGCTGCTGATCAAAATGATCGCCGTGCTGATCCAAATCTGCCCCGGCAGGTCAAACGGCCGCCATTCGATCGCATTATTTGTCGCCGTTACAATGTAGGCCGCGATCAAGCCACCGAAAGTCATTATAACGGCCATGAGCAGCAAGCCGGTCAGGATGCGGGATTTACCCGGAACGAACCGTGTGAGATCCAATTCATCATCTTCCTGTGGATTGTCGCCACCGCCTCCACCGGGATCCTGGCGGCCGCCGTTACCCGGACCGGATCCGCCAAAAAGGCCCGAACGTCGCCGTTTTGGCTCGTCAATATCATCGATGATCTCGGCTGTTCCGATGTCCATAAATCAGCGTTTATCGGCGACCATCAACAAAAATAAAAGCGGCAGATATATCACCGACGCCATCAACAATCGTTTTGCCTTTTCGTTAGATTTTGCATGTGCCGCCTGAATACTTGCCCACAAAAATCCGACCCCGAGAATAGACGCCCCCATCAGAAACACCGGCCCTGCAAGCCCAAAAAAGAAAGGTGCGAGGCTGACCGGCACCAGCATTATCGTAAACATCACGATCTGCCGCGCGGTAATCTTGCCTGCCGGTTCGACCACCGGTAGCATCAAAATTCCGGCTTTCTTGTATTCTTCCCGATAAAGCCACGCAATTGCGAGAAAATGAGGAAATTGCCAGAGAAACTGTGTCGCAAACAACGCCCAAGCCCCAATTGTGATATCGTTTGTAACAGCCGTCCAACCCATCAGGGGCGGCAAGGCTCCCGGAATTGCACCTATCGCCGTCGAAACAGATGTTCGTGTCTTTAGCGGCGTGTAAACCAACACATAACCAACAATGACGATCAGCCCCAGAAACGCGGTCAAACCATTTACAACCACAAGCAAATAAAGCTCGGCGACCACACACTGAAGTAAGCCAAACACAAGAGCCTCGGTTGGCGTTACGCGTCCGGTCGGCAGCGGTCGCGACGCAGTTCGATCCATAAGCGGATCAAGATCGCGTTCCCAATATTGATTGAGCGTCGCCACGCCAAAGGCGAGCAGCATGATCGCAATGAGAAAATTGGCGAAAAGCGCGTAATCAAAATTGCCTTTCGCACCCAAATAGAATCCCGCCGCCGACGTCAGGACGAGCAAAATCGCAATCCTCGGTTTTGTCAGCTCGACAAAGGCCGTAACGCGATCACGAACTCCTAAAACCCTTATTTCTTCACTTTCAGCGGTTATAATATCCATCCAATGCATTTTCAGTCCGAACTTTATATAAAGAATAACGTCTTGTAGCTGTTACGCCAAGTTTCGGAAACAAACGAGCCGCTCAAATACAGCAAGACAGTTTAAACTTGTTGACCTAAACTGTCATTTACAATAAAATAATAAAAGCGCTTCCCATGCGCCGTCCCCTCAGATGCCCTCAGAACGCCGCAAAATTAGCCTGATCTACTTTGTTATCGTAACGCTGTTGCTCGTCGGACTGGTTCCGCTCGTACTTACCGGCTGGTTTTTGTCCGATAAGAGCGGGCGAGAACTGCGCTCGGCTGAGAATCGCTATCAAATCCAACTAGTGCAGGAAAAGGCGCGACAGATCGAGATATTCGGAAAACGTTTTGGCTCATTGGTTACAAGTCTTTCGACCGCTCTCGAACTCGCGCATGATCCCACCGTCATCTCATCCGCTCAAACCGAGGCAAAACTCGCCTCGCTACTACGCGAAAATCCCGATCTAGTTGCACTCTACGTAAAACCGGCAAATGCCGATTCGTTCTCCGTTTTTCGCTCCGAGGCGCTTAGCCGCACCGATGTCGATGCTATCTCATCGGACGCAAATCTATCGAGTGGGAAACTCACGATCGGCGAACCGAGTCAGGCGGGTGCGGGTGGACAATTTGTAATGACATTTTCATCGGCCGTCACCATCAACGGTTCGAGTGCAGCTAAGATCGTCGCGATAGCTTCACTAAAGGAAGTTTCACAAAGCGTGGTGGGGCTAAACGCAACAAAAAACGCGGACCTCTGGAACGCCGGTCTTCCGATTATCTTCGTTGTGGATCAAAATGGCGAGGCAGTTTTTCATCCCGATCCGATTTTTACGGCATCGAGACAGCAGATGGGCTATCTCAGGATCGTCCAAGAATGGCTCGAATCAGGCACGCAGGTACAATCCGCTCTTGTCCCATTCACTGCCGGTTTTAACGGCAAAGATCACGCCATGATCGGGGCCTATTCTACGGCGCAGATCGCCGATGGCTATAGCTTTGGGGTCATCACGATGCAGGACGAGGCAAAGGCACTCGCCTCAGTTGGTGAAATGCGCACGCAAACATGGCTGATAAGCATGGCTTTTGCGTTATTTGCACTTGTAGCGGGTTTTGTGGGTGCCCGGTTTATGACGGCGCCGCTGCTAAAACTCGTCACTGCTGCGCAACAGATCGCCGCCGGCGATTTTGCGGCGCGAGTTGAGACAAAAAACATGACCGAGATCGGCACGCTGGGCGAAACGTTTAACGTGATGACCGACAAGATCGAAGATCAGATCGCCAATCTCGCTAAGGCCGCTGCAGAGAATCGTGAATTATTTGTCGGCACTGTCAAGGCTCTCGCTGCTGCGATAGACGGCAAAGACAAATACACCCGCGGCCATTCCGAACGCGTTTCACGTATTTCAGTTGCCATTGGTAAACGAATGGGCATGGACGAACCGGACCTCGACACACTCAGAATGAGTGCATTGCTCCACGACATCGGCAAGATCGCGATTGACGACGCAATTCTCAAAAAGCCCGCTGCTCTGACCGACGAGGAATACGAAATAATGAAGTCCCATCCCAAAGCCGGCTATAAGATCATGTCGCAGATTCCGGCGATGAAGGACTTTCTGCCCGGCATGTATATGCATCACGAAATGGTTAATGGCAAAGGCTACCCACAGGGGCTGACCGGCGACCAGATACCCCTTCAGGCAAAGATCGTCTCGGTAGCCGACACATTTGACGCTATGACTATCGACCGACCTTATTCTAAGGGAATGGATCTGCCGTCAGCATTGGAACGCCTACGCAGCTTTGTCGGTACACGGTATCAATCAGACGTTGTCGAGGCACTGATTGACGCCTGCAATGCCGGAGAGGTGGCCAACGGCATTGTCCGTCAAATGGCGGAAAAACGAGCTGCTGAAGAAAAGATGGACGCAATTCTCGACCGACTAGTCGCCTAAGCAAGGTCAGAACCGGGAGCGATAGCGACTGGGTCCCTTACGAAACGATGGAGAATACGGACACTAATAACGAGATATGGCAGGTCGAGGCCAACGGCAAGGTTTACGACACAAATTTTGCCGAGATGACGGAGTGGATCGATCAAGGATCGCTCCTGCGTATAGACCGCGTCCGTAAGGGCAATCTCCGCTGGATCGAAGCCGGCAAAGTACCTTCGCTCGTCGCAGTTTTTAATACAAAAGATAATGGCCAGCCGCTTTCGCCGGTCGTTACTCTTACAAAACTCGGCCCGACATCGATTTCCGGCGATTTGTCAGCCAATCCCGTTAACACTTCTACGGTGGTAACAACGGCATCAGTTTCACCACCGACGGATCAACCATCTTTCGCTGAATCTGTATGCAGTATGCACCCGGGAATCTTAGCGGTGTACATCTGCGGCACATGTTCGAGTCAATTTTGCAAAACATGCCCAAATTCTTACGGCGGCACAGTCAAGGTATGTCCGTTTTGCGGCGCGATGTGCAATTCGATTGTAGTAGTTGAAGAGACACGATCAGAAAGTTCCACATTTTCCGCCGCAATCAGCGAGGGCTTTGGTGTCGGCGATTTTACGCGGGCGCTTGTCTATCCATTTAAGTTCAAGACGAGTTTAATATTTGGCGCGTTGATGTATATGTTCTTCTCGATTGGGCAGGGTGCGGTTGCGTTTGGCGGGATATTTATGCTCGGGGCAGCATTGACGTGCTTTTTGCTTGCAAATACGCTCACGTTCGGCATTCTGGCAAATACCGTCGAAAATTTCTCGCAGGGCAGAATAGGGTTGAATTTTATGCCGACGTTTGATGAATTTTCGCTTTGGGATGATGTCGTGCATCCGTTTTTCCTGAGCATAGGCGTCTATATTTCCTCATTCGGGCCGTTAATCGTCGTTGGACTTGTCACATTCTTTATGGTCATCGGCACGGTCAATAAGGAAATGAACGCCTTGCAATCCGACGCCGCCCGCACCGTCAATCCCGAGCTTTCTTATGCAGCAAATGCTGCAAAACAGAGCGAAAATGTGAAAGAGCTTCTTAATAAAGATGCCAATGTGCAAAAGCAGCGGGTTGACGCCATTAACAACGGCCAGCCGCCGCCGCAGGTCATTGACGAAAGCGAGAGAAACGTCGAGCGCTTTAATCAATTGATCCAGAAACAGCGAAAGGCTCAGCTCGAATCCGCAATCGGCAAAACGCCCGAAACGCGAGCGGCGGAGCAGGGCGCGATGATCAAGCAGATCCTCGGTTATGGCGTAGTATTCCTGTTAATCGGCGGTATTTGTTTGATCTGGGGAATATTTTATTTCCCGGCGGCGTGTGCGGTCGCTGGTTACACCCGCTCATTTACCGCGACGCTCAATCCGTCGGTCGGATTCGATACGATCGGGCGTCTGGGTTTCGATTATGTCAAAATCCATTTAATGCTTTTCGCGATAGTATTGATGTCGGGACTGATAGTCGGCGTCATCGCTTCTGTACTGGCGCCATTTGATCTGCCCGGCGTCGGCAACGTCCCCGCACGTGCGATCGGCAGCCTGTTTGGTTTCTATTTCTCGGTAGTATTCTCGTGCGTCATCGGCTTGGCACTTTATAAGGCTGCCGACCGGCTTAAACTTTTTCGCTAACATAATCCGGATTGATACTTAAAATATCGCACGTTGCCTAAGCGTGCGATATTTTTTTATACTCGTAAGTTCGTGGTTTGTGGTTCGTTGTTCGTTGTAAGAACCACGACCTATAACCACGAACAATGGACGACCAACAACGATCAAGCATTTATGGCATTTTTTTGGCGTAGGAAAAAGGAAGATACATTTTCGAGCTCGGTGCTCGGGCTCGACAAGTCGGTCGAGGAGCTAAAGGCACAGGAAGAGGCCGTCGAACGCGAGTTGGCCGTCCGCTTTACAAAGGCGATTGAGAAGACGCGGCACTCGATCAATAACCGGCTCGACACGATCTTTGAGAGCCGCAAGCAGATCGACGAAGCCTTTCTCGACGAGCTTGAGGAAATGCTGATCTCGACCGACATCGGCGTCGCGACGACGATGCAGATCCTTGAGAGTATCCGGCAGGGCGTTTCGCGGGCCGAGATCAAGGACCTCGACGCACTCAAGAAAGCGATGCGCGCAGAATTGCTCGGCATACTCCACCACGCGAAGGAGCGGGGCGTCGCCGATGAACGGAGCGTTGACCTAACGATCAAGCCATATGTGCTGATGGTCGTCGGCGTAAACGGCGTCGGCAAGACCACCACCATCGGCAAGCTCGCCCAGCGGATCAAGGACGAGGGCAACGACGTGCTCATCTGTGCCGCCGACACCTTTCGCGCCGCTGCCAACGACCAGCTTGAGATATGGGCGCAGCGCGCCGGGGTGCAGCTTATCCAGCAAAAGCAGGGAACTGACCCGGCAGCGGTTCTATTTGACGCACTCGCCGCCGCCAAGGCCCGAAACAGCGATGTACTGATCGTCGATACGGCCGGACGCCTTCACAACAAGGCACATCTAATGGCCGAGCTTGAAAAGATGAAACGCATCTCTTCGCGTGAGGTCGAGGGCGCGCCACATGAGACCTTGCTCGTCATCGACGCCGTCACAGGCCAAAACGGACTCGAACAGGCACGGCAATTCATGAAAACCGCCGACGTCACCGGTATCGTCCTGACCAAGCTCGACGGCACCGCCAAAGGCGGCATCGCCGTCGCCATCGCCAAGGAACTAAACCTGCCAATCCGCTACGTCGGCATCGGCGAGCAGGTTGACGACCTGATGGTATTCGACCCGGAGAATTACGTGAACGGGCTCTTTAATTAGGAAACAGATATGAAACGTTATTTGCCGATCGCGATATTAATATCCGTATTCTTTGTCGTTGGCGCTGAGATGGTGTCTGCGTGCTCGTGTAGGCGACCCGTGGATAAGACGGATAAGGAACTTGTTGATGAAGAGAAGGCCGAGGTGGATTTCGTCTTCGTCGGACGGGTGATAAAGATAGTCAAAGACCGAATTCGTCGCGGGGTATTCCCGAATAGTTACACTGCCGTATTTGAGGTAAGGGAGATTTGGAAGGGAACAAAAAGAAAACAAATCAGGGTTGTCAATGGTCAATGCTGTAATTGCGTGATGTCTTTCATAAAAAGCAAGGAATATTTAGTTTACGCAGAGGGCAAAAATACGGACCTGGAAGCAAATGTTTGTGGGAGAACCAAAGAGACTAACGATCCTCAACTGAAAGTTGATCGTCAATATCTTGGTGCATCTATCACTCTAAAAAAATAACCTTGAATCAAGCGGACCTATCATTTTCTAAACACGCGCTAGACTTAGGTGCTAACGGCATCGGCCTCGTCTCGCCCAACCCGCTTGTCGGCTGCGTGATCGTCGGCGGCGATGGCGAAGTTGTCGGCGAGGGAACTTACATCTACGACATTGTCACACATGCTGAGGTGATCGCTCTTGAACAAGCAGGCGAAAGAGCAAAAGGCGCGACAGCGTATGTCTCGCTCGAACCGCATGCTCATTCAGGCAAGACCCCGCCGTGTACAGAAGCTTTAATAAATGCCGGGATCAAACGAGTCATTTGCCCGATCGAAGACCCGAACCCGCTTGTTTCGGGACGTGGTTTTGAGGCCCTGCGAAACGCGGGTGTTGAGGTCGTGACAGGCATCCTCGCCGACCAAGCCGCGAAACAAAACGAAAAGTTCATCAGTTGGCACAAAAAGCAACGGCCGTTTGTCCACCTCAAGCTTGCAATGTCGCTTGATGGCCGTATTTCGCTCTCGGACAGTGTTTCAATTGCCCTTTCGGGCGATACTGCCCGTGCTCGTGTCCAGGAACTCCGTCACGAATACGACGCTATTCTCATCGGCAGCAATACGGCGTTTGTCGATAACCCAAGCCTTACCGACCGCAGCGGTAAGTCGCGTCGAAGACCGCTCCTCCGTGTAATACTTGATAATCGGCTAAGACTTATGGTCGATTCGTTGCTTGTAACGACTGCAAATGTAACGCCGACAATCGTTTTTACAAACAGTGATGACGAAGAGAAAATAATGGCACTTAGGGATCATGATATCGACGTTGTTCAACTCGAAATGGGCGGTTGTGATTTGCCTGGCGTTCTCAACGAGCTAAAGAAACGAAACATTCAGAGTATTTTGGTTGAGGGCGGCACCGAGGTTGCGGGATCGTTTTGCGATGCCCACCTCGTTGATAAAGTAACATTTCTAGCCGCTCCTGTTATTATCGGCGGCCCTAACGCTCCGTATGCGATCGGTGGTGCCGGTGCAGCTTCGTTAAAAAATGCGCCCCGTATCAAAGACATTTCTATCGAGCGTCTCGGCGATGACATAGAGATCACTGGTTATCCCGAAACTCAAACCTAATGCTTATAAGGGCAAAAAAATCATTAGGACAAAATTTCTTATCAGATGAAATGGTAATCAGCCGGATCGTTGATGCTCTGGATCTGACCACGAGTGAAACTGTCATCGAGATCGGCCCCGGGCACGGAGAATTAACCAGCAGGCTAGTGGCGAAAGCCGGTCGCGTCATCGCTATCGAGTTTGATAGAGAACTAGCACCTGTTTTGAAAGATCGCTTAGGTTCATTTGTGAACTTTTCGCTTATTGTATCCGACGCTCTGGATGTGGACTACGCCAAGCTAATTAGCTTAACCGGCAACGCTGCCAAAATAAAACTCGTGGCAAATTTGCCATACAATATCTCAACGCCGATCCTTCAGCGTTTGATCAGTCAACGCCATCTTTTTTCTGTATTGGTTTTGATGTTTCAGCGTGAAGTAGTCAACCGGATCACAGCAAAACCGGGAAAGAGCGAGCGAGGCTATCTGACTGTTTTGTCCGAGGCCGCGTTTGAGCGTGAGCGGCTTTTTGACGTGCCTCCGGCGGCATTTTCGCCAAAGCCGAAAGTTTGGAGCTCGGTGGTAAGGCTCGTGCCAAAAAGGCCATCCTTTGCCGACGAGGAAGGTTTTCGGCGGTTTTTGAGCATAGCATTTGCACAAAAACGAAAAACGCTGGCGAATAATCTCAAAATGTTTGACTCGAATGCCATTGAAAAAATAGAAAGTTGCGAAATCGACCCGCGCCGCCGTGCCGAAACACTCACGCTCGATGAGTGGGAGAATCTTTACCATCAATTTACATAAAAAAGGCCGCTCATTGATTTGAATGGGCAACCCAAAAGTAAAATATTACCGCACATATGCGTTAGGGACCGAGAGGTCGCCGGGAACTCCGAATGGGGTGATTGTTGTGGGGGTGCCCTTGGAGTTTTGGATATACCAGGTTGAGACGGACGAGCGGAAGACGGCGGCGTCGAATTTGCCGTCACCATCGTAGTCGCCGGGCGAAGGCGTGTCGGTCGAGTTGCCAAACGGGAACGAGTAGTAGCTGCTGTCCTCGCTGCGGAGGATGAACCATTCTCCGGTCGAAGGCCGCCAGAATGCGACATCGGCCTTGCCATCGCCTGTCCAGTCGCCAGGCACACATTTATCCGTGCCTGTTCCAAAAGTGTAAACGATCCCGCCGTCCCGGCTCCGATTGAGCCACCATTGGCCGCTAGCCGGACGGTAGATCGCAATGTCGGCTTTGCCGTCGCCGTCGTAATCCGCCGGGACTGGCCGGTCGCCCGCCACGCCAAACGTCGTGATCGTCGTCGGAGTGCCGTTCGAGTTTTGGATATACCAAGTCGAGTTTGAAGGCCTGAAAACCGCGGCATCAGTCTTGCCGTCGCCATCATAATCCGCCGGCACCGGAATATCCTCCGCCGCTCCAAACGGGAACGAGTAATAGCTGAAATCCTCGCTTCGGAGAATAAACCACTCACCCGTAGTCTTGCGATAAAATGCAATATCCGTCGTGCCATCGCCGGTGTAGTCGCCGGGCACGATCTTATCCGTCGATGACCCAAACTGAAATGCCCGATTCCCCCCGTCAAAACTCCTCAAATACCACCAATCTCCACTCCCGGGACGAAAGATCGATATATCCGTCTTGCCGTCATTGTCAAAATCAAATGGCGCCTTTGCCGCAGGCACTGAG
>JBBRQM010000011.1:0-62044 GCA_038226395.1 Pyrinomonadales bacterium | reverse complement strand
GCATATCGCCGCGATCAGCCAAAGGCCGGAGTGACCATGACGCAATTGGCTGAGGAAACGGGCGGCAAAGTATTTCCTTTAGCCGAGGCGCAAACGGCGGCCAAGTTTATCTGCGACGAGCTGCGTCAGCATCGCTATCTGCTCTCATACATATCCGCAAATTACGCCACCTACGACGCCCGAAAGATCTTTATCGTCAGCGACGACGGCATCACCGTCCGCACAAAAACCGCCCACCCGCCGAATGTGAAATAAATATATAAATATTTGTCAGGCGGCTAGGGCTGTCTTCAATTTTCGCAAAAATTTCTTGTCCTTTAGCAGTTCATCCTTGAGCGTCTGCTTTTCCGTTTCCTCATTGCCGTTGTCAACGAGCCGTCGCAATGCGTCATTGATGAGGGTCTGATAGCCTATCTTTTCTTTTTCGGCTGTTTCCTTGAATTTGGAGATAATATCTCCATCTAGATAAATGGTTACTCGACTTTTCTTGTCGCCGCGCGCTTTTGCGATTCGCTGTTTTAATTTCAGCAGTTCGTCTCCTTCAACTATTCGGAAGCGTTTAAAAAATGCTTCCTCGCTCGCAAAAACTTTGTCAGGATAATCGTCAAGGTCTATTTCTTTTTTGTTCATATCGTCTCACCATCCATGGTTCTGCCCGACGAGCCGTTATAAGACGAATCTCGTCATCACGAAAAGTTATCACAACGGCGACCAAGCCGTATTCTGCTGATTTGCCAATGATTGACCATCGTTCTTCTGAGCTGCCGTGCTCGAAATCGGCAATATAGACTGCAAACGGATCATCTAGGACATCTTCGACTTTCTCGAAGTCAACACCATGATCTTTGATCACTTTCTGCCGTTTCTTTTCGTCCCAAGTGATCATATAAAATTATACATATAAAGTATATGTATGTATAGGTATTTTTTAAACTGCGACCGGAGCCGCGATCTTGCCCCAGGATTGATAATTATTTAATTTCAAATTTTCAAATTTGAAATTGAGCAAGCCGTCGAGACCTTTCAACGAATCGGGATTTATAAATTCCAATATTGGCAGCGGCATCGGCTCGCGCGCGAGCAATTCTGCGACCTGTTCGAGGTGGTTGCTGTAAATATGCAGATCGCCGAAGGTGTGGATAAAATCACCGGCTTCGAGGCCGCAGACGTGGGCAACCAGGTGGGTCAGCAGGGCGTAGCTGCTGATGTTGAACGGGACGCCGAGGAATGCATCGGCGGAGCGTTGGTAAAGCTGGCAGTGGAGCGTTTTTTCGTTCTCGATCTTGAACTGAAACAACGTATGACATGGCGGCAGAGCAACATCGTCGCAGACACGAGGGTCCCATCCGCTGACGATCAACCGGCGGGAGTTTGGGTTGGTTTCGATCTCTTTTATCAGTCTAGCGATCTGATCAACGCCATTCATTTGCGGGTAATCGCCGCCAAACGAGCGCCACAAATAGCCGTAAACCGGCCCAAGATCGCCCGTCTCACGCCCAAATCTCGCCGTCTGTTCATCCGTCGCCCATTCTGCCCAAATATCGACGCCGTGTTCGTTTAATTCTTTTTCACTCGTGCTCCCGCTCAGAAACCAAAAAAGCTCCTCCGCGATCCAGCGAAACGGCACGCGTTTTGTCGTCACGATCGGAAATCCGTCTCGCAAATTAAATCGCGTTTGATAGCCAAACGCCGAAACCGTCCCCGTCCCGGTACGGTCCTCGTGCCTAACTCCCGTTTTAAGAATATGTTTTAGAAGGTCTTGATATTGCTTCATCTCGACTAAATTGTAAATTGTAAATTGTAAATTGTTAATTGTTCATGGATAAAACCTTCAACATCTAAACCCTTTCCTCAAATACCAATTAACAATTAGCAATTAACAATCTACAATTAGTAATTTACGATTTATGAGCGGCAAACTCGAAGTCAGTTTTAACTCACCGCAATGCGGTTGGATGTCGATCGGTTTTGACAACGGCGTGTCAGAATTTCATACGACGACCGCCCATGCTCCGCACAAGTTGGCTTTGCCCGAATTGCTGGGGATTTTGACCTCATTGTTGGACACCGATCGGGATCACAATGAGTATTTGCTCAAATGGAACCGCGAGCCCGAGGAGTTCGATTTTCGGTTTGTTCTCAACAGAGACAGCGTGAGGCTTGAGATATATCAATATCCGACCGATGTGCGTGAATCCGAGATGCGCGAATTGGTTTTTTCGCACAAAGGCGTCGTCCGGGATATATGTGTGGCATTTGCGGCCACATTCGAGCAGCTTTACGCGGATCGTGACACTGATGAGTTTGAATTTAACTGGCGTCAGCCTTTTCCTTATCGCGAGTTTGAGGAATTTAAGGGAAGAATGGAACGCGGATAAAAGCAGATAAGACGGATTTCCACAGATAAGAAAATTCAGATCCGTGAAAATCGGGTAGATCCGTTTTATCCATGTTCTTTTGTTTTAATGAAAGAAAAATTATTAGATTTATTGGCCTGTCCGACCTGTGGCGGTGATATTTTGCTGGCATACGCGAGCAAATATGATGATAAAGAGATCGTCGAGGGCGTGCTGATCTGCAAAAAGTGCACCCGCGAGTATACGGTCGTGCGTGGCGTGCCGCGTTTTGCCGATCTGGCCAAGATTGATGAAGACAAGGCTGAGACCGCGGAAAATTTCGGCTGGCAGTGGACGCATTTTACTCAAGAAGACCCGAAATACAACGAGCAGTTTCTCGGCTGGCTTCAGCCGGTAACCCAGGAATTTTTTAAGGATAAATTAATCCTCGAAGGCGGCTGCGGCAAAGGACGGCATACAAAGCTTGCCGCCGAGTGGGGAGGGGCCGAGGTCGTCGGGATTGATCTCGGTGATGGCGTCGAATCGGCATTTGCATTGACCCGCCATCTGCCGAATGCACACATTGTCCAATGCGATATTTTCAAACTCCCCCTAAAAAAGGCGTTCGATTATGCATTCAGTGTCGGGGTGCTGCACCATACGCCAGACCCTAAAAAAGCGTTTATTTCGCTTGCGTCCAAAGTGAAAAGCGGCGGCCATATTTCCGCTTGGGTTTACGGAGCGGAAAACAACGAATGGATCTCAAAATACGTCAATCCCGTTCGTGAGGGTTTTACATCACAGATCAGCCAGCCAATGCTTTACCAACTGTCAAAACTGCCGACGCTCGGAGTATTCCTGACAACAAAGCTGGTTTATCGCCCGCTAAATGCGGCGGCCAAGCCAATCGCGAACCGAATGTTTTACAATGAATATCTAAATCACCTCGGTTCGTTCGGGTGGCGCGAACAGCATAATATAGTATTTGATCATCTGGTCGCCCCCACCGCGTTTTATATCTCAAAGGACGATTTTGCCGAATGGTGGAACGAGATCGGCGCCAAAGGTATCGAGATAACGTGGCATAATCAAAATAGCTGGTGCGGGTTCGGGAAGATCAACTAGGATATTTGGCCCGCGAATTACGCAAATATTCGCGAATCGGGCCAAGAATATGAATTCTTATTCGCATTTTTTCGCGTAATTCGCGGGCAAACTCTTATGAAATTTGACAAAGGAATCGACAAAAAATACCGCAAATCGGTCGAGGATGCGTTTCAGACAATCCTCGACAAGGGCAATGACCAGCATCGCGAAGTATTGAATGATATTATATCGTCAAATATGCTCGTCCGCGTCCGTCCGGTCAGCGAGATAAACGCGTCGGGCAATACCGGGCTGATAAGCTCTATAAAAACAAATCTGCGGCTGTTAACGGAGCGGCTGGATCCGCAGGATGCTCTCGGCGAGGTTTGCATTGCCATTGCCGAAGAGACAATCGACACCGGCGGGCAGCGCGGCTGCGAAGGCACGTTTGTTCACGAGGGACGTCATGCTTATGATTTTGCACAGACGCTCACCAGCC
This sequence comes from Pyrinomonadales bacterium, assembly GCA_038226395.1. GTDB lineage: Bacteria > Acidobacteriota > Blastocatellia > Pyrinomonadales > Pyrinomonadaceae > OLB17. The sequence goes on along the minus strand of JBBRQM010000011.1, from coordinate 58,123 downwards.
TTTCCAACTCTGATGTGAATCCCCTCGGCATCTTTAACCCAAGGCTTTACGATCTCGAATGGGAGGCTCATCAGACGGCGGGCAAATATATGCTCTGTATCAATAAACCTGATTATATTGATGAGGGCTTGCAATTGATGATCCTCGGGCAAGCGGCAGATGGCACCTACTTTGTGAATGACGATGGCATTAAACAGCGGCTCCGCGATAGCTACGGCCTCGCCCTCGACGGTAATCAGGGAGCTTTGGCAACAGAGATGATGGGCATCAGGGTTTAAAGGCGATAACTTTATGAACGCGACTTTGCCGCAAGAAATGCAGCAGCATACATACGCCATCATGGACGAGGTCGAGGGCTCGCATTGGTGGTTCGTCGGCCGGCGCACGATCCTCGAATCTTTTCTTAAAGCGATTTGCTCTCGACTCTCGACTCTCGACTCCCGACTCCGCATTCTTGATGTTGGCTGCGGCACCGGTGCAAATCTTGAGATGCTCGCTCAGTTTGGCGAGGCCGAGGGCGTTGACGTATCGGACGACGCGCTCGAATTTTGCCGGCAAAAGGGATTGAAAGCTCAGAAAGGGTTGGCCGAAACGCTGCCGTTTGCTGATGAGACGTTTGATCTGACGACCGCTCTCGATGTGGTCGAGCATCTGGACGACGACATAGCCGGGTTGAAAGAGATGTTTCGCGTGACTAAAGGTGGCGGCTATTCGCTGATCTTTGTCCCGGCATTTATGTGGTTATGGGGCGTGCAGGATGATATTTCGAATCACCGGATTCGATACACCAAAAAACAGATCGTCGAGCGGCTGAAAAAAGCAGGTTATACAATCGAACGCGCGACATACGCCAACTGGACGTTTTTTGCACCGATTCTCGCCGGGCGGACACTGATGAAACTGACTGGCATAAAGCCCGAATCTGAAAATAATATTACCGTTTCGGCATTAAACGGCGTTTTTGGTAAGCTTTTTGGTTCTGAGCGGTTTTGGCTGCGGAATTTCAATTTCCCCTTTGGCGTGTCGATCGTCGTTGTCGCGAGAAAGAATTAGAAACAGGATGGACAGGATAAGTAGGATAACAAACTTTGATTTGTTTTTATCCTGTATATCCTGTTCATCCTGTTAGAATTAACGTAAGTAATGGATCAAGTTAATAAAGACGAGAACCCGGAATTGTCACTATTTTTGCCTGTCCTTGACGAGGAAGAAAATCTGCGGCCGATGCATGTGAAGATCGCAGCGGCGCTCGACGCGCTTGGCAAGACGGCTGAGGTGATCTATGTCGATGACGGCTCGACGGATAAGAGTCTTGAGATTTTGAAAGAGATAGCAGCGAAGGACGACCGCGTTCGCGTGATCTCCCTCCGGCGAAATTATGGCCAGACGGCGGCGATGTCGGCGGGTATCGATGCCGCTAAAGGTGAAATTCTCATTCCTATGGACGCCGATCTGCAAAACGACCCGGCGGACATTAAACGACTGCTCGAAAAGCTTGACGAAGGCTACGACGTTGTTTCCGGCTGGAGAAAGAACCGTCAGGACAAGCTCATTTCGCGAAAAATACCATCGCAGATCGCAAACCGCATTATTTCATGGATCGGCGGTGTTCCGCTCCATGATTACGGCTGCTCGCTCAAGGCCTATCGCCGCGAGGTGATCCAGGACGTAAAGCTCTACGGCGAAATGCACCGTTTTATCCCGATCTACGCAAGCTGGGCGGGTGCCCGCGTCGCCGAGATACCGGTCGATCATCACGCACGGACGATGGGTAAATCAAAATACGGCATTTCGCGGACGATCAAGGTTGTTTTTGATCTCATAACAATCAAGTTCATGGCCGAGTATCATACCAAGCCGCTGTATGTTTTTGGGGCTTTCGGGATGATCGCGTTTTTTATCTCAATCATTGCAGGCGTTTGGGCGGTTGTCTTAAAGATCTTTTACGCCACGTCATTCATCCTGACGCCACTGCCAATAATTGCGGTCGTTATGCTCGCGATCTCGGTGCAGTTTTTCCTAATGGGCTTGCTCGCCGAGCTGCTTGTGCGGACTTATCACGAGTCGCAGGACAAGGCGATATATGCAGTGCGTGAAAAAATCGGATTTTAAAATTGAGCCGCAGATGGACGCAAATAAACGCAGATTTATTTGATTTAAGTACCTGCGTTCATCCGCGTTAATCTGCGGCTAATTATATTTTATGTGCGGAATTACAGGTTGGGTAAACCTCAAACAACCTAAGACCTCAAACGAGCAAAGCGAAACCGTTTTGCATTCGATGTGTGAGCGAATCGTCCATCGCGGGCCGGATTCCGAAGGTCTTTGGCTTGACGACACGGTCGCGCTTGGAATGCGGCGGCTGTCGATCATTGACCTCAAGACGGGTGACCAGCCGGTTTTTAGCGAAGATAAAAGCATCGTCGTGATGGTGAACGGCGAACTTTACAACTATCGCGAAGTCCGTGCCGGCCTTGAAAAACGCGGCCACAAATTTATTACGCAGACTGATACCGAAATCGTGCCGCACCTTTATCAGGAATACGGCGATGATTTTGTCGATCATATCAACGGGATGTTTGCGATCTCTCTGTGGGATACGAGGAAGAAGAAACTAATACTCGCCCGCGACCGTTTTGGCGAAAAGCCTCTGTATTACAGCATCTTTGACGGCAAGCTGATCTACGCGTCCGAGCCAAAAGCTCTGCTTGCGCACCCATCAGTCACCGCTGAGCTGGACTCAGACGCGCTGCGTCAGTATCTTTCGTTTGATTACGTTCCCGCTCCGCGATCGATCTACAAAGGCATCTCAAAACTTCCGGCCGCTCACATGCTAACCGTCGAAAACGGCGAGGTGAAGACACGTCGCTACTGGAATTTAACTTTCTCAAAGAACGGCCACACCCCGTCGTTGGATAAAGCCGCCGATGATCTGCGCAATCTGCTGTCCGACTGCGTCCGTATGCGGCTCGTGTCTGATGTGCCGCTTGGCATTTTGCTCTCTGGCGGCATTGACTCGTCAACCGTGGCGGCATTTGCGACACAGCACGCGACGGAAAAGGTAAAGACTTTTTCTATAGGATTTACCGAAGATTCGTTTGACGAAACAAAATTTGCACGCGAGGTCGCGACGTACTTAAACACGGACCATCACGAAGAAATACTCAGCGCCGAAAAGGCTGGCGATCTGATCAGCGAGATCGGCACATGGCTGGACGAACCGCTGTCAGACGGCTCGCTGATACCAACCTATTTGCTTGCCCGTTTTGTCAGAAAGCACGTTACAGTCGCGCTCGGCGGCGACGGCGGTGACGAGCTGTTTGCGGGTTACCCGATGTATTTTGGCCACAAAATGGCGGGGGCTTACGGCTCGATTCCACAATTCCTGCGTTCGGGGCTGATCGAGCCGTTTGTCCGGCGTTTGCCAGTATCGAACAAAAATCTTTCGTTTGATTACAAAGCCAAAAGATTCGTCAAATCGGCAAAATATGATTTGATCACGCGTCATCATTCATGGTTTGGCTCTTTTTCGATCGACGAGCAACTGCCGCTATTGACTGAAAATGTGCTCTCGCATTCATCTGGCGATATTTACGCGGGTCCGCGTAATTTGCTTAAAATTTGTGATGCCAGGGACGAGATCGAGCAGATGCAGTATCTCGATATGAATTACTATATGGCCGAGGATATTTTGACCAAGGTGGACCGCGCCTCAATGGCCGTCAGCCTGGAAACGCGTGCCCCTTTCCTCGATCCGCGTATCGGCCAATTTGCGGCATCTTTGCCTCTTGATTACAAACTTCGCGGAAATAAAGGCAAGTATATTTTAAAAAAATCGGTCGAAGGACGGCTGCCTCAGTCGATTCTAAACCGGCCAAAGAAAGGTTTCGGAATACCGATTGCCGAGTGGCTAAAGGGCCGTCTGAATCCGCTGATGCACGATTTGCTTTCACCTGCCAGGTTAAAAGGTCAGGGCCTGTTCGAGCCGAATCACGTCCAAACCTTGATCGCCGAGCATGAAAAGGGCATCGCCAGCCACCACAAACAGCTCTGGACGCTGCTCGTTTTCCAGCTTTGGTATGACAACTTTTTATCAGTAGCCCATACGTAAGTATTGAATGGACGAGAGCCCTTACTTACGTGCGGGCTACTGACACGATGAGCACATTCACGGTATCATTTAATTTATGGCAAATCTCTATCCTGAAATTGAACCGTTCGACTCGGGCATGCTCGCGGTGTCGGATATTCACACGATCTACTACGAGCGCGTCGGCAATCCCAATGGGATTCCGGTTGTTTTTCTGCATGGCGGGCCGGGCGGCGGGCTGATCCCGATGTATCGCCAGTATTTTGATCCGGCGGCGTATCACATCATCCTCTTTGATCAGCGCGGATCGGGCAAATCAACACCGCACGCCGAGTTACGGGAAAATACGACGTGGGATCTGATAAACGACATCGAGACCCTGCGTGGTAAATTTAACATCGAAAAATGGCATGTTTTTGGCGGCTCATGGGGCAGCACGCTGAGCCTCGCCTATGCCGTTTCGCATCCTGACCGGTGTCTGGGATTGATCCTGCGCGGCATTTTTCTCACTCGCCGCAAAGAACTTGACTGGTTTTATCAATACGGGGCATCCGAGATATTTCCCGATTTTTGGGAACGCTATCGCGACGAAATCCCTGAGGCCGAACGCAGCGATTTTATCAAGGCATATCACAAGCGTCTGACCAGCGACGATGAATCCGTGAGACTCTCGGCCGCGCGTGCCTGGAGCGTTTGGGAAGGCTCGACCTCGAAACTTTTCCCCGACAAAGACCTGATGGAGCACTGGGAAGGCGCGCACGAAGCGCTGAGCCTAGCCCGCATCGAATGTCATTATTTTATGAATAATTCCTTCTTTCCCAACGAGAATTATCTGCTCGAAAATGCCGGTAAGATCCGCCACATCCCAACCGTGATCGTCCAGGGGCGATACGATGTCGTTTGCCCGATCACATCCGCATGGGAGCTGCACAAAGCATTACCCGAGGCCGAGTTTATCGTTGTCCCAGACGCCGGCCACTCGGTTTCAGAGAAAGGCATCACATCGGCTCTGGTCGATGCAATGGACAGATTCAAGAACAAAGCTCGAAGTTAAAAGCGGGAAGACAACCTTTTTTATGGCAACATCTATAAATTAGGGTTATGATAAGAGAAATTGGCGCGCGGGTCAGATTGATCGCATTCCGCGTCTGAAAAAAAAGACGAGGTTGTTTAGTTATGACTTATTTTCTATTTATTTTCGATAGTCCGACACAAATAATTTTTGTGATCGCAATAGTTTTTCTGCTTTTTGGCGCTAGTCGGCTGCCGCAGTTGGCTAAATCGCTCGGCCAGACCCGAAAGGCGTTTAAGGACGGCATGCGCGAGGCCGAGGAAGAGGAAGAGGCAGAAAAGGCAAAGCTCTCTTCGACAACCGCATCAACGCCGGCCGCCACTCCGCAAATCACAAACATGAGCGACGATGAATTAATGGCCGAGATGCGCCGCCGGGCAGAGACCAAACAGTCATAAGGGACAATGAAAGTAAAAGTAGTAGTACACGAAGCTGAAGAAGGCGGCTATTGGGCTGAGGTACCATCAATACCCGGATGTGCAACTCAGGGTGAGTCATTTGAAGAGTTGCTTGCCAATCTTTATGAAGCCATTGAGGGTTGTCTGTCGGTTGATCTGTCAACAATAAAAATGGGTAAGACAGACCGCTTGCTTGAAATAGCAATATGAAGCCGATTTCCGGCAAACACTTCGCAAAACTTGTCGAGCAGCGAGGGTGGACACTTCTTCGTATCAATGGCAGCCACTACATTTACGGGAAACCTGATATCGAAATTCGCTTATCAATCCCAATTCACAAGAATCAGATGTTAAAAATTGGACTGCAAAGACATCTGATGAAATTGGCAAATATTAAAGAAGAAGATATTTGATTACACCTTCTCTCCGGTCAAAAGCGTAGCCTTTACCGAAAATCTAAAACTCAGTGTCTCATCCTCGGCGTCGATCAATTGAGCAAGTTTTTCCGGAACCTGGTCTTTTTCATTTTCGTCCAGCATATCCAGCCACGCTGGCAAGAGGAAATCGGCGACAAGCGGCGACGCGACAAAATCAGCCCCCGATTCGTATTCAAACACCTCGATGGCCGTCTCGGTGTTAATGTTGACGAGCCCCGCGCGATCGGCTATCTGCTCAAGCCGCGAAATCGACGGCATATCGGTGATGATCTTTTCGGCGGCGGCACCGTGCTCACCCAGCCCCTCATTAAACAAAACTTCCCATAGAAGCGAGACTACCTCGCCATAACTTCCGGCCGTTGCAAGAAATACGGCGACATCGCCGTCGGTGCGTGCGACACGCGCGGCGTCCTCGATAAATTCCTCGACGTCACCGGCTTTTATGAGGCTTCCATCCGCCAAAACAGCGTCAAATGCGTCGTCCTCGAAGCGCATTGTAGAAAAATCAATGTCCGCGCTGAGAGCGGCGGCCTTGTCGCGAGCGATGTTTAGAATGTAGTCATTTTCACAGGTCGCAAAGATATTTGTCTTCGCGCCAAACTTTTCAAAGATCGCGATGGCATGACCACCCGTTCCGGCGTTGATGTAGAGCAAATTTTCCGCATCGCTCAGATCCAGATGTTTATCGACAAGATCCGCAAATCGCTGTGTCCACTCGCCATCGACAGCGAGGTCGCGCAAAAAAGCGAGTTCCTTTTGTGTTTTCGCCATTTCATAATCGTAAATAGTAAATCGTGAATAGTAAATCGTAAATCGTGAATAGATAGTTGTTTCGATTCACGATTTACGGTTTACTATTTACGAAATTGATATGACAAAACACGTTAAAGATCTTTTTGATCTCACCGGCAAAACCGCTATCGTCACCGGCGGCTCGCGCGGCATCGGCAAGGAAATGGCTGAGGCTCTGGCCGAAGCCGGGGCAAACCTGATGCTCTGCGCCCGTCGTGCCGAATGGCTCGATGAAACGGTAAAAGAGTTTCGCGCCGAAGGTTTTAATGTTGCCGGCAAGACGTGTGACGTTGCAAAACCCGAAGAGGTTCAGGCCGTAGTCGATGAGACCATCGCTAAATTTGGCGCCGTCGATATTCTCATAAATAACGCTGGTATCTCTTGGAGAGCTATGCCAGAGGATATGCCTTTTGACCGTTGGCAGAAAGTTCTGGATGTAAATCTGACCGGCTGTTTTCTATTCGCCCAGGCCGCAGGCCGCGAAATGCTAAAACAAAATAGCGGCTCTATCATAAACATTGCCTCGATCGCCGGCCTTACGTCGTCGGCAAATGGTCCATTTTATGCGGGTTACGCAGCCAGCAAAGCCGGTCTGATCGGATTGACGCGAGAATTGGCGGCAAGCTGGGGACGAAAAGGTATTCGCGTCAACGCCATCGCTCCCGGTTTTTTTCACTCGCGTCTGGCTGACGCCGTGATCGATATTTACGAGCGTTCGATACAGGAAAACAACGTTATTCCGCGTGTCGGAAACGAGGGCGAGCTAAAAGGCGTGACCGTCTTTCTGGCGTCCGATGCATCAAGCTATATTACCGGCCAAACGATAGCTGTCGATGGCGGAATGACGGTCTGACATGCGCCCCAATCTGCCCCATCTGCCCCACTGCCCCGGGGCGGGGCGCTTTTAATCCACAAACTCAAATTCGCCGAATTTTGACGGAACGTGAAAGTTGGGCTTTTTTGTTTTTGTGGCCTGCCACGAGAGATAGCCGCGAGTCGGGTCTTTTCCCACGCAGCGAAACAGATTACCGAGCCATATATCGCCGGCTTTTGGCGTTTTGCCCAGAGATGAAAAAGGTATTTTGATCGCCATAATGACCTTGTCTTTTTCGATCCTTACAGATGACTGCATCGAGGACGCATAATCCAGATCGGTCAGACGCTTTTTTGGCGTCACTTCGATACCAAGGTCGATCCATTCACCGGTTGGGGCGATCTCAAACTCGAAATATTGGTTTCGCGCGTTTTTGTCCGGAGCGATAAAAATCTCGCACACATCGCGATCCCACAACCCTATTACTTTTTTTGTCAGATCGGGTTTGTCGCTGACGACCAGCGGTTCATTTTGATTTGCCTCAAAACGCACATACAGCGCCGTCGCCGACCACAGCAGCCGAGCCTTGAAATGACGACCTGCTGGAGCTGAGGCGCCGGACCAATATCTTGAAACGGGGATATCCGCCGTTTTGTCCCACGCCGGGTCATCAATATCTCCGATCTGGAAATCCTTTGATATATGAGAGATCTTGAGCCGTGTCGAGTTGGCCATTTTATTCTGGGACGCAACTGAGGCGACGCATAGTAAGCATAGAGTGGCGATAATTGATGCGATTCGGTTCACTGTGTCAAATATAACTGGAGTTTTCTATTTGGCAAAATAGCGAACATTCGGAAGTTTTTTAAAATCCTCGTCTTGAGTCCAAAGTGTCGCTTCGAACCTCATTGCGGTTGCGTAGATAATACTGTCTGCAAGAGGCAATTTGTATTGGACGGCATCAAGAGTAAGGGAAAGATCCAGATTTACCAGTCGCCCCTCAGTCATTGCATGAATGGCCTGCTTCGCATCGGTATCGTTGCCCTCGCGTAAGATTCGCTTGACCACCTCATAGATACTTATGACGGGAACGATAAGGTTTTTTTTATCCTTAATCGCAGGTGAGTAAAGACGTGCCCTGTCCGTGCCCGTCAAATATTCCAGCCAGCCTGATGAGTCAACCAGGTTTAGGCCGTTCATAACCTGTCGGCCTCGCGTTCGATGTCAGTCCCGATCCCCTTACCTTTGAGTATCCCTCGATACTCCTCCATAGGGCGAATCGGTATCAACTCAAGTCCGCCGCCAATGTCAATCACGCGGAAACGGGTTCCGGGCTTGAGCCTCATTCGCTCTCGCACCTCTCGAGGTATAACAACTTGAAATTTTGATGATAGTGTAACGATTTCCATATCGATGGATCTATTGTAAGACGAAATAGCTATCGATGCAAGGATTTAATGTTCGGGTAATTAGATTACGTATTCAGTACGGTTCTGAAGGCCATCTTTGCGAGCTTCCAGGTGCGATCCCAGTCGATCTTGCCGCCTTCGTCGCGGCCCATTATCTTATCGACAAACATCTTGCGAAAATCATTGCCTTCGCGGCGGAGCATAAATTCCTTGGCGTAGGGCTTGGCCGTTTCAAAAAAATTGAACTCTGGATCCGTCACGATGCCGATGCCCTCGAGCGTCATCAACGCACGCATTATGTATGTAAAATTTGACGGCAAACGAAACGGATAATCATACATCACGTCGGCCAGATCGTAGGTCAGTTCCTTAAAATTGACATCCTTTAGCTTTAGATTAAAGTGAAACTCGAACATTTTTTCAACGACAGGTTTAATAATGCTCGGGCTTGTTCCCGGCTTTAGGAAATCGAGTGCGATCAGGTCCTCGGCGATGCCGCCGGGATCTTTGCCGACGACGTGAAAAAATGCGTCGATCATCTTTGCCTGTAGCTGCGGCGTGATGCGGCCGACCATTCCGAAATCGAAAAACGCGACGCGGCCATCCGGCATAACGAGCAAATTGCCCGGATGTGGATCGGCGTGGAAAAAGCCGTCCTCGAGCAATTGCTTCAGGTAAGTCTTTATCAACAGGCGATTTACCTTTGCAGAAGAGATATTCAATCGCCGCTGTTCTTCGAGATCGGTAACCTTTGTGCCGTGGATAAACTCCATCGTCAGAACTTTCTCTGTGGACGCATCCCAGTAAATTTTCGGCACATGGATGTTGCTCCAATTCTTAAAACTTTCCTGAAATCTCTCTGCATTTTTGCCCTCAGCGACATAGTCCATTTCCTCATGGATCGTCGTGTCAAATTCGCGAAGCATCCCCGACCAATCGGCATTTTCGTTGAGTTGCGGAAAGCGTTCAGCAAAATTAGCGACTTTTTTGAGGATGACGATGTCACCCTTTATCATGGTTTCGAGATTGGGCCGCTGAACCTTGACGGCAACCTCTTCGCCGGTGTGCAGCCGGGCACGATAGACCTGACCGAGTGATGCGGCGGCAACCGGTTCGAGCTCAAATTCGGCATAGACCTCGTTGATCTTGCGGCCCAGCTCATGCTCGATACGCGAAAACGCAACATCGTTCGGAAACGGCGGGACGCTATCCACAAGTGTTCCCAATTCCTTTACAAACGGCAGGGGCAAAAGGTCTGCCCGCGTGCCCATCGACTGGCCCATTTTGATAAAGGTGGGCCCGAGCTCGATCAGTTTTTCCTTGAGCCAGACAGCCTGTTTTTGCTGATTTGCCTCTTTATTAGTGATATTTCCGATAAAGAAACGTCGAAGCAGCATCAAAACCCGCTGGAAAAACCAAAGACGCACCGTGTATAGCTTTTCGCCATACACAGCAGCTCTGGTAAGCCGCATCGCCTTTCTCAGACGTCCCTTCTTTTGTTTATTCTGTTGCCCAAGGTGTACATCCAACTGGTCAAGATAGAGATAAAGCGAGAGCATCGCGATGACCCGCGAAACCTCGAATATCCGCCAATACCCGCGAATACCTCGATACTTGCCCTCGACCGCTGTCTCAATCTTTTGCAGTGTCCGTTCTTCTGCAATAACCTGCTCGTTTGAGACCTGTTTGGCGATCCCAAGCTCATCTGTAGGAACGAGCGCACCTGTTCCGTTGCTGTTAGTCTCGATAATTTCAAGCTCTTTTACGATTGCCCTGTCTTTTGTTTCGATCATTTATCCGCCGCGATCTCCTGCCCGAATTGCAGCATATAACCATTGTTATCATAGATCGCAAATTCACGCATTCCGTGTTCAAAGTTTTCGATGCCGTAGCAGATCTTGGTTTTGTCCTTAAGTTTTGTCCACATTGCATCGACATCGTCGGTGTTGAAATAAAACGTGCCGGTAAAACCGATCTTGTCATACGGGGTATGTGCATTCGGTTTGGCGAGCATTATGGAAACCTCGTCCACCGAGAGTGATGCCCAACCCCATTCCTCATTGACCTCATCCGCCGTAAAGCCAAGAGTTTCGGTATAGAACGTGATGGTTCCCCTTAGGTCCTCGGTCCATAACATTGGTCTTAGTTCAGTTATCTTCATTTTTTTATGGCAGTATCTCAAAAGATTCGCAATGAGTTGGCCGGAAGATCTGAAAATGCCGGCGGTCAACCGTCAGAATCTTTGTTATATTTAACCGCTCGGCCATAGCGACAATTAGCACATCGACGAAATCTATGTTGATATCATGATATTTGCGGAGGATTTCAGCGGATCTCATGTAATCGACAGCCGCTGGAGATTGAAGATCAAAATGCGAGGACGCGAGATTTTCTGCAAACGCCGCCAGGTTATCGACGCCGCGATTCTTGAGGATGAGATAAGCGTTTTGGTAATTACCGGGATGGGAACGATGTCTTGCTCTCTAATTTCGTCCGCAACTGGTGCAACACGAGAATAATGATCATCCGAGCGGTCAATCGACGCATACCAGAAACCAGTGTCCATCAAATACGACATTTACTCGCCGCCCCATCCACCAGGCATATTAATGTCCTCTTGAAGAATTTCCTTATAACGAGTTGACGTATCCGTCTTTCCGCTTGAGAACATGCAATAAACGGAGTAAAAGGGTTTACAAATTCTTCATTTCCGTCTTTCGCTTCTATATTTCCGTTTGAGCCAGATTCAGGAAAACGCTCATCCCAAACCTCTTCGACGAGATTGCCAACGACTTTATTTACGTCCTGACCTGATTTTGCCGCCTGACGGCGAATCTTCTTTTCGGTTTTCTCAGATATTGAAATTGTGATGCTCATAAAACCACCTCACAGCAAATCTAGCATATTCTTTACGCCCTGATGACGGAAATAGTTCCTCGCCCGCCGTGTGTCCTTTTCGATCTGGGCCTTTAACTCATCGATTCCATTGAATTTACGCTCGTCACGAATACGGTGAAGAAAACGCACGCGAAGCACGTCGCCATATAGATCGCCGTCGAAGTCGAATATGTAACTTTCGATAGACGGTTCGCTCGTGTCCTCAAACGTCGGTCTGACTCCGATGTTTGTAATGCTCTTTCGCCACGTTCCGTCGATCAGCGTGGCTGTTGCATAGACTCCGTATCGCGGGATGACACGATTGTGTGGTTTTAGATTTGCCGTCGGAAAGCCTATGGTGTGCCCACGCCTGTTGCCGCGAATGATGCCGCCCTCGACACCGTACGGGCGGCCAAGCATCCGGCGGGCGAGGTTAACGCGGCCTTCGTCAAGCAATTTGCGGATCGCCGACGAGCTGATCCGCATACCGCGAAGCTGTACCTCGTCGATCTCATCCGCCGTAAATCCAAGCTCGCCGCTCATTTTGCGAAGCAGCTCGATATTCCCGCCGCGATCCTTTCCGAAAGCGAATCCCTTTCCGAGATAAACATCTTTTGTATGGAGCCGGTCGCGGATAATGTTGCCCAGAAAATCTTCGGCGGGCTGTGCGGCAAATTCACGGGTAAAAGGCACGACGATCGCCTGTTCGATGCCCAGCACCTCAAAATTTGCAAGCCGCTGGTCGAGCGTCTGGAGCAGCGGCGGAGCCGATTCGGGGTGAAGGACGGCCCGCGGGTGCGGGTCAAATGTGATCGCCGTTGCGACGGCATTCACAGCCTTTGCACGCTCGACAACAGTTTGCATTATCCGCTGATGCCCAAGATGCAGCCCGTCAAAAACCCCAAGCGTCAAAACCGTCGGTCGCATAATGTTTGCATTTTCGGTACCGTGAAATATCTTCATGCTCGACTGCCGATGAACTTGGATTTGCTTGCAACAATAATCGACATATTTTTTCGTTGTAGGTATATGATAACTCTTTAGTGCGATGTGACCGATTATGCGAAGGTTTTTTCTCCTAGTATTTATTCTTTCAGCTTCCCTTTCATGCAACGTCCAGCGCGTAAATCCGATTGCTACCTCGCAGAATATACCCGAACCAAGCTCGAATATGGTAAATGAAAGTTTGCCGGAGCAATCGCCCTCGCGAGAGGTTCTCGAGAAGTATTCTAACGAAACACGCGTGGGACGACGGCACCAAAATAAGGTCGAGATCGATATTGTAAATAACGGTGAATGGAGGGGCTATCACCCTACGAATCTAGCTATTATTCGCTTTTATTCCCGAACGCCGGCGAGAAAGTGGAAATTGACGCAGACACTACAGATCGAAGACGATGCTGTGGCAGAAGCATACCCTAAATTTAAGGACTTTAACAATGATGGTCTGAACGATATTACTTTCATATCCGGGTCACCTGCGCGAGGGGCCAATGAAGTGCGAACTTTATTGATCTACGACAAGTCAGCGGACAGATTGGTACATATTAGGAACTCAGCGCAATATCCGAATATTCGATTTAACCGGACTCTAAATTGTATCGATGCATTTTTAGTCTACGGCGGAACGCAAACAGTCTTTCTAAAATTACACGGCGACATGCTCAAAAAATTTGCTTCGGTTGAGAATTTTGATGATCGACGAACTGTCACAGTTATCGACGGAAATGGAAAAGAGAAAATTATTAAGGAGCAAGCGATTGTTGGCGACCAACTTTACGATCGCTTCGAAAATTTCTCGCCTCTAATCCTTTTTCGCGAAAAATAATGGCACACCTCCAAGCCATCTTTTCTGTAATAGATCGAATAGGGAAATCTCTTGCAGACCATTCGATGGTAGGGTGTGTCCTCGTACATTGGGTGTCCACCGCCGTATATCTTCAATGACCGCAGATCGGACATTATCGAGCTTAGGAAGTAAGCACCAAGTCCAGGTTCCTGACGCTCGTAGAACCTTATTCCGTCCGCAATCGTGCGTGTTGCGGAACGGAGTACGGTTATATTCATTTCAGTTCTTTGCGAAGGTCCGATTCAAGCTCGTCGAGAGAAATAAATGAGTCTTCGCCATTAGCTATCGCTTTTTCGCGGTCAACCAAGTAATCCCGATGCCATTCAGGAGGCTCGCTATTGAGATTTCTCTCGCTCATGCTTTCCCAGAGCGCTTCCATCAGTTCGATCTGCTGAACCGGAGTCATTTCGTCGATCTCAGGTATCGTTTGCACTGTCATAAGCTAAGTATATACACACTGCGTATTACCACCCCAAAATATACGCAAACATCAGCGGAGCGACGATCGAGGCGTCGGATTCGACGATGAATTTAGGCGTCGTTGCTTCGAGTTTGCCCCACGTGATTTTTTCATTCGGAACCGCGCCGGAGTATGAGCCGTAGCTGGTGGTCGAATCCGAGATCTGGCAGAAATAACCCCAGACCGGAATATTTTCACGCTGGAGATCCTGATGGAGCATTGGAACGACGCAGATTGGGAAGTCACCGGCGATGCCGCCTCCGATTTGGAAAAATCCGATGGTCGAGTCGTCGGTCGAGTTCGCGGTGTACCATTCGGCAAGCGACATCATGTACTCGATGCCGGTGCGGACGGTGTGGACATTTTTAACGGCGCCCGTGATGACATGCCCGGCGAACATATTGCCCATCGTCGAATCTTCCCATCCGGGCACAACCATCGGCAGTTTTTTTTCCATCGCAGCATACATCCACGAATCTTTGAGATCGATCTGATAGTACTCCTCAAGCGCCCCGCTGCGGAGAACCTGATACATAAACTCGTGTGGAAAATACTGCTCACCAGCCGCGTCTGCCGCCGTCCAGACATCGACCATTGCTTTTTCGAGCCGCCGCATCGCTTCCATTTCGGGGATGCAGGTGTCGGTCACGCGGTTCATGTGGCGCTTGAGTAGGTCATGTTCGTCCGCCGGTGTCAGATCACGATAATGCGGCACACGCTCGTAAAAATCGTGAGCGACGAGGTTAAAGAGGTCTTCCTCAAGATTCGCTCCCGTGCATGAAATGATCTGCACCTTGTCCTGCCGGATCATCTCCGCAAGGCTCAACCCCACCTCCGCCGTCGACATCGCCCCCGCAAGCGTGATCATCATCGTCCCGCCGCCATCAAGGTGCTGTTTATAGCCCTCGGCTGCGTCGATAAGAGCCGCCGAGTTGAAATGCCGGAAGTGGTGTTTGATAAAGTCTGTGATCTGATTGTTCATAAGTTGCGCAAGCCCGCGTGTAAGCAAGGGCGATACACTCAACATTGGATGTTACGCCCTTGCTCACGCGCGGGCTTCTGCACTTCTTACGCGAAAAAACGCGAATAAGAAAAGATTATCTCATTCGCGTATATTTGCGTAATTCGCGGTTTAAAACTCTTAAAATACTTCGTTAAAACTCACATCACCGGCGACGGCGACTTGATAGGCTGAGACGCGGCGTTCGAAGAAATTTGCCAACTCCTGAACGTCCTGTAGGTCCATGAACGAGAATGGATTTTTTGCACCGTACACCTTTTGCATTCCAAGCATAATGAGGCGTTGGTCGGCGATGAATTCGAGATACTGCCGCATATCGCCGACCGACAGGCCGGAGATGCCGCCGCTCAGGATGTCTTCGGCAAACTGCATTTCGCACGTTACTGCTTCGTCGAGCATCGTTGCCACGCTTCGTTCGAGTTCGGCGTCGAATAGCAGCGGATCCTCTTTGCGGATTGTATTTACAACCTCAAGAGCGAATTTCATATGGGCGGACTCATCGCGAAATACCCAATTCGTGCCAGCCGCGAGGCCATGAAGCAGCCCTTTTGACCGCAGGAAATATACATATGCGAACGCCGCGAAAAAGAACAGCCCTTCGATACACGCCGCAAAACAGATCAGATTGAGCAGGAACATCTTGCGGTCGCCGGGGCTTTGCAAGCTCTCAAGATCGTTGATCGAGTCGATCCATTTGAAGCAAAACTCGCCCTTTTCGCGGATCGACGGAATAGTTTCGATCGCGGCAAAGGCCTGTTCGCGCTCAAAGTGGTCGGGAATATATGTATCGAGCAGCGTTAGGTAAAACTGCACATGGACAGCCTCCTCATAAAGCTGACGCGAGAGATACATCCGTGCCTCGGGCGAATTAATGTGCTTGTAAAGATTTAGGACGAGGTTATTCGACACGATCGAGTCGCCCGTCGCGAAAAACGCAACGAGCCGATTGATCATGTGCCGCTCGGACGGCGTCATCTTGTTGCGCAAGTCATTGACATCGGTCGAAAAATCGACCTCCTCGACGGTCCACGTGTTCTTGATGGAGTTCCGGTACATCTCGTAAAAGTCCGGATACCTCATCGGGCGAAGGGTAAGGTTGAAACCTGGGTCTAAAAGCATATTTTTTATGATTTACGCCTTGAAAATTGAAACGCCGACTGTAAGACGCTAACTGATCGCGATAGCCGCACCGCAATTGACGAAAGTGTTTCCGCTCATTACGATACAGCCTAAATTGGTTTGTTCAGGCGTGGCGTTGATAAGAAATCCATCTGGCGTATAAATCTCGGCGGAAACATCTATCTCGGCCGGATGGGCGTCATTCCGTTTTTTAATATCGCAAATAATTCTCCCTGAAGCTCGTTCTGTAAAAAGATAGCGATTCAAAGAGCCATCAATTTGGTAGGCGTCTTTGTCTCCAAAATAAATCTCGTTACGTTTGATCGAAGCGACGTGCTTTCTACAAGAGTCGTAAATCTCAAAGTAAATACCTAAATAACCATTCTCAGAATGGCGTTTGAGAGCGAACAGGGATTGGCCTTTGTAAACTATGATATCAGGCGTATCAATGTAATTATTACCACCGATGCGAACTTTAAAATGATCCTCGATTTCCCACATAGAAATTGAATTCCAATTACCACTCTACTGGCATGCCTCACAAGCTTCAGGATTTTCGAG
Organism: Pyrinomonadales bacterium; assembly: GCA_038226395.1. Lineage (GTDB taxonomy): Bacteria > Acidobacteriota > Blastocatellia > Pyrinomonadales > Pyrinomonadaceae > OLB17. The sequence goes on along the minus strand of JBBRQM010000011.1, from coordinate 41,224 downwards.
TGAGCAAACGAGAGCCTCTTCGTCGGTGTAAGTCTTTTTTACTTCGGCCGGTATTTGTATATTTTCCGCAGATACCTGAGCGATGCGCGTCGCCGGACGCGAGCGGAGATAGTATGTTGTCTTCAACCCCTTTTGCCACGCATACATATACATCGACGAAAGCTTGCCGATATTCGGACTCTCCATAAACAAATTCAAAGACTGGCTCTGGTCGATATATGCTCCCCGCATCGCGGCCATGTCGATCAGCGACCGCATCGGGATCTCCCACGAGGTGCGGTAGATCGCTTTTAGCTCGTCGTTAAACTCGTCGATGTCCTGCACTGAACCTTCGCTCAATTTAATTTTGTTGCGGATCTCGTCGGTCCATAGACCGATGGTTTTTAGCTCTTTGACCAGATATTTGTTGATCTGGACAAAATCGCCAGAGAGCGTTTCGCGTTTGAACAGGTTGGAAACCTGCGGCTCGATACATTCATAACAGCCGGCGATCGAGGCTATCGTTGCGGTCGGCGCGATGGCGATCATCAGCGAATTTCGCAGACCGGTAGCTTTGATCTTTTCTCGCAGAGCATCCCAGCGGCCAATATCATCAGGCGTGATACCCCAAAAATCGAATTGCAGATCGCCATGAGCTGCCCGCGTTTCTAAGAAAGCCGGATGGACGCCGCGTTCGACAGCGAGATCGGACGATGCGTCGAGAGCGGCGTAGTAGATCTCTTCCTGAATACGGGCAGAGATTTTTCGCGCCTCCTCCGAGTCAAACGGCAGACGCATCTGGAAGAAAACGTCTTGCAAACCCATAAGCCCCAGACCGATGTTGCGCCAGCGGTTGTTCGAACCCGCTGTGCTCGGGATAGCGTAATAATTGAGGTCGATGACCTTGTCGAGTTGGCGGATGGCGAGCCGGACATTTCGACGCAGTTTCTCGTAATCGAACTGTCCGTCTTTTACATACCGCCCGGCATTGATCGAACCGAGATTGCAAACGGCGGTCTCGTTGTCAGACGTGACCTCGATAATTTCGGTGCAGAGATTTGAAAGGTGAACGACATTTTCAGGCCGCGCGGTCTGGTTCGATTTGCGGTTGCTTGCGTCTTTGAAAGTCATCCAGCCGTTGCCGGTCTGAGCCATCGTCCGCATCATCTTGGCGTAGAGATCGCGGGCATTGACCTGCCGCATAAAGAGGCCTTCGTTTTCAGCTTTCAAATACGTCGCCTCAAATTCCTCGCCGTAGAGGTCGGGAAAATGCGGCACGACCTTTGGATCAAACAGCGACCACTGGCCGTCGGCCTGGACGCGTTTCATAAAGAGATCGGGGATCCAATTTGCGAGATTCAGATTGTGCGTGCGGCCGGCTTCGTCGCCGGTGTTGTCGCGGAGCTCGAGAAAATCTTCGATGTCGGCGTGCCACGTTTCGAGATAGACGCAGCATGCACCTTTGCGTTTGCCGCCTTGATTTACGGCCGCGACAGACGAGTCAAGTGTCTTGAGCCACGGCACAATGCCATTCGAATGTCCGTTCGTTCCGCGAATCAACGAGCCTCGCGAACGTACACGATGATAGGAGATGCCGATGCCGCCAGAGAATTTCGAGAGCATCGCCACATCGGAATACTTTTTATAAATGCTGTCGAGGCTGTCCTGCGGCGAATCTAGCAGGAAACAGCTTGAAAGCTGTTCGTGCTGCGTGCCTGAGTTGAAAAGCGTGGGCGTCGAAGGCACGTATTCGAGCGATGAGAACAGATTGTATAGATCAATTGCCTCATATGGGTTTTCGGCCAGGCCGCAGGCGACACGCATCCAGAAAAACTGCGGCGATTCGATCACGTCGCGTGTCACTGGATTTTTCAAAAGATAGCGGTCATATAATGTGCGCAGGCCAAAAAATTCGAAAAGATCGTTGCGCGTCTGGTCTATGGCGTCGTTTAGCTTGCGGCTGTTTTCAATAACAAAATTGGCGACACGCTCACCGATCAAACCTTCCTTAACGCCAAAAGCGATCGACTGCGAGAACGAATGGATCTCTTGGTTGCGGACCTCTTTTTCGACATACTGATAAAGCAAACGTGCGGCGAGACGCGAGTATTCCGGCTCTTCAAATATGAGGCTCGCCGAGGTCTGGATCGACAGCTTGTCGAGTTCCTGGGTGGTCGCTCCGTCATACAAGCCACTGATCGTCTTGGTCGCGATTCGCAACGAGTCAACCGACGGCAGATTTACGCAGCAACGCGTGATCGCCCGGACGATCTTATTAATATCGACCGGTTCGAGCGCTCCGTTACGCTTGCGAACCTGCATTGAGGTCTGTGCCGAATTGTCAGTTTGGCGGGTGGCGGCGGTTCCGGTTTGTGCTGTGTAGGTATCCATTTATTAGAGAATTTTCGGGTGAAAAAAAGAGAGAAAGTCCCGCTTCCACGCATCGTGATTTGACGAGCGTGGCCGTTGTTCACACCGGTATATTTGTGTATTTGCAGGCGGGTCTTTGAATAAAAAATACAAAGGCTATTCCTACAGTGTTATAGACTATATTGTAGTCAAAACCGTTTGTCAACACAAAATGTAGTGGTTTTAAAACTTTTTGCTAAACCCTGTTTTTACAGCATTTAGCGCGCTGCAGGTAACGTAACGCATTAAAATCGGGAACAGTTCTGTGTAACAAACCGTTAACCCTAATATTGGCATAATTTTAACGGTTTTGTAACAAATTTCAGGAAAAAAATGGATCATAAACTTGATGAACTGCTCGATCAGATCAAAACAGATATGCCTGTTTTGTTAGGAACGGGGCTTTGCGGCATATATTTGTACGGATCGCTCACCCAGGATGCATTTGACCCCGGCGATAGCGATATCGACTGTATCGTCGTGACGGAGAGAGACCTTTCCGACTCGGAGTTTTCCGGCATTGGACGTTGGTTTGAACGCCTGGTATATACCAATAATTGGGCGACGAGATTACAGATGCAGTTTCTAGTATTTGACGAATTGATGAAGAGCGGAAAAGGCTGTCTTTACCAGTTTAGTCAGTGGAAGCGAACCGGCTCCGACGGCAACCCAATAGTATGGTTGAATATTTTGAAAAGTGGGATCGTGCTGTACGGGCTGCTCCCAGAAATATTTGTTCCAGAAATCACATCTGCGATGCTTCACGAAGCATTAATACGTGAGACCCGGTATTTGCACGCTGAAATAAACAATCCAGAAAGTCACTGGCGTGACATCAGAAAATATCGCAAATATACAGTTTTAACTCTGTGCCGCATTTTGTATTCGCACACGACAGGCAATATCCCTTCGAAGCCGGTAGCGGCTTTATGGGCGATAGACAGAATTCCTGAAGATCTAAAACGGATCGTTTCATCGGCCGTAGAGGGCGACACCAATATTTCGCCCGAACTCGAGGATGTGAGCCGATTAATAGACTATGTTATGAAGTCACTTTCCCATAAATAACGTCGATCAAACACTATCTACCACCAGCGTGTCGTAACCGAAATGTACATTATCAGGCAAAAGATGCGAATCACGTTCGTGGAGGATGTCGTGGTTGAGATGTGTAAGAAACGCCCGTTTTGGCCTGAGGTCGGCGATGATCGCCAACGCCTCTTCGAGACATAGATGTGTCGAATGAGGCTTGATGCGAACGCAATCGAGAACCAAAACTTCGAGGTCGCGAAGGCCGTCCATCGATTCCGGTGGAACGACCTTGAGATCAGTCGCGTATGCAAAATCGTTAAAGCGATAGACGATGACCGGCAGCTTGCCGTGGATGACCTCGAGCGGTGTGATTTCGAGGTCCTCGCCAATGCAGAACGGAGCATTCGGTTGAACTGTGTGTGGTATCAACTGCGGTAGTCCGCCGCCGAAATGGGTCGGGGTAAATATGTATTGGAAGATTCGCTTGAGATCGGTCCATGCGACCTCATTAGCATAGACGCCCATTGCGCCGTGACGAAAATTCAATGGGCGAATATCGTCGAGGCCAAAAACATGGTCGACATGGCAATGCGTGATGAGAACCGCATCGAGATGGCTGATCTTTGCCCTCAACGCCTGTTGGCGAAAGTCGATAGAGGTATCGACGAGGATCTTTTTATCGCGATGTTCGATGAGAATGGAAACCCGCAAGCGTTTGTCTCGCGGATCGTTGGACAGGCAAGTTTCGCAGTCGCAACCGATGGATGGAACGCCTGTCGATGTGCCAGTGCCGAGAAAAGTTAGTTTCATCTCAATTAGTTTACTGAGTTGGGCGAGTTTAACGACTCTACTTTCTCAGGTATTGAGCAAGCGAGACGGTCATTTTCGAGATCTCATTCAGAATTTCGTATATTTCATCGAAATCCGATTGGCTGATGTATGCCAAATCCAGCGCAACATACAAATGAGACTAAACTTCAACCGCCGATCCCCTTGCGATATTGAGAAAGTTTGCAAATTCAGTAGGCGTGCGCCTCCCATGTCCCTCAGCAATATTCGCCATTATTGAAATGGCAGCCCGTCTCATTTGATCCCTCAAACCAAAATCCCGAGCAAATTCTCCCGCGTTCGAAACTTGATAGACTTTTTTCGTTACCATTCTCGCTTTTTGCCAGGCAAGAATATCTTCAAACTTCTTAAAAGTTGCCATTTTGGATTCTCCTCATTTATCAGATTGGAAGATAAATCTATCAAACTTAGAGAACTCGGCAAACTCAGTCAACTCGGTTAACTATTTCTTCCCCAGGATGTCGGCGCCGGAGAATTGCTGCGCTGCCTGAGCTTTTAGTTTATCCTCGGTCGCTCGAACAAGTTGCACATACTGAAGGCGTAGATCGGCGAGCAGGCCTTCGAGCAGGCGAGACTCTTTCGGATGCAGATTGCTTTTTGTTTTATCGCGAAGCATGGCGAGAATGTCGAGCCAGTACTTGCCGGTTTCGAGATCGAGCGAACGTTGGCCGGTTGCCGGGTGTGGAATGGCACCGAGGGCGGCGGCGGCGTTTGTCGCGAGCGTCGATAAGAAATTGACAAAGCTCGCCGGGTCGTCGGCACCCGGCATGTCACTGTCGTCACCGTCTGCTTCATCATGCTCCTGCGGCTCATTAGCAAATTCTTCGGCTGCTGCGTCTGTATCTGACACTAAACCCGGTTCTGTCTCAAGTTCTTTCGCTGATGCTTCCGGCTCATCACGAGGTGTTTCCACCTTAGCCGGTTCGAGCGTCACGCCGTCGCGCACCGAGCCGTCCGCGTTAAATTTTCGCCTGTCAGCTACCTTAAAATGTACTTCTTCTTCTTCGTTGTCTTTGCCGATCATAATTTTGAAATCCTATTTTGATATTAGCATTTTGCCGAAAAAGAATTCAAAATTGTTCAAAGCCGTTCATGGTTGGTCGTTCGTGGTTCGTTGCTAAGACTGGTGTCTTTCATGATTTCTCTTTCAAAGAACAACCAACGACTAACAACGAACCAACAAAACCATGTCCAAACCTTTTGATGAACTTGTCGCGGTGATGAACCGGCTTCGCGCTCCGGGCGGATGCCCGTGGGATCACGAGCAGACGTATGCCTCGCTTGCTCAATATCTGCTTGAGGAGGCTTATGAGACATTTGACGCGATCCAGGAAGCTGATCAGACGGGCGACACCGCAAACTTACGCGAAGAGCTTGGCGATCTGTTGCTCCAAGTCATTTTTCACTCGACGATCGGAGCCGAGCGGGGTGATTTTAATATTGATGACGTTGCCGCCGGCGTGACGCAAAAGCTGATCCTGCGGCATCCGCATGTTTTTGGCGATGCAAAATTTGCCCGAGCTGAGGATGTGCTCGACAACTGGGATCAGCTAAAGGCCGATGAGCGAAAGGCATCGGGCAAAGTCGAAAAGCCGCGTGATTCTATCCTCGATGAGGTGCCTGTGCATTTCCCCGCCTTGCTTGAGGGATTAAAACTTACCAAAAAAGCAGCGAAGGTTGGTTTTGACTGGGAAAACGCCGGTCAGATATTTGACAAGCTCGATGAGGAGATCCTTGAATTAAAAGACGCAATTCGTAAAAACGACCTCGCAAACGTTGCCGAAGAGATAGGCGATCTGCTCTTTGTCGTTATGAATCTCGCCAGACATTTAGACATTGAGCCGGAAACCGCGCTCAAGAAAACAAACCGCAAATTTCGCCAACGGTTCAAGTTTATCGAGGATGAGCTAAAAAAGAATGACGCGACGCTGGAATCGGCCAGCCTCGATGAGATGGACACCCTTTGGAACCAGGCGAAGGCGACCAACAGCTAAATTTTGAGATCTTGTTTTGTTTCAGCTCACATGAAACAGGCTGCAATTTAAACACTCCATTTGAAAACCCGGCTAAGGATGAATCGATTTGCTTTGTTCCGCCGCAGACTGTTTTTGATTAACGCTTCTTCTTTTTTGAAAAAAAACGAAGAATCTTTTTCGCTTAGTATGGTTCCATACCGTATTCGCTCTCCCTAGCAGATAAGCTTAGACCTGAAACGAATTGGGCGAGCCAAGACCTTATTTAGGTCTTATGCTACAGGTATTAAATAACAGTTGACAGGTAAGAGACCGGCAACATAAGGAGAATCAAAATGGGAAATCAGGAAAATCAAACTACAGGAATTACACCTTTTGGTGATGGGAGCCAAAAGGGGCATTCATGGGAAAACCGTGAAATGATTCCTAACAAGCCCGAAACAAAAGATATGAAAGGAAATGAGGGCAGTCAGGCGTTGCCCGATTCGAGCCATACGGCGAAATTTGGGGGCGATGAAAATAAGGACAAGAGCCTGCTTGACCAGGCAAAAAGTGCTGCCAGCGATACTTATGACAGCGTAAGCGAAACGGCAGCATCGGCAATCGACGAGAAAAAAGCAGGTTTTGCGAGCGGACTGACTTCAGTGGCCGACAGTGTGCGAAAGGCCGGCGATACTCTCAACAAAGGGCAGGATAAAAACGTCGTGACCGAATATTCGGCACGTTATGCCGGAACGGCCGCCGATAAGATGGAGCAAGCTGCCAATTATTTTGAGCGAACAGATCTTAGAGGCTTCGCGCGGGACATCGAAACTTACGCGAGAGCAAATCCGGTGGTTTTTCTCGGCGGAGCGTTCACATTGGGCATTCTTGCGGCAAGATTTCTTAAAAGCTCTCCGCCTCTCTCCACAGGTGCCGGCCAGTACATACATGGCAACGATATGCCCGACAGAGCATTAAGAGCATCGGCCGGGAAAGCCTGATAAGGAGGAATGAGATATGGCACAGCAGCAAATAGTTAAAGAAGAAAGAGGCATCGGAGACCTTTTTGCCGAGCTTGCGTCTGAAACAGGAACGCTGGTGCGACAGGAAGTTGCCCTGGCACAAGCTGAAATCGTCCATACGGCAACAAGGACGGGGAAAAATATCGGCTCGCTGGTCATCGGCGGAGCAGTCGCGTATGCGGCCGCTCTCGCGTTGCTGACCGGATTAATATTACTTCTCGCCCTGTTTATACCACCGTGGAGCGCGGCTATGCTTGTTGGCGCGGTCGTGGGAGCGGCAGCTTATTTTATGATAACGTCGGCGCTTGCGGCATTGCGAAATACAGATCCGGTGCCTCGCGAAACAATTAAAACTCTTAAGGAGGATATACAATGGCTCAAGAAAGAAATGACCTAGAAAATATAGATCGGATCGATCCATCGGAATCGACTCTGAGATCGATTAGGGACGACAAATTAAACCGGGAGGATAATGCCGGGACAACAGCAAGAAGGGACGGCAAATACGAACTCTCATCAAATGCAGACAATGTGCTCGATATTCCGGAGACGGGAAACATCAAGCACCAGATCGTCGAGACGCGCCAGCAAATGGGCGAGACCATAGAGGCGATTCAGGAAAAATTAAGTTATAACAATGTTTCCGAGCAAGTCTCGGATCATATACATAACGCGGTGGAGACGGCCAAAGAAGCCGTCTATGATGCAACTATAGGCAAGGCGGCAACTTTTATGAAAAATATAGGTGATGGAATTTCGAATACAACAATCGTAAAGACGGCGATGGATAATCCTTTCCCGTTTCTTCTAATTGGCGCTGGTGCGGGACTGCTCGCATACCAGAGCTTTTCCGGCAAGCAGCGAGGGTCGCAGGAGAGGTCGATGGGGTCATTTCGCACCCCGGCAGCCGATTCAACTTTCGACACGGCCGGGAGCAAAGTCCGCGGAGCGGCTGATAAAGTGTCAAATGCGGTCGGATCAGCTCTTGACACTGTAAGCGGTGCGGTGGGATCGGTTTATGCGGGTACGAGCGATGCGGCTGGCAAAGCGTATGACAAGGTTGGCGATTTTGGTACCGCTGCTCAAGAAAAATATAACTATCATATAAATGAAAATCCGCTGGCTGTTGGTGCTGTTGCGTTGGCATTTGGAGCTGCGGTTGGATTTGCCATACCATCAACCAGCTATGAAGGACAGTTGCTGGGAGAGGCACGGCAGCAACTAATGGACAAGGCCCAGGATGCGGCGTCTGGTTTGATCGATTCGACGAAAGAAGTTATTAGCGAGACCGGCCATGCTGTGACTGATAAGGCAAACGCTGCAATGCAAGCAATTGGATCGGAACATAAACAGGAAAACAGCCCATTTTGAGAGGCGTCTATTCAGCAAAAAATTCCTGAAGACAATTCAGTATCTTTGGGCGGGCTGTTTTTTCGATCTCTCCGATTTTCTTTACAAGTCTGATCTTATCGACAGTACGAACTTGATCGAGGATGACTGCCCGTTTGCTGTTGAGAAAATTGACGATTATTCGCGTAGGATATGCTGGGCCGACTGCGGAGAGCGGTGCTATTATGACATTGCCGACGTTGTGGTTCATCTCATCAGGAGAGATGACCACACACGGACGCGTATTCTTGGCATCTTTTGACGGGTCGGCGTCGAGATTGACCAGATAAACGTCGAATCGATCTACCATTGCCACTCCTTTGTCTCAAATTGGGTTGACGCGTCGCCGCCGGTTAACTCGTCATCCTCGTTCTCGGACATAGTTTTGAATGCCTCGTCCCATCCGGCACGCGGTTTTTGCGCGTTGCGGATCAATATGCCGTCTGGGTGAAGTTCGACATCTACGTCACCTTTTATCCGGCTTTCCTCAAGCAAAACTTTTGGAATACGAATGCCTTGCGAATTGCCTATCTGGATAATTTGGGTTTTCATAATTACATTGTAATTACATGGCCGAGTCTCGTCAACCTATTAAAAAAACCGGAAGAGTTTTGCCGCAGATAAACGCAGATTACATGGATAAGAATTTTTTTCTATTTCTCTTTATCTGCGCCATCTGAGTTTATCTGCGGCTAAATATTTTTAATCTCAGCCAAGCCATTCATATACGGATGGAGAATTTCGGGTATCGAAACGGAGCCATCCTTCTGTTGATAATTCTCAAGGATCGCTATCCATGTGCGACCGACAGCGAGGCCGCTGCCGTTTAGCGTATGTACATACTCGGGCTTGGTTCCGCCTGAACGGCGAAATCTTGTATTCATCCGCCGTGCCTGAAAGTCGCCACAATTTGAGCAGCTTGAAATTTCGCGATATGCCGACTGGCCCGGAAGCCAAACCTCGATATCGTAAGTTTTTTGCGCGCCAAAACCCATGTCGCCTGTTGAGAGAACTACGGTGCGATATGGCAAGCCCAGAAGCTGCAAAATGCGCTCGGCGTTTGCAGTCAGGTTTTCGTGCTCTTGGTCAGAGTTTTCCGGCAGGCAGAGTTTTACCAGCTCAACTTTTTCAAACTGGTGCTGGCGTATCAGCCCGCGCGTATCTTTGCCGTAGCTGCCCGCCTCGCTGCGGAAACATGGGCTATATGCAGCGTATTTTATCGGCAAATTTTTTGCGTCGAGAATCTCTTCGGCGTGATAATTGGTGACCGGCACCTCGGCCGTCGGAATTAGCGCAAAGCCTCGATCATCCTTGATATGAAAAAGATCGTCCTCAAATTTTGGCAGTTGATTTGTGCCGAAAAGCGCCGTCCGGTTTACCAGAAATGGCGGCAGCGTCTCGGTATATCCATGCTGGACGGTGTGAACCTCAAGCATGAAATTGACCAGCGCCCGGCTTAATCGCGCACCCGCACCGTTCAAAATTGCAAATCGCGAACCAGTTATTTTTGTCGCGCGTTCTAAATCAAGTATGCCGAGGGCAAGCCCAAGATCGACATGATCCTTTGGCTCAAAATCGAATTCGCGCGGCTCACCCCATCTTCTGATTTCCTTATTTGCCGATTCGTCTGCACCGACCGGCACATCATTTGCCGGGATATTAGGCAGCCCTGCGAGTAGGTCATGCATCGCTGCCTCGGCCTCGTCACGCTGATGTTCGAGTTCTGATTGTTTGTGTTTAAGCCCTGCGACCTCGGCCTTTTTAGCATCGGCTTCGCTCTGTTTCCCGTCCTTTATTAGCTCTCCGATCTCCTGGCTGGCTGCATTTCGCAATTGATTAACCTCGTCCGCTTCGCCGATAACGCGGCGGCGCCCTGCGTCGAGATCGACAAATTTATCGAGTATTCCGTCAGGAAAGCTGCGGTTTTTCAGCCCATTGCGAACAGCTTCCAAATTTTTTCTTACAAAGTTAAGATCCAGCATTGTTACTTTTTATTTTTGGCATCGATCATCGCTATGGCTTTTTCGATCCTTCTCGCTCGGGTCTCGGGTTGCTTGGCCTCTTCGATCGCTCGGACATGCTCTTTTCGGTGGGTATAACTCATCGCGTCAAATGTTTTTCTGAGCGCGCTTTTGGCAAGAGCATCCTCAAAGTCGGCGGGCACCGTCACCACCCTCTCTTCATCATCGCGCTCGATTGTAACTACAATGTGGTCACCGCCATTGACACCTGCCCTTTTGCGAAATTCTTTCGGTATGCCGAGCATATACTGGCCACCATAGCGAACGATCGAACCGCGATACTCGGAGCCGTTAATGACGGCCTTTACAGGCACACGTTTTGAGCCGAAGACCGACTCGACATCAAAGGGTACGTCGATACGCGTCACGTCGTCCGTCTCGTGCTTTATCAGCACGGCTTCGAATGTTTGTTTCTCGCTCATATTTAGCCTAAAATCTACAGTTCGTCTTATCCGTTAAGATTTATCGAATTTAGCAAACTTGATATGACAAATAAAATTCGCAAAGCTGTTTTCCCCGCCGCGGGCATGGGCACAAGATTTTTGCCGGCTACAAAGGCGTCTCCGAAGGAGATGCTGCCGCTGGTCGATAAGCCTCTGATCCAATATGCGGTCGAAGAGGCGGTCGAGAGCGGGATCGAATCAATCCTGATCATCACTGGCCGCGACAAGAGCGCGATCGAAAATCATTTCGACATATCGTTCGAGCTCGAACAGCTTTTACGAGAAAAAGGCGATGACGAGATGTTTGCGGCGGTGAGGGCTATCTCGGACATCGCTCAGATCAGCTACACGCGTCAAAAACAGGCCCTCGGGCTAGGCCACGCGATCTATCAGGCAAAGTCATTTGTCGGCAGCGACCCGTTTGCAGCGCTTCTCGCGGACGACATCGTCGATAGTGAAAAACCGGCATTAAAACAGATGATCTCGGTGTTTGAAAAATACAATGCGCCCGTGATCGCGACGATGCAGGTCGCGGGCGAAGCGATCTCGCGGTTTGGCGTGATCGACGCCGAAGAGGTCGAGCCTAATGTCTATAAAATAAAAGACATGGTCGAGAAACCACCGTTTGCGGACGCGCCGTCGGATCTGGCGATCATCGGCCGGTATATTTTCACGCCGGATATTTTCGAGGCGATTGAGCAGACGACTCCCGGCGCTGGCGGCGAGATACAGATCACTGACGCGATGCGGATATTGCTAAAAACACGGCCTTTCTACGCCGTCAAACTCGAAGGAAAACGACACGACGCGGGCGACAAGCTCGGATTTCTCAAGGCAACCGTAGAATTTGCATTAAAACGCGACGACCTCGGCTCCGAGTTTCGCGAGTATCTTAAAGGCCTCGACCTTGACAAGTAGATTGTCGATGACCTAAACGGATCTAATTTGTTTTCTCAAGCTCATGCTTATCTGAATTACGATCAGTAAACCAACGCCTATTATCAGAACATACATCCCGATCCTAAGGTTTCCGGTTTGATTTGATATAAAACCGATCAGCCATGTGGATGAAGCTGCGCCCAGCGTTCCGCAAATAAAAAGCGGTGTCGCACGGCGGGTCGCGGCCGGGCCAAAGACTCGGGAAAATCGGGCAACGTTTGTCGGGAAGATCCATGATGTGCCAAAACCAGCGACGGCCGCACCGAGGCTCAGTGCAATGACCGTACTCGCCGTGAGCACCATTATCATTCCCAGTAACACAGTTGTTAAGCCTAGAAGCAGCATTTTGTTTTCGTTCAGAAAACGAAACAGCACAGGAGCAACACCACGCCCCGCTACAAAAAACGAAAAATAGAGCAACGTGGGCGAGATCCAATGCACGACCGGTTCGCCTTCGAGACGCCCGGTGTAAGTCGTCAGCCAGCCGCCCATGCCGCTTTCGAAGCCAACGTGGATAAAATTAAAGAGCGCTATCGCCCACGCGATCGGCAATGTCCATATCGGATAAGCGTCGGCGTCTTCGCTCGCCAATGAGTTTACCGGTGCAAACATCTCTGGCCTCGTTACAAATACCAGAGCTACCGACGATATCAACAGTGGAGCCGCGAGAATGTAGGTCGTCAGGCCGGTGTTTTCCGCCGTACTGAAAAGATCGACAAAGGGTTTGCAAATGATAGCTCCGACGCCCCAGCAAAAGTTTAGAATGCTCAAGGCCGATGCCGAACGATGTGTGTTTAGCTCGAGGATCATCATATTGATCGACGGCAGTGTCAACCCGATGCCGAGGCCGTTGATCAGGAATCCGATTAGACAAATAACGAACGAATCGACATTCATCAGCATCACGCCCGTCGCCATAGAAATGCCGCCTATCGTCGCGGCGGCCATATAATTATTGCTACGGGCAAACCGGCTGGTGAGCAATGTGCCGATCAATGAACCAGCGAATTGAGCCGGAAAAAAGAAGCTTACATCGAGGTCGTTAAGAGCGAAATGCCGCGCCAGTGTAGGCAAAACCTGACCGATAAGGATCGTCGCAATTCCCGAAAGAAAGAATATGACGTGAAGGAGCACCTTCAACAATCGAATATTTCGCGCATGCGGCATAAGTGGTTATTGTGACAAGTTATGCAGGAAAGACCAAAGATGGCAAAAATAGGTAGTGGATCAGCTTGAATAAAGAGGCCAAATCTTACTTTGTGTTCTTTATTTGTCCTCTCTTTGTGGCCTTTGTGATTACGGCTTTTTTTATCACAAAGAACACAAAGCAAAGACACAAAGCGCACCAAGGAAAATCAAACTGACCCACTACCCAATATATATTTTATTCGCCTAAATCGTCCCTATTCGTTAGAATCTAAGTAATACAAGCATAGCGGCACCATTCTTGGGCCGTTGGGATCAAAAATGCCTTTATCCTCGATAGAAGAAGCTGCACGCGATATTAGCGACGGCAAAATGATAATAATCGTCGATGACGAAGACCGCGAGAATGAGGGCGACCTCGTCTGTGCGGCGGAAAAGGTGACGGCTGAGATCATCAATTTTATGGCGGTTCACGGTCGGGGGTTGATATGTATGCCGCTGACCGAGGAACGCTGCAACGAGCTGCAGCTCTTCCCGCAGACGACTGAGAATACTTCGAGCATGGGAACGGCGTTTACGACCTCGATCGAGGCTCGCGTGGGCGTGACGACCGGAATTTCGGCTGCCGACCGCGCTAAAACCATTCTGACGGCGGTCGATCCTTCTTCTAAGGCATCTGATCTTGCTCGACCGGGACATGTTTTTCCGTTAAGGGCAAAGAATGGCGGTGTTTTGGTGCGGATCGGGCAAACCGAGGCGAGCGTTGACATTGCCAGAATCGCGGGTCTGCAGCCGGCGGCCGTCATCTGCGAGATTATGAACGACGACGGCACAATGGCCCGTCTGCCCGAGCTTGAGAAGTTTGCCGAGAGCCACGGATTGAAGATCATTTCGGTCGCCGAGCTTGTTCGATACCGCGTCAAAAAAGAAACGCTCATACGGCGCATTGTCGAGTGTGATCTGCCGACGCAATTTGGCCTGTTCCGCGCGATCCTTTACGAGAACATCATTAATGGCGAGACGCACGTGGCGCTCGCCCTCGGCGATGTTTCGGGGACAACCGAACCCGTCATGGTGCGCGTCCAAACCGAGAATGTGACGTTTGCCATTTTTGGAGCGACTCTCGGCGAGGCTTCGAAAGCGGTGCAATCCTCTCTCCAAAAAATTTCCGAGGCTGGGTATGGCGCCATACTTTATTTGCGTCAGCGAGAGAATAATCTTGATTTGGTAAATCAGCTCAGGACGTATGCTCTGATGCAGGAAACAGGCGCCGATTTTCAAACCGCAAAGCGCGAGACCGGTTATGGAAAAGTGCACGATCACGGAATTGGCGCCCAGATATTGAAAGACCTCGGCGTAAAAAAGATCCGGCTGCTGACAAATCATCCGCCGCGGGTCAGCGCGATTGATGCATTTGACCTTGAGATCGTTGAAACGGTAAGTTTTTAATAGTAATTATCCCTTTTTATGCCCAACGAAGACATAGAAAAACGCGAAGAAAATACTGAGGAAAAACCGCGCAGCAGATTTTTCCGGCGCCGCAATGTCCTCGCATCTCTGGGCATTATAGCGGTCGCGTTTCTTATTTTTTCTCTGATAAGCGTGGGCTTATACAAATATGGCGTGTTTGATAGCTATATTCGCGGCAAATTTGCGGACAGAATGGCGGAGATCGGCATCGTGTTTGACGCCGAAACCTTTAGCGTGACCCCATCGCCGCTCGAACTGCATCTCAGAAATGCCACCTTTAACGACAAAACTACCGGCGAAAAGCTCTTTTTTATTCGCCAGGCCGACCTTGCAATGACGGTGCTCGATGTGTTTTCGATGCAGCTCAGCCGCGATATCAGCATCGACAAAACCGAGGTCAACGGGGCCGAGGTGTGGATCAAATTCGACGAAAACGGGCGGTCGAATTTTTCTAATTTGAAACTGGTCGACAATCAGGCGGGCGGGGCCGTTAATTTCAAATACCAGTCAACTAATCTATCGGTCCAGAACAGCGAGGTACATTTCGGCGACCTGACGCGAAAGATCTCAGCCAACGCCAATAACGTTTTGTTTTCGCTCTCACCTGAGAATTTACAGATTCCGGATGAACAGAAACGATACAAATTTGACCTTACTTCGTCTGACGGCAATTTTGTTTACGATGGCAGAGCGATAGAAAAAATAGGCATCCGGGCAAACGGCATCGCAGATCGAAATGGTGCCGAGATATCCAGACTCGAATTAAAAACGCCGATTGGCGAATCGGCCATGAGCGGCACGCTGACGGATTGGTCGGCTCCGAAATACAGTTTTGATATACAATCGACGGTCGATCTTACTCAGGCGTCGAGCATCTTGCCGATCGGAACCGAACTGCTTGGCACCGGAAATTTTAAAGGAAAGGTGAGCGGCGAGGGCGAGAATTACAAGATCGAGGGCACGGCGGATGCCGACAACCTCCGCGCCGGCGGCGTTGCTCTAAAAGCCGTCAACGTCGAGGCCACCGTCAGCGGGACAAATTCGAGCTACGAGGCAAACGGCAACGCCGTCGCTCAAATGTTGACCTACGATGTCTTTCGCGTCGATTTTCTGCGGCTGCATGGCAACGTTCGCGGCACGGGAACAGATTTTCGATGGGTCGGCGAGCTTGAAGCGGTTGCCGCGAGATCGCCCTCATTGACGCTCGGTCGATTGTTTCTATCGGACGCAACCGCGGAATACAAAGATCGCGAGTTTCGCTTATCGTCGGCGAACGGACGGGCGCAGAGGTTCGCGATCGGCGACAGTGAGTTTACTGAATTGACGGCGCAAAATTTGCGCGTCGCGGTGGACAATAACGCAACCACCATTTCCACACCAAACGCCCACGCCAGATCTTTCACGACAAAAAATTACAGTTTGCAGGGCATGAGCGGACGAAATCTAAATATCCGCAATGCCAACGGCCATACCGATGTCGATATCGATCACGTCGATTCTCAGACGGCCGAGATTGCCAAAACGAAAGTAAAAAATGTGTCGGCCGACCATTTTAAATATAAGGGAGGGAACGGTTCGGCTCAGGTTACGGCTAAAAATGTGCGTGCGGACGAGATAGCCAAAGGAGGGACGCGAGTGATGGGTCTGGATATACCGGACGTAAACCTCCAGAACACTTCGGCGGGGCTGATCGTTTATTCGGACAAGCTTCGGGTCGCCAAGGTCGAAGCGGGAGCCGCAACTCTCGGCAGCCTGAATATTGCAGGCGTCCGGCTCACGATCCGGCAGGGAACCGTCGAGGCCAGATCCGATGACATCAACGCCGGCGACATCAGCCTCGCGAAAACCAAAAATTTGCCGGATGGCGGCATTCTCAAAAATGTGAAATTTGCTCGGCCAATATATATACTCGAACCGTCGGGCCATTACCGTGCGACGGCGGATATGAGTCTCGGCGGCGGTATTGTTGGCAGCATTTCGCTTGGTTCCGCTACCGCAAAGGTCGATGTCAATAACGACCGCGTCGCTCTCAACGACCTTACGGCCAATGTGATGGACGGTAGAGTAAACGGAAAAGCGGTGATCGCTCTCAATGACCGCTCTCTATCAAATCTGACCGGCACATTTGCGAATCTTGACATTGCGAAACTGCTCGCGCTGCAGGGAGGCCGCATCGTGCCGATCCAGGGTCAGACGACGGGCACCGTGGATCTTACATTTAACGGGACTAACTTTCGCACGGCGAGCGGCGGCTTAAATGCGGACATCACGGCCAACGCCGGGAATGGTCAAAACGATATGATCCCGGTGACGGGAAATATTAAATTGACTGCCGTCAAAGGTCTTTTTAACGTTGACAATGCGAAACTTACCTCGGCAAACAGCACATTAAATGCATCAGGGCGTTTCGATCTAAAAGATCAAAACTCCGATCTCGTTTTGGCATTAAGATCGACGGATGCGACGGAGATCGACCGGTTGATCCGGGTTTTGGGCGTTTCGTCCGAGCTTGAGCACCAGATGGATTCGATGCAGGTTACCGTCGCAGGAAACTTGAGTTTTGACGGCACATTGACGGGTAATTTGTCCGATCCGGTGATCAACGGAAAGGCTGCGCTTGACTCGATCTCGATGCGCGGCCGCATGCTGGGCAGCGTGGCTACGGACATCGCATCGTCTCCGTCAGGACTGGAATTGAGCAATGGCAAGTTAAACGATCCCGGTGGCGGAAACGCGCTTTTCTCCGTCAGTATTCCCTATGGCGGCAAGAACAACGTCGCGGTCAAGGCGACACTTTCTGGCGTAAACGCCGGGAATCTGCTCGCCGCTTTGCCGATCGAGCTGCCGGAGCGGATCCGTGATCTTGACGGCAAAACGTCGGGCACGGTCGATATCAGCGGCTTGCCAAATGCATCTCAGGGAGAAATAAACCTGACATCTGTCAAGGGCGTCATCGCAGGCCAGCCTTTCGACAATTTGATTGTCAAAGCGGTGTTTAGCGGGACAAGGATTGATTTACAGCAGGGAGAGATTCATGTCGGCGTTGGCCTGTTGACGGCAAAGGGCAGCTACGACAGGGCTTCGACAGCGTTCGATCTCGATCTCAACGGCAAGGGAGTTCCCGTACCGCTCGCGCTTTCATTTTTGCCAAAGAATGACAGTATTCCCGACATCACCGGCGATGTAGATTTCATAGCAAAAGCAACCGGTGAGTATGACCACACCTCGTCATATCTGGTTAATTTCAACGGAACGGCGCGAAATGTGCTTGTCGGCGAAAACGTGTTCGGCGAAGTCGCCTTCAAGGGGCAAACCGTAAACCAGATGCTTACCGCGGATTTAACGGCAAATCTCGAAGGGCATCCTCAGATTCTTAATGCGACGTTGAATCTTGCGGACGAAAATCTCCCCTTTATGGTCGCGACCGATTTTGACCAGAGCCCGGTCGCTCCGTTTCTGGTTTTTGTGCCTAAGCTAAAGGGTTTCCCCATAACGGGAACCGGGACTGGAAAGATTGAATTTGGCGGGAACCTTTCACATCTGGATGACAAGGGCAATCGCGTATTTTCTGCGGCAAATTTGAGCGGCATGGCGCGGTTTTCACAGTTATCGCTGTTGATAAGAGACACGCCGCTGGCGGCGGCCGAGCCGATCGTGATCCGATTTAACACGCGGGAAATTATATTCGATCAGGCACGATTCTCGGGCGGGGGATCGAACATGGCGATCAGCGGGACTAAGGCACTCTCGGCGGATGCTGTAAACAATCTCTCAATCGATGGACGCGTCAATCTCACGCTATTAAATCTGGCGGCAAAAGACACGTTTTTTGCCGGATTTGCCGATACGTCGATCAGGCTGTCAGGAACCAACGCTGAATCACGGCTTTCCGGCAGCGCAGCTATCGAAAACGGCTCTCTCTCAACATTTATCGGCACGGACAGGCTCACTTTTGACCGCGTAAAAACAAGGATAATCTTCACCGCAAATCAAATCGAGGTCGAGGAGGCGAGCGGGTATCTCGGCGGCGGCAAATTCACGGCAAACGGCGGCGGAACCCTCGACAATCTCGCCATACAGGCGTTTCGTTTCTCGCTTAACGGCAATAATGTGACGGTCCCCTTGCCAAAGGATTTTATTACGACTGGCGATGCCAGGCTGGAAATATCTGGTCTGCGCCGGTCAAAAGACGAGAATCTGCAAGTGACCATCGCGGGCCGCGTATTTGCAAGACGCAGTATTTATTCGAAAGACATTGATCTCGCCGACTTTATCGGTGCCAGGCGTGATGTGTCGCTCTCGACTGGGGCCAGCTCGTTTACGGCGCCGCGATATGATCTGATCATCGAGGGCCGCGATGCCTTGATCGTCCATAATAATATTGCCGATCTAACTGCGTCCGTGTCGCTGGAATTGACCGGCGACGCCGATAATCCGAGGCTCGCCGGGCGTATCACGGCCAATAGCGGGACGATTCTTTTTCGCAAAGATCGTTACGAGGTGCAGCGCGGCGTGCTCGAATTTCCGCCAGATACGACGATAGATCCGGTTATAAACCTACAGGCCGAATCTGAGATCGCGGGGTATCAGATCTTTATAAATCTTGCGGGGCCGCTTCGCGATTCAGAGCTGCTCACGGCGACCGTGCGTTCTAGCCCGGCGCTGCCACAGGCTGATGTCGTGTCGCTGATCACGACCGGAAATCTCTCTAATACGACCGGCGGCATCACGACTTTAGCCTCGACGGGGATCAATACTGCGGCCGAGATTTTAACCGATGCGATCGTTAATAACCCAGTGCGCAAGGCCACGGACAAGCTCTTTGGCCTCAATGTATTTGAGATAGACCCTATAATTTCCGGACGCCAACTCGGCACATCGGCGAGGCTAACAGTCGGACGGCAGATCAATAATAATTTGCGTGTGACATATTCGACCAATCTCTCGCAGGATCAAAATCAGGTCCTGGCGCTCGAATACCGCGTTTCGAACAAGCTGTCGCTGGTTGCTCAATACGAACAGCGCTCGCTTAGCAATGTCACGCGCAACCGCGACAATTTTAGTTTTGAGATTCGTTTTCGAAAGCGATTTTAGAGACCAACCGACAAGAAAGCAACCCAATTGAGAGAAAAGATCAAGGCGAATAAAAACGAATCTACACGGCAACCGATGCGGCCGTTTCTATACGTTTTTTTTATCGTTTTGCTCGTAATCTCAACGTCCGCTCAGAATAAATATGAAAATCACCCGATAAGCAAGGTGTCGATAAATTTCGGCAACGGCGATCAGGACACTCCGGCAGCGGAACAATATCGTACAATCGCTCGCGAATCGCTGGGGGCGACCTACTCGACTCCGCGAGTGCGTGATTCGATCGAAGCAATTTACAACAAAACCAAAAATGTCACGTTGGTAACCGTCTCCGCTGAGATAAATCAAACCGGAGGGGTCGATCTCCGTTATCTGATCAAGCGAAAGACGCAGGTGCAAAAGGTGTCGATCGTGCTCGGCCAGATCGACGGTGATCCGGTTACGGAACAGGATCTCTTGTTCAAGCTCAATTTGCTGACGCCGGGAACCGCGATTACCGAGCAAGTGCTTCGCAATAATGCCGACGATATACTCGACTATCTGCGTGAGCGCGGGTTTTACAAATCAGAGGTCGTTTACGAGCAGCATCCGCTGCAAAACGAAAACGAGGCCGGCGTGACTTTTAAGATAACGCCGAATGAACAGGCACACGTCGATATCTTTCGCATCAATATCGAGGGGTATGCAACTCCGATTCCTCCGACACTGCTCAAATTGAGAAAGGGTGAGCTCTATTCGCGTGAACGACTCACGAGCGACATTGCCGCTATCCGCGATCTGCTGAGAAAGGCTGATTTTGCGGTTCCCCAATTGGATGAGCCGCAGGTCACTTATGACAGGGAAACCAACTTGATCTCGGTCGAGTTGAATGGCAAGGTCGGCCCCAAAATAAAGGTTCTGGTCGAATCTGAAGGAAAGATCAGCAGGGCGACGCAGGATAAGCTGATCCCGATAAAACGTCAGGGAACTCTCGATTACGCAGCTATTGTCGAAGGCGAACGCCGCCTTGAGGATTATTATCAGGTGCAGGGTTACTTTTTTGTAAAAGTAACGCCGCTCTGCGCGGTCGACCCCGCACTGACAGATGCCGAGGGCATCAAGCTCGCAAACAATACTGAGTTTCTCTGCTCGTTCCTCGGCGGCGAAGATCTCATTAACCATGCAGTCGAAGTAAAATATCAGACGGACCTCGGCCGCCGGCTGCGTCTGGCCGACATTCGCTTGCGGGGTACCGACAAAATAACGATTGACGACATCAGCACGGTCGTTCGTTCGCAAAAGGCTAATCCTCTTGGCATTGTTCCTATCCTCGGTTATGGACGCGGCTATACAAGCGCCGCAATTATAGATGAGGACACAGCGACTGTGCGATCCCTCATGTCCGAGCTCGGATACCGCGACGCAAGCGTTCATGTAAATCAAGGCGTCAGTCCCAGCGGCGATGACCTGATAATCACCTTTGAGGTTGATGAGGGGCCGCCTACAGTCATCGGCGGCGTCAGCATAGTGGACAATAAAGCATTTACTTCCGATCAACTGCTTGCTAAATTGCCATTGCTCACCGGGGTCAATTTTTCCCGCGCAAGGATGAGAAACGCCGCGCGAAAGCTGTCGGAATTTTACTCAGAGCAGGGGTATTACGACGCGCGCGTTGTGCCCTCGGTGACGGAGCCAGTTACGGATGCAGCGGCAGATAAAAAGGTGGTGAAGATCGAATTTAAGATCGAGGACGAGGGCAAAAAAGTGGTCATCAACCGAATCCTTGTCACTGGCAACGATAAAACCAAAACAGCGGCCGTCTTGAAGGCGCTGACGCTCAGGACGGGTGAGCTGCTTCGCAGCGCCGACATTTATTCGAGCGAGCAGAATCTATATGGAACCGACGCCTTTGCCAAAGTCGAGATAAAAAACAGGAGCGCAGGCGACGGCCCGGCGGGCGAGCGGATGGTGGATGTGATCGTCAGTGTCGAAGAGCAGCCCGCCCGTCTGCTCTCTTATGGAGGCGGTTTTTCGACGGATCTGGGCTTTAACGGATTTTTCGACATTCGTCATTTTAATCTTTTTGGAAATCTGTGGCAGGGCGGGGCACGTGCCAAATACAGTCTGCGGCAGCAATTGGTGCAATTTGATTTTATCGATCCGCGATTTTTGCATGACGGCAAAAAGCAATTTGCGCCGCTCACCATTTCGGCTCTGTATCAGAGGGATTCCACGGTGACGCGATTTTTCCGCTCGGCGTTTGACAGCGGCACATTCGGAATCGTCCAGCGTCTCGACGACAAAGGCAACCCGATCGACGAATTTGGCCGAAATGCGGGCAGCCCGACGATAAACAGGATCAGCTTTTCGGCCGAGACGAGCCGCACGATCAGCCGTCCCGGGCGGAGCATCGCATTCTTTCGCTACCGGTTTGAGGACGTCAGGCTGACAAACGTTGAGAGCCTTTTGATCAAGGATCTCGTGCGGCCCGACGCAAGGGTGCGTATCTCTGGTTTTAATTTAACGTTTGCCCGGGACACGCGGCAAAAATGCACTACTCAAACGTCGCTTTTGGATCTGATAGCGAAGGGCGAGCCGGGTGAGCCATGCCGGTATAACGCCAGCGATCCGACGCGTGGGTATTACCTGACGGCGGACTATAATATTTCGCTCCCGGTGCTGGGAGCGAACTTCGGATTTCATAAATTTCAGGGGAGCATTAATTACTATCGCACTTTTTCGCAGCTAAAGAGCACGACGTTAGCCGCCCGGGCGATAATCGGACTTGCCAGTGTTTTCTCTGGGGGCAACCGGTTTGATCCCATCCAGTTTCCAGGCCTTAATGGCATCCTGCCGATCAGCGAGCGGTTTTTCGCGGGTGGATCGGACACGCTTCGTGGTTTCGATTTTGAAGAGGCAGGCCCGCGTGTCGTTATAGTTCCAACCGGAACTTTTCGCGACAGCGGCGGCAAGCAGGTTTTTCTCAATCCGTTCACGATCCCCTTTGGCGGGAATGCGTTGGCGGTCGTTAACATCGAGGCACGGACTCCGCTGACAAAATCGCTGCGTGCGGTTCCATTCTATGACGGCGGCAATGTTTTCAGACGCATAGGCGATATATTTAGCCGGCCAAATATTGCACCGGGCGACGTCGTCGGCCAGAACCTTAATGCCAGATGGACGCATACTATCGGGCTCGGCCTGCGATTAAAAACACCGGTCGGCGGCGAATTTGCAGTTGACTATGGCTATCTGCTCAATCCGCCGAGATTCCTGATCCCCCAACCGGCAGGGCCGAATGCGATCTTCCAATTGCCGCGCGGCCACTTCCATTTTCGGTTCTCGCAGGCATTCTAGATTCAACTACCCCACTGTCCTGTGACTCATGACTTTTCAACAGCTTCGGTCACGCCGCAGCGTGGGCAGATGAGCGTCTGACGAGTTTTGTCGAGCCATTTTGCGAGTGCATGAGTTGCAAGAACGGGATTTTTGCTCTCAGCCTCGCCCTCGCGGAACATGCGGGAGTGAGATTGGGAAAGCGAATCAGCGACAACTAGTTCCCGCTCACAGTGGCGGCAGATCCAGCCCATCCCGGCGTTATAAAAATTGTTGAGCTCTATCATAAAAAAAGCAGCAAGTCGGCGATCCTTGCTGCTCTTATCTGGTTGGTCAAAACTATTGTATCGGCTTTGCCGGTCTCGACGCCGGACTCGACCCTTGCAGTTTGGTGGTCAGAGTGCTCGTTTTTCCGTCTCGATAGATCTGTAGCTGGATTGTATCGCCGATCTGCTTTTTGTCGAGATAGCGGTAGAGATCGTCGAGATCCGACATTTTTTCGCCGTCGATTGCGGTGATTATGTCGCCGAGCGAAATGTTGCCTGAGGCATCCTGCGACAGGCCGCGAAGCCCCGCACTTGCCGCAGTCGTTCCCTGCATGACGTTTCGCACCACCAACCCCGATTCGATCGGCAGCCGGGCACCCTGCTGGGCAATGCTCGCGACACTTAGTAGATTGGCGCCGAGCTTTGGCCGGCGGACCTCGCCGTACTGGAGCAATTGCGGAATTATGCGTTTCGCGATGCTGACCGGGATCGCAAACCCGACGCCGACCGAGCCGCCCGCGGGCGAGAGTATCTGAGAATTGATTCCGATCATCTTGCCGTATTTATCGAGCAGAGGGCCGCCCGAATTGCCGGGGTTGATCGACGCATCGGTCTGAATAGCCGCGTCAATAGGCCGTCCGGTCGGTGCACCGGGAACGGGACGCGAACGGATCGGACGCTGAAGCCCCGAGATCACTCCTGTTGTCAATGTGCGGTCCAGGCCGAACGGATTACCGATGGCGAGTACCTTTTGGCCGACGACGAGCCTGTCGGAATCGCCCAGCGGCACAACCGTCAGACCTGGCGGCGGGTCGATCTTGATGACCGCAAGATCGGTGTCGGGGTCGCCGCCGACGACCTTGGCGGGATAGCTCTTTTCACCGCCAAAGCTGACCGAGAGTTTTGTCGCGCCCTCGATCACGTGGTAATTGGTCAGGATGTCGCCGTTGGCGTCGATCACCGAGCCTGAACCGTTGCCCTTGCCTTCCTGTACGTCGCCCCAAAAATCCTGCGTGTAGGACGTCGTATTGACAAAGGCGACGCCTGGGCTTATAGCCTTGTAAACCTCGATATTGTTTTGTTCGTCGCTCACCGTCGAAGGGTCAGAGATGCCGCCGGGCGCATTTTCCGCAAAGGCCACGTTGGCCCCGTTTTTTGCCGTCCAAAACTTACCGTAATTATAAAGCAGCGCCGTCGCTCCGATCGCGATCAATGCCGACGAGAAAGCAAGCAGCAGCAACTGTCTTGCAGATATTTGATAAACTGACTGTCTGCTCATAATTTCATATTCCCCTGATTAATAAAATACTTTTATGTGATGCCATAAAAACGTTTCCACGTTGTGTATTTAGTTACGAAAAAAAATAGCCCGATGTTTCGCATGAAACAATCGGGCCAAAATCAGAGTGGATAGTAGTCAAATGAGAGATGCGAGAAAGCGGCCGGAAAAATCTACAATGTCGTGCATCGGATTATTTGAGACATAGCCTAAGGCCGATAGTCCTGTAAAAATATGGATTCCCATCAGACCGATATAGAGCGCCAGCGCGATGACCGTACCGTATCTCGCGAGCGGGCGATTGCTCCAGCGGATCAGGACGATGGCGGCGATGGCTCCGATCGCGATCTTGACGCCGAGAAATGGGCCGTTGCCAATATCAAGCAGGCTTGCCATCAACTGATTGCCCTCGGTGGCGACGCCGCTGCGAACCCACACGATAGTTAACAATGCGTCGAGCAAATTCAACGCGAAAAGAAGAATGGCCGGTGCAAATAACTGCATAGTTGAGATTTTCTCCTGCAAAAACTTGTTTAACTACTCCCTTAAACGACTTGACCCCCGGTTTTTACACCGGGGGCCATTTTCTTTTTTTTGGAGACTGCGAACTGTTTAACTTCGGTGGGAATATATGACTAATCCATATGGAATTCAAAAAAAAGTGCATTTTTATTCTTTGCGGGCAAGGTGATAATCTAATATCAGATTCAATAATTGATTTCGTGCAACGATCTTTCGGGATCGAAATCAAATATGAGGCCAAAATATGGCCATATTGAGTTTTACATGCTTTGAATATTATCGAGAGAGGAGCAACTATGAAACGCATTTTTAATCTAAACAGTGTTGTCGTATTTTTATCGCTGGTTTTTGTTATCGCCACTTCTGACATCATCGCCCAGCGTAGGCGGCCGGTATTGCATAGGCATAGGAAACCCGTCGCACACCGGGTCGTAAAACCGGCTGAACCGCAGTATGCCTTAGCCGCCGGGACGACGCTGCACGTTCGCATGAACAGGTCAATAAGCTCGAAGACGGCAAGGGCCGGAGAAACTTTCACCGCAACCGTGACCGAGCCAGTCTATTCGACGAATGGCGTTGTCGTGATCCCCAGCGGCAGCACGGTACTCGGCCACATTGACACAGTCAAACCGGCGCTAAAAGGCGGCAAGCCGGGCGAGATCTCGTGCAGCTTTACACAGGTTCGCCTGCCCAATGGCCGGAGCCGCACGATCAATGGTTCGCTGACCGATCTGGATAACGCAGGTGTCAAGAGCGATAACGAAGGCACGGTTACAGCGGGCACGATGCAGCACCGTAAGTTGATCTTTATCGGTGGCGGAGGAGTCGGTGGCGCGATCATCGGCGGGGCGATCGGGGGCGGCAAGGGCGCATTGATCGGCGGCATACTGGGTGCAGCAGGCGGATTTGCCGGCGACCATTTTACAAAAGGGAAGGATGCTGAGGTCAAATCGGGCACGGAATTCGGCGTCTATCTCAACCGGGCCGTCTCGCTGCCGAGATTTGTCGAGGTCACGCCGGTAACGCCGTAGTCAATTTATAGTTTTGCAGTCAGTAAAAGTTTATGTGATTTCGGATGAGGGCAGAGTCATAAAGAGCTTGCCGTTTTTTATGCCTTTGAGCGCGAGGAGCGAGTTTGCCAGATCGACCGTTTCCCGGACATTGCCGCGAAGCGCGATAATCTCGAGACAGTCGTCGTGGCTGACATGCAGATGCATGACGGACAGAATATGGTGGTGAAAGCGATGCTGGATCTGCGTCATTTCTTCCAACAGGCCGCTCGCGTGGTGGTCGTAAACGAGCGTAAGACTACCGATGACGTCCTCCGATTCGGGTGGTTTTTCGATTTTCGATTTGATAAGCGCGTCGCGGATTAGATCGCGAAGAGCCTCCGTGCGGTTTCCATAACCCTGTCCGGCAATAAGCTTGTCAGTAGTTCATCATCGATACGGACGCCAAATCTCGATAAATCAGCCATACAAATCTAACGGCAATGTAGCACTATGCCGCTTTGATTCGCAAGTTCAATGATGGCCGAAAACGGCATCATACGGTATGAACGAGAAATTCGGGAGTAATGATCACAGGCGAGAAAAACCCGGCCGAGGTATTAAACAAACGCAGACGCGCCTGTTTGCGGACATTGGCTAGGTGGCCGAAATTCCAAGTGACAATATAGTCGATCTTGTGAAACGACGCGAGGGCAACATGGATCGCATCGGCAATGTATTTACGGTGAAAGATGCCGCGGTCGATGTAGCCATCGGCGAGGATCGCAACCTCCTCGGTCAATTCGAGTTGCTCAAGCGGCCCCACCAGATTGAGATAGCCGGTGCGGTGAGGCTCGGCGATGCGCTCGATCTCGCGTGTCACAAGGATCGAGCTGCACGCGCGGTATTCTGATAGCTCGTGCTCCCACCAACGGATCGTCAGATCACGTCGAAACGGCTCGCCATTGTCGAGATATGCTCCGACGACAGATGTTTCCAGATATAAGCTCAGTTTCATCGGGTAATGCTCAATTGTCGGGAATAATGGGTGTAAAAACGACCTTTGCGCTCTTAAAATCAAAAGTGAGCCGGTAGTTTTTAAGGAAATTGCCGCCGAGGATGCCTGCCTGTTCAAAACCGGATGCTTCGTTAATTATGTCCAGATCGAGAGCGACAGCGATTATGCTTTTTCGCGTGTGGCTGCCAAATGTGATGCGCGGCAATAGGAAAGTCGGCACGTCGCCCGTGATGCCGGCCGAGCCGATCACACGCAATCTTTCGTCGCTCCCAAACTGGCTAATAGTCTTGAGATTTGCGACGCGGTCTGAGATTACTGAGACGCTGGCACCCGTATCGACGATAAAATTTAGCGGCGTCTCGACGCCCTCGAGCAGCACCTGACCGCTCAAAAAACCGCTGGACGTGAGTCTCAGCGGCAGCGACTGCGGATTTTTTTCCCTGAATTCGTGCGTATCGGTTTCTCTGCGGCTGAGAGTAAACGACTTATCGCCATAATCTATCGTCGTGAGGAATTTAGATATAAGCGAGAGGCCGATATAACCATCTACATCCTGATTTTCGTTTTGAAATTTGCGTATATATATAGGCACGTTGCGCATATTGACATCGCCTATGCTGAGCTCTCGAAGAAATCCGTAAACGATCTCAAAGCGGCCGTCACCGCCGATCCCCTTGGCATAGCCTCCCCGCGTTATCGGATTGACCTTCATGCGGCGGGCGACATCCTCGGAAATTACCGATATGCCGGAGCCGGTATCGAGGACAAATCTGAGTGGTTCGATGCGGCCGTTTACCCTTAGTTTTATGACTGGCCGGTTACCGACCAGCTCAAAATTGATCTTTGTTTGATCTTCGCCCGCGGGCAGATAGAGACCCTCTCTTTGGCCAAGATACTTGAGAAAATTTATCAGCCCCTTGATCCTGGCCCGGCGGTCGACATCGGCAAGATTGGACTCACGCAAGAATCGATCATAGTTTTCGGCGGCTTCCTGATACAGCTCTGCCCGGGCTGCAACCTGGGCGAGGGCAAAACAATAATCGGGATCGCGCGGATTGTAAAACGCCGCGGTGCGGAGATTATCGAGGCTCTGATCGATGTGATTCTCGTAAAATTCGAGCATTCCGAATCCGGCCCAGCCAAGGTCGTTTTTTCGGTTTAGCTGCAGAGCGTTATAAAATATTGCACGTGCCTCGTTAAATCGCCCGGCGGCAAGCAGCGTCATGCCGAGAACCGAAAAAGCCCGGGAATTTTGCCGGTTCGCCTCGGCGACGGCAAACGCCATTTCGTAGGCCTCCGCAAGGTGCCGCTCCTTTACCAAAACATAGGCTAGCTCGACCTTTGCCTCGGTCCTTGCAGAATCCATCCCCATTGCCTGGCGAAGCAGTTTTTCTGCGTCAATGAGATTCCCGCCGCGTGTAAGTTTCGCGGCTTGTTTTATAAGTTTTTCGATTTCATCAGTATTGACTGGTAAGAACGGATTGCCAAAAGCGGGGAAGGCAGAAAATAGCAGGATCAGAGTAACGGCTAAGATGAAGACGCGTTTCAGGCTTAGTAAACTCTGAATGTTTTTTGCCCACAAACCGCTATATTTCATTACGCAAATTCCCCGGCGTTTTTGCCGATTGGATCATTTCAGGATAACGCCGGTTTTCATAGACCATAAAACCAGATCCAACTCGTCAAAGTCGATCCCGGTCATCTCAGTCAGATTTTTCAGCTTATCTTCGATCATTAGATACCTGAGACGTGTATTTGGTGGCTTTGGCTCGTCAATTATTTTTAGCTCGGCGAGGCAGTTCAGGACGTGCTTATCGAGGATCGCGTAACCGGTAAAGCCGATGTTGCGCAGGTAATGGCTCGCTTCCTTGTAGCCGAGGCCCTTGATCCCGGGTTCGCGGACGAGCCAATCACGGCGTTCGAGCCGGCAGTTAAAGCTCCGCAGCTTTTTACGCAATTTGAGCCCGCAGTGCTGGCGAAGATATTCGCGCGAAGCAACGACGTATCGCGAACGCGCATTCGGGTAGCGGTGAACGCCCGTCAGAGCGGCTGCCAGTTCCGGCTGTTCGCCGGTTATCAGTATCGGCTTGACAGCCTCCAGAGCATTCAGCCCCATCCGTGCCGAACACCCGCCGGTAAAGAAGCAAAAAACCATCTCTTCCCACAGGTTCAGGTCGCTTCCGCGCCGTCCGATGGCTGCAAATTGCGCCAGCCGCCGACGGATCTCCTGCCGCCGCATACCATGCGCCCGCTTTATATTTTCAATCGTAACCGGCTCTTTTATTCGCTTCACAAAGGGTAACTTTAGTGTAGGAGCCTCAGGCAGGCGATGTCAATGATTTATTCGGATGCTGCAAAAGCGCATTATGAAGGCTCAGAACCGCCAGCTTATAGTTCGCAGTCTTTGAAATAATAGGTTCGCCCTTTCGGGTAATATGTCGCACAGATCATATCGCTTTCAAACTTGCCTAAAAATAAGCGATTCTTTTCGTTAGGACCACCATAGGTGAGATAGCAGCTTGCGATCCCTTGCAACTTACTCTCGTAATAGGCAGGAGTCGATTTCGGCCCAAACGGTCATTGAATATCGCCAAACCAAAATGATCCGCGTCGCCGTCATGTTTGCTCGTGTCCAACAATAAAACCGCAAAATCTAACTTCCCATCACGATTCATGTCGCCTACGGCATAATACTGATAACCATACATACCGAGAGTATCTCGAAGGTACTTCTTGTTTTCTTCAACAGATTGCTTTCCCTTGTCCTGGTATAAGTAACTATCAATCTCCTCAACGGCTGGGCGCAGGTTCGGTTTGGATTTAAGCCATTGTTGCAAGACTTTACGATGTTCCGGCTTCATGTGGGCAAAAAAATCTATCTTTGCTGGATCGGCGCCTGAGAATGGAGTCGGTATGGGTTCGGGAACGGTAATTTTATTATTCGCATCGTCTAGTACAGGTTCAATGTTTGAAATTTTGTCGTTCGAGCCACAGGCAGCGAGCGTCAAGGCAAGGAAGGTAAGTAATGAAAAGACGATTTTCACAACCCACAATTATCATTCCCGTTTTGACTGTTTTGTGATAAGCGATATTCGCGTCCCAAATTCATAGCCGTTTCGTGTGCTTTATCACTGGCAAAACTGCCGGCGATTTTTTCCCACCAGTCAGTTTCTTCGACGCGGCTTTTTAGCAGATCGATGTCGTTCTCTAATTTCTTAACGCGAATCTCTAATTCAAGTGTTGACATAATTCCTGATTATAAAGCCGGACGTTAAAAATGAAAACAAACTAACGTGACATTGTTTTCTATAATTATATGCCCTTTCGGTGAGGTCAACAAACTTTTTACAAAAAAAGACGCGGAACATTAAACGTCCCGCGCCGATCTTTGAGTCAAAAAATCGCCTACTTAATTATTCCATTGCCGTCGAGCGCAGTGTAAACGTCATTTGAATAAAGGCCGAGCCATTTGTCAGTGTTTGGCGTTTGAAAGATTTTGTCATAAACCTGAGCGTTCAGACTCTCCAGATTTCCTGATCGATCCTCGTTGAGCCATTCGTAAAGTTTGGTGTGGAACAGAAAATCGTTCCTGGTCGTGTCGAGAGCGATAAAGCTGTCGAGCTTTGCAAAAAGAGCGGTGAATTCGGTTTCGGTCAATCCGGTCTTGGCATTTTGCCGGCGGATCATGGCAATGCTGTTTGCATCCAGCTTTTGTCTCGACGAATAGGCACCTGCAAGTTTGTTCCAGTCGTCATAATTGACCGACGGCTCAAACTTTGCAAAATCGTCATACACCCGCAAGATGGAATATTCATCAACAACGATCGCCTTTGCCATCGCCATAGGGGCGGCGAGAATTGCGAGCGAACCGGTTTTGGTCTCGGTCATCTGGACGCCGGTCGACGCGATGACTTTGTTGCGATAATCGACGATTTCCTTAAAGCTGGCCTTGCGGTATTTCATCAAGGCGAGATTTTGCTGTACGAGCGGCAATCGCTGCACGGCTTTATTAATATCGTTGGCCTTAGTGATGTATTTCAGGAATGCGGCCGGGCTGTAAAGTCCCGGGATCGCATCGATGACTGTGCCATTCGCATCCAGAACATAATGGATGCTGTTGCCGGTGATCGTTCGCTCGATCTTGCGACCGTCGCCAAAATCTATCGTGATACGCGGAGCCGGGCGGACCGATTTCCAGTGCAGAATATAATTGTCGCGTAGGTAATTTGAGATATCCGTGTTCGAATAAAGGATCGCCCGAAAGAGGCGGCTGTTTGCGCAGGAAAATTCCTCGTTAAGATTGCCGAGCAGCCGGAGGGTGAGGATCGGCTTGTTTTTGGCTTTCGCGACGCGTTTTGCCTCATCGAGATCGGTGTACCAATAAAGGTGCGAAGTGTAGGCATCTTTTTGCATTGCTACGTTATCGAGGGCATTTGTAATAAGCTTCCAGTTTTCATCCGCGTCGCCGGTTTGGGAAAATCGCTCGATGTCAGCCGCATATTTTACAAACAATGCATCAAGACCGACAGATCCCATTGCCCGAAGATCGCGGATCGCGGAGACGGATGTTGAGCCATCATCCGAAATTGCCAGAGCAGCGAGCTCGTCCACTGATCTTTCAGCGGCAAACAAAGCTGTAGAAAACAGAAATACAGTTAAAACCAGGACGGAATATTTGATTTTCATAGATTCACTCCAGAGTAGATTTACTATTCGAACGATAATCGTTGGAGTTCTTGCACGTTTTTTTGGTTGTCCCGGTGAAAAATTGCGGAAATTTTGCCGCACCGCCGAGAAAGGATTAGAATTGTCTTTACAGAACGAGGAATAAAACTATGAAAATCGCACTTGCGGCCGACCACGCCGGGTTTGAGGAAAAAGAAAAGATCAAAAAGACGCTGGACGAGATCGGCGTCGAATATACTGACATGGGCACAAATTCGACGGAATCGGTCGACTACCCCGACTTTGCCCGCAAGGTTGGCGAAGCCGTCGCCGACGGAGAATACGAGCGTGGAATTCTCGTCTGCGGCTCGGGAACGGGGATGGCTATAGCGGCAAATAAGGTGCCCGGCGTCCGTGCCGCTGTTGCGTGGAATGAAGAGATTGCAAGGCTCTCACGCCAGCATAACGATGCAAATGTGCTGTCGTTGGCCGCCAGATATATCCCCGACGAAGAGCAGGAAAAAATAGTAAAGGCTTGGCTAGCGACTGATTTCGAGGGCGGACGCCACGAGCGCCGCGTCGAAAAAATCGAACAAATTGAAAAAGACGATCTGCTTTAATGAACGGCTAGCCGCCTAACGCTTCCCGCAGAAAAGCAGTCAACGGAAACATCTCCTCGAAGGCCGCAACCAGATATTTAGGAAACTCTGCACTCGTAAGAAATTTGTCGTCGTGCAGCTCCTCAAATGCAACGAACGCCTTGAGTTTTAGGTATTCGACCGCTTTGTGATCTGCGTCAAAGCCTTTCGGAGCGGTCTTTAGCCGCTCTCCACGCAATTCGCCAAATTGATCTTTAAAACTTTGCTTTTCGACAATCTTTAGAAACTTATCAGTGTCGTTCGCAATCGCGTTGCGTATATTTAGCGTCTCACGGCCATCGGGCATATGCTTGCCGGCGGCGGCAAAACTTTGATGCGGCTGTAGATGAAAGTAGTAGCCGGGCAGCGAGGATTTTCGGCTGCCCGGGCTGATATAGCATCCGAGATTCATTTTATAAGGGCTTTTATCCTTGGAAAAGCGTATATCGCGATAGATGCGAAAGACACAAGATTTCGGGTCGATCGACGACACCGCGTCGTCAAATTTACCTATCCCGCCGATCAGATAGCCTGCAAATGCGATCAAATTGTCCTGTGCGGCATCAAACGATTTCTTGTTGGCCTGAAACCACTCGCGGTTGTTGTTAGCGGCGAGATCTGTAAGAAATTTAAGCGTCGCTTTCTCGATCATTTTGCTTCTGCTGGTTTGATTATTAACGCGACCACAACACCCATCAATATCATCGTTAGCGAGTCAAACGCGATCTGTTTGCCAACCAGCATTCCGGGCATCGGCTCGACCGCGTAATAAACCAGATAAAGCGGGATCGTCACCAAAAAACAGGTGGCAAAGCCGAATTTAAAACCCTGTGTCAGTGCGGGTGCGCCGGGAGTGACCCCTTTTGTGTAAACCCAGGCAAAAGCAAAGCCCTTTATCAAATGCGAGACAAGCATAAACGGCAAATGAGCCTGTTGGTCGTCCAGAGTGCGCATGATCGGCCCCAACTGGGCGTAATCCGCCTGAAGCAGAATGCCGTGAAACAGAAACCCGGCAAACAACGAGATGAGAAATCCGGCGATGCCGGCAATCAAAAATCTTATGTTCATTTATCCTCCAAACATTTTGGCCACGCGCGCCTTCATTTCCTCGGGAGAAACATCTTCCTATTGTTCTTCAGTTTGTAAGAAATGCCATAAATGTAATTCAGTAAACATGCAAAGTCAATCAAATCGACATATTTGAGTTGGCGGCGATCGAGGCGTAAGATTATCGAAAACGGTAGCGAGGGGATCTGACGATGGATTATTGCGAACATATTGCGGCGATCTTGCCGGTGAAACCGGCTGCGAAAGGCTGTGTGGATTGTCTGAAAACCGGCGATCAATGGTTGCATCTGCGGCTTTGCAAATCTTGCGGCTACATCGGCTGTTGCGACAGTTCGCCAAACCAACACGCCACAAAACATTATCAAGCCAGTCATCACCCGATCATCAAATCGCATGAGCCGGGCGAAGATTGGGGTTATTGCTATGTGGACGATATGTTTTACGAGAGTCTGCCGGATAAGTAAAAACAGTAAATAATGATTGATCTCCGCAGCGATACAGTTACAAAACCGACGGGCGCCATGCGAAAAGCTATGGCGGCGGCCGAAGTAGGCGATGATGTTTTTGGTGACGATCCGACGGTCAATCGTTTGCAGGAACGCGCAACTGAGGTGTTTGAGAAAGAGGCCGCGCTGTGGGTTCCGACGGGCTGCATGGGCAACGAGATCGCCGTCAAGGTGCATACAAAGCCGGGTCAGGAGATCGTCACCGAGGATCGCGGGCATATCCTGAATTACGAGCTTGGAGCTGCGGCGATCATATCGGGCGTGACTATTCGTGCGGTAAAAAGTGCCGACGGCTCGGGGCATCTGACATGGGACGAGATCGAGCCTGCTCTAAAGATCGATCCGCCGTATTATCAAGCCGCGACCGGCCTGATTGCCCTCGAAAACACGCATAATTTCGCCGGTGGCAGCGTGATGACTGCCGCACATTGCGCCGAAGTTTGTGAAAAAGCTCACGCGGTCGGCCTGCCCGTTCATATGGACGGAGCGCGGATATTTAATGCATCGGTGACTCTGAATAATTCCGTCGCCGATCTCACCAAGTATTGCGATTCTGTAATGTTCACGCTGTCGAAAGGTTTGGGTGCACCCGCTGGATCGATACTGCTTGGCACAAAAGATTTTATTCAGGAAGCCCGCATCTGGCGAAAACGCCTCGGCGGGGGGATGCGGCAAATAGGCATTCTCGCCGCGGCTGGGCTGATCGCTCTCGAAGACGGGCCGAAACGCCTGCACGAAGATCACCAAAATGCCCGAGCCCTGGCCATAGGCTTGGCAAACATTCCGGGCATTACGATAGATGTCGAAAAAGTTGTTACCAACATCGTCATTTTTGATATTTCAGGCACCGGCAAAACGTCGGGCGAAATTGTTGCCGCCTTAAAAGAACATGGCATTCTCGCTATTGGTTTTGGCAATTCGATACGGATGGTGACGCATTGCGATGTGTTGGCGGACGATATTGCTACAACGATCCGTGTTTTTGAATCAGTGATCTGATCTGTTTTCTTCGCGTTCTCAGCGTCTTACTTGCGGACTCCGCGTTAAAATAATCTCAACGCAGAGACCGCTGAGATTTACGCAGAGTTTGCTGAGAGAAAAAGCTATGAATATCGAACAACTACGCAAATTCTGCCTCGCATTTCCTGGTGCGACCGAGGATATAAAATGGGGTGCTGATCTGTGTTTTTGCGTTGGGGCAAAGATGTTTTGCGTGACCGGTGCCGATTCGATCGAGGGTGGGTTGTCTCTTAAATGCACGCCGGAGAAATTTACCGAGTTGATCGAACGCGAGGGCATTGATCCTGCGGCCTACGTTGGGCGCTACAAATGGGTGCGGATCGCAAATCTCGACGCCGTAACCCTCGACGAACTAAAAGCACTCTTGAGCAAGTCATACCAACTCGTTTTTGATAAACTACCACCTAAGATCAAGAAAACGATCAAGTAGAAAAGGGAAAATGGGGGAAAGTTTTTGATCGATCAAGCGAAACTTTTTCACCTTTTCACTTTTCCGCTTCTTTACTTTTAACCTTTGTATGATAATCGCCATTGACGGCCCAAGCGGAGCGGGTAAATCTACGCTTGGCAAAATGCTCGCCAAAAAATTAAATTTGCTCTATCTCGACACAGGTGCGATGTATCGTGCGGTTGCCCTGGCCGTGACGCGTGCCGGGGTGCCGTATCGCGACAATGACCGGATCGCCGAACTTGCCGAAAATTCAGAGATCAATCTCGTCGGTGAACCGGACGCGATGAAGGTGATGCTTGACGGCGATGATGTTTCGGTCGATATCCGTACGCTTGATGCGGCACAGGCGGCGTCGGTCGTCTCGACCATCTCGGAGGTTCGCCGCATCATGGTCGAACATCAGCGGGCGATCGGCGAATCGGCGCCGAACGGCTGCGTACTCGAGGGCCGAGACATCGGCAGCGTCGTATTTCCAAACGCCGACATCAAATTTTTTCTCACTGCAAAACCGGAGGCGCGGGCCCGCCGCCGCCATACCGAAGATCAATCAAAGGGTCGCATTTCGACCTACGAACAGACGCTTGCCGAGATCAACGAACGCGACGAACGCGATGTCTCGCGCGAAGATTCGCCGCTCACGATCATGGACGACGCCATAGTGATCGACACGAGCGAACTAGACCTGACAGAAGTGTTTGATCAGATGATCGCAAAGATCAACGACGCCAACACCACGTCCAGAAAAATTTGACTTGCATCCAGCCAATAGATAAGATAACTGTTGCTTTTTGATATGCTCCCGTAGCTCAGTTGGATAGAGCGACGGCCTTCTAAGCCGTAGGTCGCACGTTCGAACCGTGCCGGGGGTACCAATTCGATTTTGGATTTTAGATTTTGGATTTGAAGACGTTCTTTCAATCCAAAATCCGCAATCTAAAATTCAAAATCAAGATATGGCGGCTATAGTTCAGTTGGTTAGAACGCCTGATTGTGGTTCAGGAGGTCGTGGGTTCGAGCCCCACTAGCCGCCCCATTTTTGCCTTTCCGACAGACGTCAAAAACGGCATTGGTTATATATGAGCCGTAGATTTGCAATTCTGATTTTCCTGTCCTTTGCGTCCTTGCTCCCATCCGTCGTTTTTGCGGTCGATCCGGATCAAAAGGCGGACGCCACATACGTCACCGGCGAAGTGCTCATAAAATTCAAGGAAGGCCCGGCCTCGGCGTCTGCTCGTAAAGCAGCCCGTAATATCGGAGCTACCGAGATCGAAACTTTCGGCGATCTTAAATGGCAACGGGTAAAACTTCCCTCCGGCCTGAGCGTTGATGAAGCGATCCGACGCTATCGCAATTTAGACAGCGTCGAATACGTCCAACCTAATTTCTACTATCATCTATTGCGCACGCCAAATGACCCCATGTTTACGAGCAGTGGAATGTATGGGTTGACAAAGATCTCTGCGCCGCAGGCTTGGGATCTGAGCACGGGCAGTTCTAATGTAGTCGTTGCCGACATCGACACAGGCATGAGATACACACACGAAGACCTGGCCGCAAATGCCTGGACAAATCCGGGTGAGATCCCTAACAACGGCATTGACGACGATGGCAACGGCTTCGTTGACGATTATTACGGCTGGGACTTCCGTTTTAATGATTCAGACCCGATAGACATCGACAGCGGCGTTTCGGGATCTCACGGAACTCATACGGCGGGAACCATCGGCGCCGTTGGAGACAACTTGGTCGGAGTAGTCGGTGTTAATTGGAACGTGAAGCTCATGACCATCAAAATTTTTAATAACACTGTTAATGACGACACTACCTCCGCGATGTTAGTAAACGCCTATAGCTATATTCGCATGATGAAGCTGCGCGGTGTTAATATTCGAGTGACCAACAACTCCTACGGTGGCTGCACCGAGGCCTGCGGCTACGATCAGGCAACGAAGGACGCTCTCGACGCTATGGGCGACGCAGGTATTGTCAACGTTTTTGCCGCAGGAAATTCGGCAACCAATAACGATCTCTCGCCGTCTTATCCGGCCAGTTATACGAGTCCGAGCGTGATTGCCGTAGCAGCCTCGGATTCCAATGACAACAAGGCCTCATTTTCGCAGTACGGAGCTACATCAGTGGATCTTGCCGCCCCGGGCGTCGGTATTCTGAGTACGGTGCCGACAGGCTATAGCAGTTTTAGTGGAACATCGATGGCAACTCCGCACGTGGCCGGAGCGGCGGCGTTATTAGCAGCTTACAACCCGAATCTGTCCGCAGCGTCGATCAAGGCAACGCTGATGAATACCGTCAATGTTTTGCCCGCGTGGAACGGGCTTGTAAAAAGCGGCGGCCGTTTAAATATATTTGCGGCCATGCAAAATCCTACAGTTTGCACATTTGCAAATGCAGGCAATACGATGCTCGTCCCGACAAAAGGCGGCATTTTTACCGTCAACATCACCGCTGCGCAAAATTGTGACTATTCGGTAAAGAGCAACAATACTTGGATAAAAGTAATGAGTGCCGACACACTGAGCGGAAACGGAACGGTCTCATTTCACGTGACCGTAAATCCGACGATCTCGCGTTCGGGGACGATCTCGATCGCCGGACAGACATTCACCGTCAATCAAAAACGGAATTGAGCCAAATTTATGAGGTCGCTTTCCAACTATTACGGGATTTCGCGCGTCTAATAACCGTTATTTAACGATAAAACCCAGGATTTAGAGCAATTTTGACGATAATAAATTTCTAATGTTTGTCTTGCACAAAAAGTTGAAATAGTAGTATATTTAGAAGTTATAATTTCTAGAATCATGCATCATGGTCTCAAAACATTCTAGAAAGAGAAGGTAATTTACATAATGAATAATTTATTGGCCGGGAATATCAGGTTTATTGTGCTTGCAGCCTTGTTTGTTCTTTTTACAGCGTCTGTCTGGGCTGCACCATGTCCTGGAACATCAGGGCCCGGCCCCACTGGAGCGGGTACCGGGAACCTTCGATTGCGTGAAGCAATAGATTACGACCATGATTGCAAGGCAGATTTTGCGATCTTTCGCGCGGTCAACAATACCTGGTATATACAAGGGTCGAACGGCGGTTTTATCTACCAGCAATTCGGCCTTGCAACCTTCGATTTCACAACGCCCGGAGATTACGACGGCGATGGCAAAGGCGATATCTCAGTCTGGCGTGACACCGACGGCAATTGGTACCGGCTAAACAGCAAAGACAGCACTTTTAATGTCATCCATTTCGGGCAGTCGGGAGACGAGCCAATCGCTCGCGATTATGACGGTGACGGCAAGACCGACCTCGCCGTTGTCCGGCGCTCCAACGGAGCCATGATCTGGTATATCCTAAACAGTAAAGACGGCAGTTTTTCAGCCCAGCAATTTGGCCTTTCCACCGACTTTACCGCACCCGGCGATTATGATGGGGACGGTAAATTTGACCTCGCGATCCAACGTCCTGGCCCCACTGCCAATAGTCAGGGAACATTTTATATTCAGCAGAGCCACGATCTTAGCTTGAATGTGGTGAGTTTTGGCCTGGGCAACGACCTGGTTGTGCCGGGCGATTATGATGGCGACGGCAAAACCGACGTCGCGGTCGTTCGCGAAGGCTCAACCACCAACTCAAATCTTACATGGTTTATCCTGAAAAGTTCCGACGGCGGAGTTATCGTGAGACAATTTGGGCTTACCGGTGCGGATTTGAATGTTCAAAACGATTATGACGGCGACGGCAAAACCGACATTGCCGTTTGGCGCGATGGAGGTGGGATATTTTATGTTTTGACGAGCGGGAGCGGTTTCCAGGCCACAACCACAAACCAGTGGGGGACAAATAACGACTTCCCCGTCGCCAGCTACGATACACATTGATTTAGCCTAACGAGCTATAAACTTTAATGGTTGGGGATGTGCGATCCTCAGCCATTTTTGTTTATTAATCCGTTTTGTAGTAATTTTTCATTAACCCGATGACTGATATCGTCAAAGCAATTCAGGAGACATTTAACAAAAAGACTGTCGTCATTCTCGGCGATCTGGTGGCGGACCAGTTTCTCAATGGAACAATTTCGCGTGTATCGCGCGAGGCACCGGTTTTTATTCTGCGGCATGATGCGACTGAGACACGTCCGGGCGGTGCGGCAAATGCCGCTGTCAATGTCGCCTCGCTTGCTGCCCGTCCGGTTCTGGTCGGCTTGACCGGACAGGATGCCAACAGCGAATTGCTTTTTTCGATGCTTGATCGGGCTGGCGTGGGACACGATTTTGTCCTCTCTGATTCAAGCCTCTCAACAACAACAAAAATCCGAGTCCTCGCCGGACAACATTACGCCGCCCGCCAACAGGTGATCCGGATCGATTATGAGAACAAGGCCGAAATCCCCACCGAAATCAAGCAAAAATTGCAGGAAAATCTGACGACGGCCTCTGAAACTGCAGATGCTATCATCGTTTCGGACTACGGTTATGGCGTGGTCTTCCCCGAGATCTTTGAATCTGCACGGCTGATAGCCGCAGAAAGGCGCATTCCGCTGCTTATCGATTCGCGTTTCCGGCTTGTTGATTTTCCAAACGCATCCACGGCAACGCCAAATATGGAGGAAGTCGAACTTGTCCTCGGCAAAGATTTCTCGGCCAGAGATTGTTCGCAATTGCGTGAACGGCTCGGCCTGAAAGCTCTTTTGGTTACAAATGGGAATAAGGGAATGACTCTTTTCGAGAAAAATAAACCGCCGTTTGAGATCGAGGCTGTCGGAGCAGCAGAGCCTGTTGATGTGACAGGGGCCGGCGACACCGTCATCGCGGTTTATGCACTCGGGCTTGCATCGGGGCTAAGCTATTCCGACGCCGCTCGTATCGCAAATCACGCCGGGGGAATCGTCGTCATGAAAAAAGGAACGGCGTCGGTAAATGCCGTGGAATTGCTGGAATCGATAAATGCTGAAACCGAAATACTCGTTTCTGAACATGCCAACTGATACAGAGATGTGCGGTCAATTTGCTCCGATTCTGGAACGCGGCCCGCTTGTCAAAAGAGTGGTGGATGCAAGGGCAAATGGATCTGTGATCGTGCTGGCAAATGGCTGCTTTGACCTGTTTCATGTGGGGCACATACGGTATCTCGTCGGGGCCAAAGCTCTTGGCGATATTTTGATCGTAGGCATAAATTCGGATCGCCAGACACAAATTCTTAAAGGCGAAGGTCGTCCGTTTATGCCTGAAAACGAACGTGCTGAGTTGGTTTCCGCTCTTCGCTGTGTCGATCTGGTAACGATATTTGACGAGCCGACAGTCGAGGAATTGATCCGTGCGATCCGTCCCGACTTTCATGCAAAAGGAACAGATTACACCGTCGATTCCGTCCCCGAACGAGATATTGTCCGCGAATGCGGCGGCAAAATAGTAATCGTCGGCGACCCGAAAGATCATTCGTCAACAGAGTTAAGTGAAAAAGTGAAAATGTGAAAAAGGGGGGAATTTTAGGCTGCATGACTTTCCCCTTTTTCACTTTTCAACTTTTCAACTTTTCAACTTTTCAACTTTCACAGCATGTGGCACGCCCGTACAACAAACGATCTTATCATCGAGGTCTGGGAAAAACTCGATTGTGAAAATGTCGGGGCAGCAGAGATCGAGGCGATCGAGGCCGTTGTCGCCGACCACTATGGCCAGTCGGCGGTAGATTCGCCTATGATCGTTGCCCGGCTGCTAGCCAACGAAG
>JBBRQM010000010.1:0-63108 GCA_038226395.1 Pyrinomonadales bacterium | reverse complement strand
GTTTTTGGCCAAGGGCGAGGAATATCTGCAAAAGCACAAATTTCATGAGGCGTTAATGCAGTTTCGCTCGGCGGACGAATCCGACAAGGACTCGGCTAAAGCGCATTGGGGACTGGCGCGAGCCTATGAGAATTTGGGGCAGTTTAACGAGACGATGGACGAGCTACGCAAGGCTGTCGAGCTTGACGGCTCAAATCTCGAGGCCAAGGCCAAACTCGCCAACTATTTTCTGCTGGTCCAGCCGCCTCTGACCGGCGAGGCCGAAAAGATCCGCGACGAGATACTTAAGGCCGATCCGCGGTTTATCGAGGGCCATATTCTGACCGCTTCGATCATCGCCGCGCAGGGCAAGCCCGACGCGGAGGTCGTGGCCACCATAAACAAGGCGATTGCTCTCGACCCTAAGCGCATTGAGTCTTATGTCAGCCTTGAGCGCTACTACATGTCGCATGAAAAGGCTCCGGATGCCGAAGCGGGGATCCAGAAAGGCATCGCGGTGAATCCCTCGTCGCCGCTTGGGTATGCAGAATATGGGCGTTTCCTGATGTATGCCAACCGTGACGCCGATGCCGAGGCTCAATTTAACAAGGCCGTCGCGATTGATCCGGCCAGTATCGAGACTCGCGAAGCGGTCGCGGAATTTTTTGTCACCAGCCGCCAAATGGCAAAGGCCGAGGCCGCCTATAAAGACCTTGTTAACATTCAGGAAAACAGCCCGGAAAGCCGGCATGAGCTTGCCGAATTTTATCTGACGGCAACCCGAAAGGATGATGCGATCGCGGTTCTCGACCAGATTCTTGCGGATGTGCCCGATTACGTGCTTGCCCGATATAAACTCGG
Organism: Pyrinomonadales bacterium; assembly: GCA_038226395.1. Taxonomy (GTDB): domain Bacteria; phylum Acidobacteriota; class Blastocatellia; order Pyrinomonadales; family Pyrinomonadaceae; genus OLB17. The sequence goes on along the minus strand of JBBRQM010000010.1, from coordinate 62,268 downwards.
TCACATCTATCTCGACCGCAAAGACCCGGCAAAGCTCAACGAGCAGCTCGACGCCTTGTTTAAATTAAACGACGCGGACATCGAAGCGTTAATGCTAAGGGCGCGGCTCAAAATGCAGGAAAGCAAGTCGGACGAGGCAGTCAAGGATCTCGAGGACATCTTAAAAAAACTACCGAGTGAACGTGATGCTCTGTTTCTGATCGCACAGGCAAAACTATCGATTGGCCAGATCGAACAGGCAAATGCGTTTATTGCCGATCTCGAACGTTATCACCCGACATTTATTAAGGCCGGCTTGTTAAAAATTCAGGCCGCATTTTCGACCGGCGACGCCGAAGCGGCGAGAAAACGGTCAAATGATCTTCTCGACAAGGCCAATGCGACCACGCCGAATGCCGAGACCAACGCACAGGCTATTCAGGATCTGCGCATCAGGGCGACATCGTCGCGAGGGCTTGCATTGCTCGATCTTGGCAAATTGCCCGAGGCAAAAGCTGACCTTCAGAGCGTTGTCAAGATGTCGCCGAATTCGTCCGCCGCGATGGTAAATCTGGCAAAGGCATTTACGGCTGAGCGAAACGATCAGGGTGCTTTGGATCTTTATGAAAAGGCTCTCACAGCCGATCCCCAGAGTTTTGACGCGGTTAGCGGCATTGTCACAACATCGATCAAAATGCGGCAGACCGCGAAAGCCCATGCAAAAGTGGACGAGCAAATGAGCGCAAATGCAGGGCGTGCCGACATTCTCGCTGCCTTGTATTATCTCAATTCCACGATTTTTGCGGCGGAGAAAAATCCGGCCGCTAGCGAACAGGAATTAACAAAATCGATTGCTGCGGACGAAAATTATCTTCCGGCATATTCGGCCTATGCATCGATGCTGGTTGCGCAAAACCGGACTGACGAAGCGATAGCACAGTATCAGAAAGTCGCGGAGAAAAAGCCTGCGGCGCCTATGTTTACATTACTCGGTATTCTCGAGGACGCACGCGGCAACACTGGCGAGGCGGAAAAAAATTATCGCCAGGCCCTCGGTTTTGCACCGGAATCGCCTATCGCAGCCAATAATCTGGCGTGGCTGATAGCCGAAAACCAGGGGAATCTGGACGAGGCGCTTCAGCTTGCAACGGGCGTGGTGGCCAGGAATCAGACAGTCGCCGGTTACTACGACACGCTTGGCTGGGTTTATCTCAAAAAAGGTTTGTATCTACCTGCGGTCGAGCAATTCAAAAAGGCGGTCACATTGGACGAAAAAGGGGGATCGCCCGCAAATCCGGGCTATCGCGTCCGGTTGGGAATGGCACTCGCTCATACAAGCGACAAGGCGTCTGCTCGCCGCGAGGTCGAAACATCGCTAAAAAACGAGAACGCACTTAGCCAAAGGGAAGTCATGGATGCGAGGAGCGTTTTGGCAAGTCTTTGACCCATTCTGGAGCGGGTAGTATTTATGCTTGTTTTTATTGACATCATTGATTTTACGGCAGTCGAGGTGCTGCTTTTGGGAATACCTGAATCGGTAGGTTTGCTCGCATTCGGCGTCGGTTTGACGGCGACGGCAGTGATCATCAGATGGTTTTTAGGCCGCGGCGAAGCGGAAAGATCAAAAGACAATTTAGCGGGGATAAGAAAAGATGAGCGTTGAATTCAGACAGAGAAAACCAGGCGAATTGATCGCAATAGTGAAACGCCAGAAATGGCTGATCGTGCTGCCGATGATCACAATGACAGCAGCCATCGGCTATGTTGTTTACAAACTGCCGAGCATTTACGAATCGACGTCCCTTTTGACGGTCAAACCGCCGACGATCTCGTCGAATCTCGTCCAGGCGCTGTCAAATGAGGATCTCTCGCAACGGCTGCAGACTATTAACAAAGAAGTTTTGAGCCGCTCGTCGCTCGAGCCGATGGTGCAAAAATACGATCTTTACAAACAGGAGCGTGCCGCCGGTGTGCCGATGGAGCTCGTCATCGAGAAGATGTACAAGAACATCAAAGTCGATCTCGAAGAAACCGGCAATGAAAAAGTCGCTGCGTTCCGCATCCGTTATCGCGACCGCGATCCGCTGGCAGCGCGAAATGTAACGGCCGATCTTGCAAGCAAATATGTAAATGCCCAGGTGCAAACCTCGACAGAAATCGCCGAATCGACAAATCAGCTTTTTGAAAAGCAGCTAAATGAAAAGAAAGCCGCTCTTGACGACCTCGAAAAACAGCGTCTCGACATAATGATGCAGAACGTCGCCACGCTGCCTGAATCGGAACAGGGCTTGGTCGCACAGCTCAATGGGCTTCGCCAACGCGAAGACACTATCACCAAAGAAAAGCAGACCCTCTATGCCGAAAAAGGGCGTCTGAACGACGCAATTGCGGCTAATAGTCGCCAGATGCGGCTGATCGAGGATTTTGGCGAGAGGGAAACCCAGGATTCGGCACGAAACGCGTCTGATCCCGAAACTACGCCAGCCTACGGCGAATTGATGAGGAGGCGGGCAGATCTGAATGCACAGTTGGACACGCTTTTGAAAGTTTACAAGGAAAAACATCCGGCGGTGGTTGCCAAACAGAGTGAGATCGCGCGGGTCAACGAGGAATTTGAGAATCTGAAGAAAAGCACCGACAAGCGTGTAGCCACCGCGACGCAATCCAGCAGCCGAAAAGCCGAGCTTCAAAAAAAGAGCCTCGAGCTTGAAAATCAGCGGATTCAGTCACAGATCGCGGGGATCGAGCAACAGTTGGCTCAAAAAGACACTGAACGCGGACAGAACAGCGAGCAGATCAATGCACTCGAAGCAAAGATCAATACCATCCCTAATGTAAAAGTTGCCCTCGAGGGGGTCAACGCCCGCTATCAATCAGCAAAAACGACCTACGACGAGATTCTCAAGAAAAAGAACGACGCCGAGACGGTCGTCGGCGTGGAAACGAACGCCCAGGGCGAAACGATCCGCGTGCAGGATCCGGCAAATGTCCCGCAATCGCCGGTCGCGCCAAAACGCGGGCTGCTGACGCTGATCGGCGCAGGAGTCGGGCTTTTGATCGGGCTTTTTATTGCTGCATTTTTCGAGGTGCCACGATTGTTCAAGATACAGAATATCGAGGACGCAAAGCATTATACAGGTCTTCCTGTACTCGCGTCGGTGCCGCCGCTGCTTTCGCACGCGGAAAAAATTTGGATCAAACGCTCGCACTGGCTAAAACTGCTCGCGGGTGCGGCAGCCGCGATCGGCATCATTCCGCTGATCGTGCTTATTTTGCAGGCGACGCGGTTGTTTGACGTGTTGGTTTCATAGGAAATAGGGAGTTTATCGACGTTTTGTTAAGGAGCGATCGACAAAAGCTAATTTGAGATCTCAAATCTGATATTTCAAAAAACGTAAGAGGTGATTATGTACAAAGAATTTTTTGGTTTAGACGATCTGCCATTCACATTGACGCCCGACCCGCGTTTTATTGTGTTCACGCCGAGCTATAACGAAGTTCTGGCGAGCCTGTATTACGGGCTTGAGAATGCAAAGGGACTGATCGTCCTCGCAGGCGAGGTCGGCACGGGCAAGACCACGGCGCTTCGCTGGATACTGCGGCGACTCGACTCATCCGTGCTGGCTGCGTATGTTTTTAATCCGCGTTTGTCGATAGACGAATTTTATCAGCATGTAACGCAGATGCTCGGCATCAAGGAGTGGTCAAACAAGAGCGAGCTTTTGACGCTGATGGGCAAGGTGCTCGAGGAACGCCACCGACGCGGCCTCCGCACGGTGATAATCATCGACGAGGCACACGAGCTTTCTGATTACGTACTCGAAGAGATACGCCTGCTGCTCAATTTTGAATCGGACAATGCCAAGCACCTGCAGATCGTCCTGACCGGACAGCAGGAACTTCGCGACAAGCTCAATCAGGCAAATTTGCGGCAGTTGAAGCAGCGTGTTGCACTTCGCTGTTCAATACATTCGTTCCCGAATGTCGAAGAGGTTGACCGTTACATTACCGAGCGGCTGTTGATCGCTGGCTCGGCCCAACCGAAAGTTTTCACGCCGGATGCGGTTGATTTTATCTATCAATGCTCAGAGGGGATTCCGCGCAATATCAACAACCTTTGCGACAATGCGATGCTGGCCGCCTATTCAGCCGGCGAGCAGATAATCGGCCGCCAAATCATCGAGGAAGTCGCCGATAATCTCGACATGCTGCCGCGTACCGAGGTTTTGCGGGCTGCCGAAGCGTCGTTCGATGCTCCGAATGGCCGCGTTCTCAAACCGCAAGCTCACGAAGAGCTATGGTCCGCCGCCGAGCGCAACGAACATGCCAAGCCGCGGGTATTTAACAATGTAACGGCAAACGGCAATGGAAACGGCCACTCGAAAGGCCATTCAAATGGCAAAACAAACGGACATGCAAAGGATGACAGTCTGATCTTTGAAACCATTGACGAAGACGAAGTAAATCTCGAGATCGGCGGATCATTTTATAAGGTTTAATTACTAAAACGGAGCACACATGAGATGAGTATCCTAAAAGCATTACAAAAGAAGCGTACCGAGGACCCGAACGGCGTGGATCACAAGCCATCGGAAAATATCGTCCCGTTTGACCGGAGCGGACGGCGTGCAAATATGCCGCCCGATCTGCTCGCATCAATGGACTTTAGGATCGGTAGCACAGGTTCGGCGTTCAATGGGCAGGCAGATTCCGCTATCGGGACGGCACTCCCTGATTTGGAATCGGATAAACTTGCCGGGGCAAATTTGAACGCCGAAAGCTTAACGCGTTCGGTGTCGCACCCTCTGCCTGACTTTGTCAGTTGGAGTGTCGATGCCGAACGCGTTGAGCCACGTCTCGTCGCGATCACACATCCGAACTCAGCCTATTGCGAAGAATACCGCAGCCTGCGGACACATGTGCTGCATAAGAGCCAGCGGCAAAAGCTGCAGGCAATCGTTGTCGCCAGCGTCAACCCCAGCGAGGGCAAATCGATCACGGCGATTAATCTTTCGTGGCTGCTCGCCCAGACCGACGGCGTCAAGGCATTAATAATCGACAGTGATCTGCGCATGCCGAGCCTCGCGGATTATCTTGGGATCGAGACGGATAAAGGGCTTTCCCATGTTCTCGCGGGCACGGCAACGCTTAAAGAAGCGATTGTGAGGCTCGAACCCTCGGGCCTGCATTTGTTGCCGGGCGGTGACGCACGCAACGACGTGGCCGAGCTTATCTCCGGGCCGAAATTTAAGGAAATACTGCGCGAGGCCCGTGAATTGTTTGATTTCATCATCATCGACGCTCCGCCGCTGGGTATCTTTACCGATGCGACCGTCCTAATCAATCAAGCCGATGGGGCGATGATCGTCGTGCGGTCAAACCGGACCAGATATACGTCCCTCGACCGTATCCTCGAGCCGCTGCCAAAAGAGCGTTTGCTCGGCGTCGTCCTCAATCAGAGCGAGGACACGATGGATGAATCGCATTACAACTATGGTTATTACAACTACCGGCGGCTGAACGAGTCGCTTAGTCCCTAAGCTTGAAATATGGGTGCCACACGATTTAGTCCGAGGATATTTTGGTTGATACTGGCCGATGCCGCGATACTCTATGGCGGCGTTATCCTGTCGATGTATTTGCGTCTCGGCGTGGCCGGCTCGGCAAACGAGCTAAACGCAAAAGACGGTTGGATCAAGATCGCTCTCGCCTCATCCGTCTGCCTGCTAATCCTCTATTTTTACGATCTCTATGATTACATCGTGATGACGAACCGTCGCGAGCTGCTGCTGCGGCTGGTTCAGGCATTGGGTATCGCCTGGGCGTTGCTCGCCCTGCTTTTCTATTTCGTGCCGCAACTGCTGATCGGACGCGGTGTATCGGTCATTTCGGTTCCCGTAGTGCTCGGACTGCTGCTCGGCTGGCGCATATTTATTCACATTCTGACCGGTCACCCTGAGATCGGTGAAAAGATCCTCGTCGTTGGCACGGGGCAGACAGCTCTGGATACCGCCGAGGCCGTCTGGGAACGCCGAGACGCCGGTTATCGCATTGTGGGATTTATTTCCGAAAATGGAGCAAAGCCACAAGACAAGCTAGGTCAATCGGTGATCCTGGGGAAAGGGCCGGACATCGAGGACGTTATTCGCAACGAAAAGATCGACCGTGTTGTGATCGCCGTTCGCGAGCGTCGCGGAGCGTTCCCGACCGAGGCGCTGTTGAAAATGAGTCTCGCGGGTGATGTTTCGATAGAGGAATGCACATCTTTTTTTGAGCGTATAACCGGCAAGGTCCATGTCGATATGCTGAGGCCATCCTGGCTGATATTTGCCGGTCGCAGGCGGGACACTCCGATAAAAAATGTATTCCGCGAAGCGATTCACCGCCTTTTAGGGTTAATTGGGCTGGTTTTATCGCTGCCGGTTGCTCTTTTTGCGGCGACCCTGATCAAGCTCGAATCGCGCGGGCCGGTTCTTTATAAACAGCAGCGTGTAGGCAAAAACGGCAGCGTGTTCAACGTTATAAAATTCCGCTCGATGAAAACTAACGCCGAGGCAGAGGGCAAGCCCATCTGGGCCGTGACAAATGACGAACGCACGACCCGCGTCGGCAAGGTGATCCGCAAATTGCGCATCGACGAGATACCGCAATTTTGGAATATTCTGAAAGGCGAGATGAATTTTGTCGGTCCCCGGCCCGAACGTCCGCATTTTGTCAGGCAACTCGCAACCGAAATACCGTATTACGAGCATCGACATTTGGTTGCGCCGGGGCTGACAGGCTGGGCGCAGATCAAATACCCCTATGGAGCCTCGGTCAGCGACGCGATACAAAAGCTGCAATACGACCTGTATTACATCAAAAATCAGAGCCTCTCGCTGGATATGATGATCGTTTTTGACACAGCAAAAACCGTTTTGTTTGGCCGGGGGCGATGAGCAAACGGAAAAAAACTGGATTCGAGCCGTTAATAGGCGTTTTATCGAAGCCGGGGAGAAATTGAGATGAAAGCAATAATGTCACTTCGCATATTTACAATGATCGTAACCGGGATATTGTTCCTCACCGCGGGAACGATGGCACAAATCCCTTTCTTAAAGAAAAAGCACGATAAAACTGCGGCCAAAACCGTCGAAAACAAGGAAAAGAAAGACCCTCTGCCGGCCCCGTCGACTACACCCGTGGACGACAAGACCGCTACAGACGGCAAACCGGGCGATGGCGACGATACGATCCTGCCGTATTACAATAATTACCTCAAAGAATATCGATTGGGCCCGAGCGATCAGATATCGGTCGAGGTTTTTGGCCAATGCCCCGATTATTGCAAAACCAATATCACAATCCCGCCAAACGCGCGTATTTCGTATCCGCTTATCCGCGAGGGACTGATTGTCGCGGGCAAAACGGTCGAGCAGGTCGCCGCCGAAATCACAAAGAAGCTTGACGAATTCATCATCGACCCCAAGGTCACGGTAACGCTCGATAAGGCGATGGCGACGCGTTACGCCGTTATGGGCAGCGTTGCGACACCTGGCGTCCGCGTGATGGATAAAAAGGTGAGCGTTTATGAGGCAATCCTCGAGGCAGGCGGCGTCACCAAACTCGGCAACCGGGACAAGGTATATGTCGTCAGCTACACAAAGGACGGGCGTCTCGCCAGAAAGCAATTCAGCCTCAATCAAATGGAAGCCGGCAAAGCTGATATGGTCTATCTCAATCCGGGCGATCAAGTTTTTGTTGCAGGCAAAGGATTTACGCTCGAAAAATTCCTGGGTCTGCTTGGCTCGGCAAGCTCTGCCCGCGTCCTGATGGGACTGCCATAAGCAGTAAACGGTTGGCTGTAGGCAGAAGCTGACTACACATAATTAGATGGTTAAAATCTATAGAATATTACTATTGCTCAGTGTGTTGTTTTGCTTTCAGACGGCGAATGCCGAATGGGTAAAGCAGAGCACAAATAGCTTTTCGTGGTTTCGCGATGTGTTTTTCGTCAACGATCACAAAGGTTGGATCGCCGGCACAGACGGTTCACTGCTGACGACAAATGACGGCGGCGTGTCGTGGACGGCGAGCAGAAAATTCACCCTCGACGCGATCGTCCAGATCCACTTTACAGACGAGATGACGGGCTGGCTACTGTGCCAACGCAACATTTACGCTCGCGGCAAGGACGCCGCATCTTACCTCAGAAAAACGATTGACGGCGGACAAACCTGGGAGAAGATCGAGTTTGACAGTGCCGGTCGCGAACGCGTGACCAGACTGCTCTTTAACAAACAGGGGAGTGCCACCGCATTTGGCGAAGGCGGCATATTTTACAAGCTCCAGGAAGACGGCCGAACGTGGAAACGGAGCATCACGGCGATCCATTTTCTGCTGCTCGACGGTGCCTACGCCGACGATACGATGGGCGCTATTGTCGGAGCCGGCGGCTCGATCCTGTTTACCGACAACACCGGGCTGACCTGGGACAAAGCCACGATTCTCGGCAATACCGACGCCAAAATCAATGCCATCGCCTTTGCCGGGCCCAAGGCCGGCTGGGCCGTCGGATCAAACGGCACCATCTTTCACGAAACAGGCGGCGGCCGACTCTGGCGCCAGCAAGAATCAGGGACAACGGCAAACCTCAACGACGTCTATTTTAGCAATTCATCAAACGGTTGGGCGGTCGGCGACGATGGCACCATCATCCGCACACGCAATGGCGGCAGCACGTGGATGGAAATGAATTCGCACATCACCCACCGGCTCGAAAAGATCGTCTTCGCCGGCGGCAAAGGCTTTGCAGTCGGATTCGGCGGCACCCTGCTGATGTATGATGCAACCCTAGACAACGCCCCAAACACCACCAAACCAGTACTTGAAAGGCGGAATTAACCCCTTTTGATATGCTAAAAACTATCGCACAACAAAGCTGTGCGGGTATTCGCCGAAGGTGTTGGATGTGATGCCGTTGCGTTCTGTGCTGCCATAGGTCGCGCGGCCCGCGCGAAACTCGACCGTGACGGTGCCGCCTGTTTCAATTTTGATGATCCCGGCGTGAACGGCAGCCGTGCAGATGGACGAATCGGCCGTATAGATATCGCTGCCCCAGATCGCCGACGCTGTGCCGTTGGCCGGGCATTGAAACTTGTAAGTCCGGCCAACATCGGTCTTAAAGGTGGCTGCTGACGTGTTCCATGCGATCGGGGTTACCTCGTCGGACTCGACCTTGTTCGCATCCGGTTTCGACGTATCGACATTAGCGGCCGGTGAAGCCGCGGTGGTCGCCGAAGGTGTAGGTTTTGGAGTGGCCGAAGATTTTGGCGACGGCGTTGCGTTTACATTGTTTGCCCGGTTAGCGTTAGCCGTGTCGCCTTTCCCGCCGAGGAAATAGATCAAGCCGAAACCCACGGCGGCGATGCCAAATAATAGGACTACAATAATGAGCCCGACCCAGAGAGCTGTGTTACTTTTTTTAGGCGGAGATGTCTGTGCACCGGGAACTCCCGGCCGGTCAATAACGATCGTCGGCTGACTCTCAGTCGAGACCAGAGCTGTCCCGTCCAGCAGGCAAAAACCCAATGTGTCGTCATTAAACGTCTGATCGCATTTAGGACATATTTTCATGGCATCTTCCCCTGCATTTTTAAGCTGGATCGATTTTATCAAAAAGGGCGGAAACTTGACATCACAGGCTCACTTTCGTATGGTAACAATTCGCTCGTATATCGAAATCGGGCGTTTTTATTGAAAATTTGGCAGGGCACGCGTGCGAAAAATATCTCGGTCAAAACATTTCTCGGGCACGTACGTCAATTGGTAGACAGCCTCCCTTACAAGGAGGAAGTTAGGGGTTCGAGTCCCTTCGTGCCCACCAGGAACGAGTGGAGAGTGGTGAGTTGAGAGTAGAGAGCAGGAGGATTCTTCCAACTCCACCCTCAACTCTCTACTCTCCACTCAAAAAACGCGGAGTCGTAGTTCAGTTGGTTAGAACGCCAGCCTGTCACGTTGGAGGTCGCGGGTTCGAGTCCCGTCGGCTCCGCCATTATCATCAATAAAACCGGGGGTTTTAGAGTCATCGTCAAGATGACTTTTTTCATTTTCGTCCACTGTACCCCAAAAACGCCCTCTAGGGTTTAGAGGCGGAACAATCAAATGCGATGCCGATGTCGAAAATCTATATAACGTTATCCTCGGCTGGCAGACTCATCTGCGATAATCAGCGGATCCTCTCATTGGTTGCGATATTTTTGCTAAAGTTCCGGCACCCAAAAAACGCGACCGCCGTCATTCACCTTTTTCAGCCCGAGCTTTTGAAGATCGCCCTCTGCGACACCAAGATAGGTAAAATGCGGCAAATCGGAGACCACGGTTTGGTACCATCCGTGCTTTGCCAGGATCGAGCGTGTCAGGGCATTTGCATGCTCGGCAACGTCCAGAGCGAGCATCGAAAGGTGCTGCGACGTTCCCGGTGGAGCTACGGAATAAATGATCGATTTTGACAGGTCTTTCGCAAAATAAATGCCCTGCTCTTCTAATTTAAAGATTTCGGGTACCTGCTCATACGGCGTCAAGGATTTGATCCGCTCGGCATCGGCGGACGAGATGCGGCCGGCCGAAACCCAATGCGTGAGGCCCGGCTCGACGCGGCTTGCCCACAGGCCGACCGTATCCTGATAGCTGCGTTTTGCCGCGTCTGTTTCTTTCGGCGTGATCGAGGTGCCGGCTTGTTTGGCGTCAGCGACCGCATCTTTTAGAGCATTCATAGCCGCTTGCTGTAGTTCGATCGAAACACCCTCGACCTTCTCACGCGCAGGCGAAATACCCGATTGAAACTTCGTCACCTCGGCCTCATCCTTAAAAACCACCGTGTTGGGCGGCACAGCTCCGCCCTTTGCGACAAAAACCGCACCATACTCTTTCAGCAGCTTTCGCCCCACATCGTCGGTCGGCTGCGAGAATCCGCCAGGAAGATTTACCATAAAACCGCCACTTTTGAGATCGCTTCCATTGGTCATCATCGTATTACCGCTTTTGTTTGCTTGCGATTTTTTGTCGCCATTTGAATTAGCATTGCCAGAGCCCCTCGACCAGCAACCGACGATACAAAGAGCCAACCCTACTACTATTACTATACGAATATTCATTTCAAATTTTCTATTAAGCTACCGGAGTGAAGCAGCTAATTTGTCCTGGTCTCAGAATAACGTAAAATATATTTAGACATGAAACACATTATTACACTTATTCCCGGCGATGGCATTGGGCCGGAGATCGTGGCGGCGACGGTTCGCGTGATTGAGGCGACGGGCGTTGATATTGCGTGGGAAACGCAAATATTGGGAGCGCAGGCGCTCGAAAAATATGGCAGCACACTGCCGGACGCGTCGATCGAGGCGATGCGGCGCAACAAGGTCTCGCTCAAGGGGCCGATCATGACGCCTATCGGCAAAGGTTTTACATCTGTGAACGTCGGCCTCAGAAAGGCTCTCGACCTTTACGCCAACGTGCGTCCGGTCAAGGCTTTGCCAAACGTCAAATGCCGTTACCCTGAGCTTGACCTCGTCATCGTCCGCGAAAACACCGAAGATCTATATGCCGGTCTCGAACATATCGTTGTTCCGGGCGTGGTTGAAAGCCTAAAGATCATCACCGAAAAAGCCTCGACGCGCATTGCCAAATATGCCTTTGAATACGCACACAACAACGGCCGCAAAAAGGTAACCGCCGTCCATAAGGCCAACATAATGAAGCTCTCCGACGGCCTGTTTCTCGACTGCTTTTATAACATGGCAAAGGAATTTCCCGACATCGAGGCCGACGACAAGATCATCGACAATTGCTGTATGCAGCTCGTTATGCGGCCCGAGCAGTTTGACGTGATGGTGATGGAAAATCTCTACGGCGATATCGTCTCCGACCTGTGCGCCGGGCTGATCGGTGGGCTGGGACTGGCACCGGGTGCGAATATCGGCGAGATGGGGGCGGTATTTGAGGCGGTCCACGGTTCGGCCCCGGACATCGCCGGCCAGGGCATCGCCAATCCGACGGCTCTTATGCTCTCGGCTATCCAGATGCTCCGTTACATCGGCGAAAAGGACGCTGCTGACCGTTTTGAAACGGCTCTGTTCGGTGTCTTTGAGGACGGAAAATCTATCACAAAAGACCTCGGCGGAATGGCGCGAACAAACGAATTTGCCCGGGCCATCGAGGATAAGATAAAGACCGGTTCGTCAGCCACAGCTTAACTCACATTGTTTTTCGTGAACGGTTGTGGGTATCTCGCAACAATGGCGGGTTGTTTGTGCCAAAATCGCACGTCTGACCCCTTTATTTGTTACATGACCCCGTTCTTTCTTAACCTTCTTGTGAAAGCTCCCCAACTTTCGCAGAAAGTAACCCAACTTTCACGCCGCTAGAGCGATTAAAAAGCGTAAATAGCTCATTCGTCGTCGTCATCGCACGGAAGATCGAGATAGTAATCCTCATCCATGTGTGCTGGAACACCTTGGGGCGTCCTTGCTTTGGGAACGTGGAGCCGAGGTTTATTGACGGGCGGTGGTTCAAATTCAGTTGGGAAAGTTCATTTCCGTTGTTTTGCCTTTTAATTCGTAAACCTATAGCGTCAAGAATAAATGGCAGTACGATCAAGAATGCTCCAAATAATGCCATATAGATTGGAAACCGCGCAGAGAAACTAGAGATATAGGCACCGAAAAGTCCGACAGCCAGGAACCCGGCTCCAACCAGCATTGAAATACAACCCATGTCCATAATTCACTTTTTCCTTCGGGAGGAAGAGAATTTGCTAAGCTTTCAAAAACGGATTCGTCAGATACATCAATATTAACAGCAGAATGAAATATGGTACGAGAACGGCAGCGCCGGGATAGTCTTTGGCGATACGTTGGCCAAAAAAGAGGGCGGTGATCGACGCCGCGCCAACCACTGAGGCATAGAAGATAACAACTAACGAACCGACCGCGAAAAAATAGACAATCCCGGCGGCGGCCAGCATGCCCGTCGCCAGCTCCATCAACATGACCGTCGCCAGCATCATCGGGACCATTCCGGCCAGAAAAGTCTTGGAAAAATGGCCGGTCAGCCACTCGAGATTCCCCTTCCAGTCAAATACCTTATCAAGACCCGATTGGATGAACAAAATGCTAACCAGCACCGCGGCGAAGAGAGCGGGCAGGTTTTTGGCTATTTCGTCGAGATGCGTCATTTGCGTGCTGGCTTCTGCATGATCGATTCGATCTCGTCCGGGTCTTTTGGCACCTTTCCGGTCAGGTTGAAATTGCCGTCGGCGGTGACGACCACGTCGTCCTCGATGCGGATGCCGATGCCGCGATATTTAGACGGAGCCGATTTGTCGTCGGGCGGAATGTAGAGGCCGGGTTCGACGGTCAGCACCATGCCTGAAGCAAAAGGACGCGAGTGTTTGGCGGTCTGATCGGAAAAGTATCGCCCGGCGTCGTGCACATCGAGGCCGAGGTAATGGCCGACACCATGCATGTAGTATTTCATATAGGCCTTTTTCTTTATCAAATCCTTGGTTTTGCCCTTTAAAAGACCTAGCTGTTTCATTCCCTCGGTCAGCAACTCGATCGACATCTCATGCCGCGCTTTAACTGTGTTGCCGGTCTTTGTGTAGTCGATACATTGCGTTTGGACATCGAGCACCACGTCGTAAACCTCACGCTGGGCCCTGGTATATTTGCCATTGATCGGGAACGTGCGGGTGATGTCTGATGCATATCCCTCATACTCGGCACCTGCGTCGATGAGAATCAGATCGCCGTCTTTGAGCGGCATATTGTTCTCGACGTAATGCAGGATCGTGGCATTATCGCCGCCGCCGATGATCGAGTTATAGGCGACGCCGCTCGCTCCCTTGTCACGCATATAAGCTTCCATAAACGATTCGACCTGGCCCTCGTTCATGCCGGGTCTGACCTTTTTCATCGCCAGGATGTGTGCCTCGCCCGCAATGTCGGCGGCTTTTTGCATCAGCGCGATTTCTTTGTCGGTTTTATGGAGCCGCATGTCGCCGATTATCGGCGTCGGGTCGATGATCGTATGTGGCGGATACGCTGTCTTGAGACGGCGTTGGCGTTGATTTGACAGGTAGTTGAGAATTTGTTGGTCTAAAGCCTTGTCCAATGCAAAACGGTAATAGAGTTTGTCATGGCCGTCGATCAGTTTGGTCATATCGGCCTCGAACTTGGCGATTGAAACTGCTCGATCTGCACCGTAATTCTTGACGGCTCCCTCGACGCCTTGCCGGCGGCCAAACCAGGTCTCCATTTCGAGATCACGCGGCCGCACGTAGAGCGTGTAAGGTTTCTTCGCCGAGGGATCGATCACCGCAATCGCATCTGGCTCGGGGAAACCGGTCAGATACCAAAAATCAGAATCCTGACGAAATTTGAACTCGGTATCGTAGCTCCGCGTCGCCTCGTGTGCCGCCGGGATGATAGCGATCGAATTCTCATCCATCGCCGCAATAAATTTCTTTAGTTGTGCTCGCATATGACAAAAGTGTAACGCAAACCTGCAAAGTAGCAAAGAGAAATCAGGTCCGATGCAATTTTGAGCATTCAATTACGTTCACATTCGGAAGATTGCTGTTATAATTCAAAAAATTTTGCATAAATAAGGAGAGATCACAATGAAACAAATAATTTGCTTAATGACACTCGTGCTTTTGGCTTCGATGACGGCATTTGCCGATATCGCACGGCCTGAAAAAACACCAAAACCCAAGGCAGCAAAATCAATCGAAACCGGCATGAACATCAGGCTTGACCCCGATGCAAAAGAAGCCCGGTTGATAATTCCGAAATCGCAAATCAAACAGCTCCGTGCCGAACTGGAAAAACTCGATGACGGCACCGACAATACCGCCGCGGTTACGACATCGGGCAGTTTTTCTCGAACTCAGACGATTGTCAGCGGAGCGTTCCTGAGCCTGGCGCTCGTCTTTGGCGGAATGTGGTTTGTCCGCTCGGGCAAAGCGGCGACAAAAACGGGCAAAACGCTTGTAATACTCGCGATTCTTGCCAGCGTCGGTTCGGCGGCAACATTTGTTTATGCCAATGCCGGCCCGCCGCCCGAGGCCCGCAGCATCACGGGCAAAATGTTTGTGCCCGCGGTACATATGTACAACGGCGGTTGGGGAACAGTCAGGCTCGAAGCGGGTGATAAAACGCAGATCGAACTGATCGTCCCCGATCCGCAGGATAAACCAAAGGGCGAGTAATCAAGAAAAGGAGAGATCATGACCAAACTTACTATATTACTCGGATGCCTCATCGCGCTTTTTGCCGGTCAATTACATGCCCAAAAAGCCGCAAATGGCGAGAAAACCCGTCTTGTTGCAGATCTTGTGAAAAGGACTTTTCCGATGTTTTCCATGGATGAGCTTCAAGCGAAATTGGCTGAGGATTCTCGCAAGACCGTAGTCGGAGTCGAGAAATCAATTGAAACAGAATTGCTAAAAGACATCGATGAGGGTACCGCTAATACCAAAGAGCAGCGAGCCGAGGCAAGGGCACGAATGCCTGAGTTTGCCAAACGATTGGCTGCGAGATTGGAAAAGGTTGCTTTCGGTGGCTTTGACCCGTCTAAATGGATGCGAGACTGGCTCTCGCATAATTTCTCAACCAAATTTACTTTGTCCGAACTTCGGAGTCTCGACAGATTTTTCAGGAGCAAGGCTGGGCTTGATTTTCTCCAAACAACCCGGAAAAACGTGTTAAATCAAGATCAAGGCAAGCCCGATACCGAGTTTTCGGATCGAAGCGCCATCGTAATCGACCGGTTTTATAAAACTCCGGCTGGCAAGAAGTTTAACGCAAGCCTCGACGATATGAGCTATTTCAACAAACAAGCCGACAAATGGCTGTCGAATATGAAGTCCTCAATGGAACATGAGCTCAAGTCGGGCGAGATAGCAAAAATGATGGAGGAATTTATTGCGGCTATAATAAAGAAGTGAAGTAATGCAGGAGCTCCGAATCCAAAGATTTGAGCTGACGAGCGGCCACATTTTTTTAGTGGCGTTCGTTTCAGCGTGCGCTGTCGCGGCGGCGGTCATCGGCGCGGCTCCGCTGCAAATGTCGATAGCAACGATTTTTCTGTTTGCGGGGGTCCATAATTTAATGGAATTTCGCTATTTCGCCGCCCGGATGCCGCTCGTGTGGGGCAAATCACGGATTTTTTACACGGTCGGCATCGGTGGTGTTTTGTTGCTGGCCGGTGGGTATCTGACGCTGTATTTTGCGAGCGGTAACTGGATGTGGAGCCTTGAAAGTTGGGCTACGCTGTCCGCCGTTTGGAATACGGCATTTGTCCTGTGGCTCGGCCTGCTTGTTTTTCTGCGCGGCCGTCAACGGCCAAAAAGCGATTGGGCCTGGGCGTTTCCCGTTGTATTTCTGCTTGCGGCTCTCACGTGGGTCGTGCCGCAATACTGGAGCCTGTCGCTCGTTTACATACATCCGTTTGTCGCGATGTGGTTTCTCGAACGCCAAATTCGACGGACAAAACCCGAATGGCTGCGGGCATATCATTATTGCCTCGCGTCGATCCCGGTTTTTCTGGCGGTTTTGTGGCTGTCGCTGTCGGGCAGGCCAAATCTTTCAGAGGAAACAAACCTCTTTTGGCGGATCACGCGGCATGCGGGCAGCCAGATTTTGCCGGGTTTTTCGAGCCATCTACTCGTCGCGACGCACGTCTTTCTCGAATCGATCCATTATTTTGTCTGGATTCTGCTGATACCGCTGGTCGATTGGCGGGCCGTGCCGTGGCGGCTGAGCGAGATACCGCTGTTTGCAAAAAAGGGTGGTTTCCCAAAGTCGGTTGTCTTAGCTCTTGCGGTCAGTTTGGTGATTGTCGTTGTTCTTTGGGGCGGATTCGCGACCGATTACACGACAACACGGGATGTCTATTTTGCATTTGCTATGGCGCATGTTCTGGCCGAATTTCCATTTCTGATAAAGATGTTATAGCCCCGAACGGACGCGAAGATTTTTTGCCCGCGAATATTCGCGAATAGAGCAACTATCTATTTCTTTTCTTCGCGTTCATTCGCGTGATTCGCTGACAAATTCTTATGTTTTTATTCGACGATATCGATCTTGTCCAAACACAGAGCCTTCGGTTTAGCGAGCTGTGGACGTTTTTGCCAGTTGGGTATCTATTCTCGATCCTTATCGAGACGCCCGTTTTGATTGTCGGCCTGTCGCCAAAGGTCTCGTTCAGGCAAAAGCTCGCCTTTGGAGCTTGGTTGACCGCCTGCACCTATCCGGTGGTCGTCCTCGTCCTGCCGGCGATCTTTTTCGGCCAGTCCCGTATGTTGTATCTATTGGTCGCCGAGACCTTTGCTCCGGTCGGCGAATGTTTCCTGTTTTGGCTGGCAATGCGGCGAAAGAATTTGCTTGGCAAGGGCGATTGGGTGCGGTGCATGATCGCAATAATCATCGCCAATCTCGCGTCATTCGGCGGAGGCGAGATATTGAATCACTACGGTTGGTTCGGGCTGTTTTAACTAACATACAAAAATTCAAACAGGATGAACAAGATAGACATGATAGGAAAGAAACAATTATCCTGAACATCGCGATGTATCCTGTTTGAATTCTGATGGATTTACGAGTCAGCGAAATATTCCTTTCGATACAGGGCGAGTCGTCTCACGCCGGGCGGCCGTGCTCGTTTGTGCGTCTGACCGGCTGCCCGATGCGGTGCGTCTGGTGCGATAGTGAATATACATTTTACGGCGGTGAAAAGATTGGCTTTGAAGATATTTTTGCCAAACTCGGCGAATTTGGATGCAAACTCGTCGAGGTTACGGGCGGAGAGCCGCTTGCTCAAAAAAACGTTTTTCCTTTTATCACTGAGCTTTGCGACCGAAGATATGAAGTGCTGGTAGAAACCGGCGGCTACGTCTCGACGGAGGAAGTCGACTCACGAACAAAGATCATTCTCGACGTCAAATGTCCGGCATCCGGCGAAGCCGAGCGGAATCACTGGCCAAATTTGGAACGTTTGCGTCCCGATATGGATGAGGTAAAATTCGTCATCGCCGACTTGAATGACTGGAAATTTGCAAAGGAGATCATCATGAAATACGATCTCGTATCGCGTACAAAAGAGGTCCTGATCTCACCCGTCCACGGCGTCGAAAATCTCGCCGTGATCGCCGAAGCGGTCTCGACTAGCGGCCTGAAGCTGCGGTTAAATTTGCAGTTACACAAATACATCTGGGGGACCGATATTCGCGGCGTTTGACTTGGGTTTTGTCCAATTACTCTTTATGGGAAAAACCTCTATCGTTCTTGTTTCCGGCGGAATGGATTCGTGTGTTACTGCGGCTATCGCGCTTGCGGAAAATGACGAGTTAGCTTTTCTGCATATTTCCTATGGCCAGCGAACAGAGGGCCGCGAGCGACAGGCTTTTAACGACATTGCCGATCATTACGACGTCGAAAAACGGCTCGATATTTCAATTGAGCACTTGGCAAAGATAGGCGGCTCGTCACTGACGGATGAGAAGATTGATATTACCGACGCAAACCTTGAATCCACAGAAATACCGGCGAGCTATGTCCCGTTTCGCAACGCCAACATACTCTCAATTGCCGTTAGCTGGGCCGAGGTGATCGGGGCATCGGCGATCTATATCGGTGCCGTAGCAGAAGATTCGAGCGGCTATCCCGATTGCCGCCCAGAATTTTACGAGGCGTTTCAGAAGGTGATCGCCACCGGAACAAAACCCGACACCCACATCGAAATCAGCACACCGATCATTCATCTTTCAAAAGCCAAGATCGTAAAGAAAGGAATTGAACTTGACGCCCCACTCCATCTCACGTGGTCGTGCTACCGCAACGAGGATCTGGCCTGCGGCACGTGCGATTCATGCGCGTTGCGTCTGCGCGGATTCGAAATGGCGGGTGTTGCTGACCCGATCACAAACATGAGTTAGAGGTGCTTTCGTAGTTTCACGCCTGCATAGATCATCATAACAATACCGACGACCGAACCGGCAAGGCAAATAATCGTGAATATCAGGGCCCGTTCGATACTCGTACCGACCGCTCCGATCCCGGCAGATTCGGTCTTTTCCAGTGCGTTGAAACTGCCATATATATTCCATACAGTACCTGAAATTCCGACTAATATACTGAGAACGAAAAAGATGATTCCGCCGTAAAGTAACTTCCTGTAATTCATGTCTAACTTAGATCGTAAGCCTTGATCTCTTCATCTTCAAGCCTACCAGATCACCCAATGCCGCAAAGGCAACATTTTCCGAGCGGAAAAATTCGCGCGCGACGGATTGAATTTCCTCGGTGGTGACGGCATCGATCCTGACTAGAGTTTCTTCTACCGATATTTGCCGACCGTGGGTCATTTCGGATTGGGCTAGGGTAGCGGCGCGCGAGGCCGAGTCCTCTAAACTTAATAAAATGGAGGCGCGGGCTTGCTGTTTGACTAGATCGAGTTCGTCCGCCGTTACGCCGTTCTGGACGACATCGCGCATCTCGGCGACAGCGAGATCGACAACCTCCTCCACCTGTTCCTGTGACGTGCCCGCAAAGATCGAAAACAGCCCGCAGTCCTGATACGACACCGCCGAGGCGCCGACACTGTAGGCGAGGCCGCGCTCCTCACGCACCTTTTGCCATAAACGGCTCGACGTCCCGCCGCCGATGATATTTGCAAGCAGATCGGCTGCGTAACGGCGTTCGTCCGTTGCCGAAACGAGCGGCGTGGCGATTATAAGGTGAGCCTGTTCGAGATTTTTGTTTTGTTTGATGATGATCGGCGATGTGAGCGTCGGCGGAGCAGACAGTGACGAGTGACGAGTGACTAGTGAGTGGAAGAATTTTTCAGAAAGGCTGACGATTAGTGCATGTTCAATATTCCCCGCCGCAGCGATTACCAGATTAGAAGCATTGAAAACCTGTTCGTGGTATTTTCGTGTTTGTTCGTGGCCAAAAGTCTTAACTGTTTTCGGCGTTCCGGCGATGTTCATTCCAAGCGGATGTCCCGAGAAAAAAGCCTCGCTAAATATCTCACCCAGTTGGTCCTCTGGGGAGTCCTCGATCATCTTCATTTCCTCGATAATGACACGCTGCTCAGCTTTCAGGTCGGTCTCGTCAAATCGCGGATCAATGAGCATATTGGCGATCAGGTCAAATGCACGCGGCAGTTGATCGTCGATGACCTTGATCGCAAAACCCGTTTCCTCATGTGTTGTAAAAGCGTCGAGATTGCCGCCGAGCCGATCCTGCTCGATTGCTATATCCAGTGCGGAGCGTCTGGTCGTGCCTTTAAAAACCGTGTGCTCGATAAAATGCGAAATCCCGTTTAGCTCAGCCGGCTCGTGCCGCGCTCCCGCGCGGAAAAAGAACCCGAGCGTCGCGCTGCGCACGGCGGGCATCAGATCAGTGAGAATTGTTAGGCCATTTTCGAAGCGTGTTTCTTGTATGTTTTCTTTCATTTGCGAAACTTAGAATCTAACACGACAATGCAAAAATTTCGCACCCGGAAAAACTGATAGGCTTAAATACTCAAATCGTTTAACTCAGATGCAATTGCTATCTCATTTATTTACAATATTTCCAAAGAACAAGATTATTGTTTAACGAGAGTATTGGTGATTACCGAATGTTTCTTAATCGACGAGATTTGCTCACATTATTTCTCGGTGCACCGTTTGCGTTTGCCGCGTGCCGCCTCGGAGTGCCACGCTCGTTTCCCGATGGGGAGATCGTCGGGCAAAGCGTTAGTCTCGGACATATCTTGCGGGAAAATCGCAATTTTGAAGTTCCGGTCGATAAATGGGAGACGAAAAAGGTCGCGATCATCGGTGGCGGCGTAGCTGGATTGACGGCAGCTTGGAAATTTAAAAAAGCCCATTTCAACGATTTTGTCCTGCTTGAGCTTGAAAAGGAAATCGGCGGCACGGCCCGCAGCGGCAAGGGCGATCCGGTTGGATATCCGTGGGGAGCACATTATCTGCCGGTGCCGTTTCAGGAAAATACCGAGCTTATCTCGCTGCTCGACGAGATGTCGCTCCTTGAGGGGAGAGGGCCAAACGGCGAGGTGATCGCAAAGGAGCAGTATATCTGCCGTGAGCCTGAGGAGCGGCTTTTTTACAAAGGCCGGTGGTATGAGGGCCTGTATCTGACCGCAGGTGCGAGCGACGACGACAAGCGGCAATACGCCGGGTTTCAGAAACAGATCGATCATTGGGTAAATTGGCGCGACACAAAAGGCAGACGTGCGTTTGCCGTCCCGCTCGCCAATTGCTCGACCGATGCCGAGGTTTTATCGCTCGATAAGATCTCTTTTGCCGAATGGCTGCGGCAAAATGGATTCACCTCCGAGCGTTTTATCTGGTATTGCGACTATGCAACCCGCGACGATTACGGTTTGAAACTCGAACAAACATCGGCTTGGGCCGGGCTATTTTATTTTTGTTCGCGTGTGAGGAAAAGCGGCGTTGAATCGCAGCCGTTTATCACTTGTCCAGAGGGCAACGGCCAGTTCGTCAATCACTTTTTTGAAATAGTTAAAGACAATGTCCGTAAGTCGCAGATCGTCGTTTCGGTCATTCCAACGGACAAGGGCGTCGATGTCGTTTGCCTCGACGGCGGCGAAACACGCGGTATTCACTGCGAAAAGGCGATCTTTGCTTCGCCGATGTTTACTGCGCCATATTTGATTCGCGGGTTTCGCGAGGCTCCGCCGTTTGCCGCTGGCGAGTTTCAGCATAATGCATGGTTTGTCGCAAATTTATTCTTAAAAGACCGGCCCGCAGCACGATTTCGACGAGATTTTCCGCTCGCGTGGGACAATGTTTTTTTACGACAGTCCGTCTCTCGGATATGTAACCGCGACGCATCAGAAAGAGATCGATTATGGCCGCACCATCCTGACGTATTACTACCCGATGTGTGCAGAGGAAAATGGCCGGACAAAACTTTTTAATTACGAATGGCGCGATCTGGCCGATGTTTGCCTGACGGATATAGCCCGCGCTCACCCTGACATTTACGACCTAACCGAGCGGATCGACATCATGCGTTGGGGTCACGCGATGATCTCGCCCCGGCCCAATTTTATCTGGAGCGGAGTCCGTGAAAAGGCGATAAAACCATTTCGCAACATCCATTTTGCCCACACTGACCTGAGCGGCATCGCGCTTTTTGAAGAAGCGTTCTATCATGGACTGCGCGCCGCTTCTGAGATTATGAAAATTAAATAGAACGCGGATTTGGCGGATCAAGCGGATTAGCGCAGATAAACCATTTTAATATCCGTGAAAATCCGCCTAATCTGTTAAATCCGCGTTCAAATCTTAGTTATGGTTGCTGAAATTCGACCAAATTACTGGCTTTTCTCACAGAAGATCGATCTGACGGTCTTTTTGGGGAGCGCTTTGACGGCTTTGCTGCTGCTTGCGGTTGGCTCGCAGCTTGGGTATCTGACCGGTGAGACGCCGGAATGGACATGGGTTTCGGCGGTGCTGTTTATAGACGTCGCGCATGTCTGGTCGACGAGTTTTCGCGTCTATTTTGACAAAGAGGAATTTAAACGGCGGTTTTGGCTGTATTTGCTCGTGCCGGTTTTTGGGTATGCGATTGGCGTAGCTCTTTATTCTGAGGGTGAGCTTGTGTTTTGGAAGACGCTTGCGGCGGTTGCGGTCTTTCACTTTGTCCGCCAGCAATACGGCTGGGTCGCTCTGTATCGCCGAAAGCTCAATGAGACTGCAAGTTGGACTTGGTGGATAGACACAATGGCTGTGTATCTGGCGACAATTTACCCTCTGGCATTTTGGATGACACGTCTGCCGCGAAATTTTGAGTGGTTCGTTAAAAACGATTTTATATCGATCCCTGCGGTCATCGAGACGATCTTGTTTCCGGTCTATGTCGCTGCGATAACCGCATATTTTGCCAAATCGATCTATCTTTATTTCACGACCGGTTTCCTGAATATCGGCAAAGACATCGTCGTCGCGACAACCGCAGTTTGCTGGTATGTCGGGATCGTCTATTTCAACTCGGACTATGCTTTTACGGTGACAAACGTGATCATCCACGGCGTGCCGTATTTTGCGTTGATTTACATTTATGCGAGGATGCGGCGCGAGACTGCCGGGCCGGTTTACCGGACGTTCTCGCATAACTGGCTGATATTTTTGGCGACGCTGTGGGCTCTGGCATATTTTGAGGAATTATTCTGGCATCGCGGCGTGTGGCACGAGCGGCAATGGCTTTTTGGCGCGGATTGGGACTGGCAATCGGCTAAGACGTATCTTGTTCCGCTGCTCGCGATGCCGCAATACACGCATTATCTGCTCGACGGCTTTATCTGGCGACGAAAGAACAATCCTGATTTCAGGCTTTTCTAAGATTTTTTTGCCACAGAGAACACAAAGAAAACAAAAAAAATAATTTTCTCTGTGCGCTCTGTGGCGAATTATAACTGTAACTAGATAATGTGTCCCGGACTGACGAGCCGCATTGGAGCCGGAGAAGTTACTGGTGTAGTTGGCATCAATTGCCGCATCAGACGCATTTGCTCCGGTCTTGGCGTCAAACCGTCTTCGTCATTGGTCTGAAAGACGAAACCGCCGTCTTTGGAAGCCTCGGGCGCGACCGTGATCGTCTGCCGGTTTCGGTCGCGAACGATCGTTAAAGTCACATCGCCCTCTTTCTTTTCATTGACCGCGCGGATCAGGTCGAGCTGGCCCTTGACGGCTTTGCCGTTGACCTCGGTGATAATGTCACCCGCTTTGAGGCCGGCCTTAGCAGCCGGCGAATTTTCGCCGACATTGCTTACCATCACGCCGCTCTCGACGCCAAAATGCTCCGCCAACTGCTTGCCGAGCGGCATCACGCCGACGCCGATCTGACGGCCCTCGCCGGTGCGCCATGTGAATGCCCTGCCTTCGTCACCGCCGGGAAGCGTGAAAACGCGGGGCATTTCGCCATTTGGCATGTTCCTCATCTGCGGCAGATCCTGCATTTGTGGAAATTCCATTCTGCCCATAGTGCCGGGAACGCCGAATGCAAAATTGCCGTTCTCAAATTTGGGCATCGGGTGCTTGGCCAATGTTGCGGTGATTTCCTGCTCGCGTCCGCCGCGCGAGATCGTCAGCGTCACCTGATGATCGGGGGCGACCTCGCTGACAAGGCGGGTGAGTTTTCGAGCGCTCGTGACTTCTTCACCGTTAAAACGGACGATCACGTCCCCATTTTGGAAACCGGCTGCGGCGGCAGGCGAATTTTCGGACACCTTTTCGACCGCGACTCCACGAACGCCGCTAAGGCCAAATTTTGCAAAATTTTCCTTGTTGACCTCCTGCGTCTGGACGCCGAGATAACCACCGCTACCCTCAAACGACCACGCAAGGGTCTGCACGGCTTTTTCTTTTTCTTTTTTTGTCTCCGGCGTCTGGCCAAAGACCAGCGTAAATGCCGATGTAACGATCAAAACAGAAATAAACGACTTAATAAACATAAAACCTCCAAATTTGTTTCTTGTCAGAACCGGGAGTAGTAACGACCGGGTTCTCAACTTGCCAATGATTATATCTACAAAAACGACTCTTCTTGCAAAGCGTTTTTACGCGCTCGATATGATTTTTGTTGCATCGTGTGCGGGAAAAGGTTGCCTGAACGGGGGAAATTGGACGTATTTGTATGCTCAAAGCGACCAATTTTGTTAAACTTGGATGTATGAGCAGTTTGGAAACGGCGACGCTTGCGGCAGGGTGTTTTTGGTGTGTTGAGGCGGTCTTTGACGATCTCAAGGGCGTCGAAGATGTCGTTTCAGGATACTCCGGCGGACATACCGAGAATCCAACATACCAGCAAGTTTGTTCGGAAACGACCGGTCATGCCGAAGTTGTGCAGATCAGATTTGATCCAAATGAACTGTCGTTTCACGATCTTTTGCAGGTGTATTTCACCGTCCATGATCCGACGACGCTCAACCGGCAGGGCAACGATAGGGGAACGTCATACCGCTCGGCTATTTTCTATCACTCTGACGAACAAAAACGCGTTGCCGATGGGGTGATCGCCGAGATCGCCGCCGAGGGCATTTACGATGCGCCGATCGTCACCGAGGTTACGGCTTTTGATAAATTTTGGCCCGCCGAAGATTATCATCAGGAGTATTTTGCAAATAACCCTAGCCAGCCGTATTGCGCGGCTGTCGTCGCGCCAAAGGTAGCAAAATTCAGACAGAAATTCCTCTCGCGTCTTAAGAATTAGATATGAGTCTGGCTTAAAACTTGCCCAGCAGCATCAGTACGCCGATCACGATAAATGCTGACGCAACGATGCGCTGGAGCCACTCCGTCGGCACGTATTGAGCTAAAATGCCACCAAAAAGGACGCCCAAGATCGTCACCACAACCAGCGCCGTGCACGCGCCGAGAAATATCGAGACTTTTGACTCGGTACTCGCCGTCATAGTAATCACAGCAAGTTGTGTCTTATCACCAAGCTCCGCCAAAAAAAGGGTTACAAACGCCGTTCCGAATATTTTCCAGTCCATGGTTAGAGTCTAAAGAGTCGTAAGTCGTGAGTCGAGAGTCAAGAGCAAGAAGTTCCGTCTCTTTCTATGGGTCTCTCGACTCACGACTTAAGATTCTAGACTCAGTAGGGATGTGGTTTTTCTTGACTTGACAACGGAAAGCGCGTAGAAAAGACAAACACGATGAATGATTTGAAACAAGAGGAAGGAAGAATCCGCTCAGGCGAGGCTTCCGATGCTTCGATGCACGAAGCTACCACGATAAATTTCGATCAGCCGGACACGCTGGTCGGCGAGCGGCTTGACGGCCGGTTTCTGATCGAAAAAAATCTTGCCGATACCGGTGCGGATGCGGGCGGTATTGGACTGGTATATCTTGCTCAAGATATGAAGTTGATGGGCAGGAAAGTAGTCGTAAAGATACTCCAGGAAACCGCATTAAAACATCCAGACATCGTACGCAAATTTCTACACGAAAAAGAGGCATTGATCAGACTCGACCATCCTGCCATCGTCCGCATTCTGGATTCGGGGACGCTGACGGACGGCAACCCTTTCATGGTGATGGAATTTATCGAGGGTTATTCACTGCGTAAGACTTTGAAAACAAAAGGGAAACTGCCGCTTGAGACGGTCGCCCACGTGATCGGATCGATAACGGACGCCCTCGCCGCGGCACATTCAAAACAGATCCTCCACCGCGACATCAAGCCCGAAAACATTATGCTCACGCCGCAGGAGGACGGATTTGACCGCGTGCGGCTGATTGATTTTGGCATCGCCCGTGTCGGCGAATCAAAACTCGCTCCGGCTACCGAGATCTCGCGGGCGATCGGCACAGTGCTCTATATCGCCCCCGAACAGCTCATCGGCAAACTCGATCTGACGCCAGCCGCCGACATTTACGCATCCGCCATCGTCGCCTATGAAATGCTGACCAGTGAGCTTCCCTTTCAGCCGCAGTCGATCGCCGAAATGTATAAATTGGAGCAGGACGGCGTAAAAACATTGCCAAGCGAGCTGCGCGGCGATCTGTCGCCCGAGGCCGAGGGCATCCTGCTTTCGGCACTCGAATTCGATCCGGAAAAACGCCCGCAAAATGCCCGCGCATTTGGCCGCGATCTGGCGCAAGCCTTGCGTGTCGAAGGTCGTAAAGCCGATAAGTCGGAAGAAGATATTTCGGGTTTGGAGACCGTGCCGTTCATTACGCCCGCTCCGACCGATTTTAAGACGGTAACAAGAATGTCCGAAAACAGCGTGTCGCCGAAACCGTTTTGGCCACTAAAATGGGTGGTGATGGCGGTTTTGATTTTGGCGGTGCTTGCGATTCCCGTTGGCTACATGCTTTGGAATATCTCCAAGCCCCCAGTCGTCACCGATCAACCCAATCCGGTGACATCAGCCGTGCAGCACGAATTGTCATACTTTCTGATGGTGCAAAAGATGCGCTCCGGAAAGCCGTTCGAGGCTCCGTTCAAATCGTCGGGTCAGGAGACGCTGGAATCCGGTTATAAGTTTAAGATGGTCTTTCAGCCGGACGCCGACGGGTATATGTATGTCTTTAACGAAGGCAAGGATACGCAGGGCAAGACCGGTTATTATCTTCTCTTTCCGACGCCCAGCATTAATAACGGTTCGACGCAGGTTACAAAAGGGCAGCAAATCGAAACTGCTCAAAATACCCTCAACGGCGGCAAGGGAACCGAAGTAATGTGGCTGATCTGGTCAAAGGAAAAGCGTGAAGACCTCGAAGCGGTCACAAAATCAGCAGTTGACAATCGTGGTATCGTAAAAGATGAAAATACACGATTACTAAAGGGCTTTTTCGACAAATACAGAGCCGAAAAGAGCGAATCAACCAAAGATACTGCCAACCAGAGCACCATTGTAAAAACAAAAGGCGACACCATCGTCCACCGCTTCGAGCTCGAGCATCGGTAACACATTTTGAATTGCCGAATCTAATATCGAAAATATGCCGAATTTGTCATACAATGTGAGCGTTTTGGAAAATCTGATTGCGAATCGAAACTGACGGAAGGATCTATGCGATTTATCAGCGCAATATCTCTATTTTTGCTTTCCTGTAGCTTTATTGCCATTGGACAAGGCACCCGTAATCTCGAACGTGAGAATGCGAAATTGGGCACGGAAAGGCGGACGGCACTCGTTATTGGGAATGCAGCTTACCAGCATGCCCCACGTCTCGCTAACCCGGTCAATGACGCCCACGATATCGCCGCGGCTTTGAAAGATCTGGGTTTTGAGGTTCTTTACGGCGAAGATCAATCCGGCGACCAGATGAAGCGACTCATTAAGGATTTTGGCGCTAAGCTCAAAGCCGGCGGCAAGGGTCTTTTTTATTACGCCGGGCACGGCATCCAGCTAAACGGCCGTAATTATCTAATCCCCGTCGAGATCGACTCTCTACGCGAAGGGACGATCGAGTTTGAGGCGGTTGATGTAAACCGCGTTTTGGCTGAAATGGATGCGGCCGGCAATGGCTTTAATATCGTTATCCTCGACGCATGTCGCAACAATCCATTTTCACGCAGCTGGCGCGATACGGCCGGTGGCCTGGCATCAATAAGTGCTCCGACAGGGACGTTCATAGCATATTCAACCGCTCCCAATTCGGTTGCCAGCGACGGAACGGGACGCAACGGCCTTTATACGCAGGAACTTCTCAAGCAATTGCGAACGCCAAATCTGGTGCTCGAAGAGGTTTTCAAGCAAGTGCGTACCGAGGTGCGCAAAAAATCGAACAGCCAACAGGTTCCGTGGGAATCATCATCGGTCGAAGGAATATTCTATTTTTCGGTAAATCGCAATGAATCTCCGATAGTCACTCAGATCCCAGTTAATACAAATGCCAAGTCTGCTGACGAGGCCGCTAACAAGGCGAAACCTGATTCATCGGCATTTGAATTGAGCTTTTGGGATTACATTAAGAACAGCTCAAATATCAATGATTTTGATGCCTATTTAAAAAAATATCCAAACGGTCAATTCACGGATTTGGCGAAGAATAGACTCATCATTCTAAAGAATCCCGCTCTTGCGCATAATGACAGCTCAACTAATAAGCCTCCTGCTGGCGCTTGGGTGGTGCCGTCGATCGACGGAGATTCCAATTGCCTCGATGAGCCATGCAAGACGATCCGCAAGATAGTGGCGGCCGCTCCGACTGATTTTAAATCAATGGAGAACGTGTATCTTCCGGGGTTTCAAGGTATATATTGTAAGGTGATTCCTCCAATTGAGGGCTTGGCACCCACCTTTTACTACTGTCCAAATGTTTACACTTCAAATCATCGGCAGGATTATGATAAATACCTGAGCGCTTTGGGTAGGGCACTTCCGGGTTG
This sequence comes from Pyrinomonadales bacterium, assembly GCA_038226395.1. Classification (GTDB taxonomy): domain Bacteria; phylum Acidobacteriota; class Blastocatellia; order Pyrinomonadales; family Pyrinomonadaceae; genus OLB17. The sequence goes on along the minus strand of JBBRQM010000010.1, from coordinate 33,367 downwards.
GTTCTTCAAAACGCAAAAGATTTTGGTGGGCAGCGGTACTTGGGAAATAGCAATGATCGGCCCAAAAGAGTGCACTCTCGAAACATGTCCCGTGACTTTAAGGCTTTTTGATCGCGAGAGACCGTATGGCCAACTGGTTTTTGAAGTGGAGAAACTACCGGGCAAGACGGGGATGATCTCTGAGTCATTCAAGAAGCAATTCATCGACGATATACGCGCTATGTTCACCGCTGCGGATTCTGACTTTCGAACTCCTTCCGTTGGGGATCAATCATTTACCAGGCATAGTTTCGACTGTATAGAAGGAAGTTATACTGACCATCGCAATCGAAGCTGCGATACGGGCCATTTGCCATTTGGTCAAGCAGAGAGACTGGTTGATATAGCAAGACAGACGGTAATGGAGCAAAAGCCCGACTCGAGAATCGAGGACTACAAGCTCGATAATGGGCGCGGGTTTAGGGCTTCACCTGCCACATGTTCGCCGCCGGTTAGTTGCGGAGCGCAGGTGCATTGGAGTGAAGAAAGCTATGGTTCTACATTTAGTTTTAGTATTGATAATCCAGCATATAAAAAGCACTAGGAGTAATTTCGAACCTATATGCATTTTATAAACGCCAAATCTATGAATTTGCTCCGACGAATCCAAAAGCGTTTATTTTGGCGAATAATAGATATATGAAAATCAAGTATTTGGCTAAATTTATCATTATTTCCGGCATCGTGAGTGTGGCCGCAATAACGGTTGCGGCGCAGGGTGACGAGCAGACGCGGTCGATCACGTCGGATGATTTTGCCAAAAACCGGCCTGCCGCGACAAAATCTAATGGCAAAACCCCTGTTCAACACCGCCGCACGTATAATTTCGTTCGTGTCGACAAAAACGTAGTCCGGCCAAAATCCGCTCCCGTAAAAACCACGGTTCCGCCAAAAACCGCGATAAAGGTTACCGATATTGGCCTTACCATGTGGCGGCTGCGCCCGACGATGGACAGCGAAAAGGGCTTTCTGCTGCTTCCTGTGCTGCTCGATGATAAGAAAACAAAGCAGATGTGGCTGGCAGAGCGGGTTGATACTGACGCGGTATTTAAGGCGGGTGACCGGGTAAGGTTTGCCGTCGAATCCTCAGGTAAGGGATATTTATATATCATCGACCGCGAAACGCTTTCAAATGGCGCTTTTGGCCAACCGATACTCATTTTCCCCGCAAAAGAGAGCGATGATAATACAGTGAGACCCGGAATGCTCTTTGATTTTCCCGACAGGAATGATGAGTGGCCTTACCTTAAGATTCAGCCTAAAAAGGCAAATTATACGGGTGAGTTAATGACCATAATTGTTTCTTCAAAACCATTGACGGGCATAACGACCGATGGGAAAGGTCACATACGCAACGGCGCATGGCTAGCCGATCTCGAATCCGAGGCCAATGTTGAGATATTCAGCCGGAAAGATATGGCAGACAAAATATACTCAAAACCTGAATCTGAAGGGTCCTGCGGCATAAAAACGCGCGAGCTAAGACCAGAAACAACAACCTCCGATACGCCTTGCGGCATTCAAACGCGTGAATTAACCCGCGATGAGCCGCTGCCGCAATCGATCTATCGCGTCAAGGGCCACATCGGTCAGCCCGTGGTTGCTTTCGTTAAGTTGAATGTGAAGAGCAAATGATAAGCTATCTTTTGATTATGCCGGTGCCGGGAGGACTGACGCGGCGGACCTCAAAGTCGAATTTCGTGAGTTCGTAGCCTTTTGTGCCGCCTCGGCTAAGCGCGCTGTTTTCGGGATCATCAATTAATTTCCGCTCAAATTTGTTGAAAGTATAAATGCCGCTTTTTTTCATCTGTGCGGTAATCGGGGTGCCGCCGTCCGCACCCATGCTCTCGATGAATTCAAGACCGGTTTTATGAACGTAATTTCGTGGGTGGAGACTGACTGCAAAAAGTTCACCCGTTCCGACAAACGCGACGTTTTGAAGCGAAACCTGAAATTCGTTATTTACCGGACTGATGCCAAAACCTGCGCTTAATCTTTCAGAGGCCTCTTGCCCCCGGTCAAGCAAACCCGAAGCGATCCTAAGCCCCCCGCTTTCCTGGTGGTTTACGGTTTTGTCCCGTAAATAAACTTCCCCAAAGCCGTTAAAACTTAGCGGCTCGTTAACTGAGACCTCCCCTAACGGATCGATGTCATTAGCCTTAAATACAAAAACCATACTCGCTTTCTTGCGAATCAGATATCGTCTACCCGACCATTTTCCGCTTTGTTTATCGGTGCTGAAATAAAGCGTGTATTTTTCATATAAAACGTCCGCCCGCATCTGCCACAGATGGGCCTCACCGCCGGAAATGACGATGGATTTTGTGTCAGTCCGTTCACGCTGGACACCCATTACGTCCTTGTATTTGAATTTCGCGATGTATGTGATGACGCCAGGAGTATGTGCCCCGATCTCGCCATTGCGTTCGCCTTTATCATCCGTTACGCGCACGAGTGTATCTTCCTGAACGGGAGTTCCGCCGTGCGACAATTGCAAAAATGCTTCGATTGTCCGGTGTTTGAGACGAACTCCGTCGCAATCGCTCAAAATAATTTTAACGGGTGAAGTTTCGTTTGGTTTTAGTTGGAGTTTATCAATTATCAAATCAATATGCGGGTCGATGGCGTGGTCACTCGTTTCGCGGTTATCGCGGGCCGTTTGGGCCTGCGTGGCGAAAAAAGCAAGCATTGCCGCGGCAGTTGTATTTCCGGCGGCTTCCGCTCCGGCGGCATCGCTAAATGGTGTTTTCACCTCATTGAGCAGGGAACTGTTCGATGATTTTTTTAGTTGGACGGTGAGCAGAAAGCCGCCGCCAGCTTTTGTGATCTGCCCGGTAAAGAAATAGGGTTCCTGAATCTGTGCCGGGGCCGGATCAAGCTCGCCGGTAATTCGCGGTAGTTCGGGCTGAATGTCGGCGGGCAAGATCTGAGTCGTGAAATCGGTAACATCGAGATTTTCTGCATCACGCAGTTTTTGGATGAATGCAGTTTCAGTTTTCATCAACGGGCGAAAATCACCCGCCTGAAGCTGTGGATCAGGCACAAAATTATACACCGCGGCGGCGTTTACAGGCGGTTGACACGGCGACGAAGCTTGGGCGGCTGCCTCAAAATCCGCAAATAATAACAGTCCGCATAAAACAGCTATCAACGAAAAAGGCTTTGTTAATTTCATTTTTATTTTGACCCGGATTTTATTTGTTAATGGTACTGGGGACGGGAATCGAACCCGTACGCCCCTAAGGGCACAGGATTTTAAGTCCTGGGCGTCTACCAATTCCGCCACCCCAGCACGCGTTTTAGAGATTAGCACGGATGAGGGCAGTTGTCAGTCTTGAGTCGGGAGTCTTGAGTCGGAGCGTCTGGAGACTTAAGACTCAGGACTTCAGACTCAAGACTTGCATTCACGTTTCGTGTATATTGAAAACTGTATATGGATCAGATGGCCTGGATTTTGTGGCTCGTTCTCGGCGTGGTTTTGATAATCGCCGAGGTGTTTACGCTCGGATTCGTCTTATTTTGGTTTGGTTTGGGAGCCCTCGCGGCGGCGTTCATTGGATTTCTCGGCTTTGGCATCGGATGGCAGTTTATGACGTTTGCCGTCGTTTCGATCACCCTCACCGCTATGTCACGGACCATATTCGCACGCTATTTGCCGCATAACTCTCCCGCTATGAAATCCGGCGTCGATTCCCTGCCCGGCAAAATAGGAACGGTTACTGCGGCTAGTAATGGGTCTCTGAACGAGAGTGCGGTCAAAGTTTTCGGCTCGATCTGGACGGCATATCCGATCGATGGCGAAGCGATACTGGCCGAGGGCGAAAAGGTCGAGGTTGTCGAGGTGAAAGGCTCGTCGATATACGTTCGCCGCCTAAAGGGCGAGTTGCCGGGCTGGCGCCAAAATTAATCAACTTATTTTTTCGCCTTTGGCACGTTCGTCATCGTCACGAAAACTGTAAACTGACCGCCGTTTTGCCCCGGCGAATTGTCGTTGATGCAAAATTCTATCCTGCCAGCCTCATCTTTAAAATTGCGCCAAGACCCGGATGCTTTATTAGCGGTAACGGCCATAACGTTTGAGAATTTTCCGTCAGCGTAATGCGTTCGCATAACGAGCGCACCGGTTGGAAATTCGGGATAGATACGCCTCGATTTTGAGCCTGCGTCGTCGACACCGCTCGACGTAACACTCGTCTTAACCCCAGCAATATCGACCTTCCCGTCAATCCTCGTTTTGAAATTTTCCAATTCTACCGTATCGATGTTGGAGAGCTGCCAGCCACCGTTTGCATAAACGGTGAAATTGCCGCTCTTTGTAGCCTCGGTCGGCGGGGTAAAAGATGGGGCAGGCGAGGAATTTGTCGCGGGCTTGTTTCCATTGTTTCCGTTTGTCGGTGTGGGTAACGATGTTGTAATGCCATTCGATCGGGCATAATAATTGTATCCGACTATAGCCGCCCCCACAGCAAACAACAGCAGGAAAAGCGACGCAACCCCTCCAATTATCATGAAAAGTTTCTTGCCTGGTTTTGATGGCGGCGCAGCGACATTATAGGCCGTATCTTTAGGAAATGGTTGGGTTTCAAAGATCCCCCCCCTGACTGTCGTCGGCGTTTCGCCAAGAGACGTTGTTGCTTCGCCGCCGAGCCAGCCCGGCGGGTGAGCGGCCGCCAGCGGCGTGCCGCAATCGAGGCAAAAACTCATATCATCGGCATTCTCGCGACCGCAAGCTTGGCAATTCTTCATAACCGGGGGTTCCTCTCTTGTAACGATTTGGGCTAATATTGCTATTGCACATAATCATAGCCTAAGTATCAAAAAACCGAAAAGCGGTTTTTCATTCGAACAAATTTTCTTAGGCGCTAAAAGTTTATCGAAAAGCGAGTTTAAATCAAATTTGGACAAATCCTGCATTTTAGCTTTGGACATCGGCACGTCGAGTATTCGAGCCGCTCTCTATGATACAAATGCCGACGTGATCCCGCGCTCGGCCGTCAAGATCGAACGCTCGCTCGTCTCGACCGCCGATGGCGGCTCGGGGATCGACGCTAAAGTGGCGTTTGAGCAGATAGTGACTGCAATCGATGCCGTTCTCAAAAAAACCGCAAAACTCACAGGCAAGATCGAATATGTTGCCTCGTGCTCTTTTTGGCACAGCCTTTTGGGTGTGGATGCAAAAGGCAAGCCGACAACGCAAGTCTTCAGCTGGGCCGACACGCGAAGCCGGAAATATACTGATGTATTGCGAAAGAGATTTGACGAAACAGAGACTCACAACCGCACGGGAGCCCGGTTTCATTCGAGCTACTGGCCGGCAAAATTGCTATGGCTCCGCAAAGAGTTTCCACATGTTTTTGCTAAAACCGCACAGTGCCTCTCATTAGGCGATTACGTTGCGTTGAGGCTATTTGGCGATACGACGACGAGCGTCTCAATGGCGTCGGGCACGGGCATTTTTGACATCAGGAAATGCATCTGGGATGCAAAATTGCTCGAATTTCTAAAGATCGAGCCTTCAAATTTACCGTCTATTTCCGAAAACGATTCGGCAATATTTTCACTAAATAAGACTTTCGCAAAACGCTGGCCAAAACTTAGCCAAGCTAAATGGTTTCCGACGATTGCGGACGGTGCGGCTGACAACATTGGTGCCGGATGCGTTACCCGCTCACAAGCCGCGTTAATGATCGGCACATCGGGGGCGATGCGTGTCGCTTATGCCGGCGATCCGCCAAAAAAGATACCGGCCGGATTGTGGTGTTACCGCATCGACCGCAAATCGGTCATCATCGGCGGGGCATTGTCCGACGGTGGCGGCCTTTACCGATGGTTGCTGGAAAATCTAAAACTGCCAAAGGATGCCGAGGCACAAATCGCAAAACGGTTGCTCGGCACTAATGGTCTTATATTTATGCCGTTTCTTGCTGGCGAGCGCAGCACCGGCTACAACGAATCCGCTCGGGGAGCCGTTCTCGGCCTCACATCCGCAACCAATTCTATTGATATTTTGCAAGCAGCGTTTGAGTCCGTAGCATTTCGTTTCGCCGAGATCTTCGAGCAGTTAAACAAAGTGGTAAAGATCAAAGAGATCGTTGCATCAGGCGGAGCACTTCAGGAATCACCAGTCTGGACGCAAATTATCGCCGATGTGCTCGGTCGCGATCTCATTATGAACGCCGTTCCAGAATCATCTTCCCGCGGCGCCGTTTTGCTTGCACTCGAAAGTATTGGCAAAATAGAGAATATCGACACAATCCCGAATCACGATGGGATGCTAATCAAAGCGAACCGAAATAAGACCGCTCTTTATCGGATGGCAAGGAAACGTCATAAGCAGACGTATCAGAACCTAATGGCTAAATATTGACAAAAATTGCCAAAGCATTATGATAATGTCGTGAGGTATTTTAACGATATGGCAACCACGACAATGAATATTTCGCTCCCTGATTCGCTAAAGGCGTTTATCGACGAGCGGCTTAAAGGTGAAGGGTACGGAACGGCAAGCGAATACGTCCGCGAATTGGTCAGGGCCGACCAAAAGCAACGCGAAGAGCAAAAGCTTGAGAAATTGCTTTTGGAACGTCTTCAGTCTGGAACGGAGAGCGAGTTTAGCATAGAGGATGTTCGTGCAGAACTTGCAAAACGATTGAAACCGAAAGTCGAAAGGAAAAGCTTGCTCGAATCAAGATGATTCTTGACGCTATTCGATATCGAAAATATGACCCTTCGCGGTTGGCTCTTGCAATCTCAAAGAAGGCATCCACGCTCGAATATACTCCTTTGGTCGTACCAACGGGCAAGGAATTTCCAATAAATAAAGAGGAATACAATCTATTCAAAGGTGAGGATTTAATCAAAAACCTGAAAAAAACATTCCCGAAAGGAGACGGAAAATGATCGCAAACCAACCAAAAACCAAAATCGACATCGACCAACTTTGTATTAACACGATCCGCATGCTTTCGCTTGATGCTGTGCAAAAGGCGGAATCCGGACATCCTGGGCTGCCGCTTGGCATGGCTCCGGCGGCGTATGTGCTGTGGACCAAATTCCTCAGGCACAACCCGAAGAATCCGAAATGGTTTGGGCGCGACCGGTTTATTCTTTCGGCGGGTCACGGGTCGATGCTGCTCTACTCGCTGCTGCATTTGACCGGTTACGATCTGTCGATGGACGAATTAAAACGCTTTCGACAGCTCCATTCAAAGACGCCGGGGCATCCTGAGAATATTTTAACGCCTGGCGTCGAAGTGACGACGGGGCCGCTCGGTCAGGGTTTTGCAAACGGCGTCGGCATGGGCATAGCTCAGGCTCATCTCGCTGCGAGATTTAATACACGCGGTTTTCCCGTCATAGGCAGCTATATTTACTGCATCTGCTCCGATGGCGATCTGATGGAGGGCGTCTCTTACGAGGCGGCGTCGCTCGCCGGTCATCTAAAACTCGGCAATCTGATATATCTCTACGACGACAACCAGATCACGATCGACGGCTCTACCGATCTCGCATTCACCGAAGACAGGACAAAGCGTTTTGTCGCAGCGGGCTGGCACGTGTCCGAGGTCAAGGATGGCAACGATCTCAAGGCGATCGAAGCGGCAATCAAAGATGCACAAAAAGTCAAAGACAAGCCATCGCTGATCCGCGTCAAGACGATCATCGGCTTTGGAATGCCAAAACAAGGTACGAGCAAAGCTCACTCGGACGCTCCGGGCGAAGAGGCTGTCCGCAACACTAAACTCAACCTCGGCTGGCCGGAAAACAAATTCTTTTATGTTCCAAAAGAGGCCCTGGCTCATTTTCGTAAGGCTGTAAAAGAAGGTGCGAGACTCGAAAAAGACTGGAGAGCGCTGGTCAAACGTTACGAAAAGGCTAATTTTGCGCTCGGCGTCGCTTTTCGGCAAATCCACAGCGGCCAATTACCCGAGGGATGGGAGTCAGCGTTGCCAAAATTTGACGATGTTGCTGCGGCCGCGACCCGCGCATACAGCGGCGAGGTGATCAATGGGATCGCCCCCGCTCTGCATCAATTGCTTGGCGGTTCGGCCGACCTCAAGCCGTCGAACAATACTTACATCAATTCGTCAGCCGACATTCAACCCGGCACTTACCAAAATCGCAACATCCACTACGGCATCCGCGAACACGCGATGGGTTCGGCGATGAACGGCATGGCCTTATTCGGCGGCGTGATCCCGTTTGGCGGAACTTTTATGACGTTTTCTGATTATATGCGTCCGGCGGTACGGCTTGCTGCGCTTTCACATGCTCAGACGATCTTTGTCTTCACGCATGACTCTATCGGCCTCGGCGAAGACGGCCCGACTCACGAACCGGTCGAGCATCTAGCCGCTCTGCGGGCAATTCCGAATCTCGCCGTCATCCGCCCCTGCGACGCTCACGAAACGCGCGAAGCATGGCGTGCGGCGATCCTTAGGCAACACGCGCCCACGGCATTCGCTCTGTCGCGCCAAAAGGTTGCGCTCATCGACCGCAAGAAATATGCCGACGCAAAAGGACTGCATAAAGGCGCTTATATTTTGGCCGACGCCGAGACCAAACAAGGCAAGACAGCCACGCCAAAACTGATAATCATCGCGACTGGATCCGAGGTTGGCCTCGCGATGGAAGCACGCGAGAAACTTGGGCGCGACGGCACGCCGACCCGCGTCGTCTCGATGCCATGCTGGGAATTCTTTGACGCTCAAACCGATAAATACAAAGAAGCAGTTTTACCCGCCAAAGTAACCGCCCGTCTCTCGATCGAGGCCGGCATCTCGCAGGGCTGGGCTAAATATGTCGGCGACCATGGCGATTCTCTCGCCGTCGATCGTTTTGGCGCATCCGCCCCAGGCGAAGATGTACTCCGAGATTACGGATTTACGATCGATAATGCAGTTAAAAAAGCAAAGGCTTTATTATGATCTCAAAAGACGTGATATCGGAACAATTTGATGCCTGTTACGACGAAAACACGTGGTTCGTTGCTTTGAAACCAGCGCTTGATGGCGTGACAGCAGAACATGCTACTTGGAAGCCGGCGGGCGTCGATAATTCGATCTGGGAAGAGGTGAATCACCTCATCTTTTGGAATGAGCGTTGGCTATAGCGATACCGGGGCGAACTGAACGAGCCGCAGGATGTCGAGAACAAAGGCACATTTAAGTCGGACGAGACCGACTGGAAAAAAACGCTTGAAAAGCTTTGGGATGTGATTGACGAATGGCGAGACAAACTCACATCAATCACCAATGAAAAGCTCGCCTCGCCCGTAAACGCGTCTTATCAAGCACCGTGGCGGTCACCGCTCGCGCAGCAGAATATCCATAACGCCTATCACATCGGGCAGATCGTATTGCTTAGAAAACTACAGGGAAGCTGGGATGCCTCGAAAGGCGTTTCCTGAAAACTCACCACAGAGCCACAAAGAACCTAATTTTCACTAATCGTCGTCGTCATCGCCACCACAATCGTCTTCTTTCCAGCTTGTCAGCGTATATTCCTGTTTAAGATTCTGGTAAACGACGACCTGGACCGTAATGGTCACATCGGCTGTGTTTTTTTCACCCGAAGTGGTTACTTTCAGGCAGAGGCGATAATTCCTGCCGGCCACAACCTGGCTCTCGGCTTTTTGCACCGAGACCAGCGAGATGGTTGCGGTATTTTTTTCGGCTTGCGCGCTGACAGCAAACGCGGCTGCGGCCGCAGCACCGGCGTCACTTTTGGGAATTTCCTTGTATCCGCCGAGCCTCTGAGCAAAACCAGCTGACGCCGTGCAAAAAACGAAAGCCAAAGCGACTATTACAAAATTGAATCTAAGACCATTTTTCATTATTAAACCTCAAATAAAATAAATTCTACGCGTGACTTAATTTTCGGACTAAGCCGGGTACTTGTCAACGATGCGGCAAGTTAAAAAAGTCCGCGAATCGCCTTTCGCAGTTTGCCTACGATGTCTTTTTCCGGCGGAGTGTTGTCCGGCAAGATCAGATTTGTATTGAAAACGATGATGGACGCCTCACGCTTTGACGGGTCAAAATCGATATAGCTGATAAAACCATTCTGATCGCCGCCGTGTCCGAGATGTGTCGGGCCGAGTGTTTTATCGAGAAAAAATATCAGGCCGATGTCGGTCGTAAAGCCCTTGTTGCCATTAGCGTCGGCCTCGGTTTTAACTTGCGGCTGCCACATTTCCTCAAGCGTCGAGCGTTTTAGTACGCCGTCATAAATCTCCTGCTTTTTTGTGTCGCCAACCAAAAAATTTAAGTATTTGATCATATCCGGCAACGGTGAATTGAGGCCGCTGTTTGAGACGGTTATGCCCGTGTTTGCGTCAAATCGGCCTTCGGTGCGCTTGCCGTTATCGATGTAATACGAGTGCGAGCGGTATTTGAGCAGATGATAGGGCGTTGCGTCAAAATAGCTGCGATACATCTCGAGCGGTTTGAAGATATTTTTGTCGATATAAACCTCGTAATCGTCGCCTGAGAGCTTTTCGATAATTTTGCCGAGGAAAATTATCGCCGGATTTGAGTAGCTGAATTTGCTTCCGGGCTTGAATTTAATTTCCGTGTATGGAAGCATCGCGACGAGCTGAGAATATTCGGTCGGCTCAAACGGTTCCCAGTCTTTCCCAGTTGACCACGGCCAGGTTCCATTCCGAAATCCGGCCGAGTGCGTCATCAAATGCCGGATAGTAATGTCATCCATCGACCCAAACGGATTATGAACCGCGCGCAGCTCAGGCAAATATTTTGTCACCGGATCATCGAGTTTCAGAAGCCCACGATCGCGTAACTGCATGATCGCGATGCCGGTAAATGGTTTTGTGTTTGACGCCCAGTGATAGATCGTATCTTTGTCGACCGGCTGGTTTTTTGCAAGATTTGCCGACCCGTAAAAATCCTCTGCGATCACCTTGTTATCACGCAAAAATACAAAACTGCTGCCGACGACGCCATTTTGTTTTAGCTCCTGTTCGTAAAGCGTTTTGAAGTTTTTCATGTCCTCGGCGATTTTGGCCTCTTGTGCGCTCATTGTAATTACAGACAACGACATAATCGTTATTAAAAAAATAAATGCATCGCGGCAGTTCATGCGGTCACTCTAACGGCTTGATTTTATGGAATCTTCAAAATGATAATTGTGAACGCCGTATTTTACAAGTTTATGTCGTGGTTTCATCTTTATCTTTGGCCTGACACTGTTATTATATAGACAATGAGTGTTTACGAGGAATTAACCGAAAGCCAGCAGTTTGCATCGCGCGTCATCGCCGACCACGCCCGCGCGACGGCGTTTGCCATCGCCGACGGCATTTTGCCCGGAAACGAAGGCCGCAATTACGTCCTGCGCAAAATTATGCGCCGTGCGATCTATCACGGCCGCGAACACCTCGGCCTCACCGACACGTTCTTTTACAAAGTATGCGATTTTGTCGTCAGCGAGATGAACGGCGCTTATCCCGAACTCGAAACCCATCGGGAATTTATCGGCAAAATGGTGCGAATTGAAGAAATGCGGTTTGAAAACACCGTCACAGTCGGTCTCGGGCGGCTCAATCAACTAGGCCTTTCTCAGAGTACGCCAAAGGATGACGATCTTTTCCTCTCGATCGGCAAACTTTACGACACCTTCGGCACACCGCGTGATCTGATCCGCGTTTACCTTGAGGAAAAAGGACTAGGGTTTGACGAGGACGAATTCAACGAACGCTTTGATGCTGCGTTGCAGGAACTTCAAAAGCAGTCCGGTATTGGCAAGACTGAGCGCAAGCCGCAAGCAAATCCGCTTTACCAGGAAATACGAAGTGAAATTCCACCGGTTATTTTCGTGGGATATGACGAGACCGAAATCGAAGATGCATTCATACGCAGACTTATTAAGGACAACCAAGAGGTAGGAGAGCTTTTGGAGGGCGAAGAAGGTGGATTGGTCCTTAACACGACTCCGTTTTATGCCGAAGCCGGAGGCCAGGTAGGGGACACAGGAACTATGTGGACGAACCGTGGCGCTGTTCTCAAGGTGCTGGATACATTTGCTCCATTAGACGGTTTGATCATACACAAGGTAAGGGTGGAAAAGGGGAAAGTCTCCGCAACCTATCTTGGTGAACATGAGGAATATGGCGGAGATGATGTTGAGCAGTGGGCGACTGAGAGTCAAACAGGGGTATTAGATCTATTCGAGAATCGCGACATCGTTAAGGCGACCGTCGATGCCGAAAAGCGCGACGCGACGCGTCGCAATCACACGGCGACGCATCTTGTTCATGCGGCGCTGCGCGAGGTTTTGGGGACACACGTAAAACAAGCCGGTTCGGTCGTCGCTCCAAATTATCTGCGGTTTGATTTCACGCATTACCAGCCTATGACAGATGCGGAAATAGCCGAGGTTGAGGATCTGGTCAATCGCCATATTCTCGAAAATCACCCGGTAAATACAAATATCATGGCGATTGAGGAAGCGATGCGCGGCGGTGCGATGGCCTTGTTTGGCGAGAAATACGGTGCGGATGTCCGCGTGCTCAGTGTCGGCGATGGCGTGTTTTCGAAAGAGCTTTGCGGCGGCACGCATGTGCGCTCTACGGGTGACATCGGCAGTTTTAAGATCACGTCGGACGAAGCGATTGCCTCGGGCGTGAGGCGGATTCGTGCGATCACGGGCTTTGACACTTTTGAGCGTTTTCGTGAGGACGAGAAACTGATCGACGCAAGCCTGGGAGCCCTGAATACACAGCGTGATAATCTGCCAAACGCCATTGCAAAATTGCAGGAAGAATTAAAGAAAACCCGCAAGGAAATGGACGAACTTAAGCTCAAGATGGCATTAGGTGAACAGGGAGCAGCGAGCGGCGAGCAGGACGAGCCGCGAGAGATCGCCGGTGTAAAGGTTTTGGCAAAGTTGGTTGAGGGCCTCGATGCAAACGGCACGCGGCAACTTTCCGACACGCTGCTCGCACGACTCAAATCCGGCGTAGTCATCATCGGTCGCGCCGAGATGGGCAAGGTCGGGCTCATCGTCCGCGTATCCGACGACCTGACCGGCAAGGTCAGGGCCGGTGACATTATCCGCGAGATTGCGCCTATAGTTGGCGGTCGAGGCGGCGGCAAAGCCGAAATGGCCGAAGGCGGCGGCACTGAGCCCGGCAAACTCGCCGAGGCAATCGACGCCAGCTACGGTGTCATTGAGCGGATGTTGGGGTAATTTCAACAGGATAGACAGGATTAACAAGATGGGAAGAAATATATGCCTCGCCGAATTCGATTCTAAATCCTGTCTATCCTGTTTGAATTAACTGGAGCAAATATGAGTGCGGTATTGCCAATTCAAACCAACGAGATCACATCTTACAACCCAGCGACGGGCGACGAGGTCGGGCGTGTGCCGGTAGTCTCGGTGGACGAGGTCAAGGCCGCGGTTGAGCGGGCCAGAACCGCATTTCAGAGTTGGAAAAAAACCTCATTCAAAGAACGTGCCGCTTATATCATGAAGGCGCGCGAGGTGATCCTGTCGCAGGTGGATGAGATCGCACATCTTATTTCGGCAGAATCAGGTAAACCGTTTGGCGAAGCGATCTCGATGGAGATCGCGCCGGTGCTCGACCTGATGCAGTATTTTGCACGGAACACCGAAAAGCTCCTCAAACCCCACAAGATCGGCATCGGCATCTACGGCCTCATGGGCCGTTCGTCAAAGATCGTCTATCACCCGCTCGGCGTTGTCGGCATCATCCCGGCGTGGAATTATCCATTTTCTATACCATTGGGCGAAGCAACTATGGCGTTGATGGCGGGAAACACGGTTGTCATCAAACCGTCCGATCTGACTCCATTTGTCGGGCTAAAGATCGGCGAGATCTTTGAAAAGGTCGGTTTGCCGCAAAATTGTGTACAGATCGTAAGTGGAGGCGGGCCGACCGGAGCGGCCCTGGTAGATGCCCCCCCGGACAAAATAATGTTCACCGGCTCGGTTGCAACCGGCAAAAAGATCGCTGCCGCTGCTGCTAAAAATCTGACATCCGTCGTCCTCGAGCTCGGCGGCAAAGACCCGATGATCGTCTTTGCCGATGCCAACCTCGAACTCGCCGCCGGAGCCGCCGTTTGGGGAGCGTTTTGCAATTCCGGCCAATCGTGCTCTTCCGTCGAGCGGCTGTACGTTCAGGAAGGAGCAGCGGAAGAGTTGACGCGAAAGATCATCGAAAAAACGCGTGTTTTGCAGCAGGATACAGGCGATAAGGAAACGATTTCGGTGGGTGCGATGTCATCCGAAAAACAAATAAAGATCGTCGAGGATCATGTCGAAGATTTCCGCGCCACCGGAGCAAAGATCGAGACAGGTGGCTGCAGAAATCCCGCATTGGAAGGCCTTTTCTACGAACCGACGGTCATCACACACGCCAATAACGACATGCGCGGCATGCAGGAGGAAACATTCGGCCCGACTCTGCCGATTGCGACATTCACAACCGAGGAAGATGCGATCCGGCTTGCTAACGACAGCGAATTTGGCCTGACCGCCAGTGTCTGGACGCGCGATCTCACAAAAGGCAAACGCGTCGCCGAGCGGATTGAGGCCGGCTCGGTCTGCGTCAATGAGGTTCTCTACACGCACGGCATCGGCCAGACGCCGTGGGGCGGCTTCAAAAACAGCGGCCGCGGCCGCACGCACGGGCGCGAGGGATTGATGGAACTCGTCCAGCCGCAGCATATTCACGTCAACCACATCGCGATCCTGCCCGACGCCTGGTGGATGCCGTATTCGCATAATGCGGTTGAGACATTTCGGCAAATGGCCCGAAAATTTGCCGGCGGTTCGCTATTCAAAACGATCCTGCTAATGCCGCAGCTAGCAAAACGCATTAAGGAGCTGAGCAACCGGAAATGATTTGCAATCGGAATACTTACACTAGCGGGGGTTCGCATGAATAAACTAAATCTTCTTATCTGCGTGGCTACTTTTCTATTACTGACACTTTCATGCTCAATGATGAAGGATTCAAAGGCGGCCGAGCCAGCCGTAGAGAAGTTTCATGCGCAGTTTAATGCCAAGGAGTTTTCGGCAATTTACAATGATTCCGGTGACCTAATGAAAGGCGCTGCGACCGAAAAGCAATTGACCGATCTCCTTGATGCCGTTTATCGAAAACTCGGATCATACAAAAGTTCAAAAAGCGTCAGTTGGCATATCGATTCGGGCCCTGTTACCAGCGTGGTTACATTGGCGTATGAAACCGAATTTTCAGATGGCAAGGGAAATGAGCAGTTTGTCGTCAGTGTAAAGGGCGACACCGTAAAACTTGAAGGATACAATATCAATTCTCCGGATCTGATCACAAAATAGCTCTTGAATCAAAAAACCCATCAAAAGGGTAGTGGGGTACTTTGAAAATCTTTGTGTCCTTTGTGTCCGTTGCTTTGTGCCTTTGTGTTTAAAGCCTAAACACAAAGGCATAAAGTTTAAAACACAAAGGTCACAATGCCAAAACTTATGAATAATTTGAAACTGACCCACTACCATTATAAGGGGTAATCTTATGCACAGCGATCAATTACCAAAACTTCCGCTGGCCGAGTGGCAGGACACGCTTGATACGCTTCATATGTGGTCGCAGATCATCGGCAAGATCGCCAATGCCGCAACGCCGCTCGTAAATCATTTTTGGAATTCGACGCTGCGTGTCACTCCGCGCGGACTTACAACGCTGCCTCTCAATGGCGGATCGGGAAGTTTCGCGATAGAGTTTGATTTTATTGCTCACCAACTGCTTATAAAATGTGACAGCGGTGAAACGCGGAGCGTCAAACTCGAGCCCCGCACCGTTGCAGATTTTTATGCGGCGGTGATGGACGCTCTGCGCGAGCTAAATATCGACGTAAAGATATGGACGATGCCGGTCGAGGTGGCTGATTCGATCCGTTTTACCGAGGACACCAACCATGCGTCATACGATCCGGAATATGTCGAGCGATTTCATGCAATTCTGATCTGGATAAACATTGTGTTTGAAGAGTTTCGCTCGCGTTTTGTGGGCAAAACCAGCCCGGTGCATTTTTTCTGGGGCAGCTTTGATCTGGCGGTGACAAGATTTAACGGCGAGAAAGCACCAGCTCGCGAAAGTGCGGATTACATCACTCGCGAAGCCTACTCGCACGCTTGTATAAGTCACGGTTTCTGGTGCGGTGGCGGAGCGGTAAAGGAGCCGGCATTTTATGCATATGCCGCGCCCGAGCCGGAGGGATTAAAAACCGCTGCGATCAAGCCGACCTCCGCATATTATCACCGTGAGATGAACGAGTTCGTTTTGCCCTACGCTGCCGTGCGGCTGTCTGATTCGCCGGAGAAAGACCTACTTGACTTTATGCAGAGTTCGTATGAAGCGGCCGCGGACCTCGCTCATTGGAATCGCGCAGAGCTTGAGCGGCCATAATAAGCCGATAACACCAAACGTGACGGCCGGGATACGAGCGCTCTAGGCTTTTACGTCTTCGAACCGCCGGTTGACCTCGTCCCAGTTGACGTTTGTCATAAACGCATCAACATATTTCCCGGCCGCGGCACCGTAATCCATCTGATACGCGTGCTCGTACATATCCAGAATCAGAAGTGGGACGCTAAATGGTGCGTTGGCTGTATGGTCACCGGCTACATAATTGTGAAATTCCTTTGTGTGCTGGTTAAATGCAAACACTGTCCAACCCGAACCGCCCGACACCGCGTTGCCCGTCCGCTTGAATTCCGCTTCCCACGCGTCGTAGCTGCCAAACCACTGCTCGATCGTCTTCAAAGCCTTGCCGTCTGCTTTGCCGTTGCCGCCGAGATTTGCAAAATACTTTTCGTGCAGCACGACCGAGCCGGTGCGGATAAGCTCCTGCCGTTTCAAGTCGCCATACAAATACGGCGGCAGATCCTTGTCCTTCATGAGTGTCGCAAGCCGTTGCTCAACAACATTGAGAGCCTTGACGGCACCGGTGTAATTGTTTTCGTGATGTGATTTTATGAGCTTTTCCGAGATTCCTTTCAATTTCGTCGGGTCGAATGGCAGCGGTTTTGGTTGATGCGTTCCGCGAAACGCCATCGCCGTCATATCCTGCGTGTCCTCAGCCAAAACGCCATTCGGCGTCGTCAAAACAGCCGCTCCGGTCGCCAATATGCCTGTGATCGCCTCGCGGCGTGTTATCAAATTCATAATTCCTCCTGTTTTAATTACCCTTTTATAAATGTTGCAGCCAGTCCGACAATGCCTCCGGCCAAAACAACCCAGAGAACGTCTATCTTTAGGCGATATAATGCCACGAATGAGACAATAGTAATTATGGGCCACGACCGGCGGATCACACGCCGGTCGTTCAACTTTTTACAGAGCTTTTCATGCTTTATTTCGGCGAGCCTTTACGAAAAGACGAAACCTGCACACCGCAACATGTCTGAATATCGCTCTTTAGCATGAATCTACGTGTGTCATTCGGCGCCGTGACCCTTACTTTGTGTGCCACCGGATACGGTTTTGTGTGCTCGAGTGCCATGCCGTCATTGAAATAGATCTGAAACCAGGCCTTTTTGCCCGGTTCGAGCCTGACAGAGCTGGATCTTTTTCCCTTCGCCTGGGTTACGCTGTTAGGATAATCGTTGGTGTATTCTATTCCGGTGCGCATAATAGCCCCGGATCTGTTTAGCAAAGCGAATTTCGGATAGCCCGACAGCAAGCAAGGCTTCGACGAGATATTTGTAAAAACATAATTCCAATAGCGTTTTCCGCCTATATCAGAGTCACCTTCCTCTCCGGCCAGTGATAATTGTGAGCCCGTACAATTGTAAATTTTGTTAGGCATTGGTGCGGACGCCGAGCTGCGGGCACTGGTTGCGCTTCCGCCGCAGCTCTCCACTACATCCCAGCTCGTCAGTGAAAATACCGATTGGAGATTTTTATAAACTACGGCTTTGATCTGCTGCGATTCTTCGTCAAGGCTGACGGTCATGCAGAGCCTGACGTTGAATCCTGCGACCGACTGGGTTTCAGCTTTTTCGATCGATACCAGATTTAGGCCTTCCTGTTCTTCGCTTCGTTTGCTGACCGCAAAATCCGCCGCCTCTTTAACCCTTGCGTCGTCGGTTGGAATTGCTCTATAACCACCCAAAATTCGCTGAGCATTTGCCGCGACCACTAAACTTATTACAACTGCGAGGAGCAAGGCTCCACTGACCAAAATCTTCTTCATTTTAGTTCCTCCTATTTGTAGCACTTGGATTTTAAGATCGTGCGGGTGCCGCCTTCGTTAAGAGTCAGCGCGGTCTTGCCGATCGTTCCGGTAAATTTTCGCCCGCCATTATCGCCGGGAACAGTAAACGCTATTTTGTCGTAATTTTTTCCCGTTGCTGTTGCCTTAACCAAAACCGGGCTCATCAAAGTGCCTTCGGCAAATGTGACCAAAGCAAACCAACTACCGCCCGAATCGGTGATATAAACTTCCGTGCCGCCGAGATCGCCGCCCTTGCCCATCGAGATGTCACTGTATGTATTGGAACACTGACGCTTGAGGATGGATTTTGTGCCGTCCTGTTTCAGCGTGAGACTGGCGACTGCGACAGTTCCGGTGTATTTTCGAGCTTGGTTGTCGTTAGGTACTGTAAAGGTGATCGTCCTCATATCTTTGCCGGACATTGTCGCCTCGACCAGCACCGGATCGAATATCGTCCCCTCGGCCATCGTCACAAGAGCGAAGGTTTTATCCGAAGATTGGGTCAGATAGACCGACATGCAGCAATAGTCGCCCGATTCTTTGCTGGTCATGTGGATGCCGTTGTAATAACCACTCGTCGTAAATTTTTTCGCAATGGGTTTTTTCTGACCGGCAGCGGACGAAATCAGAAACAGACAAACCAAGAAACATAACGTTAAACTGGCTAATTTTTTCATAATTTACTCCAATGTCAATTTTTAAATTTCAAGATACGTAACGAACTCAATATCTTCATCGCGTCGCGACGGTAAAACAGGCTTTGCTCATTTCTCAAGGAGAGAGCACTTAGACCGAACGATAAGACCCGGTTAACTTGCACAAATGAGCAAAATTATTTTAATTAAACAAGTTCTACAAATAATAAAGCAGAATTTATTTGTAATCAATAAAACAAATCGAGTAAGTTATACCACTCGATTCAAATCGCAAACTCCGCAACTACCGGCGCGTGGTCACTAGGTTTTTCGAGCGACCGGGTTGTTTTATCGACCCAGCAGCCAATGCATTTACTGGCGAGTTGCGTTGACGTCCAGATATGATCGATTCGCAGGCCGTGATTTCGCTGCCACGCGCCGGCGCGGTAATCCCACCAGGAAAATTCCTGCAAGTCCGGATGCATTTTGCGAAATACATCTACGAAACCCCATTGTTTTACATTATGGATCGCGGCGCGTTCGGGCTTTGAAAAATGCAGTTTCCCCTGAAAGACCGGCACGCTCCAGACGTCGAGTTCTTCGGGAGCTACGTTAAAATCACCGCACAGCAGCACATCGTTATTCAGATCGCACGTCTCGTCAAAGAATCGGCGGAGTTTTTGCAGCCAATCGAGCTTGAATGAAAATTTATCGCTCCACAGCTCGGTGCCGTTGGGTATATATGTGTTAACGATGCGAATGCCATTTATGGTCGCGGCGATCAGGCGTTTTGGCGAATCATCCCCATCGTCGTGAAAGCCCTTTTGGACATACTCGATGTCATGTTTTGAGAGGATAGCGACGCCGTTATATGATTTTTGACCCATAAAGACCGCCTCGTAGCCCGCATCTTTGATGGCTGCAACCGGAAAATTTTCGTCAACAGTTTTGGTTTCCTGTAAGCAAACGACATCGACTTCCGCCCTCTCAAGCCATCCCAAAAGCTGCGGCATGCGGACATTGATCGAATTTACATTCCAGGTTGCTATTTTCATCTAACTATTTTTATCACAAAAGAAAATTAGCCGCAGATTGACGCAGATTTCGCGGATGAAAAAAAGCCAAAAATCAGCGTCACCGTGGTTTATCTGTGGCAAAATTCTTACTGTTTCTCTCAAAAAACACGCCGCCTGAAAATCCCTGGATTGATTTATCGGTTTCGGCCATTTCGAGCCGTTTTTGTGTGAGCAGACAGTATTTCTCGTCCGATTCGATAGCCACAAAATCGCGACCGAGCTTTTTAGCCGTAATTGCTGTGGTTCCTGAACCGGCGAAAGGATCAAGGATCAGGTCGCCCGGATTCGTACTTGCGAGAATGATCTTAGCGAGCAGTTTTTCGGGCTTTTGCGTCGGGTGGACGGTGTTTTCGGGCATAGACCAGAAAGGCACGCTGATGTCCGTCCAGATATTTGACGGATGCGTGTCGCGGAAATTGCCGTCTTTTTCTATGTTCCAATCTTTCGGTTCGCCGTTTTCCTTGTAAGGAGCGAGCACTTTGCGCCGCATTTTTACCGCATCGAGATTAAACGTGAATTTGTCCGAAACGGTAAAAAACCAAATATCCTCAGCAGTATTCTTCCAATTTTGCTTCGCCCCGCGTCCTTTTTCACGTTCCCATGTAATGCGGTTTTGGAGCTTAAAATACTTAGATCCGATTCGTTGTATCGCCGATGACGATCGCCAATCGCCGCAGATGTAAACAGACGCCGTCGGCTTCAGAAGCGGCACACACAACGACAGCCACGAATCGAGCCAATCTTCGTATGCATCTGTTGTCCTTCGTGTGAATTTCTCCGCACCGAAATCTTTGGTCAGATTATATGGCGGATCGGCAAAGAGGAGATCAAAGGCCGCCTTCGGCAATCTGCCGAGCACTTCAAACGCATCGCCGCAAATGATGATGTTCCGGTCAGTCAACAGATCATCGACGTTGCCCGCGAAAACCACTTGTTTTCTCAAGGATGCTGTTTCACCTTGCGTTACCTCTATCGTCCGGTTTCGTGGAGCCCTTTTCTTTGCCATTTTTGGTGCGCTGAACAGTATGCGGTATTCAAGAAAACTCTAGCACAATGGCAAAACTTTAAAAACTCGCAAGCGTCAGCCACAAATATGATGGATCGTATTTAACCCATTTCCTGGCTCAACCGCTTTATTAAACCCGGTGCCAAATTAAATTGGTTCCAATATCCTCTGACCTCGACCTGCTTGACCCTAAAAACCCGCGCGTGATACTCTTATATCTTTTGAGAATCGGGCGGTTTTGCCCTGTTCATAACGCAAGAACGGGTTAATACGATTATGCATTTGCTGGCGTTTGCCGAGACAATTCAGCTTTTTCCGGACGGGACGCTTTTTGTCCACGTCGCGTTGATTCTGTCGATGATCTGGATCCTTAACCGGACGTTTTTTCGCCCCATTAATCAGGTGATCGAAACCCGTGAAAAGAACAAAGGCGGTCATTCGACCGAGGCCGAAAAGATCCTCGATGATGCCGGCAAAAAAGAGGCCAAGTATAACAAAGAGATGCTCGACGCTCGCAGCAAGGGTTACGAGTTGATCGAAAAAGAGCACCAAA
Organism: Pyrinomonadales bacterium; assembly: GCA_038226395.1. Classification (GTDB taxonomy): domain Bacteria; phylum Acidobacteriota; class Blastocatellia; order Pyrinomonadales; family Pyrinomonadaceae; genus OLB17. The sequence goes on along the minus strand of JBBRQM010000010.1, from coordinate 11,816 downwards.
AAGCAACGGCCACACATGAAGAAAAGCTCTCCGCGGCAAAGGCCGAGACGGCTGAAAAATTCAGTGCCGGAAAGACCGAGCTTGAAAAGCAAAAGGCTACCGCACATGCCACTATCGGCGCCGACGCCGAAAAGATGGCCGAAAAGATAGCCGCAAGTATTTTGAAGTCATAGAGATCTATGTTTGCGTTTCTCAACAGTTTTATTTTTCTAGTCGCCGCCGGTGAGAGCGCTCTTTCGCGTTTTTACCATAACTATCTCGATATCGAGGGTTTTGAGGCCTGGAAGCTGATCAATCTCGCTGTTTTCATCGCGATAATGATTTATCTCGTCAAAAAACCTCTCAGCGCGGCGTTTAAGGCGAAACGCGAAGCGATCCGTGCCGATCTGATTCGTGCCGAAGAAGAAAAGCAAGCCGCTCTTGCGCAATTGACTTCCATCGAAGCAAAAATGGCCCAGCTAGAAGAAGAGAAAAAAACGATCTTGAAAAAAGCGAAGGATGAGGCCGACTTTGAGAAGAAACGGATAGCCGACCACACAAAACTCGAGATCGCGCGGTTGGGTGAGCAGACCGAGAGCGAGCTTTCACGGTTGAATCATCAGAATCGTACCGAGCTTAGACGCTTTTCGGCGGAAGAGAGTATTCGGCTTGCCGAAGCAAAACTGCGGTCCGGCATCAACGCCGAAAAGGACGCCCTTCTGGTCAAGGCCAATATTCAAGAGATCGGAGGCCTAAACTAATATGAGCACCGAGACAATTGCACGACGATACGGCACCGCTCTCGCGGATGTTGTGTTGAAGGGCGGCGAAACCGAAACGGTAAAGAGCGAGTTGCGCGAATGGGAATTGAGCGTTCTGTCGAATGTCGATCTGCAAAATGCGTTTGACAGCCCGGCGATCGCGCATTTGGAAAAAGAAAAGCTGCTCGATACCCTTCTCAGCAAAACAAATCCGACAAAAACGGCCGCCAATTTTCTGCGTTTGTTATTGCAAAATGGCCGTCTGACCGAGCTTAGCGATATCAACGACCGTTTCGCCGCCGTTTTGGAGGAGCGAAGCGGAGTGGTCGCCGCCGCGATCACATCGGCCCGCGAGCTGCCGGAAAGCGAGCGTAATGAGTTCCGATCAAAGCTCGAACGCCTGACCGGCAAAAAGGTCGACCTTCATTTTGAGATCGATAAAGAAATTATCGGCGGTGTCGTCACGCGTGTCGGTTCGACCGTGTATGACGGCTCGGTAAAAACCAAGCTCGAGAATCTGAAGGCCGAGCTTATCAACGCGTAAAGATGTTAAAAGGGCTTCGCACGGTTATTTACAAGGTTGACGACCTGGATCAGGCAAAAGAGTGGTATTTGTCTTTGCTCGGATACGGCCCATATTTCGATCAGCCGTTTTATGTCGGATTCAGTGTCGGCGGCTACGAACTGGGCCTCGATCCGGACAGTGCGGGCGTCATTCGCGGCGACAGTCCGGCCGCGTATTGGGGCGTTGATGACATTGCGGCGGTAATTGAAAAACTTAGGGAACGCGGAACCGAGATCGCCTCCGACGCAACGGACGTCGGCGGCGGAATAAAGGTCGGATCGGTACGCGACCCGTTTGGAAATTTAATAGGATTGATAGAAAACCCGCATTTTAAGATAGAAAATTAAAATACCGGTAAGGGATTATGGAAAGTATAAAAGCAAACGAGATAAACGAGATAATTCGTGCTCAGATCGAGAATTTTGACGCCTCGATGACGGTTGCCGAGGTCGGCACGGTCATCAAGGTCGGCGACGGTATCGCTGAGATATATGGCCTCGAAAAGGTCATGGCCGGCGAGCTGCTCGAATTTCCACACGGCGTTCGCGGCCTCGCTCTCAACCTCGAGGAAGACAAGGTCGGAACGGTGCTGTTTGGGGATTTTCAAAAGATCAAAGAGGGTGATGAGGCAAAACGCACCCGGCGGATCATGAGCGTGCCTGTGGGCGACGCGATGATCGGACGCGTTGTGGACGCTCTTGGCAATCCGATCGACGAGGCCGGCGAGATCGTTACCGACACGTATTTTCCGGTCGAGAGCATCGCACCCGGAATTATTGACCGCCAGCCCGTAAAAGAGCCGCTACAGACCGGTTTAAAGGCCATCGACTCGATGGTGCCGATTGGACGCGGGCAACGAGAGCTGATCATCGGGGACCGCCAGACCGGTAAAACGGCTGTCGCGATCGACACGATCATCAATCAAAAGGGCAAGGATGTGATCTGTATCTACGTCGCTATTGGCCAAAAGCAATCGACGGTGGCTCAGGTTCGGCAGAAGCTCGAAGAATTTGGCGCGATGGACTATACGATCATCGTATCGGCAACTGCGTCGGATCCGGCCGCGATGCAGTTTTTGGCTCCATATTCGGGATGCGCGATGGGCGAATTTTTTCGCGACAACGGCCGCCATGCTTTGACGATTTACGACGATCTGTCAAAACAAGCCGCCGCATATCGTGAGATATCACTGCTGCTCCGCCGTCCACCGGGCCGCGAGGCTTATCCGGGTGACGTTTTTTATCTTCACTCACGCTTGCTCGAACGCGCGGCAAAAATGGCGGATATTCGCGGCGGCGGTTCGTTGACGAGCCTCCCGATTATCGAGACCCAGGCAGGCGACATCTCGGCATATATCCCGACAAACGTGATCTCGATCACCGATGGACAGATCTTTTTGGAGAGCGACCTTTTCAACTCCGGCGTGCGTCCCGCGATCAACGTGGGTAACTCAGTCTCACGCGTCGGCGGTGCGGCACAGATCAAGGCGATGAAGCAGGTCGCCGGAACCTTGCGTATCGATCTTGCTCAATATCGCGAGTTGGCCGCATTTGCTCAGTTTGGCTCCGATCTCGATAAATCGACTCAAGACCAGCTCGAACGCGGTAAACGCCTCACCGAGATTCTCAAACAGCCGCAATACAAACCTATGGAAGTTGAGAATCAGGTTTTTATCATCTGGACGGTGACCAACGGTTTGGCCGACGACATCGAGGTCTCTGATCTCAAACGGTTTGAAGAGGATATCACCAAGTTTGTCCTGACCGCCCATCCGGCGGTGCTAAATACGATCCGCGAAAAAGGCTCGATCGACGACGATCTGAAAGCCTCGATGAAAGAGGCAGTCGAGGATTTCAAAGCGACCCGTTGGGAGACAGCCGGGTCGGCATCAGCCTAAAATGATTTATGGGTCACGTTTTCACTGACATAGATATAAGCAACCCCCGTCGATCGGATTTAGAACCGGTCACCGTGAATGCACTTGTCGATACCGGAGCCGCATGGCTTTGTATACCTGAACATATACAAATGCAGCTAGGGCTGGAAGAAAAGGAAACGCGAGAGGTTACAATTGCCGACGGAAGCCAATGCGTCGTTCCCTATGTTGGACCCGTTCAACTCCGATTTGGAAATCGTTCATGTTTCGTCGGTGCTTTAGTATTAGGGAATCAGACTCTTTTGGGTGCTATCCCAATGGAAGACATGGATTTGGTTATAAATCCTCTGAGGCGAACGGTCACGGTAAATCCGGACAATCCTAACATCCCTCACGGTTTGGTAAAATAGTTTTATGGCAAGTCTTTTGGACATGCGCCGGCGGATCAAGTCGGTCAAAAACACGCAGCAGATCACCAAGGCGATGAAGATGGTCGCTGCGGCTAAATTGAAACGCGCCCAGGATCGTGTGACCGCGTCAAGGCCGTTTGCGGGCAAGATGTCTGAGGTGCTCGGCGGTCTGGGTGCAAAGGTTGCGGGTGAGATCTCACATCCGCTTCTGGGCGAGCGCGGTGACGAAAAATACCTGATCGTGCTGATTAGCGCCGATAAGGGGCTCGCCGGAGCTTTCAACGCCAATGTCATCAAGGCAACGCAGGCATTTCTAAAAGAAAATAGTGACAAAACATCGGAGATGATCGCAGTTGGCCGCAAGGGCCGCGATTTTTTCAAACGTCGCGAAATTACCATCACCGACGAATACATCGGTCTCACCGGCAGCGGCCAGGTCGTCCACGCTGACGCTGTCGCGATCGCGAATAAGATCATCGCCACATTTACCGACGACAATACTATCGACAAGGTGTTTGTCGTGTTTACTGAATTTAAAACCGTGCTTTCGCAAAAGCCGGTGATCCAACAGCTTTTGCCGATTCCACGAACTGCGGACCACGGCGAAACGGAAACGACCGGCGCCGACGCCGAGTATATTTACGAGCAACCAGCCGCCGAGATTTTCGCCAAGCTGCTGCCAAAACAGGTCGAAACACAGATCTATCGCGGCATGCTCGAATCGGTCGCGTCCGAACAGGGCTCTCGTATGACGGCGATGGATTCAGCGTCAAAAAACGCTGGTGAGCTGATCGATACTCTCACTCTAAACATGAATCGCATCCGTCAGGCGGCTATTACCAAAGAGATCATTGAGGTCGTCAGCGGAGCCGCAGCAGCATAATCAATTGGCTTGCACAAATTTAGCTAGCAACGCGTTTGAAATTTAAAACGATTTCAGATATGCTTTGCTTGCTTTTTCAATTTTCAATAAAAATCTATCTTTTTGGAGGACATTTATGGCTGGAATTCTGTTATTTGTTGGTTATGCGATTATGTTTATCGGCTGGGTGTGGATGATCGTGACTGCGATCCAGACGGGCAAGGATACCGCAGACAAGGCAATTTGGGGTCTCGTGTGCTTTTTCTGCGGCATTTTAGGCGGAATCATCTTCTACTTTGTTAAAAAGCAGGGTCGTACGCCATTGATGGTAGAGGTCGCTGGCCTCGTTCTGGTCATCATCGCAGTGGTCATGGGCGGTGGACAGGCGAGTTTTAATTTCGGCACCACTCCATAATTGTGTATAACAAATGGGACGATAACCGGCGCGGGCGATTATTTCGTTACGCGCCGGTTTTTTTGTGGATCGGCGTAATCTTTTTCCTCTCAAGTCCGATGGGAGCAGCAGAGGAAACATCACGGATCATTGGCCCTTTGCTCAATTTCTTTTTCCCCGGCATGACAGAGGAAACCACAGGTTTGATACATGCTTATGTCCGTAAATCGGCTCATTTTACCGAATACGCCGTTCTTGCCTTTCTGGTTGTCCGCGGCCTCGTCCGATCTTCGGTGAATGTCATGCGCGACTGGAGATTTTTATTCGCGATCCTGACTGTTGCGACTGTCGCGTCGCTGGATGAATTTAACCAAAGTTTTGAGCCGTCGCGAACCAGTTCACTATGGGATGTGCTGCTTGATTGTTCCGGCGGCATAGCGATGCTGGGCTTTCTTTGGCTGATCAAACGGCCGTTTTTTTTGCCGAAGCCCGCACGTGAATAAGGGCGTAACGCGCATGTTGGATGTTACGCCCATACTTATGTGCGGGCTTCTGCATTGTCGTGCAGTCCAATACTTCCAATTCTCGCAACTTTGTGGCATATTTTATCGTTAAGACCTATGGTAAGGAGATTTGAAAAATGGGAATTTTTGACAAGGTAAAAGACGCGGCGATGCACCAGTTTATCGAGGTGATCGAGTGGCTCGACGCGACGCAGGACACGATGCTTTATCGTTTCCCGGTCCAGGGCCAGGAGATCAAGAATGGCGCCCAGTTGATCGTGCGCGAATCACAGGCGGCGGTTTTTGTCTCCGAAGGACAAATTGCCGATGTTTTTGCGCCGGGCAAATATACGATCGACGGCGGCAACACACCGATATTGACCAAGCTGGGCGCGTGGAAATACGGCTTTGACTCGCCGTTTAAATCCGAGGTCTATTTTGTCAATACCAAACAATTTACGGATATGAAATGGGGCACCTCGAATCCGATCATGCTCCGCGATGCCGATTTTGGCATCGTGCGGCTGCGTGCATTTGGCGCTTACAGCCTTCGTATTTCGGATCCGAGCGAATTCATCAAGCAGATCGCCGGCACTAACGCCCAATTTCAAACCGAGGACATCGAGGGCCAGCTAAAACGAGCAATTGTCACCGAATTTTCCGACGCGCTTGGCGAGCTCAAGGTGCCGGCGCTCGACCTCGCCGCACAATACAAGGAAATGGGCGGAGCAATCCGCGAAAAGATAAACGAGGAATTTAAGACCTGGGGACTTGAGGTTACAAAATTTTTCATCGAGAACATCAGCGTTCCGCCAGAGGTGGAAGCCGCTTTGGATAAACGTGCATCAATGGGTGCGCTCGGCGATGCGCAAAAATATATGCAGTTTCAGGCGGCTGACGCCCTGCGTGATGCGGCACAGAACGAAGGCGGCGGTGCCGGATTAGGCGCCGGATTAGGGGCTGGTTTTGCGGTCGGTGGCCAGATGGCAAATGTCTTTGGCCAACAGGCCGGCGGCGGTGCGGCTCCTGGCGGTGAAGCCCCGGCGGCGACCGTTCCATGCCCAGCCTGCGGCAAGCCAAATGCGACCGGCGTAAAATTTTGCGCAGACTGCGGCGGTAAGATGGAGATCGCTCAGGTGCCGTGCGTTAAATGCGGAGCAAACCTACGCGAGGGTGCAAAATTTTGCTCCGAGTGCGGTGCAACGCAGGAAAAAGCCAAGTGCGCGAACTGCCAATTTGAGCTCGCTCCAGGTGCAAAATTCTGTCCGGAATGCGGGACAAAAACCGAAGCCGCTACCGAAACCACTTAAATAAAAGGCAAAAGTAAAAATGCAAAAAAGGTGAGGGGAATAATCCCTTGCCTTTTACTTTGCGTCTTTGCTCCTTCGCGTCTTTGCGTCTAAAATCTCAAATGAATCAGGAGATATTTTATATGGCAATAAGCCCCGAGCTTTTAGAAATACTGCGTTGTCCGCAATGTAAGTCTAAAGTTGAGATCGACACTGAGGAGACTCGCCTTAAGTGCGTAAACTCCGAATGCTCTCGCGTGTATCCCATCCGCGATGAGATCCCCGTCATGCTGGTGGACGAAGCGATTGTCAAAAAATAATGCGACGCGACGACTCGGAGATCGATTGGCAGAATGTAAAACGCGTTCTCATCGTCAAGCTGCGTTCGATCGGTGACACGGTTCTTGTTACGCCTTCGCTGATTGCCCTCAAAAGATTCCTGCCCGATGCACAGATCGATATTCTTCTCGAAGACTGGGTCGCTCCGATTCTGAATGGATTTGACGCGGTTGATAATATTTTAACCGTCGGAAAAGGCGCCGTTGCGCGGCTAAAAACTGCAAATCAGATCCGTAAAAACAAATACGACGTAGTTTTTAATATGCACGGCGGCACGACCTCGACGTTTTTTTTGCGGGCAAGCGGAGCGCGACACCGCGTGGGTTACGCCAATTATCAGTATTCCTTTCTTTATAATCACCTGCTGTCATCGCCGAGTGATTTTTTGCAAAAGGAAAATACTCATTCAGCCGAGATTCAGCTTGCTCTGCTGGGATTTGTCGGCGTCCCGGTAAATGATGCTCCGCGAAGCCGCCTCGCAGTGACGCAGGAATCAGCCGCTTCGCTGGCAGAAAAGCTAGATGCGATAGGCTTTGATGCTGAAACGCCTTTCGCCGTCATTCATCCGCTCGCCGCGTTTGATTCGAAGCGTTGGGCGAAGGAAAACTTTGCCGCTTGTATAGAATATCTTTGGGAACGTGGAATAAAGAGTATTGCGGTCGGATCGAAAAATGAAAAGGAGGCCTTGGATGAGATCAAAGCTCTTTGCTGTGTTCCGTTTTGGGTCTCGGAAAAGATCGATCTGCCTGAGACGACCGCGTTGCTATCCAAAGCGAGCCTTTTTGTCGGAAACGATAGCGGCATTGCTCATATCGCAGCCGCCATGCAGATACCAACTGTGGTAGTTTTTGGCTCAATGAACCGCAACCACTGGCGCCCGTGGACCGACGCCCCAAACGAGATCGTATTCGAAGACCTGCCCTGTCAGCCCTGCCCCGGTTACACCTGCGAGGTGTTCGGCGAGCCGAAATGCATTCTGAGTGTCAAACCGGAATCAGTTTTCGAAGCCATTGACCGTGTCATCGTCAGCTCTAAAAAAATGCGTTGACACATGGCCACTATTCTTTCGCGGCTTTCCCGATCTTATAGTTCCGTTGAGTTCGAGCTTCATCACGCCGTCGCGGTCGATATCGATCTCGTTAAAGAGTACGGTCCGCCGAATGTTTATTCCAAAATGCCTACAGAACGGATTGGCGTTGATCACGCGGTTGTAATATTTGTCCTTTTGCTTGACCGGAAAAGCATTTGAGCGACGAATGTCCTCTGGCTTTAGGCCTATACAGCGGCGGTCTTCGTCATACAGCAACTTCACCGCCGCCGGCATTCCCAGTGCGTCATAAGCTGCGCGATTGAGCAGCATCACGCCCCGGTTATTCAATGTTACCCTCGGCCTGTCTCGATCCGTTCCGTTCGGCCCGCCCTGAAACTCCGTCCAATGCTCGATCATATTTCCTCTTGTTAACTCCTTAATTTTCCATATTCAGATTTACATTATCAGTTGGATACTATATCATCTGTGCAACATTATTGCAATGTTGATTTTTTGGATTTGCGGCTGTGCCGATCTATTTGCGGAAAAGCTATGCTTTTCCGGCAGCGTGCAACATGCTTTGCGGCTCCGCCGCATCGCGTAGCGATCAAATGAATTTAGCCGTGGGTTTCAACCCAAGGAAAGGATGTTGTAAGATAATCCCCGTTGCGTCATTGACAGGTGAATTTCGCGGTTTACCCGAAACCACAATATTTTCGTTACGGTTCCAAAAATCATCCATTGAAAATGATTTTATTTATGGGCTATTTTCGAGACGGATAGGAAGCTCGTCGAGGGTGAAGCCAAATCGCTTTACTTCATCAATTTGAAGAAATCGTTTTTCGGCATTTTGAAGATGAACCGAGAACAAAGAAGTGGCGGTAACCGGAGCGTGTCATAAAGATAAATTCCCGCAAGTTTTCAGTGCCTTTCTATTTCTTCCCAGGATTTATCTTGATCAGTCATTTCTTTCACTGTTAATAATAACGTAGTAATTATGTTTTTCCAGTTTCATGTCTTGACTGATAGATTTGTCCAGAAATGTGAATTCCTATCTCCATGTATTTTCGTTTCCGGTGATTAATGAACCGAGTTCAATGGTTTCGGCAGTTTCGCTCCAAGCGGCTACCGCGATTGAACGTGCGATTTTACCTTTTTCGGAATGATATTGAAGAACATCTGTTCGTCCAAAAGTTGCAAGTAACGACCTTAGCGAATCAGAACAACCCTGGGGCGAAAGAAGTAACGAATAGGCAGGAAGGACAATACGACTATAGCCAATCGTCTGTGACAGGTGCGAAAGCGTTAAGGGAAGATTCTTACACTCGACAAGTGCAATTGATGTTGATTTTATCGTGCGGGCGAAACCAACTATATCGACGTAAATATCCCACGATAGCCATTCCGGTCGAAGATTATCAATTAAGCCCGTCTCTTGAATCAATCGCGCTAGGCTCTTCCTAGAAGTGTCAAAAACGTTGATTGCCGCGCCCTTGTGCCTGTTACCCAAGAAAGTTTCGAGCCACTTGCAAACGGGCAGATACATTTCACTTTCGTTCTTATAAGGCATGGCTAGTCAACGATTTCTTCTTCGAATTCAAGTAATGGCTGGTCGACTGCCGGAACTCGTGTGCAACCCAAGGCTTTGCAGATTTGCCAATATGCGTCGTAATGATTGCCCAAAAGACGAGCATCAAGTTTATCTGCCTTATTCTCGTCCGGATCATTCGGCTTCGCTGCACGTAGTCTCCGCATTCCCGGACATGGATCGTTATTCGCGTTGGGATGACTTTTCTCGTTCGCAGCGGCGAATTCTTCAAGAAGAGCCTGCTTATGTTCGAAGCTAAAACCAATTCTCAGAAAAGCGGATGCGAAGATGTTTAACTGGTGTTCCCGAAATCCTCTGTTTAGATTTGGATGGCCGTAGGTGATCAATTGTACGGGGACATCGAGCTGTTCCTGGAGCAACGTACATAGCTGAACAGGAACTTCCCAATTTGTCGGATAATTAAGAACGTCCAACCGCACTCGATGCCGTCCGTCTACGTAACGATTTGCCTGTCTTATATTTCCAGCGACATCCGCATAACCTCTTACAAACTCCCGCTTCCACTCTTGCGGAACATCCGGGTGATAGAGTATTTCTGGAACACGAAAATACGGATAACTTGTGGCGTTTTTAAGAATATAGAGGATGTTGCGCCAAATCATCGAGGGTCTTTGGAAACTAGCAACAAAGTCAACGCCGTGGTCCTTTTTAACAATCCTTATGTCAGTATCAATCAAATCCAGCAATCGTTCTCGAATACTATCTAGGCCAAGACGAATTGACGTTTGCTGATCAAACGCACGGGTTAGGCCCTGAACCTCAAGTGAACTGTAAGGGAATTCTATGATCAATTGGCGGCTTTCACCATCAACTATCGTCCCTCGGCCAACGATCAGGCCGAGTAAATACGAGACATCACCATCAATGTAGTCGTCTAACGGGGAGAGTGCCATCTATTTCTTTTTATGCTCTTTAGGTTTTTGAAAAATCAAGACAAATTCGTGAGCTTTATTAACCCGGAAAACCGATGGATAACCAAGCGGACGCATGTTGTTGTACTCATGCCGTCGATCCCAAATGATTAGGTCGTCGTAAATGAAGCCAATCGGTTTCATTAGATCGGCAATGTCAGAATGAAACGGATAAAACTTCTCTTTTTTGCGAATGTCCATTACAACGACACAAAAATAGGCTCCCGAACGCAATGCGACAAAAACCTTTTCAAATATCTTTTGGAGACTGGACAGAAATTCACTGTAGTCAGACACGGTACCTAGGTCGTTTTCATAATTTCCGTAGTTTCTTATGGCTTTGTAATCAGCGCTTCGTGTCTGGTTCAAAATATCCCAGTATGGAGGTGAAGTTACCGCCATATCAACCGACTCTTCCTCGACATAATCCAGCAAATCCATAGCATTGGCATGAATTACTACGCCATTTCCGACCTTATTCTCATCATCGAGCAAGCTCTTTTGTTGTAATCGTCGATTCGCGATTTCAGCAAATTCTTCGGAGAGTTCTGTTCCTACACCTTTCTTTCCAGACTGCTTAGCCGCAAGTATTGTGCTGCCGACCCCGGCAAATGGATCTAAAATTAGTTTGTCGTTGTCATTGGTGAAACATTCGATCAATCTGGAAACCAACGCAATCGGAAATAAGGCGGGATGCTTCAAAGACACTTCTTCTGATGATTTTCTTATGTCACTCCAGATCGAGATAGAATTCTTGGTCCACGTTTTTCCATCTAAGGAATTTGCGCGGTTTTTTGAATCCTTTTCCGATAAGGGAGTACCCTGATCCAATGCGGATTCTTCTACTGTGAAGATTTCATCGAAAAGGGTAACAGCCATTTAACAACTCCAAGACACAAATCATCTCTAAGGACTAAGGAAATAGTTTATCAAACAAGTCGGTCAAAGACTCTCTGGGATGAGGATAAATATACGCCAGATTTCGCTGTCACAAAAGTTCAATTGACAACTAAAGGATAGTCTGGAGTTTTTAAACTCCGCAGTTGAATACTTTTTTGCAGAACTTCTGAACACCGGACCCAACTCCAGCCGTGCGATAGTATTCTTTCTCTTTGTTCCAGAGTTCAGTTAGCGATTTGAGAGTTATCTCGGGCATATTCTTGTTAGTATAAGAATTTAAGCGTCGCTGACGCGACGGGGATAATCTTACAACACCTTACCGTGGGCAGGAAATCAGTAGGCAGCCGGCCTCCCACCACCTCGTCAGCGGAAGCCGCTGCCACTCCTC
>JBBRQM010000009.1:0-65027 GCA_038226395.1 Pyrinomonadales bacterium | reverse complement strand
GAGAGGGAGAGACACCGGGACGCCGGGATTAGAGATGACGCTGAAACGGAGAGACGCCGGGACACAGAGATTCCGATCCCTGCGTCTCGCCCTCTCGCCCTCTCCGCGTCCGACCCCTTGGGTCGTCATCCCGGCGAGGCTCTTTGCCCCGAACGCTACAACGAAGAGGTTTTACTTCGATTAAAACGCAAGCTCGGCAGCTATTCGTTTGCCTCGCTTTACCAGCAAAGACCGACACCGGCCGGGGGCGGCATCTTCAAACGCGAATGGTTTCGCCAATTTGTCTCGTTTGCCCCTCCGAATCTGCGCTGGAAACGCGGCTACGACCTCGCCATCTCAAAAAATGCCGACGCCGATTACACCGCGTCCCTGCGGGTAGCCTTTGATAAAACTGGCAATATGTATATCGACGGCGGATTCCGTAGGCGCATCGAATATCCCGAACAGCGGCGATACATTCTGGGACGCATCGAAAGCGAGCCGGACACCGAGCACGGCGTCGAACTCTCGGCAAACGGCCATGCCGTCATCCAGGACTTGAGGCGCGAAAGACATATCCGGGGACGCGCCTTTCGCGGTGTCCGCGTTAAAGGTGATAAACTCACCCGCGCCCTCGGCTGGCTCGCCCTCGCTGAAGAGGGACGCGTCCACCTCATCCGCGGTCCGTGGAATACAGACTTTATCGACGAAGCATGCAGCTTCCCCCATGGCTCCCACGACGACCAAATCGACGCCGTCTCCATCGCCGTCCAAATGCACCGCGAACAACGCAGCAAACTGCATACGTTTTAAGAATTTTTTAACGCAAAGTCGCAAAGATGCAAAAGACGCAAAGGCAGATAAGAATTAGCCACTGATGAACACAGAAAAAAAAGGATCAACACGGAGCAGAAAAAATTATGTCATTTCATTCAGATCCGTGCCTATCCGTTCTTTTCCTGCGTTTATCCGTGGCTAATTTTCTTTTGCTTTGCAGACGCAGAAAAGACGCTGGCGATTCTTCCCAAAACCACCGGCGTCTTTTCCAAGTTTGACACGAAAACATTGGCTGCGTCTCCCACTCCGCAACCAGCGTCATTCAGTTGTCTTTTGGAAAAAGCGAGGCGGGCGCCCCGCACTTTCCAAGCTTATTATATTCAGAATTTACTCGTTGTCAAGAGTGATGGCTAGTTGATCCGCTGAAAACCGGTCATCGTAATATTCTGAAAAAACGGAGTTCCGGGCGGCAGGCGATTGGGGTCCTGAAACGTCGCGTCGAAAGTCCAGTTGCGGTTTGGCGGCGAATAGACGTTATTGCAGCATTTGAAAGCGCCGTTGTTATTATGCGAATTATACAGATTGATCAACGACCCGGAGTAATTCAGCCTTTTGCCGCCCCAATTTTCCATAAATCGCAAAAAATTATGGACGCCGCCATTCATTCTCAGGTCGCCGCCGCCCTGATTTGGCGTGTTGTTAAGCGTCGTGATCGTGTCACCCGCAAGCATCGCAAAACGCTGCGTAGTCTCGGTCGCATTGCGGTTTGTCATAGCAAACGGACTGATAAAACTCTCGCTGTCGTTCCAGTTGTTCGAGAGAACGGTGATGGCGTCGGCCGCGATCGAGGCTGGAATGTGGAGCGAAGTGCCCTGCGGCAGATAATCCGTCGAAAGAGTTGGAGTGCCGACATTTGCAATACCCGTTGCATTGTAGTTGCCGAGCACATATATGCCGTTTTCCGAGGCGGCAGTAAACCCTCTGGTATTGGATGGCGTCGTGCTGTCATACATGCCAGGCAGCGTCGTCCCATTGATCAGACGAATGCCCCGCCGGTAAAATTTATGATCGAGCACGGCTGCGATATCCGGCGAGGTATTGCTGTTCGCTCCGGTGTATTGGACGGCCTCGTTTGTATAATCGGCCTGGAGAGTTCCGTTTTTGTTTATATCCTCGCCGGGCTGCATAATGCCGTCATTTTGGCCAAAAATATCTTCCATATCGTATTCGCCGTCAAAATCAAAATCGCCACGACGGTCGGATACGTAAAATACCCAGCCGTTATTTTGCGGGATATCGGTCGAGCGCAGCACGTGGCCGGTCGCGGTGTAGTAAGGCGTTCCGGTTGGCATTTTAGCGTCCAGGGTTCCGTTAAGAAACGTTCTGAGATTTGCAACATCGATATCGATCATGCTCATCACTCCCGCCCAAGGCACATTGGTGCCGTACCCCGGCGATGCTCCGAGTGGATTGAACACGGTCGAAGTGTCGTTATAGAGCCCCTCGCGGGTATCAAACATCTCAATTGGGAAAGGAACGACGCAGGGCACCACGCCGGTAATACCGGTGATAGTGGCGTTACGCATCGATGCCCTGGCATCACCGCTGAAACCGTTCGGGAAATACGATGTGCCCGAGGCGATGGTTCCCGTATCATACCCCGTGGTCGTCAGCGTCGATCCGCTGTTGCAGTTATTACCCGTCGAAACCGTTCCGCGGATGACATAATTGTACGCCGTAGGGCTGGTACCAGCGGCGGAAATATAGTTTGTTCCCGGAATGTTCGGCCCCACGATCGCAAACCGCTGAAGCTGGATGACCCCGCGCGAATCGATGCCGTTCGCGTTGTAGTTGGCATCCGCTATCGAAAATGTGCTGTTGCTGGGCGGAGGATCGGTCACGCCGAGCGAGAGGAAGTCCTGCGTGATATCCTGCGTGTCGTACGTGATCGTGGTGGGATTAAAAACAACCGTCTCGACCTTGATCCAGGTCTCCTTGTTGCCGGTGTAAAAGCGGTCGCCGTTGATCTTGGTGGCCTGATAGGCCGGCGAGCCTTGCATGGCAACCGGTTGGTAGCCCGTGTGTGTGCCCCCACCTGCGGTTTGCCCGGCGCTGTCGCCATCGAGCCTGACGCCGCACGGCGTCGTGACGGCAGTGGCGGAAGAGGTTGCACATCCAGGCAATTTTACTTTGCTGTCGGAGAGCGAAACGCGGATCCCGGTCTTATTGTAATACCGGTCAGCCGCCGTAACCTTGTCATCCGAGATCGGCGTGGTAACGGAGCTCAGGTTTGGCGACGAAACCGTGCCTGTGCCGTCGTTCCATACGTCGCCCACGTTTTTGCCGCGTTTGACGACCTCGATGAGATCAATGGGATTGCCTCCGAGACGACTGTTCAAATCAATCGGAAGCTGGAGTTTCAGTTGATTTGCCAACAGATTGCCCTGGAACTGACCCGAATTGGTGCCCCAGTTCGCGGACGCATAGGCGGTTGGCTCGGGCGATGTCGAAACAGGAGAGCCGTTTACGGGCGTCGAGAGAGCGCTGCCCATATTATGCAGCAATTGGACATAATTGCCCGATGCGTTTTTTACAAAAACATTCTCGCCCCAATTTGTATAGGAGGTGCCGTTCTTCGAAATGTCAGTATAGATATTCTGGGCGGAGCTGACCTTAGATTGAAAATACAACCCGGTGCTGGCCATCAAAAAAATCGAGCCATTGGAATGCACCCGGCCGCCAAAATCGAACAGCGGGCCAGGGTGAAACTCGAGATCGTCATCATAAAATATGCCGAACTGAAAGATCGGTATACGGTTATTGTAAAATTTGCGGCGAAGAGCGACCATTACGCCCGACGTATTATCGGTAGCGGTCGTGTCGAGCTGCCATTCGTCGCGTTGGGCATTAAGCCCCTGAAAAAGCTGGCCCGTCATTACGACCGTCTGGGTCGCCTGCGTCTGGGTGAGGAACTGTCTGCTAAAATCATAGTTGCTGAAACCTGGAGGAGTCTGGCTCTGAATCCGCGTTATGTCAGTCGGCGAGATAGTGAGCGAGGTCTCAAACACCTTGTTAAAATTACGCGTCATTACCTCGAGGCTGGCGTTGGCCGCCTCAAATGTTTTTGTCTCGGACTCGTCGTTTGCGGCCGCCACCGTCTCGCTGCTTGTGCGCGAAAGCGCCAGCGAGATAAATCCCATCAACAGGATCATTATCAGCAAGGCTATCACCATCGCCGATCCGTCCTGATCCTGCCGCTTGTCGGATTTGAGCCCGAAAATGCGTATGCGTGAGCCGCAAAATATATCGATTGCCCTTTTTTTCATTGCTTTACCGTTTGCGATATTATCCTTCGTCATATTGCATGTTCCTCGTGCTGAAAGTAGCGCTAAATGTGAGCGATACCGGTTGGTGGGTCGTTTCATCGAGCTCGCTCGCCTGTACCTTGACCGTTACGGTCAACTGGCGTATCCGGTTATAAGCCGTGTAATCGTCATCCGCCGTTCCACTTATGCCATCCGGCCCAGCGGAAGGATCGTTTGTCACAGTGCCGTCGTCAAGCACATATCGTACCTGAAAATCTTCGACGTTATATGCCAGCGGCAGCTCTTGTATCTGTTGACTCGCAAGGGCGCCGCGATTGTTGCCATATACGTCGCGAACGAGCGTTCCATCGGGCTTCACCTTGTAGCTGACAAAGAAAAATCGTTTTAAGGAGGCCACGTATGTAGTACAATTCGTATCGCTTGAAGATATGCATTGCCTAAGAACACTGCCGTTAAGTCCGCTCCCGTTGAGAGCCTGATTTATGCCCAGAGGATCGCCGGGGCCAGCGTCGATCGTGTTGGATCCATTAACCGCTGTCGCCATTACGGCCACCTGAGATGAGCCGGACTCAACCAGGAAAAGATCATATGGCTGCGCCTGAGAAAGCTCGGTTGCGTTTTTTGATGTCAGGCGAACAACTGCCGGATTCCCCGTGGCAGCTGCATTCTGTAAACTGACAGTCGCCCCGTTATTAAAATCAGTATCGCGGTAAACAAACGAGACGATGTCGGTGCGAAGCGATGAGTTTGAGCTTAAATTGTTTGTATTGATTCCATTGCCCGCTACTATAGAGGTCAGCGTGTCTCGAGTAGCATTAACGTCGGGAGGGATTCCAAGCAGTGTGGAGATAAAATTATCCGGCGCGACCGCTCCGCTGCGATTAAACCCATAACCGGCATTCAGGGCGTCGCGGCCGATCAACTGTATTGCAACGCGGGCGTTTTTTTCAACATCAGTGCGGCGGCTGGCACGGTTTCTGTCAAGCCGGGCAACATTAAGAAGCCCAAAAATCGCTCCTGACACGATCACAAAGATCGCCATCGCCACTAACAATTCAAGCAGAGTGAAGCCTTTTTGGGTGTCGAGCTTATATTTTGAATGCGAAATCATCTTATAAAACCTCTAATAGTTCGTAATGATCGTCGAGGCGGTCTCTGTCCGCGTTGCCTGATTGACAAAATAGGTTATCGTCACGTCGATCCGGCGGCGGGTGATCTCATTGGGCGGCGAGGGCCTCTCAGGATCGGCGACATCTGTGATGACTATCTGTCTCAGAAAACCCTGCATAACGGCGCTGGTATTGTCCGGCTCGCCGGTGACCGAGCAAGCTCCGGTTCCGGCACACGCATCGTCTGCCGTGCCAAAAACACCGTCCGCACCTTCTTCGAGACGCACCGGATTGACTCCGGTCAGAAAAACGCCGTTGTCCTCGCCGACAGGCACCGACGTCAATACGTTTCGCAACGTATCCCAACTCTTCACAACGTTTGGACGCTGTATCTCTTTTGCCGAGGTGATCGATTCGATAGTCGAATTGGCAAGCTGCTTTGCTACCGTTCGTTTTTCCGTTTCCAGCGAACGGACAATATTCGCGGACAAAGCTCCAACCATCGCCAAAATTCCGACCATCATAATAACGATCGCTATTATTACGTCGATATATGAAAAACCACTTTCTGACTTATTTCTATTCATATGATGAATGCTCAATGCTCGAAAATTTTGTTTTTAGAACGTTAATTTATGACCGGCAGGTGACGGTTCAACTCCGGCGATTATCTTTCCATTTATTTGTTGAGGATAGGCTATGATCCCATTCCCACAACCGAATCGCTCCGGACGCGCCAAGCACGGTGACCCCACGTGCGATGTCGGATTGCGTCGGCGTCGTCTTATTAGGCTGCCAGACAAGAAGCGTCAATCCTGTCACAACAGATCCGGATCCAGTGGAATTTGTCCCCGCGTCAACGACCGTTCCGTTAGAAAGAAAACGAATCGTGCATACAGTTTGACTAATGCTCGGAGGATAAACGCTGTTCTTAAAAACTGCATTGGGCACGGCAAGCGTTTCCGGCGGATTAACGGCTATTTCAGACGGACTTGTGCCTATCTTGATATCCGGCGCAACGTAAAGGGTTATTTTTTTAAGAAGCACATCGTCCGAATCGGTGGTGGGAAGATTTTCATTATAGAGCGACGCCGTATTGGTGGTCAGATTTATCTCCACCCGCATCGTCACCCGTTGTGTGAGCGAGCGTTGGCGTGCCTCCTGGAGCATGTCGGTGAGCAACAGCGACTGTTCATCCGCCTTGTAAAGTTTCTTATGGGCATTAGTATAAAACAATACCATTGTGCTCATGATGACAATTATGCTCACCACAACCATTAGCTCAATTACTGAAAAGCCTGAATCCGATCGGGTGTCACGGCTGCTTTTGTATTTCATGCGTTCGATGTTTTGGCTCAAAAGCCGCGAAAAAAATAATTCCGACAATAGTGGGGACACTCAATTTAATATAGTTGGAATGCAAAATCGATTCCAAAAATATTTTACATTGTTTAACGTCAGAAATCAACAGTTTGATCTGTCTTTTCTTTATTGCATTTTTCGGCTAGAATGACTGGGGATTTTTTTAAGACTACAATCAAATCGTTTTTTTCTAAATGCCGCAACAAAACCCGCTAAAACAAAAGAAAATTTCGACCGATTGGCTGGTTGGCGGCGTTTTGACAAAGCTTGGCGACACTTTTGACCGGTTTACGGGTCGTCGATGGGTGGCTTCGAGCAGCATCGCTACCAGTGAGTTGATCGAGCGAATAAAAAAACTGCTCGACTCCGAGTCTAAATCCGTGCCCGGCAAAGGAACCGTCGTTCCCCATAATATTAAGCTCAAAATGCAGTGGGACAAATTTTCGGATGATGCGGAGGCGGCTCTCCAAAAGCTTAGGTTCGAGTTGCTGACCGCGACCATCGATCACATAAACGATTCTCTTTATTACACCTATGCCCCCGTCGTCCTCTATGTAAAGCCTGATTATTTTGTCGAGGGCGTTAAACTTTACGCCAGTTTCGACAAATTTACCGAAGAGGATCGTGATGTGGAAATGAACGTCACGGTTCCGGCAATTGACGTGTCGCATTTGATCCCTGTTGTCGCTGCTCCGGCGGCTCCGGTCGATATTTATATAGCGAGATTTGAGATCAAGGATGCTCCAAAGGAAATGCGTCTCGAGTTCCATGCCGAAGGCAGTCTCTCGGTTGGCCGCACCGGCACCAATGCTCTGATGATCGACGATGCAAGCGTCTCGAAAATCCATGCATCGTTATCGGTTGACGGCGAAGGGCATTTGTCGGTTGCTGATACCGGCTCGACCAACGGAACCTTTATCAACGATGTAAGGATCGCATATGGCAAGGCGACCGTGTTGGGGGATGGAGATCATGTAAAATTTGGCGTAATCGGCGTCGAATTTGAGCATGTGCCGAGACCGATCGTGATTGATACTCCTCAAACGGCTTCCGACGAGGCTCACGACGGCGACACGATGGAGATAGACGGATTTGAATTCAAACGGCGCGCCTCGCCAGATCTGCCAGAACCGGAAGAATTGGAGAGCCCAGGCGAAAATCTGCAGGAAACTTCCCCGGCGATTCCGATCCCAAGCCGGACTTTCAGTATTCCTCCGGTTAAGACTGAGGATGCCTTGAATAATATTGATGAAGCCAAAATGGAAAAGCCTGCGGCTATTGAAGAAAAAACTGAGACGGTGGTTGAAGACGAGTCAGATGACGAGCCGGAAACCAAATTTAAACATTAGACTATGAACATACTCTCTTTTTTGTTGATTGATTGGCAAAAATGGCGGCCCGAAAGCCTGTTCGGCGGCCAGGTTCTCGAGCGCACACCGGCCGGTTTGACTATTGTGTATTCGATCAGCATGGGTGTATTGCTGGTTATTTTGATCTTCATGTTCATCGAAAATTTTCGTCGCCCAAAATTTGTTTTTGAGCGCAGTTTACCTCGTGAGGTAAACAAAAAGCTCACGCAGACTCTCGCAAACCGAAGCATAATGTTATGGCATATCGGTTACATTCTTCTTGCGTTTTTTGTTTTCGGAACTCAGGTTTACTGGGTTAAATATGCTCAGGAATCTAATGAGGATTTCAGCAAGGATTTGGCCTCTAAGGATCTCCGGTCTCGCCGAACCAACGCCGCCAGTCTTAAAGGCTGGATGCTCGACCGCACAGGCAAACTTGACGCGGCATTGGCGTTATACAAGATTGCAAAGGACGGCAGCATTCAACGGACATTCCCACTTGAAAAGGAAATGGCGCACCTACTGGGAACCGAGCGGGGATCGCCTGGTCTCGAGCGCACGCTTTATCATAAAGAAGCCGATCCAATGCCCGAGGCATGGGAAATTTTGACTAAGTACAAAAAGCCTGAGCCGGAACAAAAGGACGTTAGAACAACGATTGACAAAGACCTACAAATGTTCGCAGCCAAGCAGCTCGAGGGTAAAAAAGGCGCAATCGTCGTAATGAACCCGCAAACCGGCGATGTGTTGGCGATCTATTCCAATCCATCGTTTAATCTTGCCGAGGCACAAACTCTTGATGGCTATCTAAAACTTGAAGCTAACAAAGAGCAAAAGCCACTGCTGGATCGCGCGACACGCGAATTTTATGTACCGGGATCTACATTTAAAACCCTGACCACGATGGCCGCCTACAGGAGCGGGCTACAGAATACGCTCTTGCCGGATGTCGCGGAAGGATATATTCCGGTCAAAGGCTCCCGGGCGATACATGATGCAGGGGGCAGTTGTGAACTCTGCCGCAATGACGTTCCTCTTCGCGAAGCTTTCAAAGTCTCGAGCAACCAGTATTTTGCTCAACTCGGGAACGTAGTCGGACGCGAGAAGATGGCTGAAACGGCCCGTTTGCTGGGGATCGCCGCCGTCGATACGCCTGAAGATGTATCGAAACAAGGCTTTTTCGCTGACATTTGGAACGCAAGTAACCCCCGCATTGCCCGCGCTCTGGCGCCATCCCATGCGGTGATGGTGACCGGCAAAGGTATTTCGCTTTATGATTTTGGCCTCGAAGGAATGGGCCAGGGCTATGCCTCGCAAATGACGCCATTTCAGATGGCCCTCATTGCCTCAGCTCCAGGTAATATGCAGGGCCGGCTGATGAAACCAAAGATCGAATTTGATCTACAGCCGCAGATCTTCAACCAGGTTTTGACCCCGCAGATGGCAGCCGAGATCCGCGATGTCATGTCCACCGTGACCGAGGAATCAGGCGGTACGGGCGGCGCCGTCAAATCGGCCCTCGCCGGCACAAACATCATCGCCGGCGGAAAAACCGGAACCGCCAACAAGGCCGGAGCGCCGCTTTTTGATAAAAACGGCGAGCGCCGTTTCGTGATGAAGAAAAAGAAAAACGATGACGGCGAGATGGTTGAATATAAGGAATATCTTACGTTTGACCGCGTTGACGGCTGGTTTATATGCATTGCTCCGTTGACCAATGCACAAGTGGCGATCGCCGTCGTGATCGAGGATATTGGCGGTAAATTCGGCGGCACAACAGCGGCGCCAATAGCTGCACAGGTAATACTTAAAGCTAGGGATTTGGGATTGCTCGGCGATGCTTACAAACCGCGGACAACGGCTCCACCGCCAAAAAAACGCGTATAACTTTATTTAAGAACAAGTGAAAAACCGTACTTTTACACATGTTTTGATAATGCTGCTGATAGTCGTGCTGACGGCGATCGCTCATTATTCGATCTATTACGGAGCAATGATCCGGGGATATGAGGGAAGCAAATGGGGGGCGCTCCGCGATCTGGCCCTAATCTTCGGTCTTGCGGTTTTGCCTGTCTTTATAAAGCGTATTCTCAAATACAACGGTAATTGGGCTCTTTACACAAGTTGCGTACTCCTTTTTTCGATCGGACTGACAGTTCAATACCGCCTGTTTTCGGATCATGAATACGTTGCCGATGTGGACGGCGTAGAACGAGCGAGGATTCAGAATTCAACTGAGACTGCCAAAGAAAAGGCCCGCGAAATGCTGCATGCAAAGTTGGGAGCGATCACCCGCGAGCGCGAGGCAAAAATCAAAACGATCCAAATGCATTATATTCAGGAAAATTATTCGCCTGAAAAGAAACAGGTCATGGGTTTGCCGGCTACCCCGGCGGAACCCGTCGATCTTTCGAAAGAGACAATTCGACCGTCAAAGGACACTCTTTTTGGCATTATTCGCTCCGGAAATACGTTAATTCCGCTTTTTGCGATTTTATTCATGCTCGCCTTTTTTATTGCAATGCGGCGAGAAGACACTTTGACATACCTCAAGGCTAATGGATTTTTGGTCGCGCTTTCGACGCTGATACCGCTGTTTGCTTTGGCGGTTACGTCTCATGCCGGAAAGTCGTTTGCTAATATGACGCCGTGGGAACTGGCAAAAATTCCTTTTCTTCTCGGTTTCGCTGCCATTCTCTCAGTTCTATATAAAAATCTGGCCCAAACCTACTGGGGCGTTCCACGTGCTAAGGACGCTGTGCCGCTCGTCTTTATGGCCATTTTGCCTTTTATACCGTTCTTTTACCTCAAAGATTTTGGTCAAATGATGGTTTTCGGTTTTGTTTACGCAACACTCTATCTGGTCGCGGTTCGTAGATTGCCGCAACGCATCGTGCTCATTGGCAGCGTGGTTTTTTTTATGTCTATACTCATGGTCGGCGCGCTGCCAGATGACACCCAGGCAAAGATACCTTTGCTTCCAACGCTTGCCAAGCCTTTAAAACGAGTGCTTCCGCGACGCATTCCCCAGCGTTTTCATCTATGGCTCGATGGCTTTGACCCGCCGACACCTGAAACTGATTGGTGGAAGGAGGATTATGACGATTATTATGCTGACCTGGTAAAAAAGGACCCTAAACTGCCTCAGGAAATCGAGGACGACCCTGAGCTTCAAAAAAGGATCAACACGGACGCATGGTTTGACATTCTGGCGTTTCAGCCCGCACAGGCTACATTCGGAATAAATTCGGGCGGCACGACCGGCCGAGGTTTGGGTCTTGGTTATCCGGAATTGATACCTGTTTCGGATTCGGATTATGTCTTCGCGGCGATTGCCGAAGAACTTGGACTTTTCGGAGGTTTATTGGTAACCTTTGCCCTGATTGTTTTTGTCACCGCCGGGATCCGAACCGCTCGCGATTCACGCGATATGTTCGGAAAAATATGTTGTATCGGGATGTCGGCATTTATCGGTTTTCAGGCATTGGTCAACATCGGCGGCGTCACGCGTGCTCTGCCAATGACCGGCATCACGCTTCCATTTGTCAGTCATGGGGGCTTTAGTCTTGTTACCAGTTTTATCATGCTCGGAATGTTGATGGCATTTTCACACCGTAACGCGATTGACAGGCTAAAGGATAAATTAAATGAGATGCCTCAGCCCAACAAAAAATAAAATAACGGATAAAGATATTAGCCCTGTATTTTCTAGCGGAGAATAGCGGATGAGCAATAGTTTACAGATTGTTTCGGCATCGGTGAGTGATCGCGGCCTCAGCGAAAAGCGGCCGCAAAATGAGGACTCGTTTCTCGATATGCCGCATCGCGGGATTTTTGCCGTTGCGGACGGCGTCGGTGGTGCCGAGGCGGGCGAGGTTGCGTCGCAAATGGCGATGGATATACTTGGCGAGGCATTCGTAAACTCTTCCGAAGGCGCCGATGCCGAGGATGTTATGCGCAATGCTTTGCAACAAGCAAATTCGGCCATTCACGAAATGTCTACCGAGCTCCCGCAGCTTTCCCGCATGGCAACAACGGTCGTTGCTCTGCATATATCCGGCAACATCGCGACGATCGGGCATGTGGGTGATTCACGTCTTTATCGCGTCGACCGCGAAGGCAAAATTTACCGCGAGACCGCCGACCATTCCGTTGTAGCCGAAGAGGTGCGGGCCGGACGGATGACCGAGGAGCAGGCCGAAAATCATCCGAGCAAAAACATAATCAGCCGGGCTTTGGGGGCCGAGCCCACCGTTGATGTAGATCTCAAAACTATGATGTTTGACGGCGGCACCTCATTTCTGCTGTGTTCAGATGGCGTGACGCGACACATACCGGATGGCGAATTGCAGAGTTTCCTTGCTGCGGGAGCCGAACCGGCGACGGTATGTGAGCATATAAAAGCTCTCTGCTACGAACGCGGTGCCGAAGACAATCTGACCGCCGTGATAATACATGCGGACGGCGAAGCCGAAGATGCCAAAACATTGCCATTGCTGCCGATCGATCACATGGACGAGCCGACAATCGCAACCGCCCGGGTGATCCCAACACAACCCCCGGCGAAGACAGAGGATGACGAATTGCTTGAGATCGGCACGGCCGATTTGACCATCCCTGAGGAATCGACCATCGAGCCAAATCCGCCTGAAAAGGTTGCCGCAGACGCAGTTGCAAAAAATCCTTTTGCAGAGCCCGCAACTGTTTTCTCAAAGCCGGATGAATCGAACACGCCGCCAACGATCCAAATCAGCGGGGCTGAACGGAAACAGGATCCACAACTTTCTATGTTCGGCGACGCCGGAGATAGAATCGACGAAGAAAAATCAGGCTTAGCAATGCAGATCGTAAAGTCATTCGGCCTGTTGCTGATAGGTGGTATTATCGGCCTTGCAGCATACCATTTTCTGCTCGCCGGTAAAATTGCGCCGCAGAGTGTTCCACTGCCGACTGAAATGAATAGTGGCAATCAGCCCTTAACGGCGTTTGAAGAAAACCGGCGAACCGTCGATAAAATGCCAAAGGAAGCTCTCGCTAAATTTGGTGCAGATCCGCAAGATGCTGAGGATTTTTTCCTTGTCGGAAGAGCTGATCTGCTGCTTGGCAAATCAGCCGAAGCCAGACAGGCATTTACGACTGCAAAACAGCGCATCGCCGAGGGTAAAGTGGACCCAAATAACCAAAAAAACATAGAGACCGAGATCGCGATCGAATTGACGGTAATAAACAATTCGACGATACAGAGCATTTTGGAAAAGAACCTCAACCCGCCAAAACCTGCCGGAAATGCAAATTCCAATGGAAATTCGAACTTAAACAAGTAGTTTTTTTAGCATAATTGATTTTGCCGCTTCGCCTCGAATAGTATGATGCCTGCTGAAACGGCAAGATTCAGGCTTTCAGTCCCGCCGTCCATAGGTATGCGGATCGTTTCATCTATGTTGTCGAGATCGTCATCGGCTAAGCCGTGAGCCTCGGAACCAAAGATTAGCAGTCTTGGCGTTTTCCAATCGACTTGAGTGTAGTCTCTCTCTGACTGGGCATCTGCGGCAATTGTCGTCAAATTCTGTTGCTTCGCCCACTGCAAACAATCGCCAAAATCGGCTCCTTCCCAAACCGCCAAACGAAAACTCGACCCCATCGCGGCCCTCAGAGCCTTTGGTGAAAAAACATCGGCTGAATTATTCGAGACGATCAAACCTGCGACGCCGGCAGCCTCGGCTGTGCGAAAGATCGCCCCTAAATTCGAGGGATTGTTGATCTCCTTTAGAAAAATAACGACGGGCAACGGAGCGGATACCATTATGGAATTGATCGTCGCTATACCTGTTTTTGGCCGTTTCGCGATGATAATTATTCCCTGCGGGCGGTTTGTATTTGCTATCGATCCAAATATCCTTTTGGAAATTTCAACCACGTCGCTAGTTCTTTTGGCGACAGCATCAATTAACTTGCGGTCTCGAAATCCTTCGACGACAAAGCACTCGTCGATCACGAGATCCGAACGCAACGCTTCTTCGGCTAATCGCCGCCCCTCGATAAATATCTGAGTGGAAACTTTTCCGTCCCTCACTTTGCGGGCATTGCCCAGACGCTGATTGTCCCGGCTAAATATCTTTTCGTAATCGCTCATCTCTCGCTCAATTTAATCATTCATCGAAGCAAAAGACCATAAAAGAGTCTGACACGCATCGTCAGATCTGATCGCGCGTCCCAGAGAATGTGAGTCACGTTCGTTCACATCCCTAGTTTCCGCCCGTAAGATCATGCGTCCCAGAGAATTTGTCCGCTAGTAGGCAGCCAACTTCCCTTTTATGCGCCCCAGGAATTTTAAGCCCGTCCCAGGAAATAAATGATCTTGTTTTCCTCTGCGATCTCAGCGTCTAGCTCTCTGGTTCTCTGCGTTGAAAAAATCTCAACAAATATTCAACGCTGAGTCCGCTGAGGTTTTCGCGGAGAGCGGAGAGAACAACTCCAATTCAAACTGCCCTTTTCCAGATTTTCAAAGATCGTTTATGATTTTACGTTTCTTTGCGTTCTTTGCGACTTTGCGTGAAGTTCTTATTTCACGCGACAGGAAGTAAGCGCGTCCCAGGAATCACGGCGAGCCGCGTCCGAGGTGGGGTGGTGATGAGGCGGGATTGTGGACGTTCGGTTTGGCATCCAAAAAGTCCCATCTGCTTCGCCCGTCGATACCCAGCCTCGATCACCTGATACCCGCAGCGTCCCATGGGCGACAAGGCATACGATGGCACCATCTCGCCGTCCGACAGTTCGAAGAAAACAGCCGATTCTGTCTCAGGCCGGTCGCTCAGCTTCACGACCAGTTGCGACGCACGGCCCGGGCCGTAACGGCTTTCGATCAGCGTTGCGCAGACGCTCTCGACAAAGCCTGCACGCTCGTCAAAAACGATCCCGGTGTGATAAACAGTGAATTTCGGATGGATGTTATAGTTCGTGCCACATGTGCAATTCTGGTTCATGGTCACAACTTAGCACGAAATTCCCCGAAGCGAAATGCCAAAATGCAGGGATTGACGCATTATGCAGGTTTTGTTGTATTTTGCCGATTTTGCAGATCGCGGTAAAAAGCTCCCGGAATAAGTCAAAACTGTTTTAAGTGGTAGATTGTCAATTGTAAATTGGAAAACTGTGAATTAGACAAATAAATCCCCGCCCATCCAATTAACAATCATGCAATTTACAATTGACAATCCAAGAGGCTGGATGCGGCGAACAGTTTGTTGTACCCCAACATTAGAAAATACCCAATTTAATCATTTAACGCCGCGTTTTGAAAAAGGCCGCAAAATAGCTAAACTTATGCGGTATGAAGCCTGAATCGAAAACAAAAAGCAAGATCGAACTTCTGAAAGAAAGATCGCACATCGCTGAGGAAGGCGGCGGCAAGGTGCGGCTTGATAAACAAAAGGCTTCGGGCAAGATGACGGCTCGCGAGCGTGTCGATTTTTTCCTCGACGACGGCAGTTTTGAGGAGTTTGATAAATTTGTTGTTCACCGCTCGACCGATTTTGGGATGGAGAAACAGAAATTCCCCGGCGATGGTGTAATTACCGGCCACGGGCTGGTCGAGGGCCGCGAAGTTTTCATTTTTGCACAGGATTTTACTGTCTTTGGCGGCTCGCTCTCGGAAACTCACGCGCAGAAGATCTGCAAGGTAATGGACATGGCGATGAAAACCGGCGCGCCGGTGATCGGACTCAACGATTCCGGCGGCGCACGCATACAGGAAGGCGTTGTTTCGCTTGCGGGTTATGCCGATATATTCTTGCGAAACACGCTGGCGAGCGGCGTCATCCCTCAAATAAGCTGCATTCTCGGTCCATGCGCCGGCGGAGCAGTATATTCGCCCGCGATCACGGACTTTAACGTGATGGTCAAGGATACGTCGTATATGTTTATCACGGGGCCTGACGTAATAAAAACCGTTACGCACGAAGACGTTACAAAAGATGAGCTGGGCGGTGCCATGACCCACAACGTCAAATCGGGCGTCGCTCATTTTGCGGCGGATTCGGATGAACATGCTTTGCGTCTGACGCGCGAATTGCTGTCTTTTGTTCCATCAAATAATATGGACGATCCGCCGTTTGTCGCGACGGACGACCCGTCGAATCGAGCTGACGAAAAGCTCAATTCGATGGTCCCCGAGGCACCGACCCAGCCATACGATATACGCGATATTATTCACAATGTCGTGGACGAGGGATATTTTTTTGAAGTGCAGGAGCATTATGCTCCGAATATCGTGATCGGTTTTGCGCGTTTAGGCGGATATTCGGTGGGGATTGTTGCTAACCAGCCCGCCTTTCTCGCCGGTGTTCTGGATATTGACGCATCGGTAAAGGCGGCCCGGTTTGTGCGTTTTTGCGACTGCTTCAATATCCCGCTTATAACATTTGAGGATGTTCCAGGCTTTCTGCCCGGTGTTAACCAGGAACATCTGGGAATTATCCGACACGGGGCCAAGCTTTTGTATGCTTTTGCCGAAGCGACAGTGCCAAAGATCACGGTTATCACTCGAAAAGCATACGGCGGTGCGTATTGCGTTATGGCATCGAAACATATCCGTACTGACATAAATTTTGCATATCCGACTGCGGAAATTGCTGTAATGGGGGCTGAAGGTGCGGTCGGCGTGCTGTTTAAGCGTGAGATCGCAGAGCATGACGAAACTTATCGCAAGGCAAAGATCGCCGAATTTGAGGATAAATTTGCAAATCCGTATATCGCGGCTGAGCGCGGTTATATCGACGAGGTAATCGAGCCAAAATTTACGCGTCCAAAACTCATCCGCGCGCTTTCGCTGTTGCAAAATAAACGCGATTCCAACCCCCCGAAAAAGCATGGCAATATACCTCTGTGATTCGCAATTGCCTATATTTTTTTAAGTAACCCCGATGACCCGAAACAGCGAGCAACGACCAACCCACGCATATATCGATCTCGATGCTCTCGCTTTCAATTTTCAATCTGCTAAACAGTTCATTGGTGCGGACGTGAAATATATGGCCGTCGTCAAGGCCGATGCTTATGGGCACGGGGCAGTCGAATGTGCAAAGCGTCTCGAACTGGAAGGGATCGATTGGTTTGGCGTCGCGATTCCCGAGGAGGGCGTTGAGCTTCGTCAGGCTGGCGTTGCCCGTCCGATACTTTGTCTCGGATCGTTTTGGCCCGGTCAGGAGAGACTGCTGATCGACCACAAACTCACTCCAGTTATTTATCAACACCAAGCGGCTGTGCGGCTGGGTGATTATGCCGCGACGCGTGGTTTGACGATTGACGTCCATATAAAGGTTGACACCGGGATGGGGCGTGTAGGCGTCGGGTTTGGCGAAGCCTCCGCTTTTGCGCAGATGCTCAAACTTATCAATGGGCTGAGGGTTACCGGACTGTTGACGCATTTTGCATCGGCGGAAAATCCCCTCGAGGACGATTTTACCAATGTGCAGATCGAGCGGTTTGCCAAAGCTTGCCAGGATTTCCGCGCGGCGGGACACGAACCCAAGTGGATCGATCTGGCAAATTCGCCCGCAGCGATCAGACATCCGGCATCAAGGGGAAATATGGTTCGTCTCGGCGGAGCTTTATACGGCCTCCTCGATGATATTTTGCCGGTTGAGATCAAGAGGCCGGCGATGTGGCCGGTCCTCTCGCTCCGCTCGCAGATAGCTTACTTAAGGCATGTTCCGGCGGGCGAAAGTCTTGGCTATGGCCGCACTTTTGTGACAAAACGCGATTCGACGATCGCGCTTGTTCCCGTGGGGTATGCCGATGGATATCCGCGCATCCTGTCTAATCGGGGAAAGGCGGTTGTTAGGGGGCAATTCGCATCGGTGGTTGGGCGCATCTCGATGGATTGGACGCTTTTCGATGTTACGGATATTAGAGATGCCGCGGCGGGTGACGAGGTTGAGCTGATAGGTAATAATATCCCGGCGGCCGATCTTGCCCGCGGGGCGGATACTATCGCGTATGAGATAACATGCGGCATTTCGCCTCGCGTACCCAGGATTTGCGAATGAAAGCGATGACGTTATTCGACTGGAAACGGTTTTTTATACAGCTTTACAAGCGGTCAATCGATGCCGATGTCTTTAGCCGTGCGTCGCAAGTCGCATTTTATCTCTTCTTTGCGTTATTTCCGCTTCTGTTTTTTCTTGTGAGTCTATTTGGGATGGTTTTGGGATCGTCCGGGGGTCTGAAAGATGAGCTTTTCGAGTATATCGGACAGATCGCGCCGACTCCGGTTTTTGCGCTTGTCGAAAAAACCGTCGTCGAGATCGTTGCAAACAGCAGCGGTGGCAAGGCGACTCTCGGTCTGATTATCGCTCTATGGTCGGCATCGGCGGGCATCGACGCGATACGAAACGCGCTCAATGCCGTTTACGAACTAAAAGAAACTCGCTCGTGGTGGCTGACCAAGCTGCAGTCGCTCGGCCTCACGCTGGTCATCGCCATCCTGACAACGTTTGTGCTGGCTATTGTTTTTTATGGCTGGCAATTGGTGCAATGGGGTCTCGCCGGCGTCGGCTTCGAGGTGACCTCGCCATTTGTGCTCGTCGCGATCCAATGGGCCTCGATACTGCTGGTAATGCTGCTTGCCTGCGAAATTATTTATAATCTGCTGCCCGCTTTCGAGAAATTTAAATGGGCATGGATCACGCCGGGATCGATCGTCGCGATCATTCTCTGGATCGTGCTGACAAACGGATTGCGTGCTTATCTCGGATATTTCAACTCTTACAATAAAGCCTACGGCTCGCTCGGCGCCGTCATGATGATGATGCTCTGGCTATATTTGACGGCGACCGCTCTGATGATCGGCGGCGCGATAAATTCGGTAGTCGCGGAAATCCAAACTCCAACCCCCAAATCTACTTAGGAAAAATATGAATATTAAATTGGATGACACATTTTCTAAAAAACGAGAAATAACTGATGAATTAATACGCGGATTTGCCGAACTTTCGGGCGACTATAATCCTATTCATCTCGACGAGGAGTTTGCGAAAACGACTCGATTTGGCGAACGGATCGCCCACGGCATGTTGAGTGGAGCGTTTATCTCGGCGGTGCTCGGTTATGAATTTGAGGAGCGGAGGGTCGTCTATCTTTCGCAGACGATGCGGTTTACCGCGCCGGTTTTTATCGGCGATACGGTCACTGCGACGGCGACCGTGACAAATATCCGCGAAGACAAGGGCATCGTCACCCTCGAAACCGTCTGCACAAACCAAAACGGCGTTACGACGCTCACCGGCAAGGCCGTCGTCATGATCTTGCCATAAGCTGCCAGCAGGATGTGCGGTCGATTTCCGCAAAACTATCCGCTGATGTAGTATTTCCTTAGGTAATTATGTCATTAATGCTTCAGGAAATTGCCGAGCAGCCCGAAGTTCTCGAGCGAACCATCGCTGCCGAACGAGTAAAATATGCGCGACTAGGCAGTTTTCTGGAAAAGAGGGACATCGATCTGGTCGTGATCGTGGCACGCGGAAGCTCGGATAATGCCGCGCTATTTGGCCGTTATCTGATCGAGGTCACCGCCGGGATTCCCGTTTCGCTCGCCGCTCCGTCCGTTTACACACTCTACAACGCCAAACTAAATCTCAAACGCGCGCTCGTCATCGGCGTCTCGCAATCAGGCGAGGGATCGGACATAAATCAGGTGCTCGAAAGCGCAAAAAAATCAGGCGCCTGCACCCTCGGCATTACAAACGAAGCAGATTCCGCAATGACGGAGATCGCCGGTGAGACCATGCACATTCACGCCGGGAGCGAACGCTCGGTCGCGGCGACAAAGACCTACACAGGCCAGATGCTCCATTTTTACATGCTTGCCGCTGAGCTCGCTGCCAATAAGATCGAATATGAGCGAATTCCCGAATATGCCTCACGAGCGCTTCGCTTGCGGCCGCGGGTCGAGGAGATTGTGCAGCGGTATGTCTTTATGGAAAACTGCGTCGTCGTGGGTCGCGGGATGAACTACGGCAATTCGTATGAGATGGCGCTAAAATTGATGGAAACGTGTTATGTCGTCGCGGAGCGATTTTCGTCGGCTGATTTTTTGCATGGCCCGCTGGCGCTCGTCGAACGGCGTTTTCCGGTAGTAATGTTTGCTCCGACAGGCGTTACAAAAAAAAGCAGCCTCGAACTTCTGCACCGCCTGCGCGAGCTTAATGCCGATTGCCTCGCCATCACAAACGATGCGGACATTGTCAAATTATCGCCAAAAAGCCTCGTTCTGCCATCCGAAATCGATGAGTTTCTCTCCCCGATACCCTTCATAATCCCGGCGCAGATGTTCGCGGCCTTGTTATCCGCCGCAAAAGGCATCGACGCTGACGCCCCGCGTTCGCTTTCAAAGGTTACAAAGACGATTTAATTAGACCCAGCGGCAGATAAAAGCGCCTCGCGCATGGCTCCGGCAGTTCGCCAGCGGCTCTCGACCTGTTTTGAAAGGGCTGTTTCGATCACCATTGCAATATTTGGCGGTATATCGGGAATCCGTGCGGAGATAGGAACGATCGGCTTTTCAAAGATCGCTTTGACGGTTTCGGCGATGCCAGCCTTTGGGCTGATGTCGAGGGCATGAGCGCCGGTGAGAAGGCTGTAAGCGGTCATCCCAATGGAATAAATATCGGATGGCGGTTTGACGTCCTTAAAGTCACGCACCTGTTCTGGCGGCATATACGCTATCGTTCCGGCGACATCGCCAACCATCGTCACGCCGCTCATTCCCGTCTGCTGGAAACTCTTAGAGAGGCCAAAATCGGTTAGTTTGGCAAGATAATTTGGATAATCGCTCTCTACCAGGATGTTTTGCTCCTTGATGTCGCGGTGGACGAATCCCAGCGTATGAGCGTGATCGAGCGCGGCCAGCGTCTGTTCGATAATCGATACAACGCCGCGATAATCGAGCTTGCCGCCCTGATGCTTGGCCAGTCTGGCGGCGTCCATTCCGCTGATAAATTCGGTAACGAGATAGACAAGGCCATTATGCGTGCCGTGCTCGATGTAAAGTACGATGTTTGGATGCTTGAGCGCTGAGGCTACCTCGATCTCGCGGATGAATCGTTTTAGCGACTGTTCGCTGACCGCAACCTCCGGCAGCAAAGTCTTGATCGCCACCGCCCGCCCATCTTTTTCGGAACGTGCG
The DNA here is from genome assembly GCA_038226395.1 of Pyrinomonadales bacterium. Lineage (GTDB taxonomy): Bacteria > Acidobacteriota > Blastocatellia > Pyrinomonadales > Pyrinomonadaceae > OLB17. The sequence goes on along the minus strand of JBBRQM010000009.1, from coordinate 43,942 downwards.
AGCATCACGCTGCCCATCCCTCCCTGGCCGATCACGCGGATCATCTGATAATTGGGGATCGGCTGTGGATTTTGCTTTAGCTTTTCGCGACATTCGTCGCAAATGTACGAGAACACCTCGCTGGAGTGCGAGGCCTCGACCTCAGCCGGCACGCTGCAATTCAGACAAAGAACGCTGATCATTGACGGCACGGTGTTTCCGGTGGTGCTGTCCGTGTTTACGGTATTGCCCGTCTCGCGCTTGTGGGTATTAAGATCCGATTGTGGAATAGAAACCTCGACCTCCAGGATCGTCTCGCCGCCCTGGATGCGGTCGCCGCTCTTCAGATGAGCGGTATCAACCCGCATCCCGTTTACATATGTGCCGTTTGTCGAGCCGAGATCGCGTAGAAATGCCTGGGGCGGCGCGATTTCGAGAATACAGTGATGCCGCGAGAAAAAACGATCCTGCGACAAGCAAAAATGAGCGTCCTCACTACGGCCGATGATAAACGTATCGTGCTGGTCAAATGTAAAATCGCGACCGGTCTGAGGGCCGGCCACGACATGCAGGCTTACACGCATTGGTTAATATAATATCTCGATTGTTCTGGGCTCATCCCGAAGGCTCGCATTAATGTCCGCCATTTATTGCGCTAAAAAATATAGCGGCACCATATATCAGGATAATTATCAGGTAAATTGCTAAAAATGCCGCGCCGGTTGACACCCCGCCGATCGCCATGCCCCGGCCAGTATATTTGGACGGATCCTTTTTGATCTGTGAAAGGGCAATAAACCCCGTGATAAGCGCAGCTGGTGACAACAATAAACCGGACGAACAACAAAAACCGATCGTCATGCTGCCGATACCCAAACAAAGAGATACAATCGCGAGCGTTTGAGTAGGACCGGATGGCATCGCATATTGTGCAAACTGCTGCGGCGCGGCGACGACCGGCGGAGCTTGCCATTGTGTCTGAGGAGGCGACGCAGGCCAACTAGTAGGATTTGTGACCCGCGCGTCGTTCATCAGCATTGTCGGCGGCGGATCGTCGGCATAACGGGCCGGGGGCGGCTCGGAAGTGACCTCTGTCAGCAACGCACCATCGGTCAGGCAAAAATTGAGCGACGCATCACTATAAGTTTGTTTACACTGCGGACATTGTTTCATATTTTTTCGTTATTTCCTGATCTCAAAATTCTTGAATCCAATCCGTATCGCATCGCTCGTGTATAAACCGACGACGCCATCGGGATAACCATAAACGTTTTTAATGGACGTGACCATCTGGCCATTGATATACAATTCGATCTTGTCTGACTGATCGCGAACCTCCAGAGTGTTATCCGAGCTTCCGCTCCTGATGGCGTCAGATTTCGTCCACGAGACGACAACGTCCTCTTTCGACGGTTCGTGATGGACAACGCGGTATTTCATTGTGCTCGTATTTATCAAAAAAGCATACCCCTGCTGCAGCGGTGTCGGGTTACTGTGAAATACCAGCCCATAACCGGAAGTGGAATCGGCACTGTTGATATTGCGAACCGTGATTTTTGTGTCGGCATTTACTGACTTTTGACTCTTAGTTCCAGCGAGAACGTAATAATAGCCTTTTTGTTTCGAGCTCATAACGAGTTCGCCGTCGCTAAACGAGGTGTTGCCGTTTGTCTGACTATCCTGCACCCATTTCGATAGATCAAGTGACGTGAGATCCGTCCGGGTTGATGTCGTTCCTGTATTTTTGTTTCCAGACGGTGTTGGCGTGGGTGTCGAAGGTCCCGTGTTAGCCGTCCCGGGTTGTATGCTCATATAAAGGAGTCCTGCAAATCCGCCGCCGCATACTAAAACCACCAACGCCAATATCCCGACTACCCAGATCCAGGTACTCGACGACTTCTTTTGTGGCTGCATGGAATACGAAGGCTGCTGCACAGGCATATTCCAGGACTGCCCGGTGCCTGGTTGATTTGTGACCGCAGGCTGATGCGGCTGTGTCATTTGCGGCTGACTAAGTACGACGGTCTCAGGCATCGCGGACGCGTCACTTTGAGTAAGGACCGCACCGTCTTCGAGACAGAAATTCAGATTATCGTCAGTATAGGTTTTCTGGCAACGCGGACAAATCTTCATCTTCGTTTTTCCTCTCTGCGGCAGATAGGTTTCAGGAATTCTTGGACATTATACGCGTTTTAAGTTGCAAAGGGTAACTTTCCAAAGCGCGAATTTGATTTCATTAAAGATTATATCCGCATTTGCCGCAGAATTTAATATGCGGCGGGTAAGAGCCGCCACAGCGGCGACAGGTGCGTGCAGCCTGTGGCGTAGTGGTTAGCGGGAAATTTGACGTAAAACCGGAGGCATGCTGAGTGACCGGCATCATCGCCGGAGTAATATTTAGCCCGCAGCGTCCGCAGAATCGCGAATTTGTCGGCAACGGAGCGGTGCATCGAGGGCAAGGATAAGTGGCAGCAGTTTCGCCGGCGCTGATCATCTTGAAGGTACCGCCGCCACATCGTCCGCAAAATTTAACGCCCTCGGCAAAGCGTGAATTGCAGTTGATGCAAGCCACAATTCCCGGCATCACACTCGAAGCTCCGCCCGAACCGCCGCCGGCGCTGCTTCCCTGCGACGGTGAAGGCTGGCTCGCCGCTCCGTGAATCGTCCTGAGATGTGCCTGTATCACCTGTTCGTTGACACCCTCGCGGATCTCGATCACGCGTTCGTCGTCTTTTTCGCCGGTTTTCGATACGCGCAGAATATGCTGTCCGGCAGGAATATCTGTCAAAACGACGCGGCCAGAGCTGCCGATGCTTCCCTTTCGCTCGTCGTTGACATAAACCTCGGAACCCGTCGGCCCCATGACCACGAGCCGCGAAATACCGGCGCGTTTCTGGTCGTCAACATCCTCCGCAGCCTTTTCTAGATCGTTGATCCATACGGAAACGCTTGCCGGGCGATTGGCGGGATCGATCTCAAGAGCGCTCATTATTACCCGGTCAACGTCCGATGGAATGTCCGTGCGGATCGACGAAAGCGGCTCAGGCTTATGCATTATCTTTTGCATCACAAGCTGCATCAGATCGCCGGTAAAGGGCGTCTTGCCGCCGAGCATTAAATAGGCGATCGTGCCCAAAGCATAAAGATCGGCGCGTTTATCGACCACCAATTCGGGCTGCATCTGTTCGGGCGACATAAATTCCGGCGTGCCGATGATACCGCGTGACGAAGGCGTGGCGTTTGAGCTGGCGTCGGTGACGGTCTGGTTGATTATCTTTGCAAGGCCAAAGTCGCCGACCTTGATAAAGCCGTCGCCGCTCTTGCCCTTTTGCATGATAAATATATTGGCTGGTTTGAGATCACGGTGGAGGATACCGAGATCATGGGCGGCATCTACGCCGTCGGCGATCTGCCTTAATAACCTCACCGCACGTTTGACAGGCAGTGTGCCCTCTCGTCGGAGCAGCTTGTGCAGCGTCTCGCCCTCGACGTATTCCATCACGAGATAAAAGATGCCATCCGGCGTCTCGCCAAAATCCGTCACGCTGACTGTATTGGGATGCTGGATCGAAGCGGCTGCCTGTGCCTCGCGCTCAAAACGGGCGATGGCCTCGCCTTCCTGCAGGTCTTCGCTGGAGAGAATGTCCTGGCGAACGGTCTTGACGGCGAGCTTCTTGGTCGCAAACTTCTTGTCGCTGGCAAGATAGACCTGCCCCATCGCCCCGCGGCCCAGCCGGCTGATAAGAAAATATCGCTCGGCGATCAACTGCGTCCCCGGCAGCGACAGCCGCGTCGCGGTCTCGTCCGTCGGACATGTTACGACCTCATCCGGGTAGCAAATCTCACATTTCGGGCATTCCTTCATATCGTATGAATTATCTTGAATGCAGAATGACAATTTTCAAAGTGTAGAACGGCGTTTGAGGAAGTTTTTGCGGCAATTTTGATTTACATTATAGTCTTTTGATGATATTTTTACCCCATTATGGAAGCAAAAGAACTTTTCTCGGCCGCGATCAGAGTGATCGGCCTATTGTCGATTCTGCGTGGACTTGGCGATTTGATGTATGTTGTCCTTTACGAAATCGGCGGCGGTGAGATATCGGTTATCGCTAAGTTTCCCAGTACTAATCTACTGTTGGGCATTTTTTACTTCTTTTTGGGTCTCTACTTTTTACGCGGTGCATCGCTAATTGTCGATTATGCCTTTCCTGTGAGACCTGCCTATTTAGATCTTATGGCACCGGAGGAAGGTAGTTCCGCCGACGAAGATCCGGACTGATCCTCTGCCCGCTGTTGGGATTTAGCGGCTTGGCGTTAAAATCCCAGTTTGCTATAATCAACTTCGCTTTTGGGTCGTTAGCTCAGTTGGTAGAGCAGCGGACTCTTAATCCGCGGGTCGCAGGTTCAATCCCTGCACGGCCTACCAAAATCGATGCACAATGCACAAATTTGGATTTATTCCATTGTGCATTGTGCATTTTTAATTGACTTACACCTGATCGCGCCATTTGAGGACTTCTTCGCGGAGGATCGGGTTTTGCTGGAAACTGCCGGTTTGCCCCTGGGCAGCGGTTGCACGCTGGATATGCCAATAGCTCAGGCCGAGACGTCCGGCGGCACGCAGATATCGGCTGCGGGCCCTGTATTTGCCGGCAAAAAGCCCGCTGAGCAGCCAGCTTGAGCTTTTTATCGGCGAGGTCACGATTGCACCGAGTTCCTCCGAGATTAGCCCCCGGGCGATATCAATCGCTAGCATTTCTTTCAGGATTCTGCCTTGTCTTCGCATTACATATATAGCAAAACCGGTGATTATCAGGAATAAAGGCACTTCAAGCCCGGCATATGTAGAAAGCAGCGAGCAGTATCCAAAATTCCGGCCGCCGAGCCCGATCGAATTGCATGCAGATTCGAAACCTGTGCCTTTTGTCATTATTATCACGAGAATGTCGAGACCATTCCATGTGGCGTGAAGCGTCACCGCAACTATATATCCCACAATTGGCATTATAAACCGGACTAATGGGTTATGGGATTCGCGCGAAATGCCACAGCCGATGCCCGTCATCGATGTAAAGGTCGCGTGAGCGAAAGGCGACATAATGCCCCTAATAAGGAAAAGAAATGCAAGAGCTTTAACTCCCCCCGATCCCCCGACTCCACGCCCGTAATACAGTATATTTTCTACAGTCGCAAAGCCGAGGGCGATCACGCCGGCAAAGACTATCCCATCAAGAATATCGTCAAAATATTTGCGGAAAAAGATGAGCAACAGCACGACGCCTATCCCTTTTGACCCTTCCTCGAAGATCGGTGCCGACGCCACCAGCGAAACTATCTCGCCGGCGACGGGCGAAACGCCCTCGGCGACGACTTTCCCGATCAGGCTGTTTATAATAAATGAAATTACTATCGCGACGAGGCCGCCCCAAGCAAAAGCAAGCGCAAGCAGCCATGCCGGTTCGGGATCATACCGGTCGAGCCACAACAGCGGGATCACGTAAATCGCGGCCGGTATAAAAGCCACGAACGATGCAATGATAGCCGCTAACAAGCCTACCTCTGAAACCGTGATAAGGATGACTATCAGCATCAGAAAAGCAATTACAACTCCGGTCACGGCGATGCCAATATACTTGCCTGTCGAGGACGGCTCAGGCTTGATCGCCGGCATACTGCCTAGCCCGACGTTCGCAAGAGAAGTCTGCATGCTGACGGGAGCGGCGGCGGCGATCTGATTAAATTGTTGTACCTCAAGATCGCGGAAACTTTCCTGTGGAAGTGCCACTACAGTAGCTGTCTCTGCCTCAAAAGATTGTCCCTCGATCTTCACGGTTCCGATGACGCCGTTGCGGCCGAATTGGATCTGATCTCCCGAGTTTAGCTTGGCGGTCGTCACCGGGTTGCCGTTGAGCAGCGTTCCGTTCGTGCTCTGATTGTCGGTGATATAATATCCGTCGGCCTTTGCCTCTATAAATGCGTGCTGCTTGGAAGCAATTCTCTCGGATAACGGGTCAAAGCGTATGCTGCACGTGTCGCCTCGACCGACTGTAAGAAATCCGCTCTCGAGATCAAATGTCCGGCCCGCAAGCGTGCCGCTGTCCATGGTTATTTGTAATTTCATACTGCAATGATAGAAACAAAATGCCCAAAGTCAAGCGATACGCTTAGACCTTGGGCTTATTTATGCTGTTGAATTACAAAAATGAGCGTCAGGAAGCGGCCTGGATCGCCTCGCGCATGACCAGATCGAATGTCCCCGGATCGACCTTGCGAAACCTTCGATTGCGATTGAGCGAGACTGCGATCGAGATCGTAGGATTATTGCCCTTAAATTTCATGCCGCCCGCAATAAGGAGATTGTAGATCTCGTTTACGTGAAGAGCGTTGCCTGATTCGCGCAGCAACAGCGTGCATGCCTGGGTGATAGTCCGGTCGCTAAATCGATTGCTGATCGGCTCTAGCCTGTTATTGACCGACGGAATGCCCCGATTATGATTGAGATAGGCCACGGATCCCGAGCGGCGGTAATTTTCTGATGGAAGTTGTTCCCCGGAGGATGCATTCGTTTGGTTCTGTCGCATCTGCTGACGCCCGCGATTGTCGTCCTCGATGGTGACTGACTTGCCAAAATTCATCGAGCGGTTGCCCGAACGCATCGTCACCAGCAAGCTATCGATCGCCAGCTCAGTCTGAGCCGCGCTGTTTTCGAGGGCGTTGATCTCCAAACGCAGCAGTTCAACGTCAGATTCGGCCTCGCGGAGACGGGCCATCAGACGGTTTTGTGCGTTGCGTGTCTGGCGCAAACTTTGTTCAAGTGTTGCTATAAGATTTTCGTCTAACATGCTAATTATTAAATACTTTACACTATTTGTAACGGTCGATTACAAAGTTTGGAATATCTTCCAAAGCAGAACGATACTCCGTTTGCGGCAAAAATTCAAGGTTTTTTATTGCGCGTCTCGCAAAGTCCTTTGCCCGCTCCCGAATTTGCCCGATCGTTCCGTGTGAAATCAGCTTTTCATTCAGCTCTTCGCGTGTAAAATCTTCATATCCACCATCGAGCATCACACGTTCAAAACCGTCTCTTAGCGAAGGCTCTGATTTGAGCAGCGAGATGAGCGGGAGCGTAAGTTTACCCTCGATCAGGTCGGAACCAGCAGCCTTGCCGAGCGTTGCTGTGTCGGCGGTAACATCCAGCAGATCGTCGGCAATCTGAAAAGCGATACCAAGGTTAAGCCCGTAATCTCGCAGAGCATTTTGACGTTTGAGATCTGCTCCGGCTAGAATCGCTCCGATTTCGCCACATGCGGAAAAGAGATATGCCGTCTTTCGCCGCAAAATATCAAAATAATCATCCTCGGTAATATCCAGATTCCCGATCATCGTTAGCTGGATCAACTCGCCCTCGGTCATCTTTCGCGTCAGCCGCGTGAGAATATCAAGGATCTCCAGAGAACGTTCTTTGAGCGACGTTTCATACGCCGACATATAAAGCCAATCGCCCATCAGCACGGCGGTTTGATTGCCAAAGCGGGCGTTTACCGACGTTCGGTTTCGCCGGACATCGGCGTTATCGATGATGTCGTCGTGGACAAGCGTCGCCGTGTGGAGCATCTCCATCACGGTCGCAAGCCGGATCACGCTTTCCTCGCTTCCCTCGCCGCCCACAGCGTAATTTGCAAGGATCAACAGCGCCGGTCGCACACGCTTACCTCCCGATGATCGCAGATAATCGCCCAGATAATTGATGACCTGAATATTCGAGTCCGCCTGACGCGCAAACTCCTCTTCGACCATGGCAAGTTCGGGTTTAACGAGGTCGAATATCGAGTGCGCCGCAATTTGCGGATCGGGTTTTTCTCTGATCGGGGCGAAGGTCTGCATTTTAACTTCCCTTTTCTTTTCGACCAAAAATCACAACGTTTTCAATATACCCGGGAAACATTTTTGTAGTGGGAAGCCTTGTACTTTGCTTAAGGAAAGCTTTAAAGGAGTTATTATTTATCAGAGAAATGATGAACTGGTCTTTTTTTACGGCCAACATATAATAACGGGCAGGATAAACCTTAGGTACAGTTGTCTCTTTCTGTCCCTCAAACGAGGGAAGATCAGTACCCTTAGAAAAATTCTCAACAAAAAGAAAATCTGCCTTAAATTTTTCGGAGAGGGTGCTTGCCAGCATTGCCTTACTTTGGGGCCAAATTTCCAACGCCATTAGTTTCGAGTCCAAAAACCAAAAATGGGCCTTTTTCCATTCGGAAAAAGGTTCGTAAAATAGAACCCTTAAACGATCCTCTAACTTTTCCGGGCCTGTGAAACGAATTTCATTCGGCAGCCTATCATCCTTATCGTCTTTTGGTTTTCCAAGTTTTGAGATGACATCATCAACTGAGGTTGCTTTGAAATGCAGTCCGAACGAATCGGCTGAGTCCTGACCATAAATCGCAGAAGGCACTAACAATATGAGGATGCAAATCAAGATTTTCATAGTCATAATTTAATTGCTCCGGTAGTTATCAAACTTCATGTCGATCCCAAAGTCTTTTGCCTTGAGCTTAGCCATTACATCTTGCAGAGTATCGCGATCTTTGCTGGAAACGCGGACGGTCTCGCCCTGAATCGACGCCTGGACCTTGAACTTGGCGTCTTTGATAAAACGGACGACCTCTTTTGCCTTTTCGATCGGAATTCCCTGCTGGATCGTGACGGATTGACGAACCGTGCTGCCCGCCGCCGGCTCGATCTTTTGATAATCGAGCGCCTTAAGCGAAATGCCGCGTTTGACGAACTTGCTTTGCAGGATGTCGTTCATATTTCGCAGCTTGGTCTCGTCCTCAGCCGTGAGCATCAGATCCTTGTCCTGCAGCTCGACGGTCGCGTGGCTGCCCTTAAAATCGAACCGCTGCGACACTTCTTTGGTCGTCTGGTTGATCGCGTTTGTGACCTCGGCGTAGTCGGTTTTTGAAACAATATCGAATGAGTTTTCTTTAGCCATAATTATTTAGTATTCAAGAGTCAAAAATTTGCCCTCGCGGAGTTTTGGCACCCCGTCGCGAAACTCCATGTTAAAAAAGTTTAGAAAGTTTTCAGTCGTCTGATCCGCAAACGACTCGATCTCGATCTCGGTTAGCTCCGAGAGAAAGTTTGCCGTGTGGACAACAAAACCCGGTTCGTTGCGTTTGCCCCGAAAAGGCTCGGGCGTCAAAAAAGGGCAGTCCGTTTCGACAAGCATTCGATTTAGCTGTAGTATCTCGGCCACTTCACGCAGATTGTCCGCGTTCTTAAAGGTCACATTCCCCGCAAACGAGATCAAAAAGCCGGCCGGTACGAGATCCTGAACCATCTGCAGCGTCCCGCCAAAACAGTGCATTATGCCGCCGCGAAACTCTTCGTATAAACATTCTTCGTGCAGAATTTGCACCGTTTCATCGTTCGCCTCTCGGCTGTGGATGATGATCGGCAAATGCAGCTCTCGGGCCGTGCGGATCTGACGCCTGAACACCTCGATCTGCACATCGCGAGGGCTGTGGTCATAATGAAAATCAAGCCCGATCTCGCCCCACGCGATGACCTTCTCGCTCGACTTGACCAGTTCGATCAGGTGCTCCTCGGCCTTGTCATCGTATAGCTTGGCGTCATGCGGATGAACGCCGACCGACGCATATACATTTGGATATTTCTCCGCAACCGCGACCGCCCGCCGAAAATCGTCCGAGTGCGGATCGCCCGTGCCGATATTCAGCATCACGCCCACGCCGGCATCCAGCGCCCGCTGAACGACCTCGTCACGGTCCGCGTCAAATTGCTCGCCGTCAATATGGCAATGGGAATCTATTAATTTCAACTGTGTGTTAACTCGGTCTTGTGTTCTTTAGTGATGCGGCTCAAAAAACGCAAGGCCTCATTTACAGCCTCTTCGGTTGGAAACTCATCAGCAACGTCCGGTGCGATTCCAACTCGATGAACCATTGTGCTGTATTTCTTGGCAAATCTATTAGGTCTTGCTTTCGAATAATCGAAATCGTAATGTGGCTTCAAATCGTCATCTAGTTCATTCATTCTCGTGTTTCCGACGCTCCTCTGGATCAGCTCGTCGGGCGCTGATAATTCTAATAACATCAATGGGACGTTCGGTAAAGCTTATTACCAAAAGTCGCCCGCTCTCCGAATACCCAATCATTATCTCACGTTTTTCACCAATCGAGTGATCTTCGTCAAGAAAAACAACGGCAAGCGGGTCGCCGAAAACCGTCTCCGCCTCGTCAAAGTTGACGCCATGTTTCTTTAGATTCGATTCGGCTTTGACCGGATCCCACTCAAATCGCATAAATCAGTTTCTATAAACAAGTTAATCTCGTGCACATCACGATTCATCACAATCAGCATCAAATTTCTCGCCATCAATATGACAATGGGAATCGATTAACATCATATAGTTACAAAAATCTCCGTCAGATTCTTCATCACGCAGTCCGCTATACACGTCATTTTACAAAAGCAAATGAATCTAAATACTTACGCTGGATTTTTGTAATTACGGTGTTCTTGGCATTCTCAGGATAAGTAGCCGTAATCAGCGTGTAGAATCTATAGTCGGGATATGTAACGATTAATAAGCACTAACTCGCCCTGAGTCTGGGACATCACGACTTCGCGACCGAAAAAGCCGTTTACCTCAAAGTCGCTCTGGCTTATGATCTTTACCCCTTCATTCTTTTCCATGTTAGCTACGTATTTGTCCCAAAATGATTTCATGACCACCGGATCGTCAGACTTCGGGGAGACAGGGACCTTAGAGAAACCAAATTTGAAAAGCATATACTCCGTTTGTAGCTCATACTGAAATTCCCGTTCACCCTTCATAATTGGGCTTGGCGCTGTCAGATCTTTCGGAGTTCCGGGCATTAGTACCTTACAGTTCCCCTCTATAGGGACAAGTTCCTTCCAAATGTTGTCGTTAACTTGCGAATAGCCCGGCGAGACAACTGAAAGAAATAGCAAAACTAATAAAATATGTTGTCTTTTTTTAAGTACAGGTTTCATATTTAAAATCCAGTGCTGAACTCCTTATTTCAACCTCGCCCCTACCTTAACATCTTCCAAAAATGTTGCGATCGCGGGTGTGTCTTCTTCGGTCAGCGACGCGGCGCAGATCATCCCTTGCGATTCAAGGCCGCGCATTTTTCTTGGTTTTAGGTTGGCGACGACGACGACCTTGCGGCCGATGAGTTTTTCGGGTTCGTACCATTCGGCGAGGCCTGCAAGTATCTGCCTCGGCTGATCTTCGCCGAGATCGACCTCAAAACGCAGCAGTTTATCCGCATCAGGCACACGTTCTGCAACCTTGATCTCGCCGACCCGCAGCTCGACCTTGAGAAAATCGTCGATAGTGATGAAGTTGTCCTCGGTGTCCGGTGTTAAACCACCCGCTACCGCAGGTGGTACTGACTCAATGGCTCCCGTCGCTGCGTCACTGTGTCCCCGCGTCCCCGCGTCACTCTTTATCTCATTCATAACTTTACTCTTATCAATTCTTGGGAAAACGCCTATGGTCTCGCCGATCCTGGTTCCGGTGACGAGATCTCCCCATTTCAGACTTGTCGGATCAATCTTTGAAATATCATCGCTGAGACCGATCTGGCTGTAAATATTTTTTGACGCCTCAGGCATTACCGGATACAGCAAAATGCACAGCCACCGCAGCGTCTCAGACGCACGGTAAAGCACGGCATTGAGTGTTTCGGCCTGTTTATCGTCCTTGATAAGCTCCCACGGCTTTGCGTCCGAAATGAGCTTATCAACACGAGCGATGACCGTCCAGATGGTTTCAAGCGCGAGACTAAACTCAAAATTATCAAAATGCCGCATAAATTCGTCGCGGGCATGCTCGATTACAGACACCAAATCCTGCCCGTCCGGGTCGATGCCCGCACGCCGAGCCTGAATGTAGTTTTCCTCAGTGATCTTGCCGGACGGGATCAAACCCTCGCGATACTTTGTGATCATCGAGAATGTGCGGCTGGCGAGATTGCCAAGGCCGCTCGCGAGATCGGCGTTAGCACGGTCTATCAGATTTTCATAACCAAATTTACCGTCTTGGCCAAAGACCATCTCGCGAAGCAGAAAATAGCGCAGAGCATCCACCTGAAAATGCTTATGCAAAACATCGACCTCGATGACATTCCCCGTCGTTTTGCCCATCTTTCGTCCGTCGGCATCGAGCCACATACCGTGTGCATAGACTGTTTTAGGCAGTGAAAGACCCGCCGCTGTCAAAAATGAGAACCAATAGACCGTATGAAACCGCAAAATGTCCTTGCCAACCAGATGAACCGCATTCTCCCAGTATTTTTCAAAACCAACCAACGCCTTTTCAGCATTGCCGTAACCGATGGCAGTGATGTAGTTTGAGAGAGCGTCGAGCCAGACGTACATCACGTGATTTTCATCGCTCGGCACCGGAATTCCCCATGAAACGGAAGCTTTCTGGCGACTAATGGAAAGATCCTGCAAACCGCCCCGAATAAACGACAAAACCTCATTCCGCCGAGCCTCCGGCCGCACCAAACGGGCATCTTTCTCGATCAGATCGATCAAAAAATCGTCGTAATCCGACAGACGGAAGAAATAGCTTTCCTCGGCGACCTTATCGAGCGGGCGTTCGTGGATCAGGCAGTTCGGAATGTCAGAACCATCAGGCACAACATATTGATCCTCTGTCTTAAATTCAGCGCAAGGAGCACAAAACCAGCCTTCGTAAAAGTCCTTGTATATTGTGTCGTTCCCTTTCGGCGTTTTGTTTTTGGCGATCTCACGCCACAAGTGCTGGGCGCCTTCGTAATGAAAAGGCTCGGTCGTCCGCATAAAAACGTCATAACCACCATTTGCGGTATCAAGCCGAAAATCGTGAAACATCCGCTTTAGCTCACCGGAAACATAGTCAACTTGTTCCTTTGGCGTCCTACTCTCTCGCTCCGCTGCCCGCTGGATATTTATCCCATGCTCGTCCGTCCCCGTCAGAAAATACGTGTCAAAACCACGCTGTTTCTTATGCCGCTGGATCACATCGGCGACGATCGTCGAATACAGATGCCCCAAGTGCGGCAGGCTGTTCGCATAGTAGATCGGGGTTGTTATGTAGAAAGTTTTGTTTGCCAATTTACCCTATCCTTTGATTAATGACATCGCCTCGGCACGGGTTCGCGGGTCCTTGCGGAAACCGCCAAGCACCGCCGACGTAATTGTAATCGCGCCCGGTTTCTTTACGCCGCGAAGTGTCATGCATGTGTGCTCTGCTTCGATGACGACCATAACTCCAATCGGGTCGAGTTTGTCGAAAAGCACCTGCGCGATTTGCTGTGTCAGGCGTTCCTGAACTTGAAGCCGACGGGAAAAGTTTTCGGCAATTCGCGCGAGTTTTGAGAGTCCGACGATGCGGCCGCCTTTTGGAATATAAGCGATATGGCATTTGCCGGTAAATGGGGCGAGGTGATGCTCGCAAACGGAAGCGATCGAGATGTCCTTGACGATGACCATTTCGTCATGCGAATCACCCGGTAGCGGCACAATATGCTCACTCGGATCGACCCACATACCCTCGGTCAATTCTGCGTAAAAATCGGCAACGCGCTCTGGTGTTTTTTTCAAACCGTCACGGTCGGGATCCTCTCCCATCCCTTCGAGCATCAGCCGGACACCCGAAGCGATCTTTTTCAGATCGACTTTTTTCGATGACTTTTTTGCCATATTTGATATTTTTTAGTCTATTTCCACTTGCGCAGGCAATGCTATCCAAATATAGTATTCGCGTAAAGAAAGAGTTTAGCTGTTTTGGTGCAAAAGAAAAAGCCTCTTTGGATTGGTCTTTTGCGTGGTTTTTAAACCGGTTCGAAACTTTAGGAGATAAACAAATGTTAAAACGAAACCTGATTAGGATATTTGCTCTAATGATGATCGTATTTATGACGTATTCCAATAGCTTTGGCGACATCCGTGTGCGTTTTGGCCGAGGCCGTACATCGGCGACGATGTCAGGCTCAATACGTGCCAACTCTCCTCAATGCTACGTCGCCAATGCGGGTCGCGGGCAGACTATAAATGCCACGCTCAGCTCACGAAACGGCCGTGTCGATTTTGTCGACACTGGCGATACCAGCTACTCGAATTATCTCGAGCGCACCGGCGATCATCATTTCTGTGTCAGAAACTACGGCGGACGGCCAACCACTTACACAATCACAGTATCGATATTGTAGCGGCCATTAAGAGGCAAATGAGCGGGAGCCACGCTACGCGGTTCCCGCGTTTTTGCCATCCCCGCACCGCAGAGTCTATAATTACGGTTTTATCTGACTAAGTTTGATTAAGCCGTAATGAACATCATCGAGATCCAGAAAGTCCTTCGCGACGTTGTAGCCTCGACCGCGAAAGTCGAATTTGGCGTTGAATTAGGACAAATCGTCGCCGAGACTCCGCCGAAAACGGAGCTTGGCGACGTTGCTTTCCCCGTCGCCTTTGAACTCGCGAAACAAATCAAGCAGGCGACCGGCGAGAAAAAAAATCCGCGAGAAATCGCCGAAACTCTCAAGTCAAAACTCGAATCCGTCGATCTAGTCGAAAAGATCGAGGTTGCCGGAGCCGGTTATCTCAATGTTTTCTTTGACCGGGCAAGGTTTTTGACTGAAAATGCCGACGCCGAGCCGCTGCCAAATCTCGCTGCATCCGCATCACCCGACGCTGTAAAAGTCTGCGTTGAACACACGTCAGTCAATCCGAACAAAGCCGCTCACATCGGCCACGTCCGCAACTCGGTGCTTGGCGACACGTTCCAACGCATCCTCAAAGCCACCGGAAAACGCGTCGAGGTGCAGAATTACATCGACAACACAGGCGTTCAGGTTGCTGATGTCGTTGTCGGATTTATGTATCTCGAAAACAAAGACCTCACGGCGATCAGAGCGTTGGATGCTGACCTGAAAGCCGCCGGAAAGACATTCGATTACTATTGCTGGGATCTTTACACAAAGGTCGGCGTCGAATATCAGACAAATGAAACATTAAAGGAAAAGCGGCTCGAAGTCCTGCATTTGATCGAGTCCGGCGGAAACGATACTGCCGATTTAGCCGAGTACGTCGCTACCCGCAATGTCGAGTGTATCCTCGACACGATGGAGCGTTTGTCGATCCGCTACGACCTTTTGCCGCGTGAATCCGAGATACTGCATCTGCATTTTTGGGACAAAGCGTTTGAGCAAATGAAGCAGCTCGGCGTTATCCATTACGAAGCCGAAGGCAACCACGCGGGTTGCTGGGTGATGCCGTTTGAGGAACATACCGGGACCGAAGATCATGAAAACGACAAGATACTTGTAAGATCAAACGGGACGGTGACATACACCGGCAAGGACATCGCCTATCAAATGTGGAAATTGGGCATTTTGGGCCTCGATTTCAATTACAGGTATTTTCACGAGTATAAAACCGGCCAGGATGTTTGGATAACGGCGTTCGAGCCAACGGCTAACGACCGCTTGGTTCCCGCGTTTGGTGGCGGCGAAACGATTTATAATGTGATCGATTCGCGGCAGTCGTATCCGCAGGACATTGTTCGAAAAGGCGTCGCGGCGATCTCGCCCGAGCGCGGTGAAAGCGCCAGCATTCATCTCTCGTACGAAATGGTCGCTCTTTCGCCCGCTGCGGCTGAGGAACTCGGTTTTATTTTGTCGGATGAAGATAAAAAGCGGCCTTTTATCGAGATGAGCGGGCGCAAGGGTCTCGGCGTAAAGGCTGACGACCTGATAGACCGGCTCGAAGCGAACGCCCTCGCCGAGGTCGAATCGCGTCACCCGGACGAAAGCCTTGAAACGAAACGCTTGATCGCCCATCAGCTCGCCGTTGGCGCGCTCAGATATTTTCTGCTCAAATTTACAAGAAACACGGTCATTGTGTTTGATTTTAAAGAGGCTCTTTCGTTCGAGGGCGAGACGGGCTGCTTTTGTCAGTACTCGGCGGTGCGGGCCAATTCGATCTTTCGCAAACTGGACGAAAAAGATAATATCGAGGCTTGCCGCACGCGGATCGCCGATCTTGGCGGCGTTGATACAATCCTCTCGACAGAAACGGGCGGCGACATCTGGTCGATGGCCGTTCTGTCCTCGCGACTGGAGGAAACGGTTGAGCAGGCGGCGACAGCGAATGAACCTGCAATTCTTGCAAAATATACGTTTAACCTTGCAAAAGCTTTTAACCTTTTCTATCACAATCACAAGATCCTGATCGAGCCCGACGACACCAAACGCGCCGTTCTGATCGTGGTCGCCGATATGACCCGGCGGGTATTGACATCGGCTCTCGACAC
Organism: Pyrinomonadales bacterium; assembly: GCA_038226395.1. GTDB lineage: Bacteria > Acidobacteriota > Blastocatellia > Pyrinomonadales > Pyrinomonadaceae > OLB17. Next base: position 27,603 of record JBBRQM010000009.1, on the reverse strand, counting down.
ACTCGGTATCGAGGTGCCCGCGAAGATGTAGGTTGACAGGTGGTTTGGCAATTTGATACAAATTTATTAATGAATTCTGTTCAAACAAACTTCCAAAAGGCGGCTACTTGGCAAACTGACTTAGGTTGGTGGCGAATAGCGGCGCCCGTTGGGTTTTGATTTGGATACAACGACAAAGTTCGTTTAGTTAGGATCAGAAACTTTCTCATCAAGCGCCGCTCGGTATAAATTCGGGCGGCGTTTTGTATTTTATGAGCGATTTTTCACAATTTTTGGAGAAAGCAAAACTCTCGAACGTGATCCCGGTCGTCGCGACTATGCCCGCCGATCTGCTCACGCCGCTGAGCGTGTATCTGAAATTGTCCGCAAATTCCAAAAACTCATTTCTGCTCGAATCGGTCGAGGGAGGCAAGAGTCTTGCCCGATATTCGTTTATCGGCGCCGACCCGGACAAAATCGTTAGAGATGACGTATTTCAATACCTGAAAAGTCATTTCTCCGACCAAAAGGCCGCGATCGATCACGATCTGCCGTCATTTATCGGCGGTGCTATCGGATTTCTCGGTTTTGGCTGCTGCGAGTGGTTTGAGCCGTCGTTAAAACGGGCACATACTGAAACCACCGGACAAGACGATGCAGCTTTTATGTTCTTTCGCTCGATTGTCGCGTTCGATCACGCCAAGCAAGTGATAAAGATCATTTTGTTGGTGTTTACAGATGAAGCGACAAACGAAAGCGGCCTAAGAGTTCTCCACGACGCCGCAACCGCACAAAACCAACAGATAAAAGAGACGCTCGAACATGGCGAAGCGACTATCCCAAAAAATAAAGTGACGGCGACAACCTGCGGGACCGTCTCAAACTGGGAACGCCCGGATTTTGAAGCCGCCGTCACGCAGATCAAGGAACTGATAAACGCCGGAGAGGCTTATCAGGTAGTGCTTTCCCAATGTCTTACGCGGCAAACAGGTGCATCGTCAGTCTCTATCTATCGCGCGATCCGCTCGCTTAATCCGTCGCCGTATATGTTTCTTCTGCAATTTGACGGGCAGGCAATCGTCGGGGCCTCGCCGGAGATGCTTGTCCGGTGCGAAGGCGACCGGCTCGAATATCGCCCGATTGCCGGAACACGTCCGCGCGGGCTTACGACCGCCGAGGACGACGCTCTCGCCGAGGAAATGCGGCTGGATAAGAAAGAAGTTGCAGAGCATCTGATGCTTGTCGATCTTGGCCGAAACGATCTTGGACGCGTTGCCAAATATGGCAGCGTGACCGTCGATATGCTGATGAGCGTCGAGAAGTATTCGCATGTACAGCATTTGGTCAGCTCGCTTTCGGCCAATCTGCGAAGCGGCCTCGACCGTTTTGACGCTCTTGCCGCCTGCTTCCCCGCCGGGACGGTTTCCGGAGCTCCAAAGGTACGTGCCCTCGAGATCATTCGTGATCTTGAACCAACGGATCGCGGCGTTTATTCGGGCGCTGTCGGTTATTTTGATTACTCCGGCAATATGGATACCTGCATCGCGATTCGCACGCTTGTGCTGGAAAACGGCGTCGCAAAAATACAGGCCGGTGCCGGAATCGTCGCCGATTCGGTGCCGGAGATGGAGTTTGACGAGACCGTCAACAAGGCGAAGGTTTTGTTGCAGGCAATCGAGATCGCCGAAAGCGATGTGGTTTGAGTCGATGAACGAGAGAATATTACATCATTATCTGGAAGAGTTTCGCTCGGGCTGCGATGTCGGGCCTGACGAGGCAGAAACGCTTTTCGAAGCCTTAATTTCCAGCGCAAATCAATTCCTTTTGGGCGAATTGCTCCACGCCTGGAATGAAAAAGGAACGACTGAGGATGAGATCTTTGAATTCGCGACGATAATGCGAAATCGTATGAAGCGGATAAATTCCCGGCACGAGATATTTGTCGACGCCGTCGGAACAGGCGGAAGCAAAGCTAAAACATTCAATGTTTCAACGGCCGCGGCTTTTATTGTCGCCGGTGCCGGAGTTCCGGTCGCCAAGCACGGTAATCGTGCGGCGACGAGCAATTCCGGGAGCGCGGATGTTCTATCGCTGCTCGGCATTGACATGGATGCCGAGCCGGAAATCGCTGAAAAGCACCTCAACGATCACGGCATTTGCTTTATGTTCGCACCGAGATTTCATTCGCTCTCGCCGATACTCGCAAAGGCCCGCAGATGGCTCGGCAGACCTACAATTTTCAACAATCTCGGCCCTTTGTGCAATCCGGCGTCGGCGCCACATCAGGTCATCGGCGTATGGAACAAGGACCTGGTTGAGAAAACGGCAAACGTGTTAATGAGGCTTGGAACTAAGCGTTCGTGGATCGTGCATAGTGAAAGTGGGCTTGATGAGATAGGTTCGAACGGGAAAACATTTGTTGCCGAGATAAATGGAGCTGATGTGAAGCGATTTGAGATCACTGCGGCCGATTTTGGCGTCGGTCATGTAAATGGCGATCTACCTTCCGATTGTTCGGCAGACGAGAGCTCTAAATTGATACGGCAGATAATCGAGAATAAAATTTCAGGAAGCGATGTGGAGAAATTGGTTCTGATCAACGCCGCCGCCGCGATATATGTCACCGGACATGCTGGCGATCTGCCTGAAGCATACATATTAGCCAAAAACAGCGTCCGCAGCGGAGCGGCTCTCTATAAATTGAATAAATTGGTTGCCGAGTCAACAAAATGAGCGAAATATTTCTCGACAAGATACTAGCGATCAAACGCGAAAAGGTAGAGCGTCAAAAGCGTGAGACGGACATCGACACGCTGAAAGAGCATGCATTTGTCATTCGTCAAAACTCGGCAAGCCACCGCTTGAGGTCCGTTTTGAGTAGGAGAGATCGGACAAACATCATTGCCGAGATCAAACGCGCTTCGCCGTCAAAAGGCATAATAAATGACACGATTGACGTTGCTCAGGTCGCAAAAAACTATGAAAAGGGCGGTGCGGCAGCGATCTCGGTTTTGACGGAAGAGGATTTTTTCAATGGTTCGCTTGATGATCTCATCGCGGTTAAAAAGGCAGTCGATTTGACTGTTTTGAGAAAGGATTTCGTCGTTGACGAATTTCAGATTTATGAGTCGGCGGCTGCCGGTGCGGATGTGATCCTACTCATCGTCGCCGTCCTAACCGAGGAAAATCTGAAAGATTTTCTCCGGTTAGGACGAGACATATTGGGCATGGACGCGATAGTCGAGGTTCACACCGCCGAAGAGCTTGAGGTAGCAGCCAACTCCGGTGCCGACATTATAGGGGTAAACAACCGCGATCTCCGTTCATTCGAAGTATCGCTCGATGTGTCGCGAAAATTAATCAAGAACGGGCCGCCAAATGCATTGATGATCGCAGAAAGCGGAATTTCGACGCGCGAAGAGATCGACGAGCTTCGCGGACTTGGGTTTAACGGATTTTTGATCGGCGAAACGCTCATGCGAACCGCAAACGCAAGCAAGGCTTTAGGAGACTGGATTTGAACGCTCCGCACCTCAGATATAAGAATCAGACGCGTCGCGAGCGGACGTGGACGATCCACTTTATCGCTCTCGAAAAGGTGGTCAAGGGCACTGTGTTGATCGTTGTCGCGTTTAGGCTGCTCTCGCTGTTCGATCGTGACGTTCATGCGTGGGCCGAGGATTTTGTGACGCGGCACGGGTTTGATATTGCCAATAGATATATCGCAGCCGGTCTCGGACGGTTGGTTGGTATGGGCAATACGCAGCTTGTCGAGTTTAGCCTCATCGCCTTCGTCTACGCAGGCTTGCTCTATACCGAAGGCATCGGACTGTGGCTGCAAAAGCGTTGGGCGGAATACATGACGACGTATCTGACGGCACTTTTCATACCATTTGAGATATACGAGATCTATGAGCGTTTTACGTGGGTAAGGATCTCAATATTGGCACTGAATATATTTGTCGTGTGGTATTTATCGACGCGGTTAAAAGATGAGAAAAAGCAATATCTAGCCACTGAGACCACAGAGAACTCGGAGAAATAGTTTTGGGAGACTCTCAGTGGACTCTGTGTTCTCTGTGGCAAAACAATATGACCAAAGTTAAGATATGCGGCATAACAAATCTCCAGGATGCCTTGCTGTCTGTAAAGGCCGGAGCCGATGCGTTGGGGTTCAATTTTTATGAGAAGAGCCCGCGATTTATTCTGCCGGAGAAAACCAGCAAGATCGTCGAATGGCTGCCTGATGGCGTGATGAAAGTCGGGGTTTTTGTAAACGAGTTGGTGGAAAGGATCGTCGAAACTGCCGAAACGGTGGGTTTGAGTGCGATCCAGTTGCACGGCGACGAATCACCGGAGTTCGCGGCTGAAATAAAGCAGCGAACAGGGTTAGAGGTTATCAAAGCGTTTCGCGTTAGACCGGATTTCAACCCAGCAGAAGTTATGAAATACGAGGTTGACGCGATCCTACTCGACACTTATTCGTCAAAAGAACGCGGCGGCACAGGCGAAACCTTCGATTGGGGGATCGCTGCTGAGGTACAGGCACTTTTTCCAAAGATGTATCTTGCCGGAGGACTTTCTCCGGAAAATGTCGCTGGAGCAATTAAAAAAGTACGGCCATATGCGGTCGATGTATCCAGCCGTATCGAATCAAAGCTAGGAAAGAAAGATGCGGAGAAATTGGTGCGGTTCATTGCCGAGGTAAAAGAGACGATATGAATTACGAGCCAGATGAACACGGCTATTGGGGTGAATACGGCGGGCGGTTTGTGCCGGAGACACTCGTTGCGCCGTTAGACGAACTGACAACGGGATATTTCGACGTTCGGGACGATCCTGATTTTCAGGTAGAGTTTCACGATCTTCTGCAAAACTATGTCGGGCGCCCAACACCGCTTTATTTTGCAAAGCGGCTGACCGAGACGCTCGGCGGTGCGAAAATTTATCTAAAACGCGAAGACCTCAACCACACCGGTGCACACAAAATAAATAACTGTATTGGCCAGATCCTCTTGGCGCGTCGAATGGGCAAACAGCGGATAATCGCCGAGACAGGCGCCGGACAGCACGGCGTCGCGACGGCGACCGTTTGTGCTTTATTTGGCCTCGAATGCGTCGTCTATATGGGCACCGAAGACATGCGGCGGCAGGAGCTGAACGTTTTTCGGATGCAGCTGCTCGGAGCCGAGGTTCGCGGTGTTGATTCTGGCTCACGGACGCTAAAAGATGCAATAAATGAGGCGCTTCGCGACTGGGTTACCAATGTTGATACAACATATTATTTGCTTGGCTCGGCCCTCGGGCCGCATCCGTATCCGTTGATGGTTCGCTATTTTCAGTCCGTGATTGGCCGTGAGTCCCGCGAGCAGATACTTGAAAAAGAAGAGCGTTTGCCCGCCGTTTTAGTTGCGTGTGTCGGCGGTGGCTCGAACTCGATTGGTCTGTTCCACCCATTTCTAAACGACGATGTAAGGATGATCGGCGTCGAAGCTGGTGGACGCGGCGATGTTTTGGGAGATCACGCCGCGAGATTTATGTCCGGCGGAAATGTCGGCGTTTTGCAGGGCACGAAAAGCTATTTGCTGCAAGACGATGACGGCCAGATCGCACTCACCCATTCCATTTCGGCGGGCCTCGACTATGCATCGATCGGGCCGGAACACGCTTTTTTACATGACAAGAAACGTGTTGAGTACGCCTCGGCAAATGACGACGAAGCTTTGGCCGCATTCAAAACCCTGTCCGAAACCGAAGGCATAATTCCAGCCCTCGAGTCTTCGCACGCAATCGCTCACGCAATAAAGATCGCCCCCGAGATGTCTCGCGACCAGATAATGATCGTCAATCTGTCAGGCCGTGGCGACAAGGATGTTAATACGTTCCGGGAGGAGCTAAGGCGGAAACGCGGGCCGTAGTGAGAGTGTATCTTTTTTAACGTAAATCAATATGAGCCGCATCACCACCAAATTTCAAGACCTAAAAAGCGCCGGAAGAAAGGGGTTTATACCGTTCGTCACCGCCGGCGATCCCGATCTTGCGACTTCCCTCTCGATCGTCCTAAAACTCGCCGATCTCGGGGCCGACGTGATCGAGCTTGGAGTTCCGTTCAGCGATCCGATGGCCGACGGACCTACGATCCAACGTTCGTCACAGCGGGCTTTGGACAAAGGCACGACGCTGCACAACGTTTTGAAACTTGCGAGCGAGGTTAGAAAAAAGAGCGATGTTCCGCTGGTTTTATTTAGCTATTTCAATCCGATACTGAGATTCGGACTCGATGAGTTTCAAAAAGCGGCGTCCGAAGCCGGGATCGACGGCGTTCTGCTGACCGACGTGATCGAAAACGAGGCCGCCGCAATATCTAAGCGATTTGCTGCACAAAACATTGATCTAATCTCGCTCGTCGCCCCGACGACAACTGACGAGCGCCTCAAAACGATCTGTGAAAATGCGCGAGGTTTTATTTACGCCGTGTCGCGGGCTGGTGTCACGGGGGCGCAGAAAACACAGAGTTCCGAGGCAGAGAAACTAGTTCAAAGATGCCGGCAATTCACGGGCCTCCCGATTGCCCTGGGGTTTGGTATCTCAACCACGGCGCAGATCGCGGATGTATGGCGATATGCCGATGCAGCGGTGGTCGGATCGGCTATTGTCGCCGAAATCGAGAAGGCAGAAAAACCGGCGGATGCTGTCTCAAAGGTCGAACAATTTGTCAGTCAATTATTGCCACAATTTGCAAAAAACGGTGCCGAAAACTAAAGTTAGAATTTTGCACCAGTGAGGGGTTTATCCACTTATGTTGATCGTAATGAAATCGGGCGCGACCGCGGCTGATGTTGAAAAAGTAATGCATGTCATCGAGGCGCTTGGGTTTCGCGGCCATTCTATGCCGGGCGAAAACCGCACCGCGATAGGAGTCACGGGAAATAGCGGGGCGATTGATCCGGCGCATTTTGAGAATCTGCCTGGTGTGGCCGAGTCTATACGAGTCACGCAGCCATATAAATTGATTTCAAAGGACTTGAGGCCAGAGAAATCGGTCGTAAAGGTCGGCAACGCGACAATCGGCGGCTCAGAACTCGCCATTATCGCCGGCCCCTGTGCTCTAGAAAATCGTGAACAAGTGTTTACGACTGCTGAAACGGTGGCTAAAAGTGGTGCGCGATTTTTCCGCGGAGGTGCCTTTAAGCCGCGAACTTCGCCATATGCCTTTCAGGGTTTGGGCATTGATGGTTTGAAGATGCTCGCTGAGGTCCGCGCGTCGTTCGATCTCAACATCGTGACCGAGGCGATGGACGAGCACGGCGTCGATGCTGTCCTAAAATACGGCGACTGTATTCAAATCGGCGCCCGAAATATGCAAAATTTTTCGTTGCTAAAATATGTCGGCCAAACACGAATGCCCGTTCTTTTAAAACGCGGTCTTTCGGCGACGTTGGATGAGCTTTTGCTTGCCGCCGAATACATCATGGCCGAGGGAAATTACAATGTGATCCTATGCGAACGCGGCATTCGCACCTTTGCCAATCATGCACGTAACACGATTGATCTTTCGATCATTCCTGCGGTTCACCGCCTAACACACCTACCCGTGATAGTCGATCCATCGCACGGAACCGGCCATAATTATATGGTAACGCCATTGGCGCGGGCCGCTGTGGCTGTGGGCTCTGACGGATTGATAATCGAGGTTCACCCGTGTCCTGAAGAAGCTCTCTGTGATGGAGCACAGGCGTTGACGCCATCTCAATACTTGGACCTTGTCGCACAGGTGACAGCAATTCATGAGGTTGTCGCAGGAGAAGCATCTCGCCAACTCGAAGTTGGGAATCGAGTAATGACAAAGTACGCGGAGGTTTTACAAAAACTGACAGAGTAAACATAAAAATCCGCGCATGTTCCCGAAATACGCGCGGATCTTTATTATCTCTCGCCTGACTCCTTTTGCCTATTTTGCCATGCGGAGCTTCATTAAACCATAAAACTGAATATAACAACTCACCATTGAAGCCAGGATCAGAAACGTCATCGGCATAAATCTCAATGATTCGGGCAACATAACGCCGAGGCTTTGCTTAAATGCAAAGCCGAGCAAAATGCCAAACAGACCAATCACCCCACGACAAATCAGCCAATTGCCAAATGTTGGTTTTTCATAATGTGACGGCAAAAAATAAGGCAGAACCAGAACCATCGCCATTGTGACAGCCATTAGCGATCCGTCAACCGACAATATCTGAACCGCCCGTCCGTATTCCAAAGCCAGAAAAAACAACACAAACGTCGTGTCGATGCCGACTATTCCACCAAATCCCATCCCAGCGATTTTGTCATATGTGTGTTTCATATTCGTCTCTCGTGTATTTATAGTGTTTTTAGTGTTTTTGTTCCGGCTTATTTTTTATTTCCGCTTCCTGGTTTGCTAAATTGCTGATACGCAACACGGAAAAGCTCGGAAAGTGCCTTGGCTGTATCCGTCGTCAGATTTGGATCCGCGCGAAGATGGGCTTCGATTATGTCGGTTGTTGCTTCGTGCGGGTAATAGATCACCGGCTCGACGTGATCCGCCGAATGGTTTGTCATAAGACGGTCAACCGGCATTTGCAGCCATTGTGTTAGCCGCGCGATATTGTCGGCATCGGGACGTCCTGTGCCGTTCTCGATCCGGGATAATGTCGAGGCTGATACTTCGGTTACGTCCGCAACGTCACGCAGACTTAGTTTTAATTCTTCGCGACGTCTTTTTATCGCCCGTCCGAGCTCTATGGTGCTGATAAGACTCTCACTTTTGAATGCCATAATTTTGTTTTTTCTCCTTTGTTTTTAAGTGCCATAAATGCACTTTTCATTGCACAGATAAAACATAACACATTAAATTTTTAAATGCAACACCTTGTTTCGTGCTTGCAACAAATAAATTTTTCTGATACACTGTTTCACAGATGCAATGGACAAGACAATGGCATTGTATTTTTGATAAACCAAAACTGAGTCGCGAGCGAGTCTGACACGCGGCGAACAGAAACTCGGGTATTGCTGCAAGGCCGGCCGGAAACTCAGACAATCCGGCCTAACCAGCCTCGGTCAACTCGATTTACACACATAGGAGAAACAAAATGAAACGCAATACAATAAACGAAACAAAAGAATCCGAAACCGGCAACTTGTTTGAAACAACCGAAACCCCTAGCAACGTGCTCGATTTTTCGACTACGCTCCGCGAACTTCGCAAGACAGTGGATCCAAATCTTGTTCGCCAGCGTGCCGGTCGCCCCGACCGCAATGGAAATGTTCACATGGTCGAATATGTCGAGTGGCACACGGTCGCCGACATTCTCGATGAATATGCTCCCAATTGGGCACATACCGTCAAGAATATTCATCCGATCGGCGACATTATCACCGTGACGGTGGCAATTACGATCGATGGCGTCACACGTGAAGGCGTTGGCACGGGCCGGGCGATCAGCGAAACGGGTATCAAAAAGGCCGAGCACGATGCTCTAAAACGTGCGGCCGTAAAATTTGGCATTGCCCGCGAGCTTTATAAACGTGAGTTTGACTCAATCGAGCAGCACGAAAACACTCAGACCGCCGAGCCGCAGCAGTTTGGCGATGCAGTCGCAAAAAGCCTCGGCGATATGGTTACGGCCAAGCAACTGGGCATGATTCGTGCTATCGCCCGCGAAGCAAACATCGACGCCGAGACCGAATGCACACAAATGATGCATTGCGGCATCGATGAACTTTCAAAACGGGCGGCGTCCGACCTTATAGAACACTTGCAGAATCTACAGCGAAACAGTGCCTCGCCGATGCGACGTGCCGGTTAAAAACGCTTTATCACGACGTTTTGAGTTGCGGCCCATCCTCCAGCTTTCTCCATAAAGCGAAACTACAAGGGCTGCAACTCAAAACGCTCCCGCTTCTGTAAACAAAAGCTAGTTACGTGTCCCAGAACAGCGTGGAACCGATCAACTGATTTCTTATTTGTGACAGAATTATTGAGCCAGTCTTAGATGTGAAACGTCGCGGTTCTGCTGCATGACCGGGACATGCGAAGCAGGTAAAATATTTTGCCAGCGGGTTTTATCGTCGAGGAGCCGCTCGATATCGGCTATGGGCAATGGTTTTGAGAATAGATACCCTTGGCCGTATTCGCAGCCGAGGATCTTTAATTGGTGAAATTGATGTATGCTCTCGATGCCCTCGGCGACGACCTTTAGGTTGAGCGCTTTGGCGAGCGCAATGACCGTGCGGACGATCTCGCCATTTTCTGTATTCTCTTCCATCGCGCTTACAAATGAGCGATCGACCTTGAGCAGATCTATCGGGAATCGGTGCAGATAACTAAGGCTGGAATAGCCCGTGCCAAAATCGTCGATGCTGATCTGGACACCCGTTTCCTTGATCTGTTTAAGCATTAGAATGGCGGTCTCGGCGTTTTCCATGACGGCGCTTTCCGTCAGTTCGAGCTTTAGATGGGCGGGATCGATCCCAGTGTCGGCGATCACCGTCTGAATCTGCTCAACCAGCGCAGGGTGGCCGAAATGCTTGCCCGACAGGTTTACCGCTATACTAAGCGGCTTGCTGCTTGGGCTACTCTCCTGCCACTTGACGACCTGCGTACAAGCCGAATGCAGTATCTGAACTGTCATGGGCACGATCAGTCCGGTGCTCTCGCTGATCGGAATAAATTCGTTTGGCGGCACCAGGCCGCGTTGAGGGTGATTCCATCGGACAAGTGCTTCGAAACCAACGAGCGACGCGTGTTCGAGTCCGATGATCGGCTGATAGTAAAGTTCGAATTCGTTGCGTTCGATGGCAAATCGGAGGTCGGTTTCGAGTTGTAACCTGGTCACCGCCCGGACATGCATCTTTTGGTCAAAGATAACATAATTCTCTTCGTTATCTTTTGCGTAGTACATCGCGATGTCGGCGTCACGCAGGATGTCCTCTGCCTCGGGATATTTTGAGTTGCCGTAGGCGATCCCGATCTTGGCGCTGGTGAAAACCTGCCGTCCATCAAGCGTGTAGGGCTCGGAGAGACGCTTGGAAACCCGGTCGGCAAAACTTTTGGCCTCGTCGGGGGTAAGCAGGTCGGTCAAAATTACACCGAATTTATCGCCGCTGAACCGCCCGACCATGTCATCCTCGCGGATCAGGCTGGAAAGACGTTTGGCAACGTTTTTAATCAACCGGTCGCCGATCGAATGCCCAAGGCTGTCATTGATCGTCTTGAATGACTTGAGATCAAGGAACAAAACGGCAAAATTGCATTCCTCGGTTTCACGGCTTTCCTGGAGCAGCTCTTTAAGCCGGTCGATGAAAAAGTTGCGGTTCGGCAGCCCTGTCAGAGCGTCGTGATATGCGGCGTGGCGAAAATTCTCGTGACTTTCATGCAGTGCCTCGCCGCTTCGCTCCAGCTCGCCCACGTAATGCTGCAGCTCCTGAACGTGGCTCTCGGCCTGTTCAGCTCTTTCGCGTTCGGATCGCTTTGCCTTTTCCACGGTGTTCTTTACATCTTCGACAAAATGCCGAAATGTCAGATACATAATGCCAAAGAATCCAATGACCGCCGCAAAAAGATTGATGTTGATCTGATCGAGTGCCTTTAGTATCAGACCGGCTATCACGGCTCCGCTCAGATACATTACGACGGCGTCAAAGCAGTTCTGGTTCCAAACACTCCAAAATCGCCGTTCACTCTTTATCGCCGTAAACACCGAGACAAGTACCGAGTTGACGGCAAATAGCGAGATCACCATCACTGCTAACAACCAGATAAAGCTCGTCGGATCGCTGCGTTGCAGCAAAAGCTCGGTCGAGCCAAAAAATTGAGTCACCGCGTGAGAAGTCAGAAACACCGCAATCGCCGCGACCATTACATTGACGCCGATAGTGCGGAATTTTATCGGCATTCCCTGACGCCGGATATTCAGCGAGGCGAGGGCGGTCTCGATCACGGCAAGCAAAACGGCAATTTCGCCACCGTATTTTAGGATTGCGATGATAATTAAAGCGTCCGAGATCGTCAGGTGGATGTTTGTCCGGGGCAGTTGGATCCGAAGACAGCAACTGCAAAAGATGGTTAAAATCGACAGTGTAATGACGCCTGCATCTACATGGCTAAAAGGATTGCCCGCCAGCGCCCATGCAATTGCCGCCGCCGCGAATGGAAATATCGCGGCGCAATATAAGTAGATTTGTTTTTCCTTTCTGTCCATTTAGGGCTTGTCGAAAGATAAGGATGTGAGGCAAAAATCGAGGGTTGGGTGAAACGATTCCGAGACTCTGGTGCGATTGCAGCCAGAAAGCCTTTCTAAGTATACGTTAAACTATGTTATTTTTCCAACAAAAATATTTGCATATTTCATTTTTATTTTCGCCGCCTATAAAACAGGTAAACGCCAAAAGGAACGTCTGAGCGTTATTGCCCAGACGTTCCCTTTATTCAACACTCGCAACAGCATTAGCCGTGCGAATATTTTTTAGTGCATTGCAGGAGTATCGTCACCGTTCGCCATGAGGCGGCTGCTCATCGACTGAGCACTGTCGCTGACCAGCAAACCGTCGCTGACGAGCAGCCCATCACTGACCAGCAGACCGTCTGCGATCAGTGAGTTGTCAACCATGCCGGTTCCGTTGCCGAATAGCATGCTGGATGAGGCAAAGCGTGTTCCGCGACCCATCGATTGGTAGCCCGTGGCGGTCGTACCGTCCGGTATTACCGCTCCGTCGCTTACCAAGAGGCCGTCGCTGACGAGCAGGCCGTCGCTGACTAACAGGCCATCGCTTACGAGAAGGCCGTCGCTGACGAGCAATCCATCGCTCACCAACAAGCCATTAGCGTAGAACCCCTGATACTTCGCGATCAAATCCGTCCCCGTCCATGTGCCGTAGCTGCCGACGAGCCCGCCAGCCCACTGAAACTTGGTTCCGGCGATCGTCGAGGTATGTTCCGGCATGTTATTGCTCGTGAGCATCCACGTTCCCTTGGCCGGAGAGGTTCCCATATCCTGGCGGATCTGTTTTGCAACTCGAACCGCTCCCTCGACATTAAGTTCACCGGCTCCCTGCTCAAGAACATTAAATCCAGCAAGCGGCTGTGCTGTGTATTCCAAAAGCATTTTCACCATATTCGGAGTCAACTTCGGATTTGCCTGGAGCAGCAGGGCTGCCGTTCCCGCGACGATCGGCGTCGCCATCGACGTCCCGGAAAGATACATCATCGTGGAATCATCGTTCGCTCCCGGCGGCATAACCTTTAATGTCGGGTTGTTGATGAGCAAAAGGCTGTCCTTCTTTGTCGATGAGATGATCTTGTTGCCAGGTGCGACCAGATCAGGTTTGATCAGGTTGTCATATTTACGTACGCCCGTTGCGGTATCTGTGTAGTAGGAGCGCGTCGGCCCACGCGAGCTAAATGTCGCGATACCGTCGTCGTTACGAGCGTCGGTGCCAAAGGTATTAGTCGCCCCCACTGTTATAACCGAGGGATCGTTGCCGGGCGAATGGATCGCGCCATAGATCTTTTGTCCGGCGGCGTTTTTGCCGTTATTGCCAGCGGCCGCAACTACTACGATGCCTGCATCGACGAGTTTGCGAGCAGCCCGGCAGATCGGATCATTACGCCAGGTTTCTACTGACGGCGTTCCGAGGCTCATATTAACGACCTTTATATTCTGGGCTGCCCGATTTGTATAGATCCAGTCAAGCCCCTGCAAGAGAGCCGCAGTCGTGCCGCTGCCGTTTGCTCCGAGAACGCGAACATTAATGATCTTTGCATTCGGGGCCATGCCTCGGTATGGAACGAGTTCCGTGTTATGGCCTTTACTTCCCGCGATCATGCCCGCGACGTGTGAACCATGACCATAAGGGTCCTTATTTGGATCACCGGAACCGCCGCCTGCGAAATCGATTGTTTTGATCACACGGTCATGACCAAACGCATCCTCGAAAAAGTTATGATTCTCGTAAACGCCCGAATCCACCACCGCTATGCCGATTCCAGAACCATCCAATTGGCTGGTCACGGTATTCACGAGGCCACCGACGATAGTCGTGTTTGTCATCGTGCGCACCTGATCGACACCCGTGGTCGTTTCGATATGTCCTAACAAAGTTGTCGGAACGTTGAGCGACAGATGCTTTGCACTCTGCACGGCAGCAACTTCCTCGGCGACCCGAACCGGCAGATCGATCATGAGCATGTTAAGAGCCTCCGCACGCGACTCGATAGCAATATTATTTCGCTTTAGCACATCGAGCAACTGTGGATTCTCTATATCATCCGACTGGAGAATAACCTTGACGGTCCTATTCTGGTCGGCACCAGCTACCAAGTCCCTCAAATCAGGCGATAGTTTATCGCCAACGAAAGAATCTTTGTCATTCTCATTTGCGATCTCGACCTTTTGAAATCGCGATTTCAAACGGCTGTCGCCGGCTATCTGACGGTCAAATGTGCTGCCGTCTGCGGCGCTCATAATCTGGATATTGCCCTGGGAAAGAGCGTTATAAAGACTTTGTCCCACCTTCGCACCAAGCATCGGAGCATCTGGTGAAAAACTTGCTATATCGTCCAGATAGATGACCGTCTTGTTTTTCGTGCTCTCGGCGTATGTAAGAATGCCTTTGAGAATAGCGTCAAACTCGGCCTGATCCTTTGTGGACGAGAAAAAAGCATTCCAGTTTACCCTGTAAAGCCTTTTCCCTTGCGGATCCCTCGCGAGTCGCGCCGCCACTGATTGCAGCACCAGGTCCCGGGCATATCCTTTATCATCGATCAAAACCGGGTTGCTGGCTGTTTTTGACGAAAGGATGTGAGTGATGGTCTGTGCCTCTCTCGCATAGCCCTCGTTTGTATCATAGCCGGCCGAAACCTCGATCAGATAGTCCGCGTAAGATGGCGTTAAGCTTTCGGGGGCTGAGGTTTTGACCGTAACTACTTTGCCCGCCTCCTGGCCAAATGCCAGTGTGGAGAAAAGTAATGTCCATACCAGAGCGTATGTCAATACTTTGTTGCGTCGTCCGTTTCTCATAATTTTGGTGTGCCTCTACAATGCAATCTAAATTTACCGAGGGCTTTCCCCGCGATCCTATTGGCAACGACCGTGCCACAACATCTAAAAGCCGTCTTAGGCCGATGTTTACTAAGATATGAGGAATTTTGTCGACAGCGGCGGCGGCGAGCGGTCAACGGGATTCGGTCAATCTGACCGGCACTGACATGTCAGATTGAACGAAAAGAATCAGGTGCAAAGAAAAAGACGCTGACAGTGATTAGCGACTTTTGCGCCGTCGAGAAATGATTTCCAGCCCATTTCAACGGGCTTACTCAGTCGTGACTTAAGCCGGAAGAAGTAAGGACGTTACGGTTGCGGGCTGACCGCAACACTGGCAAGTCTTATGTGCCAGAAACGCCCTCTCAAATCTCGGATTAATCCTATCCACGCCCTAAAGCAACGTGGCTAGACAAGAAAAGCCTCCTAAACGAGGCTTGAAACGAACGATCCGTCTGAGATAATACAGCCCACCAGGTTTCAGCAGGGATCCATATGGAATCGCTAAATCTCAAATGCTCGACTCGGATTTCGGGGGTCGATGAGAATGATTTTATCGAATGAGTGTTTAAGTAATGGTTTGATTTCTCTTTCAAACGTCGCACGGTCTTCATCGTCAAGACTAAAGTCAATGTAATCAGGCAGCAGCAGCCACCACTGTTTATATTTATTTCGATATGGCGCAGTTTTTTTCTCCTTTTCAACAATACATAAACTAAGATTGCGGAGAATCTCGCTGAGCACGAACCCGCCAGAATCAAAATCGCTACTAGCTCCGAAAACAAAAAAACTTTCATATGAGCGGCCACTTCGATACAGCTCCAAACCGAAATTCGCGGAAACTGGGATAACGCCGGGCTGGCGAGATGGATTAAGCCTAAATGTCCGTAACTTTTCTTCGACAGTCTTCTTGAGTTGTTTCCACTCTATGTTTAATGGACGACGAAACGTGACCGCCACGTACCAGCTTTCATCTTCGATCGATGGTCCTAGATTCGGGAGCAACTTCTTGAATAACCTCCAAACCGGGATCTCAATTTCCTCCAAGCCCTTGTACGAGCCTCCCTGATCTTCAAAGTTTTGGTTTAGCCGTCGAACCTCAACCGCAATGCTTTCACCCACGACAAAATCCGGCGGTATATTGCCGTCCGGCTCGAAGACTACTTCTCCGATTCCAAGTGTATTGAGGTATCGTTCTGCTAGCGTCTCCGATTCGTTCATAGTTCTAGACTATTCATAGCCAAGCATCCCCTGATTTTTTTTGTCCTCAATCTTTTCGGCTTGTTTGAATGTGACATTTGTGTGGGGCATCTGAACTGCGCGGCCGTCGAGAAGTTCTCCGATAGTCAGAATTTGTAGTCGGGGGAACTTGCCGAAGTGTTCGGAGGTGAAGAATCCCGCCGAGGCCGCTTCGTCGTTTATATGTAAGGTTGCTTTTTCCACAGTTGTAAACGTTCGGCTCTCCTACTTAAGTAAGTTCGCCCATAGAAGCGAGAGCGATTCTCAAGTTCTCGGCAACACCGCGGCGTGAAACTTGGATTACCTCATTTAGTCCACTTGGACTAGATAAGTGCAATTGCTCATAAGCACAAATCGGTATTTCGCGATTATCCTTAAATCTACGATCTGGACCTCCTTTCTTGTTCACATAACGCCACGTTGTTCCGATTATGGTACTATCTTGAGGAACCGAGTCCTCTTCGGCAAATTGTACCTCCGTAACCTCAAGATTAAGACTGTCGTAGCGAATGGCGCCGACACCTTCATTGTCGAAAATCAATTCTCGATCAGGCATAAAAGCTAGTGTTCGCTTGCCCGTCGAGATCAAAGGTATCACTAAATTCGTTTTGAGCAGGGGTGGTGCTCCTATTCGTAAAATGACATGATCGAGCTTAACCAGGCCTTTAGCACCGGCGTAATATTTGGGATCGTGAACGCCAGCGCGAGCGGAAATGTGCCACAAACGAGAGCACGATCCTAATTCAGCGAAGGCGTCATGCAACCGCTGATATGATTTTTCAACTTCTGGCTCGAGTTCGTAGAATGCAACGGTGGTTTTGCGGAGTGCGTCCTGCATGGAAGTGAGCCAAATAAAGAAAATGGAAACGACGATCAGTATGGGAAACGCCCAGATAGGGACTTTGAGGCCTACTAGAGCAAGCAGTAGTCCAACGCACAGGATAATAGTGATTGGCGCAATCCGAATCTTCTTTCGCTTCTCGTTTAACTCGTCAAGAAGTTCGGAACTCGACGCATCAACCATGCCAATCGAAGAGCCGCTCTCAATTTTCTGAAATTCTTCGGCCAGGCCATCTACTGTGTCTGGTTCATTTACAGGAAGAAGAGGGTGTTGCTGGCTTGCTGAATTGAGGCTTTTGCGGAAGTAGAGTCCCTTTCGCCCCATGTGGATATAGTTTCCGCGAGGTCCCGTGCCTAGCCGTAACCCTTTAATTCCAGCCGACAACCCAACCCCCGACTTTGAAAGATTGAATCGGACCGGACCAACCTTTAATGCTTTTCGAATGTAGAAACCCATTTAGATTATTCTCGCCAATTAGCAATCTTCGAGGATGAGATCGTCGTAGGTCGAGGCCGCACCTTTCCAGTGCCACGTGTCTTCGAAAGCCATGATCTGCGAATCGGCTTCGAGTCCGCTCTCGTCCTTGAACAGCACGTTGTAATTGCGATTGCTGTTAAAAGGCGGGTCGAGATAGACAAGATCAACCGACTCGTCCTTGATATAACGCCGCAAAATATTCAGATTATCGCCGTAGTAAAGTGTGTTCATTGGGATTTGCTCACACGAAATGTAGCACTTACGGAAACCGGTGACAAGTGATGAGTGACGAGGGATGTCTCAGTTACCCTTTTTGCTGTTGATCTTACCGAGGATCTGGTTTGGTGGAATATAGATCGCCGGGGGACGGTCGTTTTCGCCCAATGCGGCGGTAACGATTTCTACTTGCACTCCTCAGAGGAGCTTTTGAATACAACTGAGTCAATGACCCTTTGACCAGCATTTCGCGCATCAACATTCTCTTTGGGATACAACGTCAAAACTTCCCACATTCGCCGGGGCTCGGTATTTTTGTAAACGTAGCAACCTCGAAGATCAAAACTGTTTCCGCCTTTGGTAAAAGCACCATTGTATTTGAGATTTGTCTCTGACTTTATGTCCAGGGTGTAGGTTAGATCCGATAGCTGATCCTTGAGTGGGCCGATGCTCGTATCAGCCAAGACTTTTATGGGAAAATTTATTTTGGCGGTTGGCGTCATTTCGGTTATGGAAACATGGAAGCCCTTGTCGTCATATGAATAAATACGAACAGCGGAGAATGATGTTTTAAGGTTTGGAGCCAGGTCCGGAGTTTTGTCGCTTGGCCGGCCGGGAAGGTCGACCTTTATCTCCGTTTGGTCGAGATCATAAGTGTTCCATTCTTTCCCATCTGCCTTAAACGATATTGATTCGTCATTACGACACGCCAATATAACGATCAGGCCGATCATTATAACAAGAATTAAGCCAGCTCTGTTTGCCATACGATCCTCCTCTACATTGAGAGAAATGTAACACTAACCGAATCAAGTGACAAGCATTAGGCGATGAGTGTGAACGAGAGAAGCCTAGTTTCCCTTTTTGCTGTTGATCTTACCGAGGATGTCGTTGTGCGGGATGTAGATCGGTTGGGGACGGTCGTTTTCGCCCAATGCCACGTGTCCTCGAAAGCGATGATCTGCGAATAGGCTTCGAGTCCGCTCTCGTCCTTGAACAGCACGTTGTAGTTGCGGCGAAAACTTTGCCCCACTCTTTTCTGAAACACCAAAATAAGCGCGATCTTAGAAAGGGGCGGCGTCTTTGAAATTGCCCGCCGGTTTGGTCCCGGCACTGGATTTGACCAGACACATCAGCGAACCGTTTGTCCAACCGACGGTCTTGCCATTTTCGGCGGTAAAGCTCGTTCCTTTACTTTCCGTTTTGACGGTTGTTTTCAATTCGTCAGCGACTTTTCTCAATTCTTCGTTCGCCGTTGCCGACGAATTGTAATTGATCAACGCCCCGTCTAGTTGAACGCCAACGCCCGCAGCGTCCTGCATGTAGGTAAAGGCTTTGGCTTCTTTGGCGTTTGTGTAATTGGCGAGCGTGTCGCGCGTGCCATTCAATTTGAATTTGACGAGCGAACCGGACAGTTCAGGCTGCAGAAGCTCGCTCAAACTTCCATTGTACGGGTCAAAATTGGTCGAATTGCGTTTGACGATGTTGCCGATCCCGCAACCCATCACCAAAATTAACAAAACGGGAATTAAAGTTTTCATAGTTTTTCCTTTCTCGCAAAATTGTCGATCAACTGTCGATCAACTAATGCGACTCTCGCGAATCGGCCTCGAGTCCGCTCTCGTCTTTGAACAGCACGTTGTAGTTGCGCCCGCGAATTAAACGGCGGATCGAGATACACAAGATCAACCGACTCGTCCTTGATATACCGCCGCAAAATATTCAGATTATCGCCGTAATAAAGAGTGTTCATAGAAAACACCGCAAACTTTTAGCACGAAACGCGATCAACCGACAACGGAACGCGTTCTACTTCGTTATCCCAACCTGGCTCAACGCGTACGCATAATCGAAAGCAACCTCTTTTAACTTGTCATATCGTCCCGACGAGCCGCCGTGCCCGGCGCCCATGTTTGTCTTTAGCAGGACGACGCTGCCCGCGGTATTCATCTCGCGGATCTTGGCGGCGAATTTTGCACCTTCCCAATACGGCACCTGGCTGTCGTTGAGCGAGACCTCAATCAGCATATTGGGATAGTTCTGAGCCTTTACGTTGTCGTAGGGCGAATACTGCACCATATAATCCCAGTCTTTTTTGTCGTGCGGATTGCCCCATTCGATCCATTCTTCGGTGGTGAGAGGCAGATCGGCGTCGAGCATTGTGTTCATGACATCGACAAACGGCACCTGTGCAATCACGGCGTGAAACGTTTCGGGTGACTGATTGACAACCGCTCCCATCAGCAATCCGCCGGCCGAGCCGCCCTGAATGACCATTCTTTTGGCTGAAGTGTATTTATTAGCCTCGAGCCATTTTGCTGAATCGACGAAATCGTGAAAGGTGTTGAGTTTTGTGTACATCCGCCCGTCAAGCCGCCATTTCTCTCCCATTTCACCGCCGCCGCGGATCAGAGCTATCGCGTAAATCATCCCGCGATCTACGAGGCTCAGCCGAGCGGTCGAAAAATTTGGCGTCAGCGAAACGCCATAACTTCCATACCCGTAGAGCAGCATCGGCGCCGAGCCGTCGAGCTTTGTCCCCTTTTTCATCATCACGAGAACGGGGATCTTGATGCCGTCGCGTGCAGTTGCCCAGACGCGTTTTGTCTCGTATTTTGTCTTGTCGTAGCCGCTCGGTATCTCCTGTTGTTTGATCAGCGAACTTTTTGCGGAGCGCATATCAAATTCGTATGTCGAATTTGGCGTGATCATCGACGCGTAATTGTAACGAATGACATCGGTATCGTATTCCGGATTGGCGGCGAGACCCATTGTATAAACGCTCTCCGGCGTTGCTATCCGTGCCGGGCCGCGCGGCGTTTTGGTGTCCAATACCCGCAGATATTCGAGGCCGTTTTCTTTTTCCGACACGATCGCGTGTCCCTTAAAGAAACTGATTGCCTCGACATGCACATTTGGGTTGTAAGGAACATAATCTTTCCAATTCTTTTCGCCCGGGTCGTTTCCCGGTGCCTTAACGACCTTGAAATTTTCGGCGTCCTTATTTGTTGTTATGAAAAATGCGCCGCTGTCAAAATCGGCGCTGTATTGATGACCCTCACGGCGCGGAGTAATTATCTTCCACTCGCCTAAGGGGTTGTCGGCGGCGAGGTAGCGGTATTCGTCCATCGTCTTTGCACCCGAGGCGATAAAGAGCATCTTACGGTCGTTTGAGCGGCCGACGCCGCTATTAAAAAGGACATCTTTTTCTTCAAAGATCAGATCGTTTTTATCCGTGCCGACGGTGTGCCGCCATATCTTGTCCGAGCGTTTTGAGACCGCGTCTTCCTGTCCGATAAAAAGATACTTGCCGTCATTAGACCACTCGACCGAGGTAACGCGCTCGACCTTGTCGGGGAGCAATTCGCCGGTTTTGAGGTTTTTAATGTGCAAAGTGTATTGACGATAACCGGTTGTGTCGGTCGCATAAGCGAGCCAATTCCCATCATCGGAAATACGAAAATCGCCGATCGCGAAAAATTTAAACCCCTTCGCCATCTCGTTTTGATCGAGCAACACTTCAGCGTCCTTACCGTCCTTTGATCGGCTGCGAAGATACGTCGGATACTGCTTCCCTTCCTCAGTTTTGTTGAAATACCAGTAATCACCGTATTTGTAGGGGACACTCGTATCGTCCTGTTTTATGCGACCGAGCATCTCCTTATAGAGGTTATCGACGAACCCCTTATGCTGCCCCATAAAGCTCTCAGTGTAGGCATTGTTGTCCTCGAGATATTTAATTACCTCTGGATCTTTCTTGTCATTTCGGTCACGCAGCCACGAGTAATTATCTGTGATCTCATATCCGTGGATTTTCAAAACCTGCGGCACCTTTTTTGCTACGGGTGGTTTCATAATGTCTTGCGCGGGCGTCACCATATTGCCGCCCATAATAACGATAAATACAGCGGCAATGCACATTAATACTTTCATATTGTTGGACTCCTGAAATCTGAAAAATTAAACTCGCCTGCTTGTTACGTTTTATAATAGCCGCAGGTTCATTTTTACACAACGAAAGCACCGTGTAATATGGAGAGGTTACGCGCATTTCGACAATATATCGCAATATTAAGGAGCCCTTATATGTTTTGTGAATTTCCGGGTCGCATTTTCCGAAGTTTGGTTATCGCAGCGGCATTGTTAATGGTCGCCGTGCCGGTGATCGTGCTTGCTCAGCAATTCGATCAGAGCGCTTTTGCGGGAATGCAATGGCGGTCTATAGGGCCGTTTCGCGGCGGACGCGTCAACGCGGTCAGCGGTGTGCCGGGAGAGCCAAACACCTTCTATTTCGGCTCGGTCGGCGGCGGCGTCTGGAAATCGGCCAACTCCGGCCGCACTTGGGCGCCGGTATTTGACGACCAAAAGATCGCCTCGATCGGCGCAATCGCCGTCGCGCCATCTGCTCCAAATACTGTCTATGTCGGCACGGGCGAGGCAGATATGCGCTCGCAAAATTCATTCGGCGACGGAATGTACAAATCCACCGACGGTGGCAAAACATGGACGCACATCGGTCTCGAAAATACACGCCAGATCGGCCGCATCGCCATCGATCCGAAAAATCCTAATATCGTCTTTGTCGCCGCGCTCGGCCATGTTTATGGATCAAATCCCGACCGCGGCGTCTTTCGCTCAAAAGACGGCGGCGCGACTTGGCAAAAAGTGCTGTTTAAAAATGATAATGTTGGGGCGATCGACGTCACGTTCGATCCGGTGAATTCAAACATCGTTTACGCAACGCTCTGGAACACACGGCGTCCGCCCTGGAGCATCTATCCTCCTTCTTACGGCGAGGGCGGCGGCATATTCAAATCCATCGACGGCGGCACAACTTGGCAGCCGCTTGCAAACGGAATTGCGACGGAGGGACAAGGCCGTATCGGCCTCGCCGTCGCCCGCAGTAATGCAAAACGCATCTACGCTATCGTTGACGCCAAGGCTGGCGGGCTTTACCGCTCGGATGACGCCGGTGCGACGTGGACGCTCATTTCCGCCGACAAACGCATTTGGGGACGCGGCTGGTATTTTTGTAAAGTCGTTGCCGACCCTAAGAATCCCGACACCGTATATGTCTCAAACACCTCGGTTTACAAATCGACCGACGCCGGTAAAACCTGGACGGCGATCAAAGGCGCACCCGGCGGCGACGATTATCACCAACTTTGGATCTACCCCGACGACCCGAATCGCATGATCCTCGCCAGCGATCAGGGTGCGGTCGTATCTGAGGACGGAGCGCGTACATGGAGCTCATGGTATAACCAACCGACGGCAGAAGTTTACAATGGCGCGGCAGATAATCGTTTCCCCTATTGGGTCAGCGGCTCACAGCAGGACAGCGGCCCGGTCACGGTCGTCTCAAGGAGCAATCATGCCGAGATCTCAAATCGCGATTGGATGCCTGCGTGTGCGGGCGGCGAATCGGGCTACACAGCCCCCGATCCGCTGCATCCCGAGATCCTGTTTGGCGACCGCGTATCGAAATGCAATGTTGTCACCGGAGAAACATGGAACGTCTCACCCGAACGCGGCATGACCGTACCGGCGCGCCACACTTGGACGCTGCCGCTTGTATTTTCAGAGGCTGACCCGCACGCCCTCTACTACAGCAATCAATTTTTGTTCAAAACCGTAAACGGCGGCGAAAGCTGGGCGACGATCAGCCCCGATCTGACCCGCGAGGACCCCGGCGTTCCCCCCAATCTCGACGACGCGACCGCCAAAGACGCTCCGCCCGAAAAGCGCCGCGGCGTTATTTACTCAATAGCACCTTCGCCGCTGCGGACCGCAACTGTCTGGGTCGGGACCGACGACGGTTTGATCCACAAAACCGATGACGACGGCAAAACATGGACGAATGTCACGCCGCCCGAGCTTACACCGTGGAGCAAGGTCGTGATGCTTATTGCATCGCATTTTGACGTTAACGAAGCATTTGCCGCGATCGACCGTCATCGCCTCGACGACAACGAACCCTACATTTACCGCACCCGCGACGGCGGCAAATCGTGGCAGCGGATCACAAACGGCTTGCCATCCGGCGTCTATTGCCAAAACGTCACAGAGGACACAGTGCGTCGCGGCCTGCTGTTTGCCGGAACCGAGCTCAGCGTTTTTGTCTCGTTCAACAACGGCGATCAATGGCAGCCGCTCCAGCTAAATATGCCGCATGTTTCGATGCGTGATCTGGCCATTCACGACAACGACCTGATCGTCGGGACGCACGGACGCGGATTTTGGATTTTGGATGACATCACGCCCTTGAGGCAGATCAACAGCGAAGTAGTAAGTTCCAACGCGTTTCTATTCGAGCCTGAGGATGCCTACGATCTGCCACAGCCGTCAGAAAACGGCACGCCACAGCCTCGCGACGAGCCGCTCGCCGACAATCCGCCATACGGAGCGATCATCGACTATTACCTCGGAGCAAATGTGGGCGGCGGTGTCACGCTCGATATCCTCAATCCCGCCGGTGAATCGATCCGTAAGTTTTCGAGCGATGACAAATTTCCCCCGGTCGATCCCGACAAACTCGACATCCCTGCGTTTTGGGTAAAATCGCCTTCGATCCTCTCGGCCACGGCGGGAATGCATCGCTGGGTCTGGGACCTGCGTCCAACGCCCCCGCCGGCGGCGCCCGGACAGGGCGGCGGAGGTCGACGCGGATCAGGCCCCGTTTTGCCCGGAACATACATGATTAGGCTGACCGCAGGCGGCAAAACATACACCAGAGCGCTCGTAATAAAAATGGATCCGAGAGTAAAGTAGTTCAACATATGCGATAAATCGCGCACTGAACCTACTGATCCTGAAGTACCTCTTCCGACGGGCGTCCGGTTGCTGGTCTCGCAGCAACACGTCCCGCGCCGAGGTTATTGTAATTTAGCATCGCGTTAAAGATCAGCTCAAAGCTGCCGTTTGTCTCATGCCGCCACATCGGATTATTGGCAAACATGACGACATGCCCCTTGCCGACCGGGACATCTACGATTGCCGGTTTACCGGCAAGCTCGGCCCCGCCGGCAATCTCGCCGCTGACCAGCAGCTCCTTTTCGGGAGCAAATCTAAGCACGACACGCGGCCGCATCTCAGGCGGCGGCTGCTGTAGGGCGAGCTGTGCCGCCTGTTCAGGATTCGGCGTCCCGGCAGGTGCTAAAGGCGGCCGTCCCTGTATGACGTCGGGATCGGTTTCGGTTCCGCGACCGGACGCACGGCCAGCAGGCTGTTGGCCGCCGCCGCCGCCTCCACCACCGCCCGATCCGCCAAACGCGGCAACCTGGATCAGCGGCGATTGGTTAAAATAAACTGCCAGTCTTTCGTCGTAGCCATAGGAAATCGGGCTTTTGCGATCGGCAAAAACCGTGTTGTAAACCGATCCGCGAGCCTGAAACGCCGCCGACGCGGTCTGGATCGATACGCCCTCAGTTATCCCGTAATCGATGGCCAATGAGGCGTTATCGCCTATAGTTATAAACAACCCGCCCGACTCGATGAACTTTTGCAGATTGGCGACACCCTGCACTCCCATGCCGCCGCGAATGTCGTCGGTCTGATCAGGCGACATGCCGAAATTTGGCGTTACGTCCGACTGTTTCCAAGGGATCGGAGCTTCCGAATCGCCGCGTTTTGTGTTTCCGCGAACTATATTCTGTGCGGTCGTCCGCACCGGCCCCCATAAGATCACGTCCCACTTGTCCCGCAGATTAGCCATCTTGCCGATTGTTTGATCGGAGACATAATCATAGGGGATGCCAAGCTTGTCAAACTCTACGCGGAACCAACCCTCATCCTGCGTGTTGAGCCAACCGTGGACAATGGCGATGCGAGGGATGCCAACCGCGTGTTGGGCGATCTCAGGCATTTTGTCAACCGCCTTTGCTAAAAGGCCAAGCTCGCGGACTTCCTTTTTCAATCTGGCTTCGAGATCGACCGGATTACCGTCGGTCTTGATGATAAACGACCCGGCGTTGTAGCTCTTGTCGCCGATCTTAAAGGTATCCTCGGCCGCCGACATCTTCACGTCCTTCAGACGGTAACGCAATTGGGTAATCTGGCTCTCGCCGGTGTGGTTGACCACAAACCCGGCCGTTCCGGTGCCTTCAACCTCACCGGGAAATTCCACGCGGCCCTTATTCACGTCCGTCATCGGGGCGTCAAGGATCTTTTCGTCCTTAACGCGGACGGTTTTGACATTGTGCAGCGGCCCAAATGTCCATCCCGTGTCGTCGTAAGGCCGGGGATCATTGACGTTGTAATACTGCGTATCGAGCAGCATATCAGCCATCCGCGAATACGGCTGATCCATCCGCACGACATAGCTGCCGGCGGCGAACTTCCCTTCCTTGACCTCGATATCTTTGGTTAATTTCTGAACTTCGCAGCCTTGCATCTTCAAAAGATTGACGAGATTCGCAGCCGAAGCGGGACGCGGATCGTCCGCCGGGAGCACCCACGCGGCCGGGACTAGACTATGCCGGATCTGCATTAGTTCATGCGGGAGACGAGAAGTGGGAAAGAAATTCAGACCAAAGCGCCTCGACATGAGAGCGTTAGAGCGCTTTGTCCTAAAAATGCAGGATGCCGCCAAAGAACAAAATTTTGATACAGAGGAAGAAGCTGAGCTCTGGCTGCAAGAGCAATTATTCAGTGATGATCTTGAAAGCTACGCTGCTGTGCCCACAACCGAACTGGAAAAGGCCCAAGACCTCGCCTGGAAAGCTTTTGAAGAGCCCTCCGAAAAGAAAAGAATATCGATGGCAAAAAAGGCATTGCAAATTAGCGCCGATTGCGCCGATGCCTATGTGATTCTCGCGGAGGAACATGTTGAAGATAATAGATCGGAAGCGGAAGCTCTGTATCGAAAGGGTATCGAGGCTGGTCGTCGTGCCCTCGGTGACACCGCGATAGCACATTTGGAAAAAGATTTTTGGAACGACTACGAGACTCGTCCGTTTATGCGCGCCGTGAGCGGGCTGGCAAGCTTGCTTCAGGACTTTGGAGCCGGCAATGAGGCGATAGAACTCTGGTACGAACTGCTTCGACTTGATCCGTCAGATGGTCAAGAAAATCACCTACGGTTGGTACCAGGACTGGTGGGTGTGGAGCGTTACGAAGAAGCGAAAGAATTGATTGATCGATACAAATTGCAGCCGGCGCCGGCACTAGCTTATTCATTAGCACTTATGCTTTTCAAGCAAAGTGGCGACAGCGTTGAAGCCAATAATGCATTGCTCAATGCGATGGAAATGAACGGAAGTGTTATTCATCGCTTGCTCACCCCAACTCATAATTTGCCGTTCGGCGATGCCGAATACTCCGATGAGGAAGAAGCGGAAGCAGAGAGTTACGCAATGTACGCTTATGTAGATTGGGCGGATGCTGAAGGTGCACTCGATTGGATCTTCGATAGAGTTGAAGCCGGACTGGAAAAACAAGTCCAGAGAACTACTCTCACAAATACATTTCCCGGCTTGAAAATTGCAGGTAGCGAACCTGACATGTTGCAAATTCTTGGAAGCCTCAACCAGGATTAGCAGGATGATCGGTCGCCTACACTAGTAGTGAGGGGCATTGTATTGTTCAATGTGTGCAGCTATGCCTGCGCCCTCAAATCGTCCCGTCAAAACTTCAAACCAAAATATTTTTTCTTGACTGGTTTGCCTACAATAGACTGCTTCAGTTCCGCTGCCGTTGAAAATCGGTCCTCAGGTTTCTTTTCTAAGCAACGCGAAACTACATATTCCATAGAAGCAAATTCTGGTCTGCCTGCCATAGATAGCT
>JBBRQM010000008.1:0-70123 GCA_038226395.1 Pyrinomonadales bacterium | reverse complement strand
TCCTGAAAAAGAACATCGGCCTCGCGTTTTTGCCGCCGCAGTTTACAAATATCGGACAAGAAATTAAAATTGATGTCAGAGGCAAGCATTTAAGCGCCCGGATCGTGCCGACTCCATTCTACAAGAGACAAAAATAGTTTTTGGTTTCAAATACTCCAGAGGGTTTTCATAAATTATGTCCAACAATATCCCAGAAAATTTACGTTACAGCAAAGATCACGAGTGGATCGAGGTCGCGGGCGATATCGCCACCATCGGTATCACCGATTACGCCCAGCACGCGCTTGGCGATGTGGTTTATATCGATATGCCGCGGGTTGGCGACAAATTGACCTCACACGAGGCTTTTGGCTCGGTCGAATCGGTCAAGGCTGTGTCCGAGATATTTTTGCCCGTCGGCGGCGAGATCACAGAGGTCAACGACGGTCTCAACGACACGCCCGAGGCGGTCAATAACGACCCCTACCACGTCGGCTGGATGATCAAGGTCAAAATGGACAATCCGCTCGAGGCCGACGCGATGCTCTCGTCAATCGAGTACGAGGAATACCTTGCCGCGAGTGCCTGATTCAGGTCTTTCAACATTAAAGGATGAGAAAATAATCATGAAAATAGTCAACAAATTGATCGTTTTTACACTCATAACCGGGTTTGCTGCGATTGCGGCATTTGCCCAAAACTACAAAATCACGCAAAGCATGTCGATGAGCGGCCAGGAGATGAAATCGACCGTTTACGTAAAAGGCTCGCGAAAGCGCACCGAGAGCAGCGGCATGATGGGCATGGGAGCCGATGTGGCGACGATCGAGCAATGCGATTTGGGCCGCAACCTACAGGTCAACGATAAAAAGAAGCTCTATTACGTCCAGGATATGGGCGGCGGTAGTACAGGCGGCGTTTCGTCCGGCGGCAAAGGTCCGGCCGGCGGCGGTCCGGTGACAAAGGGCGGGACGATAACCCAAACATCCGCGATCACCGACACCGGCGAGCGAAAACAAATGTTTGGCCTGACAGCTCGTCATATCAAGACCACAATGACAATGGAATCGTCACCCGATGCTTGTGACAAAAACAACATGAGCATGGAGACCGACGGCTGGTATGTCGATCTGCCGCAGTTTTCCTGTCCGATCTCGGTGCCGCGGAACCCATATCAGGCCCCGCGCAAGAGTGGCTGTCAGGACAAAACCATTGTCAAATCGTCGGGATCGGGTAAGCTCGGTTTCGCATTGGAGATGACAACGACGCTCAAGACCGGCGGCAGTGAAGACGGTTTTTCGCAAACTATTACCACCGTTGATTTTTCAAAAGCAACTCTGGAAGATGCACTGTTTAACGTCCCCGCCGATTACAAGCTCGCCAATTCACCGCAGGACCTTTACGGCAAGCCGGATCTCTCGGCTATGATGCGCGGCGGAAACAATAATGGCGATAACGATTCGTCGGGTAACAATACTTCGCGGGGCGGCAATAATTCGGGTCAGAATACCACTTCTTCGACAAAACGCCCCGGTGTAAAACGCATTGGCGTTCTCGCGCCGACAAACCGCACCGGTGAAAACATTTCGACCACAAATCTACAGGCATTTCTTGTGCAGAATCTGACTACAGGTAATGTTGAGGCTGTTTCAATCGGTTCCGAGGCTGACGCCCGCGCCGCAGGCTGCGATTTTATCCTCTCGAGCGATTTTTCGAAATTGAAGCAATCGACGGCCGGCAAGATCGGCGGGATGTTTGGCAAGGTTACCAACACCAATGTTTCGGGCATGTACGACGCACAAGTTGACTATAAGCTGGTCTCGTTGAATAACGGCCAGACGACGCTGCAAAACAAGGCCGCCTCAAAGACTGAATCAAACCTCGATCGCGCAGCCGAAGGCGTCCTCGCACAAGAGGCCGGAATGGTAGCCTCGGCGGCAGGAAAGCAGTGATTTCTGGCCACTTGCTGGCACAAAAAGAGGCTGTCTGAACGAGTATTGAGCGGAATCATTCCGCTCAATCTTAAGTTGGATAGCTTTGTGGAAAAATTTCAAAGTCATACCCAAAAAGGAAAAAGAGAATATGAAAAAAACAATTTCGACAATTTTAGCTTTAGTGATGATGGTCTTTCTGACGACTGCGGATCTGGCGGCGCAAACGCGCATCACCTTTCGGCGCGGCGCAAGCTCGGCACACGTGAGTGGAAGGGTTGCGGCCACCCACGGCGTAGGAAGCGGGCATTATCGTCACTACGTCGTCCGTGCCAACGGCGGGCAAACAATTACGGCGACAGTTTCATCGGGCAACGGCAAAGTTTATTTTGCCGAGAACGACCGAAAAACTTACAGGATTAGAACCGATACTGCGCGGGACTACACCATTGACATTTACAACAGCGGCTCAAACAGCACGAATTATTCAATGACTGTTTCAATCCGCTGAAATCCTGATGTTTATCAATCGCCGTCTGTTTTAGCAGACGGAAAAAGTCGGCCCATTCCGCCCGTTCTATGAATATGAAAAAGAGGCTGCCTGAAAAGGCGGCCTCTTTTTTGTACGGATTAAAACTACGGTGTTTGATGTTGGCCGTCGTGTTTTTGACGGTATATGTTGCGGCTTTCGCGGTTGAGGTCGCGTTCGAGACGGCCTCGCTCGCTGGGCGTCAGGCCGTTCTGACGCAGACGGGATTCCAGACCGTTGATTCTGGCCTCTTGCGATTCGAGCCTTGCGGCCTCTCTCGGCGTCAGGCTGCCTGACTTAATGCCCTGAGCAATACGGTCCTGCTGATTTTCCTGCCGGGCGTTTATATTCCTCGGATACCGGCGGCCGGTTTGGGCCGAGGCGCTTGTCTCCATAAATATCAAAATTGCAAATACTGCCAGAGTGAGCGGCAGAAAGCTCTTTATCATTCCTTTCATTTTTGTTACTCCTAAATGACTAAATTTCAAAGAGCCAACGTTGACCTGCCTTAATAGACGAATTAAATCAAAAAAAAGTCTATAAAAATCAGAAATTTCTTTACATTACTTTACATATGCGACCTGTGGTCAAAAAAACCCATTCACGGCGTTTTTCAAAGACGATCTTCGTTCTGTTATCATCTAGCTTTGGCAAAAATCACTTGACCGGCTCTATAAAGACTATTTAAGATGCGCTATATACCAAATTCACCTGAGGAACGCGACGAAATGCTTGCTGTCGTGGGCCTCACCGTCGCCAAAGAGCTTTTTCGTTCTATACCCGAAGACGTTCAGTTAAATCGTGCCCTCAACATCACCGAGCCGCTCGCCGAGAGCGAGGTCATCGCCGCGATGGAAGCGATGGCCGCAAAGAATATCGCCGCGACAAAGCCTTCATTTTTAGGCGCTGGTGTCTATTCACATTTTTCGCCGACGATCGTCGATCATCTGATCCAACGCAGCGAGTTTTTCACATCGTACACGCCCTATCAGCCCGAGATATCGCAGGGGACGCTCCAATACATCTTCGAATTCCAGACGCTTATCTGCCAACTGACCGGGATGGAGGTCGCCAACGCGTCGATGTATGACGGCTCGACCGCAATGGCCGAGGCGTATCTGATGGCTCAACGCGTGACGAGACGGGATAAGATCGTCGTCACGACGAGCGTCCATCCCGAATACCGCGAGGTCGCTCGGACATACACGCAGCACGGCGCGGCGGAGATTGTTTCGATCCCTTTTGATAAGAAAACAGGGCGCATTGCCGATCTCTCGGCTCTCGACGACAAGACAGCGGCATTGGTCGTCCAAAGCCCAAATTTCTTTGGCTGCATCGAGGAGCTTTCGACGCTTGCAGATGCCGCTCACGACGTTGGAGCTTTATTTGTGGTCGTCGTAACCGAGGCGATCTCGCTCGGTTTACTCAAATCGCCGGGAGCCTGCGGCGCGGATATTGTCGTCGGCGAAGGCCAGTCGTTTGGCATACCGATGGGCTTTGGTGGGCCACATGTCGGGCTGTTTGCAACGCGGGATAAATTTGTCCGCCAAATGCCAGGCCGTCTGTGTGGCGTCGCCTACGACAAGAACGGAAATCGCGGTTTCGTCCTTACCCTCTCAACCCGCGAACAGCACATCCGCCGCGAAAAAGCTACCTCGAACATCTGCACAAACCAAGGCCTCATCGCCCTCGCCGCGACCATTTACATGGAAACAATGGGCAAAAAAGGTTTGCAGGAAGTCGCGATGCAGAACGCTCAAAAAGCGGCATATGCCGCCAAACAGATCGCCGCTATCGACGGATTTGAGATCGCATTTTCAGCACCGAAATTCAATGAGTTTGTCGTTAGTTCGTCAAAACCGGCTGAGGCGGTTTTATCAAAAGTCAGAATCGAAAACGGCATAATTGGCGGGCTGACGTTGTCGAGATATTACCCGGATCGACCAAACGAATTTTTGGTTTGCGTTACGGAGACTAATACAAAGACCGAGATCGACAATCTGGTTTCCTCGTTAGCGGGAAAGTGAATAGAAATGAGTATTAAGAAAGTTACACAGCATCCGACGCAGAATGAGGCGTTGATTTTTGAGCGGTCGAAGACGGGACGCGTCGGTTATCGGTTGCCGAAACTCGATGTCCAACCAACCAGCATCGACGAACTTTTACCTGCGGAATTGCGGCGTGACGACGATCTCAACGGCGTTCCTGAAGTTTCGGAAGTCGATGTCGTGCGGCATATTACGCGGATTTCGACGTGGAATTACTCGATCGATCTCGGCATGTATCCGCTCGGGTCGTGCACAATGAAATACAACTCGCGGCTTAATGAAAAGGTCGCGCGGATCGGCGGATTTGCCGGATTGCATCCGCTTGCACCGGAGGAAGAGACTCAAGGTGCGCTGGAATTGATATATCGTTTGCAGGAAGATCTTTGCGAGATCACAGGATTGCCGGGTATTTCACTCCAGCCGGCAGCCGGTGCTCAGGGCGAAATGACCGGCGTGATGCTGATTCGTGCATTTCTTGACCAGCGTGACGGTGAGGAATCCAAAAATCGCCGAGTGATGCTCATTCCCGATTCTGCCCACGGGACAAATCCCGCGTCTGCCGCAATGTCAGGCTTTACCGTTAAAACTATCCGTTCGACAGCCGAGGGCCTGACCGATATGCAGCATCTGCAAGAAGTTTGCGACGAAGGCGGCGTTGCCGGGTTAATGCTGACAAATCCAAATACCGTCGGGATTTTTGAGACGAACATTCGCGAGATATGCGCGACGATTCACGCTGCTGGCGGCCTCGTCTATATGGACGGAGCGAATATGAACGCGCTCGTCGGCGTCGCTCGCCCCGGCGACATGGGCGTGGATGTCATCCACCTCAATCTGCACAAAACATTTTCGACCCCGCACGGCGGCGGCGGCCCGGGTTGCGGGCCGTGCCTGTGTTCGGCTGATCTCGCCCAGTTTCTCCCTATTCCAAAGGTTGAAAAGAAAGGTGACGAATATACTTTAAATTATGACTACCCCGGATCGATCGGCAGGGTAAAGGCGTTTCACGGCAATTTCGGAATGATGGTACGTGCCCTTTCATACATCTACACCCACGGTTTCGACGGCCTCAAAGAAGCGACCGAGGCCGCCGTTCTAAACGCCCGCTACGTCTCGCACGAGCTTGAGGACACATACGACAAACCATTCCACGGCGACTGTATGCATGAGGCTATTTTCTCGCATAAAAACCAGTCTAAAAAAGGCGTCGTTACCTTAGACATTGCCAAACGTTTGATCGATTACGGCTTTCATCCGATGACGGTTTATTTTCCTCTCGTAGTCGAGGGAGCGATGCTGATCGAGCCGACCGAGTCCGTTGGCCGCTCCGATCTCGATGCTTTTATCGAAGCAATGCGCGACATCGACCGCGAAGCCCAGGACGATCCTCAACTCGTCATCGACGCCCCACATTCGACCCGAATCGGCCGCCTCGACGAGGCAACCGCTGCTCGAAAA
Source organism: Pyrinomonadales bacterium (assembly GCA_038226395.1). GTDB lineage: Bacteria > Acidobacteriota > Blastocatellia > Pyrinomonadales > Pyrinomonadaceae > OLB17. Next base: position 64,178 of record JBBRQM010000008.1, on the reverse strand, counting down.
CCCGTTCTTCGCTGGCGGGAAGATATGGAAATTTTGTCGAAAACGGCGTAAGATCAAAATTATGGAAAAAGTAATAAGTTTACATATTGAAAAACTGCCCGAAGGTTATTATTTGGCGACATCAGATAATGTTCAGGGCTTGCTTGCTCAAGGACGTACTATTTCGGAAACGCTTGAGATCGCACGTGATGTTGCGAAAAAGCTGATCGAAGCGCAGGAAGAAGAGTTGCAATTCGGGAATTTACTGGCGGTTTCAGATAGTTTCGACTACCCATTAGTTATCGGAGTCTGATGTGGGACGACTTTCAGGATTTCGTTACAGGGAAATTGTTCGGATTCGTTTTTTCCAGACAGGCGGCGGGAAGCCATGAAATTTGGTTCAATCCCATAAGTAAAAGATTTACTACAATTCCCAACCACCCAGGCGATATGCCGGAGGCACTTTGCAGGCCATACTAAAACAAGCTGAAATTAGGGTCCAAGAATTCCTTAAAAAAAGATAGGTGTAATGCAGATGGTGGCTCCTTACTGGACTATGTGCGTTGGAGGAAAGTTTATCTTGTCTTAAAACCTTCAGCCATATTGCTGCATCATATATCTGGAGGATATACATAGTGAAAGATTGTAACGATATTGCATCATGCGGCGGCCGCCGCGATTTTTTGGTAAAAGCAACGGCGGGGGTCGGTGGATTGATATTGACGCTTTCGGGCGTTGGATTTGTGCTGGGTGCAGACCGGCTGCTCGACGGCGACGAAGATATCACGTTCACGATTGATGACAAAAGCCCTCTGAGCAAGGTCGGCGGTTCACAAGTATTCGACAGCAAGAGCGGAAAAATAATCATTTTACGAACGGGCGATGCCAGCTTTGTTGCGTTTTCGGCTAAATGCACGCATAAGGGAGCTCAGATCGAATATGATGAAAATGCCGGTAATTTTCTCTGCCCCAAGCACGGTTCGCGCTTTGACAAAGGCAGCGGAGCCGTTGTCGAAGGCCCCGCCGATAACCCGCTTCCGGCATATCCTGCCAAAGGCACGGCAACTTCGGTCATTATTTCCATAAAATTGAAAGCCTGACTTCACAATAACAGACTTCATCCGTGATTACATCGGACAGGCCAGTGAATGTAAAATGACATTTGTCGGCGTTCGTGGTAATCTTTTCTTCCGCTAAAAAGCTCGGACATTTATGGTTGAAGAATTTGTGTTTGATAACACTGAGGAGCGTCGCAAAGTGCGACAAAACGGGACCGGCTGGATCGAGGTAATCGCCGGTTCGATGTTTTCCGGCAAGTCTGAGGAATTGATACGCCGATTGACGCGTGCGCGAATCGCCCGGCAAAAGGTGCAGGTTTTTAAGCCCGGTATCGATACCCGTTTTTCGGACGAAGAGATCGCCTCGCATTCCGGTCAGAAGCATATTTCCATACCGGTCGCCACAACCGCCGAAATGATGGCGCAGATCGCGGACGAGACCCAGGTTGTCGGCATCGACGAGGCACAGTTTTTCGACACGGCGATCATTGACGCCGTCAACCAACTCGCCGAGCAAGGCAAACGCGTGATCGTCGCCGGCCTCGATCAGGATTACACCGGCAAGCCATTTGAGCCGATGCCGCAGTTGCTCTCGATCGCTGAATTCATCACCAAAACTCACGCGATATGCGTCAAATGCGGAGCTACCGCAAATTACTCCCAGCGAACAGTCGATTCCGACGCCCTTGTAGAAGTCGGAGCAGCCGATAAATACGAGGCCCGCTGCCGCCAGTGCTTTGTCCCGCACGCCGATTCACCGACGCTTCACAATTCCTGACCCAGGGGACTATTTCGTGACCTTCATCGAATACAATATTGCGGTGAAATCGTCGCCATGCTTGTCAAAATTGGAGCCCTTGGTCGATGTCATTACATTAAGCTGCTGCTTCTGACCCAGATATGTGCGGTAGGCGATCCACTGGTGCCGCCGTGGGCCGCTCTTGTCTTCGGGCATCGACTCAACAAATTCGACGCCCGTCACACCATCGATTTCGACCATCTTTACCGATTCATATTTACCATTCTTTAGCTGCTGCATTGCCTGGTCATAATATGCCTTCTGACTAATATCCATAGGAAAACTGTCAGGCATCAGCGAGATGTTGACAAGCAAAAAGGCATTGTCCGGCGATTGGTAATTAAACTGTTCCTTTTTAACGTCCATTTTTTTCCAGCCCCCGGGCAATCTCCACGAGATGCCCTGGTCATCCCATTTCGTTTCCGTCCCGCCGTCGGCAATCGCCTGCTGAGCCGGTGTCAATTTCGCCCTTTTCGGCACCAGTCGATGTAAATGACGAATTTGAACTGGTCATGTTTGAGTTCGAGCTATTCGTGCCGCCCGAGAGCGATTTGAGCTTGTCAGTAAGCCCGCAAAACGAGAGCGCAAAAAAAATTAACCCTAATAAAAGTAACGATTTCATGCCACAGTCTCCAAATTGTTATCAAAAATATGCCCTATTGTCGCCGCAACCGGTCAAAAATGCAAAATGATACAGGTTGACTTTTTAGCAAACTACATTCATATTCTCAACATCCGACATTTGTTTTACCGCCCGGAATCAATTTAACAGGAGATCATCACATGAATAGAGAATTGAATCGCATACGAAAGACTGCATTTGTCTTTATCGCATCCCTTAGTCTGTTTTTGTCGCCGATCGCGAGCGTTGCCAGAGCCGGCGACCCGTCGCGTCGACACGCTGACAATGGCGAGATCGTCGCCAAGCTCGATTTCGACCCCGCCGTCAACGGTTATGGTTTTCAAAATTATCCGGTAAAAGGAGACCCGCCGCGCCACTGGCAGGATGATCTCGGAGCCGAGGACCTGATCCGCATGTTTGGCCCGGCGGCGGTCTGTAAAAGTGGGACGACCGCGAAGGACTGCGTAGTGAAAGCCTCTGCACGCCAATGGGCGTTTCAGGAGCTAAAGGGAATGAGCGGCGGCCACTGCGAAGGCATGGCAGTGACCTGCCTGAGGATCAGCTCGGGACTGCCTTTCAAATCATTCACCGGGCCGTCCAGCTTTCAACCCGGGATAAAATCGGTTTATGGGCTCGGCCTTGAGTCGGCCGCGAATACTATCGCCTACTATTTCGCGACACAGGACTTTAGGGAAGTTAAGAGGCCTACAAAAGAGACAGGCAAGCGTGGCCCGCTGGCTATCGTAAAAATGCTGATCGATTCTATGAACAGCGGCAGCGATTCGTACATACTCGGCATTTATAAATGCGATGATTGCGAAAAGCCTGACGGTCATGCGATCACGCCGTTTGCGGTGGAGGACGACGGCGATCAATACAAGATACATGTTTACGATAATAATTTTCCGGGCAAGACCGGTTATATGACGGTTAATAAGGGCGGCAAGCAGACATGGAAATATACAACCACGCAGAACCCGGACTATGAACCCGAACTCTACTCTGGCAATATCGACACGGCGACGCTTGAGGTAACGGCCGCATCGTGGCGTGACGGAAAGTGTTTTGAGGCTCCTTTCTCGGCAAATAACCCAAAGGCAACCGGCTGCGGCCTTGATACCGCAAAGCCCGAGCATCCGGGCCCGAAGCCGATGGCGACACCCGCCGGTCCGCCCATAAAGCCACCGACGATGGAGGACGAGCCTGAGGATGCCCATTTTTTCTTGACCGGCCCCGGCGACATGCTGGTCATCGACGGCAATAACAGAAAGGTCGGCTTTGACCCCGATACAGGCAAATATCACGATGAGATCCCTGATGCCGACGTTGAGTTTACCAGCGGCGGACTTGGCATGGACTCTCCGCACTATATCCTGCCGTTTGACCCAAAGGCGAAACCCTATGTCGTCGTGTTTTCCGGACGCGGTCTCAAGAAAGCGAGCGTGATGGATTTTGTATATTGTGGTCCCGGTTTTACGGTTGGATTTGATGGCATCAAGCTTGATCCGGGCGAAATTATGGCTGCGGCCATTTCTGCTGACGGCACCAAGGTAGCGATGGAAATGACAAAGGACGGCGAAATGCCAGAGGTATTTTACTCCATCGACACACCGGGAAAGAGCTATTCAGCCGTGGTCAAAGGTTCCGGGTTTACCGCCACCAAAGGCCCCGGCCCGATCAATTTACAAGGCGCGCTGGCCATTATGAACGCCCACACGGATATGGGCGGTTTTTTGGCCGCCGTCGAAAAGGGTAATCAGGTTCCGCCGGGTATGATGGTCAATTTTAAGGATGCGAGCAAGATCGACATTTCTGACAACATCGACGGCGACAATAGTTATGACGTCGATCTCGAACAGGTCGACACCACCGGCAAAAAGAACAAGATACAACTCAAGGGCATCGGGAAAGGCGATAAGGGGGCCGATAACTACGAGATCGAGGTCGGTGAGTGGAACGGCGGCAATAAAATTCCCGTCAAGCACGACGCCGAGGGCAACGGCTTTGATGACAACGAAGAGGAAATGGACGCTGACACGCCCAATGACATCAACGACGACCCGGACAAGGATGGCGGCGGTGGAGTTGCGTTGATGAATTATCTCTACCGCTCGATCGGCTGGTAAACTTGTCAGAACCGGGAGCGGTAGCGACTGGGTTCTTATAGGAGTTATCGATGCAGAAAAGAAAATGGCTTTAGCCGAACAGCTCGTTTGGCTAAAGCCATTTCATTTGGTTGATTCTGACCCCTGGCTAAAGCCAGGGCAATTTATTAAGTCTTCGCCGGACGTAGGATCCACGTAAACAGTGCGACCACCAAGCACATCGCGATGATGACCTCGGCCCAAAAGAATGCGACGAAATCGCTATAGACGCCGATCGGCGGGACGTTTGGCTGCGAATTGCGCACCGCATAAAACGCGAATAGCAACGCCGCCATAAAGTTGAACATGGCAATTTCGACCTTGCGTCCGCGAATTATCAGCGATCCGACAAAAAACAGCACGCCTATCGCCATTGCCCACATCAGAGCCGCGACAAACATCGAGAAAAACTTCACGATCCCCGAACGCTCGATGTGTGTCTCGATCCCGACGTAATCGGCCTCGGAGTATTTTGCTTTGACGGCATCGATCTTGTAGCCGGGGATCGATCCCTCGAAATCCACTGAGACCGCGACCTCGTCCGAATCAGCCTCGTCCTTTTTCTCCGGATTAGCCGCGTGGTCGTCCGTCGCCTTAGTTTCGGCGCTCTTGTCAGCCGGTTTCTTGTCGGCGGATTTCGCCTTGGCAACATAGATAATTATCTCGGCGTCGTGCTTGTCAAACGGATAATCGGACGCTTCGCCGTCGCCCATGTTAAATATGCCCTCGACCGGCGTCATCAGCTTTCCTTTCTTAAAGTCGATCTCCTGTTTGCCGTTCGCGCTGTTTAAGTAAAGCTGAAGGTCCTGTTTGATCGTGTTGTCCTCGTTGACTATGTCCCCGGTCGGCTCAAAATCGATCCTCGCCGACACGTCGCCCTTGATCGGATCGATCGAGACCAGCTTGACATGCGTCTCGACGTGGCCCGCCGCTTTATCGCCGGCCTGCGATATGTCAACGACTTTCTTACCGCCCTCTGCTTTAAAAATGCTCAGTGTGTAAAACATTGTCCCCGCAAATATGGCCAGCACGACCGCTCCCGCGAGGATCTCCTTTCCCGAGATCTTGTCAGACATAAATAGATTTCTCCTGTGTTTTATATAATGTAAAAAACCGGCTTGAATGCACCCATTTTACCCTAAGTTTGTAAAATGGAATAATCGTGACTATACAACGAGTGAGAATTGACGGATTGTATAATATTTGCTTGTCTTCGCTGCCGTTTATTAGTACAAGAATAAAATGTCGTTTAGTTTTCACAACATATCCCGCGACGTTTTGCTGCTCATTGTATGGATCATTCTGCTTTTTGGAGTCATAAAAGGGCAAGCGCCGTTACCATCGCCCAGCCCAGAAGCGCCGAGCAAGACAACCGCTGATAAACAAGCGGGCGTTCAATCGACAAAAGACAAGATCAGGAGGTGGTTCGAATTTGAGCAATTATCTGCCTTGACGCGGTATCACTTTATCGAAAACGACAACCACAGCAAGGCCGCAAACAACAACCAATATCAATTCATCGCCAGGTTTCGGTTTAAGTTCGATCCTGAGGGCAAATACAGCGTGGCTGCCAACCTGGGAACCGGCTCTACGATCACAACCGAGTGGAATGCGACGGGTTGGGGAACCGGAACCTTTCAGGGAAATCTCAATCTGCGGCAACTATATTTTGATGCGAAGCCAATAAAGGCGGTTGAGGTTCAGGTTGGCGGGCTTTATGTCAATTATGGCGAGAGCACCGAGGCGACCACCTATGACAATGACAGCTACATCACCGGCGAACGCGTCCAGATTCGCCTGCCAAAAAAGCTTTACTTTGACGAGATATCGGTCACTTACGCGAGACTCGCCGACGTGAGTGTCCCCAACGTTGTCAAACGCTTTAAGAACTTTGGCAGTCAAAACTATCATCAATTTCTCGTTCGCAAGCAGGTGAACAAAATGATTGGATTCTCAGCCGATTACACCTTCGAATCCGGCATCGACACATTTCACCAGGCGGTCAAGTTTAAGCTGCCGAAAAAGCAGATCATCGACACATTCCTATTCGAAAACTACGAGCGCTTTCATCCCGACCGCAATTACGGCTTCAATGCCTTTGCTGAGAAAAAGCTTACAAGTATACTTACGCTCGGTGGCGGTTTTGCCGACATACATATCAAGGCGCTCAACGGCGACCGCTTCGCTCCAGGCAAGAGAATTTACTTCAACGGAGTGCTAAAATTCAGCCCCGAATTTAGCCTTATTACCCAGTTTACCGAAGGGATCGGCTTCATCGCTCCGACCGTACCGCGCACGCGCGTCGACGTCATTTTTAGCTATAACATTCTCGAATCACTCAAACGCACAAAGCTCTTTTAACCGGGCGAAGTGGGCTGACACTTTTAATACTCGCTCCAAATACGAAAACGAGACCGGCGAGAAGATCTCCGGCCTCGTTTTCAACGGCGAACGCGAATCACGTCGGCCGAAGTCTTAGATGATTCAAGCGGCTTTCAATGAAAGGCAGCAATTTTATTACTCACTGAAAAAAGCAGCCCGCCGGTTTCCCGCCCAAGCTGCCTTTTTTGTTCCCCCCGGTTCGTGTGAAGGATTCAAACTAATCGCTAACGAGCAGGCCGTTTGAGGACTGTGATCTGTCTGGGCTGTGGAATGTATTATTCTGGCAAGGCTGTTCACTACGACCGCCGATTATAATTCCAGGATCGCCGCCAATGATGATTCCGGCAATGCCGCCTATGATGATTCCCGTAACTCCACCGATGATAATTCCCGTTACGGAAGTGTCGGTGTTATTGCATGTTGTGTCACCCGTCTGCGACGGTCGATCACTGACCAAAAGTCCTGCATTTGCGAAAGTTGCTCCAAAGGTTAATACGGCTGCTAACGTGATTGCTTTAAGTGTGTTTTTCATTTTTTCTTCTCCTAAAAATTTTTTTATTTGATCGATGCCTTTTGCTTCGTTCTGCCCTCTCTATTACAATCACCGTGCCAAAGCTTGAAAAAAGATTTTCTATGGCTGTAACTATTGCAAACACGGTATTTATAAGATCTATAATAAAAAAAAAGCTGCGCTTTTAGAATGAAATAATAGTGGATACCAAGTTGCCACTTGAATCGATAATTTCCGCTAACTCATTGTATCTGTGATGGTTAGAAAGCTGGATAGCTGCTATACATATTCCGAGTGTATACCCCGTATGCAATCGACCGATAGAAACCAGCTTTTTATGTGGCTTTTTTGTGGTTAAACGTGTTAAACTTCACAAGGTGAGTTCAAGAAACCGTATTCGCACCTTAATCTTCTACCAGCAAACCTGTATCCATCACTCCTTATGGATCAAGAAAAATCTTCAAATTATATTAAAGTAATAACTATCCTCGCGGGTGCTCTGTGTTTTGGGGGGGCCTTGGCCAATCTGCCTTCTGAGGCTCTCAGCGGCGGGTTTCTTTGTCTATTGTTATTCTCTTCGGTTATTGCTCCGAGGATGAGTCTGACGTTGCCGCGTTCGCGTTTTGCGATAAGTTTTTCCGAGGCCTCTGTTTTCCTGGCGTTTTTTTTATACGGCGGCTCGGCGGCAATAGTTACAGCTGCGATTGAATCAGTCGCTAATTGTCTATACTTACGGTCACGTGGCTTTATTTTTGACCGTTTAATGATCCCGACCAATGTCTCGATTAATGCGTTATCTATAACGCTGACTTATTTCATCTGGCTTAATTTGCTGAGAGATTATTTCACGACTGCCCAAGTGGGAAGCACTCAATATCTTATTACTACTGTTGGAAGCCTCGCTATTTTACAATTTTGCATCTCGTCGGCTCTTGTCGCGACTTTCGCATGGATCAAGAATGGTTCCAATCCATGGACAACATTGAAGCAGGACTGTTTTTCGAGTTCTATGACACAGCTAGTCGGTGCCGGGCTTGCCGGGCTTGTCTTTAAACTGATTCACTTCGGCGATCTTATGTCCGCATCTATCGCATTCTTTGTTTTGACTATAGCTTACATGAGCTATCGTCAATCGATCGGCGAGGTGAGTAACGCCATTCTTCAGGCCGAGACAGCCGAGCGTGAAAAGGCAGAGACCGAGAGGACACGCCGCCGCGAAGCCGAAAAACACGCATCGCAGCTCGCGGTAACACTCGAAAAGGAAGAAAAAGCCAACGAGGCATTACGCCAAAGCGAAAAGGATCTGCAACACGCGGCCCTGTATGATTCGCTGACCGATCTGCCAAACCGCAAACACTTTGGCGACATACTGCGAAAGTTGATCGCCGAATACAAGGAAGATCATGCGGCCACATTCCACGTGCTTTTCCTCGACATACGAAAGTTCAAAAATATCAATGACAGTCTCGGCCACACGCTCGGCGACAAGGTGCTGATGATCGCTGGGAAACGCTTTGTCCGGATGCTCAATCCGACGGACATGGTAGCGCGGATCGGCGGAGACGAATTTGCTGTGATCCTCAGGAATCTCTCGACGGTCGGCAAGGCTCAAAAGGTCGCCCGGCGGATGTTCGACAGCATTTCACAGCCGTTCAGCTTGAGCGGCAATCGCGTTACAATCGGCATAAATATCGGCATAGCGCCATGTGACACGGAATACGATACACCTGAGGACGTCCTTCGCGACGCCGATATCGCAATGCACTACGCAAAAGATATAAACAGCGGGGTTGCTGTCTTTACAAAAGAGCTTCGCGTGAGATTCCTGGAGCGCGTCAGGCTCGAAAACGACATGCGAAGCGCGATCGACAATCATGAGCTTTCGATGCATTACCAGCCGCTCGTCAACCTACAGGATGGCAGTCTGCTGGGCTTTGAGGCGCTTTTACGATGGCATCACGGCGAATTCGGCGATATAGCGCCGTATAAATTCATACCCGTCGCGGAGGAATCCGGCCTGATAATCCCAATTACTGTTTGGATATTGCAGGAAACGGCAAATCAGCTCGCAAAATGGCAAAAAATCAGCCGGACACATAAAGACCTCATCGTCAGCGTCAATATCTCTGGCAAGCATTTATCAAATGACGACCTGATCGACGATGTGGAAAATGCACTAGCCGTCTCAAAAATCTCGCCGTCTTCACTCAAACTCGAGATCACGGAAAGCGCTGCTATGGAAAACGCGGAACTTACAATCAGCATTCTCAATCGGCTAAAACATCTCGGCGTTCAGCTCAGCATTGATGATTTTGGCACAGGTTATTCGAGCCTCAGCTATCTGCATCGCCTGCCTTTCGATACTCTCAAGATCGACCGGTCTTTCGTTTCCGGCGTCGGCGCGGGCGGAGAAAATTCCGAGATCTTACAGACAATTATCTCGCTCGCCAAGAATCTCAAAAAGAAGGTAATCGCCGAAGGCATCGAGACCGAAGCACAGCTCACGCTGCTGCAAAATCTCGGTTGCGATTACGGCCAGGGCTATCTGATGTCGAGGCCGCAGACAAAAGAAAAAATGGAAAAGGCTCTATATGAAGGCCGTCAATGGCTTCCCTCAACATCGGACGACAAAAGTGAAGACGCCGCAACCCGCTTGCCGGCTGCGGAGCATCTCCCGGTGTTCTGATCCGAGCGGAAACGCGAGTGTGAACGAGTGTGCGACTGTCGTCGAAGATGCACGTTCGTTTACACTCGCGTTTCTGCCAGATGCGTTCTATACTTATCGAAACTTTATTTCGAATCAGGAGTATAAAACGCATTATGTTTAAAAGAACCCTCGCTTTTCTTATTGTCATTACATTTTTGGTTTCGAGCGCGGCCGCTCAGACTAAATTTGACTATCCCAAGCCTCATCGCGGCGATCAGGTTGACGATTACAGCGGCACAAAGGTCGCCGATCCGTATCGATGGATGGAGCAGACCGATTCCGACGAGACCAAGGCGTGGATCGAAGCCGAGAACAAACTGACCAACTCATACATCTCGGCCATCCCCCAGCGAGAGGCGATCAAGAACCGCCTAACCGAGATTTGGAACTACGAGCGTTACTCGGCTCCGGCAAAGATCGCTGATAATTTCTACATCTATTCTAAGAACGACGGTCTGCAAAACCAGAGCGTTTTATACAAGGCAACATCGATCAGCGATCCCGGCACGATCTTTTTCGATCCCAACAAGATCCTCGCCGACGGAACTGCGGCATTGAGTGGGTCACGATTTACCGATGACGGCAAGTTTTGGGCGTATGGCGTCGCGATCGCCGGTTCGGACCGGACAGAATGGCATGTGATGGACACGGCGACCGGAAAGCTGCTCCCCGATACGCTCGCGCCAAACCGCCAGGGCGTCGATGCATGGCTCAAGGATAACTCCGGTTTTTATTACTCCGGCTACGACCCGGTAAAACCGGGCGAGGAACTGAAGGTCACGACGCAGTTTCAGAAGATCTATTTCCACAAGATGGGAACGCTACAATCCGAGGACAAAGTTGTTTCCGCGCGGCCGGATAATAAAGAGTACTTTAGCAATGCGGAGATCAGTGAGGACGGCGAATGGCTTATCATAACTGTGAGCAAGGGTACTGAGCGAATGAACATGGTGTATGTCCAAAATTTGAAAAACGACGATCACCGACTCATCAGACCAATCGTCGAGAATCTTGACAATAGTTGGAACTTTATCGGCAATGACGGCTCGGTCTTTTACTTTCACACCGATAAGGACGCATCGCGCGGCAAGATCGTCTCTATAAACGTCACTGCCAAAACGCCTTGGCAGGATGTCATTCCGGAATCGCCCGACACGCTGGGAAACGTTAGTTTTATCAACAACCAGTTCGTCCTGGATTATCTACATGATGCCCATACGGCGATCAAGATATTTGACACGCACGGAAAATTCGTCCGCGACGTTAATCTGCCGGGTATCGGCACGGCGGGCGGTTTTGGCGGCAAACGCAGCTACACCGAGACGTTTTACAGCTATTCTAGCTACAATGCACCGCCGACGATCTATCACTACGATATGAAAACCGGCGAAAGCAAACTCTACCGCAAAGCTAACGTCAAATTCGACTCGTCGCAGTATGAGGTCAAAGAGGTTTTTTATCCGAGCAAGGACGGTACGAAGGTCCCGATGTTCCTTACATATAAGAAGGGCATCAAGCTTGACGGCAAAAATCCGACGATCCTCTATGGCTACGGCGGCTTTAACATCCCTTCGACCCCCGGCTTTTCGGTCGGCCGCGTTGCGTGGCTCGAGATGGGCGGCGTTTATGCGGTTGCCTGCATCCGCGGCGGCAGCGAGTATGGCAAGGAATGGTGGAAAGGCGGTTCTCGGCTTAATAAGCAAAATGTCTTTGACGATTTTGCATGGGCCGGCAAATGGCTGATTGCGAATAAATACACCTCGACGCCAAAACTCGCCATCCAGGGCGGCTCAAACGGCGGCCTGCTTGTCGGTGCAACTTTAAACCAAAATCCCGGCCTCTTTGGCGCGGCGATACCGCAGGTCGGCGTGATGGATATGCTGCGTTTTGACAAGTTTACGATCGGCTGGGCGTGGAAATCCGACTATGGCGACCCGATGAACGCCGACGATTTCAAAGCTATGTATGCCTATTCGCCGTATCATAACGCGCGGGCCGGGACAAAATATCCGCCCACGCTCATTACCACGTCGGATCATGACGACCGCGTATTCCCGGCACACAGCTTTAAATACACGGCCGCTATGCAGTACGCCCAAGCTGGCGACGCGCCCGTGTTGATCCGCATCCAGGTGCGCGGCGGCCACGGAGCCGGTTTGCCGACCACCCAGCAGATCGAACAGCAAGCCGATCTCTACGCCTTCCTGGTAAAAAGCCTGGGGATGCAGTAGCGGGGAACCCACAACTTACAATCGGATAAAAAGGCTTTGCATTCGCGAACCTTTTCCTTGCCTCACAATGCGGTTAATGCTTATAATTACAAACATTAAAAAAAAGGAGAAAGGAAATGAAAACTTACAGTTGCACATTGTTCGTGGGAGTGTTACTGGGAGTCATGTTGATGACATCCTCGACCAGAGCACAGAACCCCAAATTCAAAGAGGGTGATCGCGTTGAAGTTGATTCGCTCCAGGCTTCCACACCGGATAGGGCGGTCTGGAAGACAGGCACAGTAGTTAAGGTCGATCTCAGCACCGTGGCTTATATAGTTCAACTCGACCCTCTTCCCGGACAGCTTCCAAAGATGCGGGTAATCCCCATCCGTGATTATGCGGAGAAATGGATTCGTCCCGGCGGCGGAGCAGCTCCGAAAAGCCAGATAGACAAACTGAGCGTGGATGAGAATGACACTGTTATGGCAGATCGTGAGTTGCTTGATTGCGCACATATGAAGCAGCCAACGGCACGCAATGGCCAACCACTGCCCACCGAATTAGCTAAAAAAGTGATTCGCTGTCTGTATGAGAAGCCGTCCGACCCCGGATCAGACGGAGCAACCACGATGGACATTAGCGAGTTCAAGCCCGGAGCACCTCATAAATGGCGGGTGAATGAGGATTCGGGAGCGGGCGGCACAGCGAACACGATGGTTTATCCGGTTCGCGTAAAATGGACGCAGAAGACTTTCTACCGAAGCTACAATCAGGTCCAGACCGATAACGAGCGTGTCTTTACCTGTTACGTTGATGTGGATAAGTGGTTTTGCGGCTCGGCCCAGTTCATCAAGGACGGCCAGAAGAGTCAGATTCAGGTTAAAAAATAATAAATAACTTCTAGAAACAAAAGCAGAAAGACCGGATTTAACCTCCGGTCTTTCTTTTTTCCCGTTAAATTAGTTAATTTCACAGCCGCGGTCGCTGCTTTCCCGTATGCTCATACGGATCTCTTTGGATCTGACTTCCCGAATTTTCATTTTGACTTTCCTGTTGACTTTCCTGGCTGTCACCCGTTTGCTGCCTTCCGCCCGTTTGCTGGCTTCCGCCCGTTTGTTGGCTGTCGCCTTGTGACGGTTGTCCCTGACCGCTTTGTGGATTAATTCCCGGTTGATTTTCTTGTCCCATTTTTTCTCTCCTTGTATTTCTAATTCAATCGCCGCCTGAATCCGGGCGTAAAAATATTGAATCAATTCCTGCGGCTTATATCTGTATTCCAACATACTTAAAGCTCTTGACCCACCCCTCCCCCCGGTTTTATAAAATAATTAGGCGCTGATATGGAGAATATATGAGGTTCATCAGCCTCGCTCTGTCGGCGTCGATGCGTTGAAAAACGATTACTGCCGAGCAAGGGTGTTTATTGACAAAGTCTGTTCGATAATGATGGTCAGACAAAACCCGCCTTTATCTCCGGGAATGCTTGCCGGTTAGAGGGCTGCGGTGTGGTGCGATGCAGCCCTCGCTTTTTTTTGCTTTCAGGAATGCGAATTGAGATTAATTCTCGTTTAGTTTTTTTTCAAGGGCCAGGGCTTGTTCACGCTTGAGGTCGTCCATATCTCTTTCAGCCTGTTCCTCGGCGGCGGCTACTGAGTCGCGGGCATCGTCGGCGGCTTTGACGAGTTCGTCGAGTTTCAGATGAGTGGCTTTATCACTGTGGTTTTGTGATTTTTGGAGAAAGAATAACAGCAGAAGCGCGGTCAGCGTCGAGATCAGGCTGGTATTGGTCTTCCAGGCGCCTGAAAACTCGTAATACCATCCGGTGCCCAAAACCAGCCCGATGAACAATATCAGCGTCACTCCCGAACCGACGAGCCGCGAGACCCGCATGGCAAATTTGCGAAAAAGATCGTGCATAATGTTGGCGAGCGGTACCAATGCCGCTATTCGGCTTTCTTAGCTGGCTTCCTGGAACTTTTGGCTTTTGTAGATGCGCTTGTATCGACGCCCGATTCCTCCGCGTCGCTTGCTTCCTCGGCCAGAGTTACCATCTCTTTGCGTCTCGCCTCGAGTTCCTTTTCATCCAGCTCCTCGACGTCTAGAAACTTGTTATCGGCCTCTTTGAGAGCAAAGATGATCTCGTCAAGTTTGAGCTGAACCGCTATCGAATCGCGATTCTGCGTATTCTGGATCAGGAAGACCATCAGAAACGTGATAATCGTCGTGCCGGTATTGATAACCAGCTGCCATGTGTCGCTAAAACCGAAGATCGGCCCCGAAGCCGCCCAGACGACGATGATCAGCACCGCTAATATGAATGTAATGGGCTTACCGGCGGCGGATGAGGTCATCTTTGAAAACCGCGTAAATACCGAAGCTTTGCTTTTGTTCATAATATTATTATTATTGGATCTCGTCAGTCGATAAAAGGCCGAAATAGGTCACACGCTCGCTGGTATATCCGTGCAGAACTCCGGCTGCTTTGGCCTTTTGCTCCTTGTTAGCGACCCGGACCATTATCAGGCAATCGCCGTCTTTGAGATGTTGTTCGTAGCGTTCGACATAGGTGCGCTCGGGGCCGACATGCTTGACGGCATGGATAAACGATTCCCAGACGCCGGGCTGCGAGCCTTCGAAAATCTTGGCGTCCTGCCCCTGCCAACCGCAGTAGGCCTCGATATCCTCACCGGCAAAGCCCCTCAACCGCAGCTCCTCGACCGCACCGGCTACCTTGTCCGAATCTTCAAAAACACTGACGACCTTATAGATAGGATATTTAATAAAATCGTCGTGGGCTGGAAAGCTCTCTTCCAATTGTGTATGCGGATCAGTACTCATTTCAAACCCTCCTTGTAAAAGACTTTCCTAAATTATAATACATTTACGGCAGCGGCGAAACGGTATTACTGCATACATAGCCAGAGCGTGAAATACGGCCTCCCGGTTCTGAATCCCTACCTGTGAAACGTGCAAAATTCCTTTGGTTCGGTGCCGGCCTTAAATGTCCTGGCCTTTTTATCCGGGCAATTGACGGTCGCCCGCATTCCGGTTACCGGGCAGATCATAATTGTGACGGTGCCGATCTTCGGCCCGTTGTCTCGGTCTACAGTTTCCGGGTTTGGGGAGTCGCCCGGCGGCTCGGTTCCGTCCTGCCATGTTTCGTTGAGCGGCGTTGGTGTCGGCGAAGGATGTTTGTTTGTCTCGCCCTCAGGATTCAAATCCGTCGTCGGCAGCATCGCGCGGTTTGGCACGGTGCCGGCGATAAACAGCTCGATGCGGCGAAACTCAGCCGGGACATTGGTTACGAAAATATCAGGACGTGTTTCGGGTTCGTCGCTGGGCAGCTCGTTTCCCTGATCGTCGGTGAATTTTTTTGGCACCGGCGTCGGTGTCGGCGTGGCGCTCGTGTCGGCAGATGGGTCTAATTCGCGGATCAGCGAGCCGTTGCGGATGTCGATCTCGGCTTTTCGGACATTGGCGGGCATTGCCCAATCGCCGTTCCATTCGGGATGTGACGCAAGAGCTTCCTTCATAAAGTCGGCCCAGATCGGCAAAGCGGACTCGGCACCTTTCAAACCGAGATCGTCGCCGTTGTCAAAACCGACATAAACCACGCAGACGAGGTCGGGTGTAAATCCGGCGAACCATCCGTCGCGCGACGTGCCGGTTTTACCGGCAAAGGCCGCCTTGCCCGGATTGTTACGAAATCCCCACGCACCGGCCGAGGCAGCCGTGCCGCGATTTATCACGTCCTTCATAATGTCGTCCATCACGTATGCGACATCGGGGCGCACGACATTCTTGCGGTCTGGGGTGGACTGAACGGTGGTTTTGCCGTCACCGGTCGTCAAGCGCACAATTGGCGTCGGCAGCACACGGTCGCCGAGATTGGCAAACATAGTGTAAGCGGTTGCCACCTCAAGAGGCGTTGATTCGGCGGTTCCAAGGGCCATCGACGGATAAGCCTTTTCGACCTTGTGCAGCCCAGCCTTGGCGGCGAGATTCATCACCTTGCCGATGTTGACCTGCATCGCCACATCGACAGTGATAACGTTTTTGCTATGGACGAGGGCATCGCGCAGCGTCATCTCTTTATTTGAAAAAGAATCGTGGAAATTACCCGGCGAATAGCTCTCTGTGCCGTATGTAAAAGTCTTTTTCTCGTCTTTAAAGATACTAGCAGTTGTAAATTGCCGCGTGCTGGAATCATATGCCGAGTTGATCGCCGTCGTGTAAACAAAAGGCTTAAAGACCGATCCAGGCTGGCGCATGGCATCGGTCGCGCGGTTAAATTGGTTCGCCAAATAATCGCGGCCGCCGACCATGGCGACGATCTCGCCAGTCTTTGGACGAATGGCTACAAGCGATGCATTTAACCCCTGCTTTTTGGGGAAATGCTTATCGAGAGCGGCAAGGCGTTTGTTGACAATATCATAGGCGGCCCGCTGCAAATCGGGATCGATCGAGGTGTAAACCCGCAAATGCTGGAGCGCCTCCGGGTCGCCCGCGATCTTTGGCAGCTCGTCGATAGCATATTGCGAAAAATACGGCATTCCCTGTAGATCTTTTGCGTTTGAGATCTGTTTTAGCTCGATCGGCAGGTTGCGAAACTCGGCCAACTGCTGAGGTGTGATCTCGCCGGCTTCCTGCATGGATTCGAGCACCTGGTTGCGGCGTTCTTTTACGCGGTCAGGATTTTTGTAAGGGTTGTAGCGGTTAGGGCTGCGGATGATACCGGCGATAAAGGCAGCCTCGGGCAGCGTTAATTGCGACACATCTTTGCCAAAATACGTATTCGACGCCTCGCCAACGCCGTAGATCGCGACGCCCGACTGCTGGCCGAGATAGATTTGGTTGGCATATAGCGTAAAAATTTCCTGCTTCGTGAGCCGTGTTTCGAGGATAATCGACATATACGCCTCGGTCAGCTTTCGCGTCAGTGTCTGTTCGCGGTTGAGCAGTAGATTTTTGACGAGCTGCTGCGTGATTGACGAGCCGCCCTGCCTAGCAATCGGCGAATCGTCGTCGCCCTCATATCGCCGCCACAATGCCCGCAGGATGCCGCGAAAATTGACGCCGTAATGCTCAAAAAAAGCCCGGTCCTCAGTCGTGGTGATCGCCTTTACGAGGTTTGGCGGCAGATCGTTAAAGGTAACAGTTTTGCGACGCCCGTCGCCCTCGGCGGCTATCGAACTGAGTATCCGGGGCTCAAGGTGCGTTTCGTTTACCTGGATATTGGCATCGCGATTACCGATCGCGGCAACGGACTTTTGATCTTTGCTGAATTTGACAGAAAGTGCCGGAAAGACCTTCTTGCCGTCGATTACGCCGGTCATCCCTGGCTCGATCCCAACGACATCGCCATCGACCACGTAGCGGCTTCTCGACGCGTCTGCCTGATTATTTCGCTCGATGTAACCGGCGGATTTGAGATAATCGACAAGCGCTGGAATTGTGATACTTTCGCCCGTTTTTAGCGTCTTTGGCGCGGAATAAATACCCGCCGACGCCGTATAAACCTCGCCGCTCAACAATTTTTGATCTATGCGGTCCGAAAATTCAAACCAAAAATACGTCAAAGTCAAAAAAACTATGAGTAGGATCAGAGATGCGGCGGATATCGTCCAAACGTTAAATATCCGACGCAGAATACGCCGAAACCGTGTCGGCGGCGGCGCTTTATACACTTTGCCGCGCCGCGAATTGACCCAGCCTTTCGGTGGCATTTTTGATCTGTTTGTCTTAATTATATTAGGATCGGACATTTTTGGACGGAGCTACTGGGGAAACCGGACGGCAAACTTCAGCGGGCCGCTAATAAAATTCTATCAGATTTTGCGCTCGATAAAGAATTTTTAACGTAAAGTCGCCAATACGCAGAGGTTTATCAAGAACCTGCAGAAATTCAGATAATATTTTCTACCTTTGCATCTTCGCCTCTTTGCGACTTTGCGTTAAATTCTTATTGTCTGAATATTTAAATATGAAAACACTCGTCACAGGCGGCAGCGGTTTTTTGGGTACTCACGTCCGGCGTTTTCTCAACGCGGATGACTTTTCGCGGCGGTCGAATCTCGACATTCTGAATATGCCGGATGTGGCCGTTGTTAAAGATTACGATGTCGTCATCCATCTTGCTGCTCATCTGGACAAATCGCATGGAGGCGCAGGCCAGGTTTTCCTCACCAATGTCGAAGGCACCGTCAATCTTCTGCGAGAGATAAAGGAAAACGCCGTTTTTATCTATGCCTCGACAAAGGATGTTTATGGCCGTTTTGCGGATAATTTTAATGAGGTTCCAGAAACTTGTCCGACACTCTACGCCGGCCAATCCGTGCTCGAATGGTCGAAACTTATTGCCGAGCGATATGTCGAATATTATGCAAACACGCGGAATTTTCGCTCGTGCATCTTCCGGCTTTCGACCGTTTACGCGCCTGTCACCGAGGGCAACACGCCAAATTTCGTCGGGCATTACATCGATGCCATTAACAAAGGCGAACGGCTCGCGCTGCCCTCAAATGGTACGCCCCGCCGTGATCTGCTGCATGTTGACGATTTTTCGCGTGCCTGCACGGCATTTGCTGAGTCGATAATTCGCTACGGCCTCTACAATCTCGGCGGCGGACGGGAAAATGCCTTAACTCTCAGAGAATTAGTCACTCATATGGAGGAAATTTCCGGGCTTCAAGCCGTGGTCGACGATAAAACTGAAATGCCGGCTCCGGTGCCAATGAATTATATCTCCGATCTTAGCCTTGTAACTCAGGAACTGGATTGGTCACCTAAGATCGGGTTGACAGAAGGTTTGAAAACACTTTTTTAACGCAAAGTCGCGAAACCGAAATTGTTTTACAGGATGGACAGGATGATTTGTTGGGAGGCGATTAGCAGGTCTAAAAAATCATGTAAATCCTGGCCATTCTGTTAAATATTATCTTTCCGTTTAAAAATTCTGATGAAAATACTTGTTCGCGGGACAAACTGGATTGGTGACGCGGTGATGTCGATACCGGCATTACGTGAGTTGCGGCGTATTTTCCCCGATGCTCAGATCACTCTGCACACTCGTTCGTGGGCCGACGGGTTGTTTCGCGATGCTTCTTTTCTGGATGAGATCGTTACGTTTGACAAACATCGCTGGAAAATAAAAGACGTCTATGATAATTCCCAATTTTTACGCGATGACGGTTACGATCTGGCCGTACTGATGCCAAATTCTTTCGAATCGGCGTTGACTTCGTTTTTGACCCGCATTCCCCGCCGCATCGGTTATAACAAGGACGTTCGCGGCCTTTTATTGACCGATCCGATCGCAGTTCCCGAGTGGAAAAACCGCAAGCACGAGATCTTTTACTATCTCAATCTGGTTGCCGAGACCGAGCGGCGGATACTGGGCCGCGACACAGTATCACAATCGATCCCAGACATGTCGCTCGAAATATCGGACTATCGAAAGGCCGAGGTCAGAGAGAAATTAGCCGGGTTCGGCATCAATCCCGAAAAAATGACAATCGCTCTCGGCGTTGGATCGACAAATTCGCTTGCAAAGCGCTGGCCGGCTGAACGTTACGCTAAACTAAATGATCTGCTGCAATTAAATTTGGGGGTAAATGTCATTTTGATGGGGTCTAAGGACGAGACTGATGTATCTGAAAATGTCAAAAATCTTTCGGCAAAACCGTCAATAAATCTCACCGGCAAGACCGATCTTGCCGAGGCCGTTGCGATCCTCAGTGTTGTTGATCTGCTAATCTCCAACGATATGGGCCTCGCTCACGTTGCACCGGCGGTCGGAACGCAGACGATCGCAATTTTCGGCCCGACAAACCCCGAAACGACACGGCCGTTTTCGGACAATGCGGAAATTATCAGAAAAGTTGTAGAATGTTCGCCATGCATGCTGCGCGATTGCCCGATCGATCACCGCTGCATGACTCGGATTTCAGTAGACGAAGTTTTCGAAATGGCGGTTAAGAAATTAAACGCAAAGTCGCTAAGTAATTTTTAACGCAAAGACGCTAAGACGCAAAGGAAGAAGATTTTTTTCAATAAATTAACCACAAGTTTCCTTTTCGTCTTTGCGTTGAAAAAACATCTTTTCGTTATGAATTTCTGAAATTTATGAAACAACCCGCAGTATTTGTTGACCGAGACGGCACGTTGATCGAGGAAGTCAATTTTCTCTCGCGTGTCGAGGATCTGCGTCTATTTCCTTTCACGAATGAAGCGATCAAGCTATTGAAAGACAATGGGTTTTTGGTAATTGTAGTTACAAACCAATCGGGCATTGGCCGCGGCATCTACGACGAAACGGCGATGCACGCGATCCATGATGAGATACAAGCAAAACTTTTCGGTGCGGTCGATGGATTCTATTTTTGTCCGCATCTCCCGTGCGACGGCTGCGCTTGTCGAAAGCCAAATCTTGGCATGATCGAATCAGCACTGGCTGATTTTGAGATCGATATGGAAAATTCCTGGATGATCGGGGACAAAAAAATCGATGTCGAAACAGGTAAGAATGTGAACATACGAACTGCTTTTGTATTAACAGGGTATGGGCAAAAGCATCAAGCAATGCTTGAAAACATCCCCGATCTGATTGCGGGAAATTTGAAGAACGCGGTTGATAAGATCATACAAATCTCGCGGCCCTAGCAAAAGTTACATTGCGTCTAACGATTCCGGTTAATAACGCGGGTTTCATCCGGGTCGGGTGGAGCAGGCATTGACCCAACGATTTTCAAAAGCGTTCCGTCCCTTAGACAATAACTCAATTCTTCATCCGTATATGTGCTGTCACATAACGAGCAATGTTTGATATTGACCCTGTTACTTTCGGTATTAACCAAAGGCCGCAATAGAGTTGGATCAGATACCTGCTTCCGTCTTTTTATGCGAAAAAACAATATTGTAACCAAAACTCCGGCCAGGAACCCGCCAATCACAAGAGCAACAACGATAAGAATTGAAGCAAGGTTGCTCGGCCCTGCTGCAGGCTGAAAAAGAAGAAAGTTCATATGCTATTGCTTCAAATCTTTTTTCATTGACTAATTAAATCATCCGTCCGAAATCATCCTCAAGCCTTATGATGTCATCCTCGCCAAAATAATCGCCGGTTTGCGTCTCGATAAAAACGAGGAGTTCGGACTCATTCGGATTCTCGACACGATGCTCGTCACCAGTCGCAATATCTAGCGATCCACCTGCTTTGACTATTATTTGACTTCCGTTTAATGTTACTTTAGCTGTGCCGCGTACGACGAACCAATGTTCGGCACGGCGGGAATGCCGCTGATAGCTCAGCCGCTTTCCTGGTAAAACCTCGATCCTCTTTACTTTGTAATTTTCACCTTCGTCAATGACGGTGAAACTGCCCCAGGGCCTCTCGTCGCACGAGGGCGAATTGTTCTGATTCTCGGTAGTTTCCATATATCTGCTAGGCGATTATGTTCAGTTTAGACGAAAAAGCCGTCACAACCAATTCCGCGCAGATGCAAAGGATTCAGACGCTTATCATCGGGCGGTTGATGGTGATTTTTTTGCTGCTGGTCACAAGTTGGTTTTGGTATAGCGGAACGCTGAGATTATCGTTTGAGACCTTTCCGCAGGGCTTGTTTCTCGTTTTCCTGATTTCGGTGGGGTTGACCATCGTGTATTTCTTTTTGCTTCGTTTGAGCAAAAATTTTGCATGGCAGGTTCGCACACAGTTTTTTCTCGACGCGCTTTTGATAACATGGCTTGTCTGGCGTACGGGTGACCTTACGTCGCCGTATATCACTCTTTATATTGTCCTGATCAGCGTTGCCAGCTTTTTTATGAAACCGCTTTCGACGCTGCTAATGGCGGTCGTTTGCGTTTTGTTATTTATATCGATTGCATTGCTTACCGGGAATTCTGTGATACAGGTTTTCGGGCCGCCGCAGGCTACCGGTAAAGCAGTCCAGATCGTGAGTTTTCATGTCGTAGCGTTTCTTGTCGTTGGGTTGCTTGCCTCGAGGCTCGCGGATCGGCGGTCATCGGGCGAGCAGCTTGAGGAAACCACAAAAACGCTTGCCAGTTTGCGCGTCCTGCACGAAAGAATCGTCGAATCGATCCGCTCCGGCCTGGTAACGACCGATCTCGATGGCAATATCTATACATTTAACGCAGCCGCGACCGAGATCACCGGTTACCGGCTCGACGAAATGCAGGGCAAGTCGTTATATTCGCTTTTTGGCGACATCAAGGAGCAGATCGATCTCTCGCTCGCGGCGTCCGGCGAAGGTGAACAGCTTCCACGATTTGAGGCCGATCTGCTAACGCCGGAGGGATTTGCCGTTCGTATTGGGTTCAGCGTTTCATTGCTTTTATCTGAAACGAACGAGGCGACAGGTTTGATCATCACTTTTCAGGACCTTACCGAAATACGCTCGATGGAAGAGAGCGTCCGGCGAAAAGACCGCTTGGCAGCTGTCGGCCGGGTTGCGGCGGGTTTGGCACATGAGATCAGAAATCCGCTGGGTGCAATGCGGGGAGCAATTCAGGTTCTTGAGTCCAATACCCCGCCCGAAACGTCTCAGGCGGGTTTGATGGACATAGTCCTTAAGGAATCCGACCGGCTAAACAGCATCATCACCAATTTTCTCGGTTACGCCAGACCAATGGCGGGCAATTTCACCGAATCCGACGTCGGCGAAGCGATCAGGGACACCATAACGTTGCTAAAACACAGTCCTGACGTGAGCAAAGATCACGAATTGATAGAGGATTTAGGTCTTGAGCCGGTCGTCATCTCAGCCGACATCACGCAGCTCAAGCAAATCTTTTGGAACTTGGCTCGAAATGCCATTCAGGCTATGCCCGACGGCGGCGCGCTGCGTGTCGGGCTTGAAACTATCCCAAATAACCGGATACGCATCACTTTCGAGGATTCGGGCAAAGGAATGTCACCCGAACAAGTAGAGCAGCTCTTTGAGCCTTTCTCTAATTCAACGACAGGCGGGACCGGTCTTGGCCTTTCGATTGTCTATCAGATCGTCCGCGACCATAACGGAGCAATAAATGTCCGCAGTCTCGAAGGGCAAGGCACAGTCATCACTATTGAATTGCCACGTGAGAACCGCCGTTCACAGTTTGACGCGGCAAACATACCCCCCGACGAGAGAGAACCATCGAAATTAAAGCCTTTTTTGAAGGTAGCAGGCGATGACAAAAAAAATTCTTCTTGAATTGCCATACCTAATTTTGTGACAATAGACTTAAGTGGCATTTACGCGTGTTTGCCGCAGCCATTCATTTCCAGATAAGTTTCAAATATTTCAATGCCAAATATCCTGATCGTCGACGACGAGCAAAGTTACCGGCAGCTTTTAAGCCTTGTGTTTGAAGGTAGCGGCAACAATATCCGAACAGCAATGAACGGACGCCAAGCCCTGGAGCTTCTCCAGGCCGAACCTGCCGACGTTATCATTTCAGACGTCAAAATGCCGGACATGGACGGGATCGAGATGCTGAGGGCTGTCCGCGAGACGCTTCCCGATGTCGGCGTGGTGCTGATGACGGCATTTGCCTCGGTCGAAACCGCCCGCGAAGCATTCAAGCTCGGCGCCGACGATTTTATTCAAAAACCTTTCGATGTCGAGGAATTAAAGCTGATCGTCAAAAAAACGCTCGAAAAACAGGCGTTGATCGACGAAAACCGCGCCTTTAAACGCGCTCAGCGCGAGCGCGGCAGCGTTAAGAACATCATCGGGACATCGGCCAAGATGAATGCGATCTTTCAGATGATCGAAACTGTGGCGGAGGTACAATCGACAGTTCTGATAACGGGTGAAAGCGGTACCGGCAAAGAATTGGTCGCCCGTGCGATCCACGATATGAGCCCGCGGGCCGAAAAACCGTTTATCTCAATTAACTGCGGGGCTTTTACTGACACTTTGCTCGAATCCGAGCTTTTTGGTTACATAAAAGGTGCGTTTACCGGTGCCAATACTAATCGAAAGGGGTTATTTGAGGCCGCCCACCAAGGCACCATCTTTCTTGACGAGATAGGCGAAATGTCGCCGGCGATGCAGGTAAAGCTGCTCCGCGTATTGCAGGAACGCCGCGTCCGTGCGGTCGGGGCTCACGATGAAGTGCCGATCGACGCTCGGGTCATAGCCGCAACCAATCGTGATCTAAAACAAATGACCGACGAAGGCACATTTCGCGAGGATCTCTTTTATCGCATTTCGGTCATTCCGATGCATCTGCCTCCTCTTCGTGAGCGAAGCGATGATATTCCCGATTTGATAGATCATTTTATAAAGAAATTTTGCGATCAGTCAGGAAAAGATCTCACTATCTCGCCAAAAACTGCCCAGATACTTGAAAAATATGCATGGCACGGCAACGTCCGAGAGCTCGAGCATACCATCGAGCGAGCGGTCGCGCTCGAAAGATCCGGTGAGATCCAGCCCGAGCAACTGCCAGATCACGTAACAAATTACAATCCCCAGCGGATCAGCGCCGAATTCGACCTCCCGGATTCGGGGATCAATCTCGTCAGCCATTTGGACAACCTGGAAAAGACATACGTTG
The DNA here is from genome assembly GCA_038226395.1 of Pyrinomonadales bacterium. Lineage (GTDB taxonomy): Bacteria > Acidobacteriota > Blastocatellia > Pyrinomonadales > Pyrinomonadaceae > OLB17. The sequence continues at coordinate 39,199 of JBBRQM010000008.1, read as the reverse complement.
TCGAAGCCTTAAGGAAATCGGCCGGAAACCAGACGCGAGCCGCCGAATTGCTTCAAATGCAGGTCCGCTCGCTGAGGCATCTTCTCGACAAACACAGTATCCGCTCGCTTTCTGCACAAATGCGAAGCTCTGACTAAAAGTCTGGAGTCGGAAGCACCAACTTCAGACTCAAGACTCAAGACTCAAGACTCAAGACTCTACACTGACACTTTTTGTCATCACTGCGTTACCAAAAACTGTTATTTTGGGGCAGAAAACATATTCTGCGGTCATAAAACTCAACACTCCGCGTTCTCATAACCCTTTCATACTCAAGACTTATGACTCTTTTCAGACTCTAGACTCTTTCGTGGCACGGCTCTTGTAATAACACTAGCGGCCTGGGAAAGGTACATGGATTTTAAAAAAACTTTAGGAGATTGTGAACTACAAATGAAAAATCAGAAAGGTTTCTCGCTTATCGAACTTTTAATCGTTGTCGTCATCATCGGCATCATTGCTGCTATTGCTATCCCGAATTTGCTTGCCGCCCGCCGGTCAGCTAACGAGGGCTCGGCGATCTCGGCCAGCCGCACCCTACACGGTGCCCAGATGACATATTCTTCAACCTACGGCAACGGCAATTATGCCGGTACCGCTTCCGCTGGTGGAGCTCCTGACGGTGTTGCCCTCTCTCAGCTTGCAACACCAGGCTTGATTGATTCGGTTTTGGGTGCCGGAACAAAGAGTGGTTATGTCTTTACGGGCGGACGTATAGCTTCGTCGGCGTCAGCGCCGGCGCAGTTTATGTTTACCGCTATTCCGACGACCGCAAGTGGCGTTACCGCGACTGGAACACGCAGGTTTGGCATCGCGACGGAAGGCGTCTTGATGGGGGATTCGACCCTGACAGCTTTCGCATCAATCGCTGCTGTTCAAGCAGGCACTGCGCTCTAAACAGCTAATGTTTAACCTCTCATACTTAAATTGTTAAACAAATTACAAAAAAGGGCGGGAGGCATTACAAAAAAATGCTTCCCGCCTTTCTTGCATCTCATATTGGATCCAAAGATGTTTTCATAATGCAAATAAGGGTAGTCACCCAGTAAACAATTATAAATACTAAAAATGGGAGTGAGTAAAAAATGAAAAACCAACATGGATTCTCGCTAATTGAACTTTTGATAGTTGTTGTAATAATCGGCATTATTGCCGCAATAGCCATCCCAAATCTGCTTGCGTCCCGGCGTGCCGCAAACGAGGGCACGGCCATATCGGCCTGCCGTACGCTGCACGGAGCACAGATGACATACGCTACGTCATTTAGCGACGGTAACTTTGCAGGCAATATAGGCTCGCTGGATACCTCTGCGCTGACCCAACTTGGCACTAATAATTTGATTGATTCTGTTTTGGCTTCGGGAACAAAGAGTAGTTACCGCATTAAGGGCAACAGGATCCTTAAAACAGCAAACATCCCTGCCCAGTTTATGTTTTCTGCGATTCCGGTGGTAGCCACCGGCATCTCGCAGACCGGATCGCGCAAATTCGGCATCGCGACGGAGGGCGTTATTATGACGGATTCGACTGACTTGAGCGACTACCCGGACGTGGCAGCCGTTCAGGCGGGTACGCCTCTTGCTAATTAATCTTAGTTAATTGTAATTGGATATAGAGGAACCGGTTTGTTGGTTCCTCTATTTCGATTTTTTTATTCTCACGATTTATCTGAATCACAAGCCAAATGTACGCCGCTCAGCAAAAAGGTCATATCAGGTTACGCCTCGACATTTTTTTGCTGCTTTGCATATCGGCCGCGATAGTATTGCCGATATATTTTAACGGCATTCCGAATGGCAACGATCTGCCGCAGCATTACCAATTTGCTCTGACGTATAAAGCCGCGGTCGCGGACGGAAGTATCTATCCAGGCTGGTCGGCGGACTCAAATTCGGGTTATGGCGATGTTGGAATTCGTTTCTATCCGCCATTTTCTTATTATTGTCTTGTCGCAGCCGAGGCTGTCACGGGCAACTGGTACGATGCGAGCGTTTTGATGTTTGGCCTTTGGTTCTTTATTGGCGGGAGCGGCGTCTATCTATGGGCAAGAGAATCGTTCTCGCCAAATGCATCTCTTCTGGCGGCGGCTTGCTACATAGTCGCTCCGTATCACGTCAATCAGATATTCAATGCGTTTACATACGCTGAATTTGCCGCCGCATCGATACTTCCGTTTTGCTTTTTGTTTGTCACACGGATATGCCGACACGGGCGGAAAATAGACATATTACTGCTCGGTTTGTCATACGCATTGCTGGTTTTGACGCATTTGCCTATGACTGTGATCGGCTCGATATGCCTTTTGGCATACTCGATAGCGTCGTTGAGAATCGATCGCATCAGGACAATTTTTCGGCTTGGCGCATCCGTTGGGCTTGGGCTTTTGGCGAGCTCGTTTTACTGGGTAAGAATGGCGACCGAACTTGCGTTCGTCAACCATTCAACGGACACATTCCGCAGTGCCGCATATGACTTTCATAGCAATTTTCTTGCCGCTTTTTTATATGTTTCACCGAGAGATTATGACGAGAGATCACTTTGGTTCAGCGACCTGATGCTGCTCGTGACATTGTGTCTGTTTTTGCCTGGAATATCATTTGTTTTATATAGATGGCGGAGAGCTGAATTGGAGCCTCTCAAGGCTTCGATTATCACGATTTGTGTCGCGATATTTTTTGCCACTCCGCTGAGCCTGCCCATTTGGGAGCATTTTGTCAGTCTCCAGCAAATTCAGTTTCCATGGAGATGGCTGGCGGCAATTAGTTTGATGTCATGCTTTCTTGCAGCCGGAACGTGGAAGATAATAGCGGACGCATTTAAATCGAATAAGCGACCGGTTGCGATACTTGCCGCCGGACTGCTGATCGCCTGTTGTGTTTTTACGGCAACTCAGATAATAAAACCCGCCGTTTATACAAGTAGGCAGGAATTCACCGGGAGAATCGACTCCCTCGCCCACGCGAAAAGCTATGATTGCTGGTGGCCTGTATGGGCCCAGGAATCGGCTCTGGAACAAAATGAAAAGGTTTTAGCCGATGGACGTAATGTTCATATCGATGAGTGGGCAAATTTAACCAGAACATTCAATATTGAAGCCGGCACCGGCCAAACAGCCCGCATCGCAACGTTTTACTACCCTAACTGGAAAGCCGAGGTAAATGGATCTCCGACGGAGATTGAAAGAGGTGCTGACGGCACTATAAACATTCCGATCCCGCAAAAAGAAGCCAACATCCGACTTTTCTTCGTCGAGCCAAATCTCGTTCTGGTATCAAGATCGCTTTCACTTTTGACCTGGCTGGGACTGTTTTTGGGCATATATGCATCACTGCGCAGGGATCGAAAAGTCCTCTCGTTCAAGACTGAGACCGCGTGGGCCCGATGAATATTACCGAAACAATTCCTTTCTCAAACGCCGTCGAAAAAACACGCGACAGGGCAATGGTTAGCTTTAAGCATTTTCCGGTTCTCGATGGTTTGCGGGGGATAGCCGTGCTTATCGTTATGTGCTATCACCTCGAATATCTCGCTCCGGGTATTCACACGCTGGTAAAGGGCGGATTTCTGGGTGTCGATGTATTCTTTGTTTTAAGCGGATTTCTGATTACTTCGATCCTTCTCAAAGAACATGATCAGACGGGAAAGATCAGCCTCGGTAATTTTTATATCCGACGGACACTAAGGCTTGTGCCGGCATTTTGGTTGTTCCTGATAATTCTTTATTTTGCCGGACACGTGCTGCTTCCGCGAGAACAGACAAATTTCATTTACAGCGACGACAATTTTCTTTATTCGCTTACCTATTTGATGAATTGGCACAAAGCGACCGGTGCTCTAACGGGTAACTTAAATCACACATGGTCACTCGCTATCGAGGAACAATTTTACATCGTCTGGTCACTCATTTTGTTGAAAGCATTTGGGGAATCGCGAAGCCGCAGACAGATCGCGATCGGAACAAGTATCCTCGTTCTGATCTTGGTCGTGCAGCGTACCGTGCGTACGGCCACAGGTGCTGATATTGACCTTTTGTATTACTCGACCGATACCCGCATCGACGCGATTTTGATAGGTTGTGTCGCATCAATGGTTTATTGTTGGAAACTTATACCGTCGCATTTTTTCCGGACCAATGCTTTCAATCGTATTTTTCTCGCTTCGGTGCTTTGCTGCCTTACAATTTTGATGACATTTGAGCATGATAACCCAACGCTATTTCTCGGTTTTATCTCATTATTTTCTTTGTCGGTGGCCATCTCGATAATCTGGCTGGTCACACGCGAAAAGACGGCAGTTCACCGGATGCTCGAAATCCGGCCTCTCCGATGGGTGGGCGAAATCTCTTACGGGCTTTATTTGTGGCACTACCTTTTCTATGAATTCGCAAAAAATCGTTTCGAGGATCCGCCGGCTCAAATAATCATTGGCCTGAGCCTTTCATTTTTCGCCGCCGCAACGTCGTTCTATTTACTTGAACGTCCCATCCTGCATTTTAAGAGCGTCTGGTCGCGAAACGAAAAGTTGAAGCGGGCAGAACTTACGCCTTAATCTCTTTTACCAGTAAGTTTGATAAATTATTATTGACACACGTCTGCTCACGATCTGTCAGAGCAACCTTGTGATAAAATCAGTGTGTTTAGGCAACACTAAATCTAACCTTATTTTTTACAACGCTGCAGATCGACATGACCAATGAACGAATTCGTTTCCCTTCACGAATCTTAACCATATCTAAGAATGCGTTTCGCGAGGCCGTTCGTGACCGTATTCTATACAATCTGATAATTTTTGTGTTGCTGATAACGGTAAGCGCGATCTTTCTCGGCGACCTTTCGGGTGGCCAGGAGGCACGCGTCATTGTAAATCTCGGTCTCAGCACGATCCTCGTTTTTGGCGCGTTTATCTCGATATTTGTCGGCGTCAGCCTGGTTTGGAAAGAGATCGAGAAACGCACGGTTTATTCGATCTTTTCAAAGCCGGTTGGGCGGGGCGAATTTATCATCGGCAAATATCTCGGCTTGTGCCTCACATTATTAGCAAATTTGGTTGTTATGGGAGCCGGTGTGTCGCTTGCATTGCTCTATGTCGGCGGCTCAACTTTTGCGGGTGCGATCTGGGGAGCGGTTTTTCTAATTTTCCTTGAGCTAACTATCATAACGGCGGTCGCGATAATGTTTTCGTCGTTTTCGACGCCTGCGCTGTCAGCTTTGCTGACCTTTTTTGTGTTTCTTATCGGCCATTTTAGCTCGTCGCTTCGCGATCTGGCCGGGGGTTTGGGGTCGCGGGCGGCGATCGTTTTATTCAATGCGATTTATTACCTGCTGCCTAATCTGTCAAATTTTAGTTTTATCACAAATACTGCAAACGGCGATGTTCCGCCCTTAGCGATGCTTGGCGGTGCTGCGGCGTATGCGTTGGTTTACGACATTATTTTGATCACGATAACGGTGATGATATTCAGCCGCCGCAATTTTAAGTAATGCAATCCATCGGCCTCAAAAACTTTGTTCTGCCGCTTGCGATCATCATGGCGGGATTTGCCGCTGTCATCGGCTTAAGCGGCTATCTAGAGCGGACTCGCCCGCCACTTCCCGAGGGCTACGAGGACAGCAATCTCACCGTCAACGGATCTCGGCTGAAAGGGTACGCTCTCGGCTTCGAGGGACTGGTAGCCGATTGGTACTGGATGCGCTCGCTGCAATATGTCGGCATGAAGATTGAAAGCTCAAAGTCCGAATTTATCAATATCGACGATCTACGCGATCTTAATATAAAGCTACTTTACCCATATCTTGACAACGCAACCGATCTCGACCCTCATTTCATCGCGGCTTATAGCTACGGGGAGATAGTCCTGCCCGCGATTGACCCCGATAAGGCAATCCTCATCGCCAACAAAGGCATTGCCAATAATCCTAGCGAATGGCGGCTGTATCAACATCTGGGCTATATATACTGGAAGTTGAGAAGATACGATGACGCCGCCGCGATATTCGAAAAGGGCTCGCTAGTTTCGGGAGCCGCGCCTTTTATGCGTCTGATGGCTGCATCTATGAGAACTGAAGGCGGCAGCCGGGCCACCGCTCGCGAGATTTATCGGGAGATGCTCACCTATTCGGATGATGAAATGGTGAGGCTGGCAGCCGGGCAAAAGCTGAATGAACTTGATTTGATGGATGAGCGCGATGCCGCTCAGAAAAAATAGCTTATGGAATATGCTGTCGAGATAACAAATCTGTCAAAGGACTACGAGACCGGCTTTTGGAAAAAGAGGCATGTACGTGCGCTCGATGATCTGACACTAAATGTGAAAAGCGGACAGATATTCGGGTTTCTCGGCGGTAACGGCGCTGGCAAAACGACGACCATCAAAATTCTAATGAGGCTCATCTTCCCAACAGAGGGATCGGCGAAGATCTTGGGCCATGACATCGCGGATGTCGCTATGCACGCGCGGATCGGCTATTGCCCCGAGAATCCGTATTTTTACGATTACCTGACCGCACGCGAGTTGATGCTGTATTTCGGCGAGCTATTTGGCTACGATAAACAAACGCGCAAGGAAAAATGCGAGGAATTGCTTACCTCAGTCGGTTTGCAGGAAAAAGACTGGAAACGGCAGTTAAGAAAATACTCAAAGGGGATGCTCCAACGCGTTGCGCTCGCCCAATCGCTCATTAACGACCCGGAAATTGTCTTAATGGACGAGCCGATGAGCGGCCTCGACCCGACCGGGCGCCGCGAGGTCCGCGAACTGATCGCCGGTCTTCGCGAAAAAGGCACGACCGTTTTTATGTCCACGCATATCCTCTCGGATATCGAGGCCCTTTGCGATGAGGTCGCCATTCTTCGCAATGGGCGGCTTGCGGCTTCCGGCAATCTTAACGACCTTTTGACTCAAACGGAAGGCACGCGTGTGCTTGAGATCAGCGTCCAGAATGTCGAGGCTGAAGCTATTCGTGAGCAGATCGAGTTTATCGCCGGAGCGACGCTCTCGCCTGAGGCCAACGGAGCCATTATCCAGGTGCTCGACGAAACGGACATCGACGCCGTCCTCAACATCACCCGCAAAGCCGGAGGCCGGCTATCCAACATTCAGCCAGTCAAACAGACGCTCGAAGAATTGTTTGTCAAAGAGACCTCGGATTGACCCGCCTTTCCGGTTTATAAAGCCGAATGAAAAATCTTTCAAACATTGTTACTTCTCACTATTATCTTTGGAGTCGTCGTCATATGTATAGCTTAAGACAACACGACCCCTGCCTCGGCTGACACGAAGATACCCAGAAATTCGAAGGTCTATATCGCCCCTATGGACGGATTCGAAACCTATTTAGCGGCTGCATTTCGCGAAAAAAGTGTTCCGCTTGTAATTGTGGTTGACAGCGACAAGGCTGATTTTGAAATTACTGGGACACACGAAAAGAAAAGCGCAGGTTGGGCCAAGATCCTAGTGCTTAACGATGTTCGAGGCACTGCTTCGGCAAGCATGCAGATTGTTAATCTCAAGTCTAAAGTCGTCGTTTATGCCGATTCATCTCATCGATCAAGTTCAAATCGCGGCGACCGGAGTACAGCTGAGAAACTAGCCAAATATTTAAAGAAGAAAATTGAAGGCGACGAGAAAGTGAAATAACAACATAAAAGTTAGGCATCGACTTGCGAAAACTCGTCTTTCATCTCAAACCAGCATCGTGTGCAGAAGCGGTGCTTTTTTCTTTGGTCGGGTGTATATTCGGCAGAGAGCGGCAGGCGTTCGGCAAGGAATTGCTCGTCCTCGGTGAGTTCGGCCCAGTTTTTCATCATAAATGACTGGCATCGCGGGCAGGTTTTTTCGGTTGAGTGGTTCATATTGCACAAGCCCGCGCGTCAGCAAGGGCGAAACATCCAAGTTGAGGGTATCGCCCTTGCTCACGCGCGGGCTTGTGCATTTATTGTGCGAGCTACCGACACCCTGAATCCTTTGCTATAATTTCTGCGTATCATATCCTGTTCAGATTTTACCAAATTCCTGGTCATTGACGATGAAAACAAAAACATTACTCTTCGCGGCTTATTACCGGAGTTCTGTGTTACGCCCTTGCTTACGCGCGGGCTTCTGCATTTTGCTCACTGCTCACTGCTTGCTGCTCACTGCTCAAACAGAAGAGAAGTTCGATTTTTACATGCGTGGCGAATACCGTGCAAATGTCCCGCGGCCGCAGAGCATTTTGCGTTACGATGTCGGCGACTTTCACACGACATACGCCCAGATGGAAAAGGTGATGGAATCGATCGCCGCCGCCGCACCGGAGCGCGTAAAGATCTACGACATCGGCGAGACGAACGAGCACCGAATGCAGCACCTGATCGCCATTTCGTCGCCTGAGAACATGGCCCGCATCGACGAGATCAAGGCGAATAACGCAAAGCTGACCGACGCTCGAAACACCTATCCGCAAATGGCCGACGGGATCATCCAGAAGAATCCGGCGATCGCCTGGATGGCCTACACGATCCACGGTAACGAATCGGCTTCGTTCGAGGCGATGATGCAGGTCGTCTTTCAGCTCGCGGCTTCGAACGAGCCGGCGACGCTCGACATTCTAAAGAATACCGTCGTTCTCGTCCTCGCCAGCGAAAACCCCGACGGCCACGAGCGCTTTGTTACGTGGTATAACTCGGTCGGAATTGGCGACCCGAATCACGCCGCACTCGAACACCGCGAACCGTGGAGCGTCTATGGGCGGCTGTCGCATTACCGCTTTGACCTCAACCGCGACACGCTCGCCGCGACGCAAAAAGAGACGCAGAATATGATGCGTGCGTTTCAGGAATGGAACCCGCAGGTGTCAGCCGATCACCACGGCCAGCCGTCGCAATTTTTCTTCCCGCCGGATTCGTTGCCCATCAACCCAAACCTGCCGCAGCCAGCCTTCTCGAAATGGAACGAGATCTACGGCCGGGCGAACGCCAAGGCGTTTGACGCCAATAAGTGGGACTACTATGTGAGAGATGTATTCGATGCATTTTATCCCGGGTATTGGGATATGTATCCATCGCTAAACGGCGCCATCGGCATGACTTACGAGACGGACGGCGGCGGATTTAAGGGATTGCGCTGGCTGCGTGACGACGGGACGATCGCGACTCTGCGTTCGGCCATCGCGAAGCACTTTGTCGCCTCGATGACGACGCTTGAGACAACGGCAAAGAACCGCACCGAGCGGCTCAAGGATTATTACAACTTCCGGACAAAGGCTCTGCTCGACTATCCAAGTGACAAATTGAAGGAGATCATCATCCTGCGCGGTAAGGACCCGGCAAAGGCCGCCGAACTGGTCCAGATCCTGCTCCGGTCAAAGATCGAGGTGTGGAGGACAACGGCCGACACGTATTCAAGGGCGGCCCATTCATACGCGTCCCGCAACTCGCCGGCGGAACAGCGTTTGATCCCGGCCGGTTCGTACGTGATCAACTTGAATCAGCCGCAGCGTATCCTCGCAAAGGCCATCCTCGAACCCGATACGCCGCAGGATAAGGCGTTTGTCGATGACAATATGGGCCGCTTTAAGCGTAACCAAATGAAAGGTTCGGGCCAGGCAAAGGAGGATTACGGCTTTTACGATATAACGGCGTGGTCGCTGCCGACCGCGTTTGGCCTTGACGCGTATTGGGCCGAGAGCCCAGATACGGCGGGCGGTACGCCTATGACGGAGGAACGAGCCATAGCCAACGGGCGCGGCACGTACCCGGGCCGTGCTGCGATCTCGTACATCATTCCATACACGACGGATTCGGCCAGCGCGATGGTCATGCGGCTTTTGCAAAAGGGCTTTCGCGTCGCCGTCGCGACAAAGACGATGAACGCAGCCGGGCACAATTGGCCGCGCGGCACTTTTGTCGTTCGCGTGACGCGTAATCCCGAAACGATCCACGACGCCGTCGCCAAGCTAGCCGTCGAAATGGGCGTCAACGTCACCGCCGTCAACACAGGCTTTGCCGACGAAGGCGACACCAGCGTCGGCGGCGAAAGCGTCATCTCAATGCAATCGCCAAAAATCGCCGTGATCGCCGACGAAGCCGTTGATCAGACCTCCTTCGGCTCGATCTGGTGGACGCTGGACCGCTATGGCATCACGTTTACGCCAATGTCGATCCAATCGGCAAAGAGCGGTGCTCTAAAGGATTACAACGTTTTGATAATGCCAAACGGCGGAGCCGGGCGATATTTTGCAGGGTTAGGGACGGGCGGTGTTTCTAAGTTGAAGGAATTTGCGTCAAATGGCGGAACAATTGTAACTATCGGCGGCGCGTCCGTCTTTGCGGCGTTAAAGGACGTAGCGCTCACCTCGTCAAAGCTCGTCGGCAGCGCGGCGGACGAGGAAAAGGGGAAAGCAGTCGACGAAGGCGACAAAAAGAGTGAAACCATGCTTTCGCCGACACCCAAAAAGGCGGGGAACGTGAGCCAAAACGTCGAGCCAAATCCCAATCCGACGGGCGAGGAAATGAAAACGGATAAGACCGATGGCATTCCCGCAAGCCTGCCGCCGATCGCTTCGCCCTCGGCTGACGCTAACAAGGTTCCGGTCGCTCTGCCGGGCGCGATCATGCGGGCGACGGTTGACCGCACAACATATCTGACCTACGGCCTCGAACAGGACGAGCTGCCGGTTTTGCTTAGCGGCGGTTCGTTTTTCCGATATTCTAAAGAGGGCAGTAACGCCCTGGTCTTTGACGCCAAGCCGAAGCGGCCTCTGACAGTCTCAGGCTTTGTCTGGGAAGGCAACACAGAGAAACTGCTCGCCGGCACGGCCTACATCATTGACGAGCCGATGGGCGGCGGGCATGTTATCCTGTTTGCCGAGGAACCGGTATTCCGCGGCATTTTTCGTGCAACCACGCGGCCGTTTTTTAATTCTATTCTATTGAGCGGAGTGTTTTAGTTGAGAGGTTTTTTTAACGCAAAGACGCCAAGAAGCAAAGACGCAAGGATGAAATATAACAGGATGAATAAGATTATTATTTTCGATACAAGTTCTTTTCTTTCCGTCTTTGCTTCTTGGCGTCTTTGCGTTGAAAATTCTTAAAGAAACTTATGTTTACGATACGAGCCGGATACAGCGACAACATTGAGGTAAAAACGAGCATCGACAAAGTGCGCGAGTTTTTTACCGATATGACCAATTTTGCCGAATTGATGCCCGGCATCCTGCAAATCCACACCGACGCCAAGGGCATCGCGCACTGGCGGATACAGGCCGAGATCCCATTCGTCGGCCCGATGCTGCAAAAATTTGCCGTCGAGCTAGCCGAAAACTCCGAGGATCGCATCGAGTGGTCGCCGATCCGTGTCGAGACCGAAAATTTCCTCCGATATTCCGCCGAATTTCTCGAAAAAGCCAAAAACGTGACCCTCGTCCACTTCTCACAGGCTCTCGAACTCCGCCGCAAATCCGCACGCGACCTGCATTACCTCGCCGGCCTTGCCGGTGAAACCCTCATCAGCAACGAAATGAGCAAACGCATCGCCGAGATGATAAAAATCTTCATCGACCGCGCAAAAGAACGGTTGGAAAAGTAAAAATTTCGGCGATTATATACTTCATGCATGTGTCAAGTATATAATCGCCAAAATTTCACCACAGAGAGCACAGAGGGAAAGATCAATTAGGTCAAAAAGTTTTCTTTGGAGGGAATCTCAGCGATCTCTGTGTTCTCTGTGGTAAAAAAGGCAAGACCTTGGTGTGTTTTGTGGTTGATTCTTCTTACGTGATCGCGCCGCCGTCGACGATAACGACCTCACCGTTCATAAAGCTGTTGCGGTCGCTGACCATGAAGGCGGCGTATTCGGCGAGTTCCTCTGGGCGGCCCAGACGGCCTTTTGAAACCCAAAAATCGTGCATTTGGAGCAGGCGTTCAGGGAGGGTGTGGGCGAGATCGGTGTCATAGATGCCGGCTGCGATCGCGTTGACCGTAATGCCAAAATTCGACGCCTCACGCGACAGGCATTTTGTAAAACCGATCATCGCGGCCTTTGACGTGGCGTAATGAACCGATGTCGGCAGGCTGCGCATCGCACCGACGGAGGTGATATTGAGGATCGACCCGGTGCGTTCGCGGAGCATCTGTTTGTAAAATGGTTTTGTTACGGCAAAGAGGCTGCCGACGTTTGTATCGACCACCCAATCCCAGCTTTTGTCGGTTGTAGTGGCAAAATTATCCGGTTTATTAACGGCGGCGTTGTTGACCAAAATATTGATTGCTCCCCACGCGTCCTTGATCTCACGGGCGATACGCTTCATCCCGTAGCGGTCGGTCACGGACACCTTAAAGGCGAGGGAGCGCCGGCCGTGGGCCTCGATCTTTGCTTTCATCGTTTCGGCCAGATCGTCGCGCGAATGATAGTTAAAGGCAACATCCGCGCCTTCGCGGGCAAATATGTCGCAAATGGCGGCTCCTATACCGCGAGTCCCGCCCGACACAAACGCCCGTTTTCCTTCTAGTAATAGGTTCAATTTCCTCTTTCCCGCTTGTTTCAAAGTGTAGATTCCAAATGAAAGGTTAATTCGCTAAAGAGCAAAAGGCAAAAGTAAAAGGCAAAATCCTTTCACCATAGAGCAGACCGAACTCACAGAACGGTGAGTGGAAAGCGGAGATAACCACTCTTGGCTTTGGCTTATAGTCTGTTGGCATTGACAAGGTTATAGCTATTGCCGTATTTTTATGAAAATCCATAAAAATAGAAATTCAAAAGAGGAGAAAGACACAATGTCAAAAACCAATCGTCGCGAATTTTTGATCAACAGCGCGCCTTTAATTGCCACGCCGTTTTTACTGCCGATATTGTCCAATCATATTATTGCAAGTCCGGGGCACGATTCGATTGATCGGCTGTCATCCTCGGCGCGCGACCAATTTCAGGGAGATTGGCGATATTGTGACAAATGCTTTGCCATGTTTTGGAATGGGACTGCGTCTAAAGGCCGTTGCTCGGCCGGTGGCGGGCACAACGCGCAGGGATTTAACTTCTCTCTTCCGTATGGCAACTTGCCCGAGACGCCAAAAGCGCAAAATTATTGGCGGTTTTGTCAGAAGTGCTACGTGATGTTTTTCGACTACAATCCGGACAAGGGACGCTGCCCGGCCGGCGGCGGGCATCAGGCACTGGGTTTTTTGTTCAGGTTGCCGCACGACATAGGCACTAATGCCAACAATCAGGGGTCTTGGCGTTATTGCCAAAAATGCCGTGCTATGTTTTTTGACGGGAATCCGGGCAAAGGAAATTGTCCGGCGGGTGGCGGGCACTCCGGACAAGGATTTCTGTTCGTGCTGCCGCACAGCGGCGATCCCGATTATCATTTGCATGCCGATCTGCGGACCGATGGTTGGGCACCTATCGGCGGATGGATGGATATAACGGCACATCAGAATGGCGACTATACCTTCTCAGGCCACATGCATAACAGCGGTGCACTAAATATCAGATACTCTCTTGCAGCGGTACTTACTACACCTTCCGGCCAGGCGTTTGGTTTTGCGATAAATGGCCACCGGGTTGATGGCACTGAAACTGTTTTGGGCCGAAATCGGGATCATAACTGGAATGATACGAAAAACGATCCGAGGTTCGCTAGAAACTTTGGTCAGCTCCAACACGCAACGCTTAACTGGAGGCTCGTGGCAACGGCCACCATAACGGGAGATATTGTGAATTTCCTGGAGAAACTAGGAAAAGAAACATTAGAAAAAATGATCCAGACCGCAACCGCAACTCCGGGGATACAACTCGCAAAATTTTATTTAAATGTCATGTCGAAACTCTAGGCTGCGGCCCGGACATCGGCAAAATGCTGTGGCAGCATAGCATTGATCTCACGAATTATCTGGTCGGTGGAATTTGGCATCGTCAGTCCGAAAGTCGCCGTTTTCATTCGGGAGTAATTACCGTTATCAATCAATAGATTCTGTATCGTCGGCACTATGTCAGTGCTTCTTTTCAGCAATATCCCGGCACCGCGATCCGAGATCAATTGGACAGTCCCAGCTTCTTGCGGCATCGGCGACGTCGTGGCATCGGCGATGATCGGCAAATGGCAGGCCATAGCTTCAAATGTAGTCAAACCACCGAGTTTTGAGATCATGACATTTGCAGACTGCATCAGTTTCTCGATCTCGTTTGAGTAACCGATCACCTTGACAGGGAATTTCGCAGTTCGGGCGATCTCCTCGGCTTCCTCGCGGAGCTGCTCATTTTTACCGGCAAGAAAGATCGCCTGAACATCCAGCTCGCCGCGGGCCAGCTCGCGAAATATCTGCGGAATATTACCGCCGCCGATCCACCCGGCATTGAGAAATACAGTAAATTTGTCGGGATCGAGCCCATAGGCTCGACGTGCAGATTGTGCATGAGCCTCATCGACCTCGTGAAATTTGGGATCAACGGGCATGCCCGAAATTTTTATCTTTTCGGGCGAGACGCCGTAATCGACAAGCTGGCGGCGGGCCTCGTCATTGGCGACGAGATACAGCGAAACATCGTCGCACGCCCAGGCTTTCCAAAATCCGTAACATGGATCGGTCACGACCGTCACAAGCGGAATCTGCTCGGCTAAATTCAACTCCTTCAATATCTTAGCGACAACGTGCTGCGTCAAGGGATGGACGCTGACAACGATATGCGGACACCATTTATCAAACTGGCTCCGAATATAGCCGAGGCACCGTTTGTGCACAAACTCGCGTGTTTCGGGGCGGATCTTGTTCATCAGCCAGTATAGATACTTCATCCAATGCTGTTTGTTTTGCAGCATCCAATTGTAAAGATTGACTAACTTTTCGGTGATGTGATGCGAGTTTTCAATCGCCTTAATGACGCGAACCGCCGACGATTCGCCTTTCCAAAACTTCTGAAATCCATCCGCGATCGCCTGCGCGGCAGAGCGATGCCCGCCGCCGGTGTCGGATGAGATAATCAGTAGTTTGGGGGTATTCTGCTGCATCAGTTGAAAAAATAGGTTTAGGCCTTTAACGCAATTTCCTTAGCGGCCGCAAATCCCATTTCTTTTGCGGCTTTTTTCATCTGGCCTTCGAGTTTTTTGATCTTGATGAGGTGTTTGGCATTAAAGGGCAGCGAGGGGTAGAAACAATTTGATTCGTGTGTGCAGAAGCATCCTGCACCGGCCTCGATGCGACGGTCGGCCATCAGCTTTGTCTTCCAGGCGGCCTGAAAATCCCAATCGTAATCACGCAAATTGAGCACATCGGGCTTGTTCTCGCATGACGAGAGTGCTCCGTTATCGTAGATCACCGCCCCGGCGCTGCCGGCGTAGCATTTCAATTGCGCGACATTTTCCTCTTTGGTTTTAGCAATGAGGTCGTGCATGTAGATATCAACCGCTGCCTTAAAGAAACCGGATTTTCCGCCGTAATTATTCTTTAGCGCCGCGCTCTTTGTGTCTTCGAGAATCATCTGGGAGAGCTGACCGTAACGCTTGTGGTCAAACTCAAGCTCGATCGGATCGGCCGATGGCGGGCGAATATAGTTGATATTCACCTTGTCCGGTTTGAGATCGTATTTCAAAAAGTCGTACCAGTCGAATATCGTGTCCTCGTTCGAATGCATCACGCAGGTGCAGGTCTGAATATCGAGCTGCGGATACTGCTCGCGTTTCATCTGCTGCAAAGTGCGGGCCGTGTGGATAGCCTTGTCCCAACTTCCCTCTTTGCGGCGAATTTTCTCGTGGGCAGCTTTCATCCCATCGATCCCGAGCGCGACGCTGACATTAAGTTTTGGGCATTCGTCCATAATGCGGGCGACGTCCGGAAAAATGCGCGGATGAATTTGCCCGTTCGACATCAGATAAACCGAGTCGAGTTTGTTGTTTTCGTAAAACGCGCGGACGATCTCGGGCAAATCTTTTCGCGTAAAAGGCTCACCGCCAGCGAGCACCAACACGCCGAGATTGCCACCCAAGGTCTCTGAGATCCTGGCGATCTCATCAGTTTTCATTTGCAGCTTCTTACGCGGGCGGTCGTCCAGCTCCTCAGTAAAAAAACAGTGCGTGCATCGCATATCGCAGACGCTGGTCACCAAAATGTTCAAAAACACCGGTGAAATGGGCCGTCCGACGACTATGCTTGCATACCGCTTAAAAATTTCTTTTGTCGCAAAATCCATTATTTTTTTCAACCCTAAAAACTGTCTCTTTCTTTGATGCAGCTACAATACGCCAAGTTACAATGTATATTATTTTCGGCGATTTCGGCAATGATGTGCGTCGATTGATCTGGATGCGAGAACCGGTTCAACAATATGTTAATATGACCTGCATATAACAAAACATGTATTTTTCATTATTCACGGAGGCTCCAAATGAAAAGATTCGCGATCCTTATACTTGCTTTACTTATCTCGGCGACGACCGCGGCCGCGGGCGATCTCACGCTGCTAAAGCGGACAATTTTTATCACACCGCAGAGATTTCTGCGTTATTGGAAAAATCCCAAGGCGGCCGAACCTATATACGACACTTATAGTTGGTACCCGAATATAAAGTTTGATGTGCTTGGACCGTTGGTCTCCGGCAGCAAGCTTTTTGTCGAGATCGATCACCCGAACGGTACGCCGTGGCTAATCGTCAATATGGAATCTCCTTCTCTTGACGAAGACGTATTGGAAACCATCAAGCCGGAATCTATGGATTCGAGCACCGAAGAAAAGCTAGCCACGATCGAAACCGGAGCCTTTCCTTTTCGTATAAAAATGAAATCGGCAAACAATCCAGCCGGAATGACGATCTTCACCGGAAAATTTAATGTCGTACTGCTCTCACTCGACCAAAACATCACTGAATACAGGGGCAAAAAAGAGTTTATGGTCGATTACGACTGGCATTTGCCGCTTGGCTATCTGTGGCTCAACCCGGTCATGGATGCCGATGTCCCAAACCTTTCGTCTCAGGTATGTTTGAAAGGTAAAATAGATGCCGGGGTGATACAGTCGTATGTTTTCTATAACGGCAAACAGATTTCCGAAGGGGCCTCAAATGCGCCAACCCAGACGCTCACGAGCGGAGCGGACGAACCGCATCATCGTTACACGATCCTACAGAGCAACTTTGCAAACCTTCGCGGGTTTAACCATAGCCAAAGCATGAACAATTACTCGCAGAATTTTTTCATGGACAAAAATCCAGGCGATTATGAGGTCAGGATCATGCGAAGCGGACAACTTGTCAGATCGATTAAGTTTTCCGTCGGGAAAGATGGAGCAATCGTCGATAACGGATTCGCGAAAAATGCAAAACTCGGCGGTGTGCGGATGATTTTTCCGGCGATTATATCAGGAACTTTGGACGGAGGATTTAATGCGTCAGCATGGAAAACCGACGCCCTTTTCGGCAATCCGCCTGCTGGGTTCTCAATCCCTTAGAAATTTTTAATGCAAAGACGCTAAGTTGCTAAGACGCGAAGAATAACACTTTTTTCACCTCTGCGCCTTTGCGTCTTGGTGTCTTTGCGTTAAGAATCAAGTTATATGTTCCGCCGGGTTTATCTAGACAACAGTGCAACGACGCCGGTCGACCCGGAGGTAGTCGAGGCGATGATGCCCTATCTGACGGGCACATTTGGTAATGCGTCAAGCATCCACTTTTTTGGTCAGGAGGCTCGTGCGGCTGTCGATAAAGCCCGTCATCAGGTCGCCGATCTGATCAACGCTCGGCCAAACGAGATCGTCTTTACATCCGGCGGGACTGAGGCAAACAACCTCGCCATCCGCGGCCTAATCGAAGCTCGTGCGCGGAGCGTTAGCCCACACATACGTAAGGGCTTTTCTCAACCCCACATCATCACATCCGCAATCGAGCATTCGGCAGTTAAAAATGTCTGCGAGGATCTTGGAAAACAAGGGTATTCGGTCACTTATTTGCCTGTTTACGTAAACGGTGTGATTCGGGTCCCAGACGTAGAAGCGGCAATTACTGACGACACAATCCTGATCTCGATAATGATGGCAAATAACGAGATCGGCACGATCCAGCCGGTCGCCGAGATCGGAAAACTCGTAAAAAAGCTCCGTGAATCCGGCAAAAAGATTTGGTTTCACACCGATGCCGTTCAGGCGGCCGGCAAGATTGCGGTCGATGTCGAAGAAATCGGCTGTGATCTACTCTCGATCTCGGCGCACAAGATATACGCTCCCAAAGGCGTCGGAGTACTTTATGTCCGACGCGGTGTCCGGCTGCACCCGCAGAATATCGGCGGCCACCAGGAACGCGAGCGGCGCGGCGGGACGGAATCTGTCCCCAACATAGTTGCGTTTGGAAAGGCTTGTGAACTTGCAAAAGCCGATCTTTGCGAAGACGCTCACGAAGTAAGGGCATTGCGTGACCGTTTAGAAAGCGAGATCTGCGAGCGGGTTCCCGACATTGTTTCTAACGGTGACCGAGCACACCGTTTGCCAAATATCTCAAATATTTCATTTCGCGGCGTTGAGGGTGAGGGGCTGCTGATCAATCTCGATATGCAAGGCATCGCCGTTTCGACCGGCTCGGCATGCTCATCGGGGTCGATAGAGCCTTCGCCAATCATCCGGGCTTTGGGCCGAGATGACGAACTGGCCCGAGGCGCGATCCGCTTTAGCCTTGGCAGGGAAAATACCGACGAAGACATTTCGTATCTCCTCGAAGTCCTCCCCAAAGCTGTAGAAACCCTGCGTAAACTCTCGCCACACCGCCGCGAGTATTCCACCAAATAAAAACACTGACTTTGTTCTAAAGCTCGATGTCGAATTTTGCTTTAAAGGTCGCTCTCAGGCTGTTGTAAAAGGTGCCGAAGTTGGGGCTGGTTAGGTTCATCTGGACGTCGCGGGGATTGAAGTGGTTTGTGATGTTATATACGGCGACGCCGACGCGGACGTGTTTGTCTTTGACGACCGGCAGTTTGAAAGCCTTTGACACCTGAGCGTCGAGCGACATATAAAGAGGAAAACGACCGGCAGCGTTGCGTAAGGCGACAAAATCGAGCCGCTCATTGACCGCCGAGAAGGGAAAGCCGCTGCGAAGCTCGATAAGCGGCGAGATGCGGATCTTGTATTTTTTGGAAACCTCAACCTGCCCGTAGAACATCACGCGGTGCGGCGAATCGAAAGGCTGGCGTCCGTATTCGTTTGGCCGGACGACAAATTGCGGCGTGTCGGCGAAAAAGCGGTCAGCCGCATTGAGATCTCCGCGGCTGCGTGAATAGACATAAAAAGCGTTCCAATGGCCGTATTTCTCACTATTATAAATCAGCACGGACTGAAATTCGGTGTAGCGCGACCGCCCGTTGGTGGTCAGCAAAAGCGTGCCGGTGCCCACGCCGCCGGTAAGCGTATCGATCAGGACATCGTTCTTTGTCCACCGCTGAATTACGCCCAAGCGCAGCGTTATGCTACTTGAAATTTGCCTATCCACCTGCGTGCTCCAGCGAACGCTCCTCGGCGAACGCAAGCTGCCGCCGATCCTTATATCGAAAACACGCGGGCCGTCCGTGACGGTCGTGCCGTTTGCGGCGTAGTTTGTCACGATCCGCTCGGGAAATTGCTCGAGCTGCGCAGTCTGCGGGGTAGGGTCATTGGCGTTTCCGCCGTCGATGTAACCGAGCGACGAGAGAGATTTGTCGTAGAAAATGCCGGCCCCGGCGCGGATGACCGTGCGAGCGTCTTTGGACGGTTGAAAAAGCATCGAAAAACGCGGAGCAAAATTGGTGCGTCTGGTGACGCCGTCGCGATCAATGCGCAAGCCGTAATCCAACGTCAGTTTGGCACTGGCGACCCAGCGATCCTGGACAAAACCCGCGGCATCGTTATAACGGTAATTCAATGGCGAGCTAGGTGTAAAATCGATCCGCTGAGCCAGCGTATTATCGATGCGGCGGATAAAGATCGGACTATATCGAAGCTGTCCGCCGATCTGCGTGTGATAAAACTCAAAACCGGCCTTTACCGAGTGAGCGCCATGAAATTCGATCGGGCGAGAGTAATACGTCTCCTGCCACTGCGTTCGCGATGATTTTCGCCGGGTATCGGCGAAATAACCGCCGCTGTTGGCTTCCGGCGCTAGATTAAACGGCAGATTCGTTTTGGCGAAAACATTAATGTCAAATGTCTTGTAGCTTACCTCTGAGGCCAGAAACGATCCCTCTTTGAATACAGATTGTTCGGATAAGGAAAACAAAAGCCCGTGCTCGACGTAATTCGGCGTCGGATTGACGCCGTTGAAGGTGTCGAGACCCAGATTACGAATCTTGTTTGGAAAGATCGCGACGTTTAGTCTCACGGAATTGTTTTTATTAACGTTCCAGTCGAGCTGGGAGAAAAGGTTAAGACCCTCCTGGACGATCGTATTATCAGGCTTGGGCTGGCTCGACACATAGGTGCGTGAAAAGCGGTATTCGACCGACTGCATGTAAAAAAGCTTTTTCGGAATTATTGGGCCGCTCACCGTCAGACGAGGACGAAATGTATCGACCTTTGAAGTAAAAATATTGTGAAACGTCGGGAAAAATCTGGCCGCCGATACCTTAAATTTATCGCCGCCGCCCTTGGTCTGGACGTTTACGACACCGCCCGTAAAGCGTCCGAAACTCGCCGAATAAGGGTTTTCCTCGATCTGCACGCTGCTCACGGCCTCGAGCGGGATGTTGAACGCTAGAGCGCCGGAAACGGGATCGGTCACGTCCGCGCCGTTCACCGTGTAGCCGCTCTGGCCGGCTCGCGTGCCTTTCAGATAATCCGTGCCTCTGGTGTCATTCACAGCGCCCGGCGTCAACTGGATCGCATTTTGAAAGATCTCGTTTCGCAGGGGCTGGTTTTTTAGCGTATCGATGCGGATGATGTTAGAGGTCGAAGTATCAGAGGTGCTGGCCAGGCCTTCTTCATCGCGGACAGTGACCGACTCGTTGACCGTCGCCGCGAGGTCGATATCGATTACCAGCAACGCCCCCGATTCCAGCTTGAACTCTTTGGTTGCTTTCGCTAGCCCATTGGCTTCCACGGTAAGCATGTAATCGCCGGAAGGCAGATTTTCAAACGCAAAATCGCCCGAGGCATTGCTGACCGTTCTGAGAGGCTGGTCGGGCGTTGCTCGATTGGTCAATGTGAGTTTGGCGTCCGCGATAAAAGTGGATCGTGTCGTCGCTCCCGATGCGGCAACGGCCCGCACCGTTCCTTTTATCGTGCCGGGCTCGGCGGCAAGCACATGTTGGCCGGTGAGACCAATAAAAATTGTAAAGGCGGCCAAAGGCCCGAGAATATTAATGAATGACGGCAAGAATGTAAAACGGAGCACGGTTTTGTAAAACATATAAATAATTTTTTCTCTTGACCGTCGGATCGAATAATTTATTTGCGCCGGGCAGCAGGAACCATAATCGGGAGAGTTGGCCCATCGCACAAAGGGTTAGTCCATCAGCGAGAATATGTGGAAATCATACATCAAAACGGGCAAATTTTACAAGCAAAATGTCAGTCGGGTAGTGTCCTAATTAGTGGTGTTGGGAAAATCAATCGCACAAACCCGAGCTCGGCGATTTCCACATCTTACTCTGTGGCCTCTTCTTTTAACTGCTTTTAACGCAGAGAGCTCCGAAATTTCGCAGAGGAACGCAGAGAGTAAGCGATGATCTTGAAATCGACACCACAAGATTAGGACATCACCCCAAAACTCTTAAATCGCGACCGGTCATCTCCAATGGCGTTTCAATACCCAGTACGCCAAGAATCGTCGGCGCAACGTCGGCGAGCGTGCCGTCGTCACGCAGTCGCAAGCCGTCTGTCGAATCACTGACAAAGTGAAACGGGACCGGGTTGGCATTTGAATGATTGCCCGAATCGGCGTTATCAACTAGTGGCATCGCCTCGCAATTGCCATGTGTTGAGGTGATCATCGCGGTGCCGCCCATTTGCCTCACGCGTTTTACGATCTCGCCAAAACAGGTATCGACGAATTGGATCGACTCGACCGCTTTTTCGATCTGTCCGGTCTCAGCAGCCAGATCAGCTGCGGGCAGATTGACGACAAAAACGCTGTTTGGCGACGATTCCATCTCGCGGAGCACTCTGTCCGTGATCCTGAAGCTTAGCGATTCGACGGCGTGATCCATTACAGATGATGTGTTGCCGGAAATCAGGATCTGATGTTCAAAAAGCTGCTGAGTGTCGGCACCGCCATCAAAAAAATATGTGACATGAGGGTAGCGCGCCGTTTCTGTGATCTTAAAATTAGGAATCTCGCAGCCTGAAAGCACATCGGTCAGCACGTTCGCCTCAGGCTCGGGCTTGAACGCGACCGCCAGATCGAACGCAGGGTCATACTCCGTCAGGCAAACGCTTTCGATCATCGGTTTTGCCGAGATCGAAGCATCAGCGACGGAAAGCGAGCGGACTAGCTGTCGCATCGTCTCGGGGCGATGGTTAAAATAGACGACCAAGTCGCCGTTTTTGACCGTTGTCACGGGAGTATCGGGCGTCCGCTCCAGGACGATCGGCGAGATGAATTCGTCCGAGATCCCGCGCAAAAATGAGTTGCGGATTGCACTAACTGCGTCGGAAGTCCGCTCGCCCTCGGCGTGGACGAGCATCGTGTATGCTCGTGCGGTCCGTTCCCAATTTTCACTGCTGTCCATCGCAAAAAAGCGTCCGCACAATGTGGCGATCCGTCCGATCCCGATGTCAGCCAGCTTGATCTCAAGCGCCTCTACATAGATATCGGCCGTCCTCTGCGGCACATCGAGGCCGTCCAAAATGCAGTGGATAAAAACGTCTGTCAGCCCATGTTTTTTTGCCAGACGGAGAAGGGTGAATAGATTTTCGGTCGAGGAATGCACGCCTCCATCGCTGAGCATACCGATCAGATGCAAGGACGATCCGTCAGCCTTTGCTTTTGCAAAAGCATCGTTCAACACCTCGTTTTCTAAAAATTCGCCGGACGCAACTGCATTTTGGATCCTCGAAACCTCCGTCTGAGCGTTACGTCCGGTACCCAGACATAAATGGCCGATCTCCGCATTGCCAACACTGTCGGCTGCCTGGCCGACGCTTGTCCCTGACGCGGCCAGCACCGTCATCGGAAATTGGCGACAGATCTCGTTGTAGTTGGGCGTATGGGCGCGGGCGATGGCGTTGCCCTCGGTCCGAGGGCTGTAGCCCCATCCATCCAGGATTATTAATGCAAGCGGGCCTTTATTTGAATGCTTCATTGGCTAAGTTTCGGAAATGGGCAAGGTAAAAACGATTCGACCTGTACAATTATAAACAAACTCACGATCAAACGAACAAGAGAAAAACTTCAGTATGCGTCCGGCGCCGTCAGCTCCATCCAGCGTTCGGGAAACTTGAGCGGTGTAAAGCCCGATTTTTCATACAGCCTATGAGCGTCCTTTGTCGCTAGCAACCAACGTCGCAGACCCTGCAATTCAGGATGCCGGACAATCGTCTCTATCAGCCATTTGCTTAAGCCACGGCCACGATATTCCTGCAAAACAAATACGTCCCCGAGATACGCAAAAGTCGCCTGATCGCAGACGACGCGGGCGAAACCTATCTGTTTGTCATCGTGATAAAGCCCGAAACAAATAGAATGTTCGATCGCCGTCCTGGTTTGTTCAGGAGTACGACGCTTTGCCCAATACGAGTCATTAGCGAGAAACGACTGGATCACGTCGAACTGAAGACGCGGCTTATGGGTGCTGATCGTAAATTCTTCGTTTTGCCATTCCATAGCCGATCAAAGTTTCTGCAAAAATGATTCTATGTCATGGGTTGACCGCAACACAATAACAGTCTTTTCGGGAAAACATTCCAGTTGCTCAGTTACACGCTTTCGAGCGTCGTTCGGATAATTCCATATCCACAGAATAAATTCCAGATCAATCTTTTCATTACAGCCTTCGGCCATGTCTGGGCGCGATCTGCCGTGATATACAACGGCACGTTTCAGTATTCGATAAAGACAAACGCGGCGGGGAATATCGAGAAATATCACCGTATCGCAGGCTTGCAGACGCATCTCGCGTGTCCCGCCGTAGTTGCCGTCGATTATCCACGAGTCACGTCCGAGGTGTTGCCGAACTGTCTCGATCCATTCGTCCTTTGGCGTTTCCACCCAGTTTGGCCGCCAGTAAAGCCGGTCGAGATGAATGACCTCAATCCCCAGTTTTTCACCCAAACTATTGGAAAATGTGGATTTCCCCGCCCCGCCAGAACCGATGACAATAACCTTTTTCATACGCCGAGAACGCGGCGCATACGAGCGCGAATACCGGCGGTGGCCACTTGTGGGTGTTCGGTCGCGACGAGACGAAGCTCGTCCATTAGCTCTGGTTGGTCTTTAGCGATATTTGCCGCCACGGTCATAGAAAAACATCGAACCGCAACAGGCTGAGCTGGATCGGCCACAAGCGTATAGCACGCTTCGAATATTCGGCCCTGATAGCGTTTCGGTATCTCGACAAACTGAAGAAGCCGGACAACATTGCGGCGGACGGCAACGTGTACGTCATCACGCTCGATCTGCTTCAGCAGTTTCGCAAAATAGGGCTTGATTAATTCGGGATGTTTCTCTATGCAGTTACTTAGCGGCCACCCGGCGCGCTGCGTGATCCGATAAACATCGCCCAGGAACAATTCCATCAACTCTTCAAACCTTTCAGGGTTGTCACCAACCCAATCGACGATCCTCTTCGTCTGCCGTTTCGAATGCTCGGCAAGTATTTCGTCGCGGATATTCACTGGTCATATATCAAAACTTAATTTAATACCCGACGCACCGTCCGGCGGACTAATCAGTTGCAAAACCGTAGACGAGGTGCGAGGAAAAGGCGTAAAAATGTGTCGAAAACGGATACTGGTCCGCTGGTTTCGAAAAACCGAGGGCCGGAACCACAACATCGTCGGCGATCAACCAAACTGCGGTTCCAAACGGCAGGCCCGCACCGGAAGCGGATACAGGAGCGATCTCAACCGCTGCCCCATACATTAGCCCTGAAATGCCCCCCATCGCATAATGCACGGCAGGCCCCGCCACTTCTTTTTCTTGTGGCGTAAGAGAATGGTCGAATGCGCCCTCCGAGATAGCTTCGGCGGCTTTCACGGTGGCGGGTTCATCCGCCTTCTTATCTCTCGATTCTTTTTTTTCCTCAGTAATCGCCGTCACAAGCGACTGAAACTCGCTCATTAAAAAAGATGCTGCCAATCCACCGATCAGTCCCGCAGCCGCTCCCTTTAACACGTCCGCTCCGTCCAAATTTTTCATATTGTCCCCCTTGTTGCAATTTTATGACCCGTAATGCGGGTTAGTTTATTTTAGCTGATAGAAAGCTTTTTTGCCCGGAAATTTTGCCGTCTTGCCGAGGTCTTCCTCGATTCTCAGCAATTGATTATATTTTGCAATGCGATCGCTGCGGCACAGACTGCCGGTTTTGATCTGGCCCGCGTTTGTCGCAACCACGAGGTCGGCAATAAACGAATCTTCGGTCTCGCCGGATCGATGAGAGATGACAGCAGTCATGTTGTGAGTCCGCGCAAGCTCAATGGCGTCAAGCGTTTCCGTCAGTGTCCCGATCTGATTAACCTTAATCAATATCGAGTTGGCCGCTCCCTCGTCAATACCTTTTTGAAGAAAACGGACGTTTGTGACAAAAAGATCGTCACCGACAAGCTGCACTTTATCACCCACTTTTCCGGTCAGGTTTTTCCAGCCGTCCCAGTCATTCTCAGCCATCCCATCTTCGATCGAGATGATCGGATATTTTGAGCACCAATCGGCCCAGTAGTCGGCCATTTCATCGGACGAAAGCTCGCGTTTATCCGATTTTTTAAAGACATATTTGCCATCCTGATAAAATTCGCTGGCGGCAGGATCGAGAGCGAGCATTACATTCTCACCGGCTCGGTACCCTGCCTTGTCGATCGCTTCGAGGATCGTTTCGACGGCCTCCTCGTTTGATTTCAGATTCGGAGCAAAACCGCCTTCGTCGCCGACGCCGGTCGAATAACCGCGTGATTGCAAAACACTTTTTAGATTGTGAAATATTTCAGCACCCATTCGCAGGGCTTCGGCAAAGCTTTCGGCACCGACCGGCATTATCATAAACTCCTGAAAATCG
Source organism: Pyrinomonadales bacterium (assembly GCA_038226395.1). GTDB lineage: Bacteria > Acidobacteriota > Blastocatellia > Pyrinomonadales > Pyrinomonadaceae > OLB17. The sequence goes on along the minus strand of JBBRQM010000008.1, from coordinate 13,033 downwards.
ATGTTGTTGGCCGCATGTGCCCCGCCGTTGATAATGTTCATCATCGGAACCGGCAGCATCTTGGCATTCACACCGCCGAGATAACGATATAACGGCATCTCCTGGGAAGTGGCTGCTGCTCTTGCGTTGGCGAGCGAGACGGCGAGAATGGCGTTTGCACCCAGCTTTGATTTATTTTGTGTGCCATCGAGCCCGATCATCGTCTCGTCAATCAGCGTCTGATCGAGCGCATCGAGTCCCTCAAGTTCGCGTGAGATCGTTTCGTTTACATTCTTGATTGCATTTAAAACACCTTTGCCCATATAGCGATATTTATCGCCGTCGCGCAGCTCAACCGCTTCATTCTCACCCGTCGAGGCGCCGCTCGGCACGGCCGCCCGGCCCTGCACGCCATCCTCTAAAACCACCTCGGCCTCGATCGTCGGATTTCCTCGCGAATCGAGTATCTCCCTGGCCCAAACTTGCTCAATAAAACTCATCTAATAATTGCTCCTAAATAAAGAATAATCTTGAATTCGATTATTTTACAAAACTAGATATATCATCGCAGCCCGCAAGAAAAATGAGGATTTTATTTTGTGCGATGACACAGCCTGAATGACAGAAAATCAAGTTGATCGGCTTCATCACCCGTTTTTGCTCACTCACTGTGATCCTCTGATTGAATTTAGCCTGAAACACCAGGAAAGCAAAGTCTGGTAACGAGATTGGGGGCTAAATATTTTGAATGCGGCTATATTTTTGATACATTATAGACTTCAGAGTTCAATTCTTTAAGGTAAATGCCGGAGGTTCTGGCAAAACATGTTGGAGTCGATCAGTAAAGAGCTTTTAGTCGGACGTAACGGTACCAGTTATCGCGATTTTCGCGCCACACTGACGCCAAAACACGGTGTTGTTTTGACCCAATTCTTTGCAGGTTACGTTGCAATTGCCTTGACCGCAGCGGCTTTGATCGCATCGGATGTTTATTACCCACATTTTTTCGCGATAAAGGGCCTTGTCGGCGGTATTGTAATAGGTTACGGCCTTGCGTATTTATCGCTTTTTTTTCACGAAGCTGTTCATTTTAATTTAGCTCGCGACCGTAAAACAAACGATCTCATCGCTCAGCTTTTTATCGGAACTTTTCTCGGCCAGAGCATCAAGAATTACAGGGAGATACATTTCGATCATCATCGTTTCCTGGGCCAAGCGAATGACCCGGAGCGCACTTATTTCGATTCGCTGACCTTGAGATTTGTCCTCGAGTCATTATTTCTCATGCGGGCCGTAAGGTTTGTATTTTTGCGGGGGAGAGTGCTTGCGAAAAAACAGGACGATCGTTCGGCCTTTCGTGGGAATGTGGCGCTTGTGGTCGGCGTTTTCTTTCATCTAACGATCCTTGTTGGCTCATATTACTTGGGCTTATGGTCGTTCGGTCTTGCCTGGGGCTTGGGAATGTTGTCATTTTTTCCATTTTTCGCATCCATCAGGCAGGTTCTCGAGCATCGGCCTAATGCCGAAAACTCTACTGAAAGCGTCTCTGGAATCGCTACCAACCGGATTTTTGGTACGGGCCTGTTTGTGTCCACATTTGGAGCCGCCGGCTTTAACCGGCATCTTCTGCATCATTGGGAGCCTCAAATCTCGTGCACGCGACTTGGTGAACTTGAAGAATTTTTGGCCGAAACACCTGCGCTCGCGTCTATGGAGGCCAATTCATCGACTTACGGGAAAACCTTCGCTGACCTTTTTAAGATTTAGAATGACCAAAAGCACTGATCACCGCCTCTCATGTCTCGCCTGCCGATCAACGAATAATAAAAAATGGACCAGCTGCCGCGACATCGAATATCACACGACGGACGAAATATTTGATCTCTACCGCTGCGACGATTGCACTGCCCTGTTTATCGACCCTATTCCGCTTCATCGTCTAAGCGAGATCTATCCAGCGAACTACTATTCTTTTTCAGGCGTCGAAAAGTCCTTTATAAACAATGTAAAAAGATGGCTTGATGCCCGAAACTTTCGAAAGATCTTTAAGCTAATAAACGCTAACGAAATAAACATACTCGATATCGGCGGTGGCTCCGGGTGGCAATTAAACATGCTTCGAGGGCTCGATGCTCGTGTCAAATTCACCCAGATTGTCGATATCGATACGCATGCCGAGAGCGTGGCCGCAGCAAACGGACACGCATATTTTTGCGGAACCATTGAGAATTATGACACGGAAAAAAAATATAACATGATCCTGCTCCTTAATCTGATCGAGCATGTTGCCGATCCGCTTGCGGTATTGAAGAAAGTGGCGTATTTGCTTGCCCCAAACGGGATCGCGATTCTCCAGACGCCAAATTATGACAGTCTTGACGAGCGTCTCTTTCGGAATCAAAGTTGGGGTGGTTATCATTGTCCGAGGCATTGGGTTTTGTTTAATAAGGAGAGCTATTTACGCTTGGCGGATAAAGCCGGAATGGCAGTCAAGAGTTTTGCTTACACCCAGGGTGCAGCTTTTTGGGCCGTCAGCCTATTGGGTTTATTAAACGACCGGGGGGTGATAAGCATCTCGGGCCGGCGTCCTGCGGTAAAACATCCGCTTTTTCCCTTAATCAGCGCAGCCTTCGCAGCTTTTGATTTTCTTAGAAAGCCATTTAGCAAAACGTCACAGATATTTTCAGTTCTCTATCGAAAATAAACACTTCTCTATAGTGCATCATTTTTCGACAGCGTAGCACTCATCAGCCGAATACTGAGAATGCGGTGTTTATACATTTTTTCAACCCGGAAAATATGGCCGTTAAATGTCACCGTTTGCCCTTCGGCAAATATCTGCCCAGCCTCGGACATCAGAAACCCGGCGATAGTCGTATAACCCTCTGAGACCGGCAGATTCATTTCCAACCTACGGTTAAGATCGCGAACGGCGAGGCTCCCGTCCAGCAGATAGCTGCCGTCAGGCTGCTTGTTGATCTGTTCGTTGACCTCTTCGTCGTGCTCGTCGGAAATATCGCCGACGATCTCTTCGAGCAGGTCTTCGAGGGTGATGATGCCCTCGACACCGCCGTGCTCGTCCACCACAAAGCCGAAATGGAATTTCTCTCTCTGCATTTGCCTCAGCACGTCTTCGAGGCGGGCAGTATCGACGACATAATTCGGCTTATGGAGAATCTTAGACAACTTAAAGGTCTTTGGCCGCTGGAGAAAACGGACAAGATCCTTGCTATGTATAAAACCTGCAATATCGTCGAGTGACCTACGAAAAACCGGCAAACGCGAATAGCCGCTGTTAGCAAAGGCTGCGCCGATCTCCTCAAAAGTGCTGCTTTCCGGGATCGCCGTGATGGCGGTTCGCGGTATCATCGCCTCTTTTACAGTCGTTTCGGAAAACTCAAAAACCCTGTTTATAAGCCGCCGCTCCTCTTTGTTTAGATGTCCGCTCTCCTCGGACAATTTAACTAGCTGGCGAATCTCTTCCTCGTTATAGACCGAGGCGTTTGCGAGCGATGATGAGAGACCGAGAGTTTTGCCGACGAACCGGCCAGCGTAATTCAGAACCCATAGCACTGGCGAGAATACCCTGGCAAACAACTCGAGCGGACGGGCCGCGATGAGCGCAAATTTCTCAGCTCGCTCGAGTGCGAACATCTTCGGCACGAGCTCGCCCAAAACAACATGCAGGACGGTGATCACTGAGAATGCGATGACGATCGCCATTCCATGTGCAAAATACAGGGCCGAGCTGCCGCCGGCGATTCTCTCCGCGATTGGATACAGCATGTCAGCGATGGTGGGCTCGCCGCGCCAACCCAGAGCGAGCGAAGCCAGAGTCACGCCAAGCTGCACGGCGGAAATAAAACGCGTCGGGTTATCAAGCAAACGCAAGGCGGCCACAGCGCTCTTGCTTCCGCTATCCGCCCGAGTCTTAATTCGTATCCGTCGGACCGACACGAGTGCAAATTCCGACGCAACAAAAAAAGCGTTTAGACCGACGATAATAAAGATCAACAGAAAATTGATAAAAATATCGGTATAGGAAAGCTGATCCTGGAATAAAAGCAAGAAGCTACTGGCGGGGTCGTCCATTATCTAAGCCGGTTTTGCGGGATCGCGACGTTTTTTAATTCAGGCCGTCGTCGCCTGACCTCAAATCGATTATCCTCACCTGTTATTAGGTGAATTTTGAACGAGTATATCATAAATCGACAAGATTCCGGCTTTCATCTATTGTCGAGCATCCCCTATATCAGCATACGGCACGAGCCGCGTACATCTTCCAGATACTTGGCGGTATGACATTCAGGTAAAGTAAAGGCGGCTATTCTGTAACCAGTCTGATGGGTTTAGGACAATTTTGTGTAAAATAGGTCTGTGAAGCTGCTCTTTTTTTGCCTTTTTTCTTTTGCCTTTTTACTTTCATCGGCGTGTCGCCCGGCGGCGGCTCCGGTCTCGGTCTCGAATAAACCTGTGTCAATCAACGACCGACCGACAACAAATCTTCCGCTGCCGCCAAGAAAGCCTTTGTCGGAGATGAGCTGGACGAATGGGGCCGACAGGGGTGCAAAGCTTGGCGACCTTAAAGGAAAGGCCGTGATCCTTGATTTCTGGGCAACAAATTGTCCTCCGTGCGTCGAAGAAATTCCGCACCTAATGGCCTTGCAGCAAAAATATGGGGCCGAAAATCTGGTGCTGATCGGTTTGCATGTGGGTGATGACGAGGATCGTGCCCAGATCCCGGCATTTTCAAAGACTCACAATATCAACTATCCAATCGCGTTTCCCGACGATGAATTGTCGGGATTCGTTTTTTCGGACGGAGATGGCATACCCCGCACATTAATCATTGACCGCAGCGGCGCGATCGTAAAGAGAACCGTCGGCTACGGCTTGGGGATCCAAAAAGATCTGGACGACGCCGTCGAGCAGGCAGTATCGGAGCGGTAGGGTTTTTAGAAAAGTTCATGAACGATCTTAATGGATCGATAAATGATATAATTATAAGCGGATTTGGAGAACCCAACATCATGTTGACTACTATAGAGGCCGAAATCGATACAAACGGAAAGGTAAAACTGCTCGAACCGGTGCGGGTAAAAAAGCGCACCCGCGCCATCGTAACCATTCTCGAAGAGGCGAATGGTCAAATAGAGGAGAAAGGAAATGGTGAGGCTTTATTAGCATTATTGAAAAGTCCTCTGTTTCAAAATCGCAAAGTATATTCCGACGAGGAGATAGACCGCCAAATCGAGGAGAACCGCAACTCGTGGGATTGAGTCGAATTTACCTCGATAGCTGTTTAGTTATTTACATCGTGGAAGAACGCGCTCCTTATTCGAAAATCGCTGAATCGGAAATGGAAAGTAGAAAAGATGTCGAATATTGTTTTTCGGATCTCACCTATCTTGAATCGATAATAAAACCGCTACGCACCGGAGATCAGGCAACCAGGCAGTTGTTTGAACTATTTTTCGAGCGACAAAGTTTGCTTAATATATCGCGTGCCGTATTTGAGGCTGCGGCAAAATTAAGGGCTGAATTTCCCAATCTCAAAACGCCAGACGCTCTTCACCTAGCGACTGCAAGTTATCACGCTTGCGAAGAATTTTGGACAAACGATAATCGTCTTAATAAAATTGCCCCTTCCATCATCAAAAACATCCTGACGGACAACTTTCATGCGTGATATACCTGTCGGCAATGGCAATTTGCTTGTCAATTTCGACGATAAATACCAGATCCGCGACATTTATTTTCCGCACGTCGGGCAGGAAAATCACACCGAGGGCTTCCCTTTTCGCTTTGGCGTGTGGGCGGACGGCGATTTTTCGTGGGTGTTTTCGGATGAATGGGAACGCACCCTGAAATATTTGCCGGAGACGCTTGTTACCGATGTTACGCTAACCAATGAAACGATGGGCGTCAGATTGGTCTGCAATGACACGGTCGCCAGCCACGACAATATATTTCTCCGGCGGGTACGCGTGGAAAACCTGCAAGATACGAGCCGCGAGATCCGCATTTTTTTGCATCACGATTTTCGCATCTACGAGAACAAGGTCGGCGACACTGCGTTTTACGACCCGGAAAATTTTGCGCTTATCCATTACAAAAAACATCGTTATTTTCTGATAAATACCGGGCCGCATTTTGACGCATTTAGCACCGGGCGAAAGGCTTTTAAGGATCAGGAGGGAACTTGGCGCGACGCCGAGGACGGCGAGCTTCACGGCGGTGCGATCACCGAGGGATCGGTCGATTCGACGATCGGTGTGCATTTTACGCTCGACTCCACAGCGACTCACGAGTTTTATTATTGGATTGCGGCCGGAACAACACATGAAGAAGTCGCCAAGCTAAACCGTCTCGTACTAAAACGCAGCCCCGAAAAATATCTAGCTTATACCGAAAATTATTGGCGTGCGTGGGTCAACAAAAACGAAGTCGATCTTGGCGATCTGCCGCCGTCCATAATCGATTTTTACAAACGCTCGCTGCTCATAATGAGCACGCAGATCGACGACGGCGGCGCGATCCTTGCGGCAAACGATTCGGACGTGACGGAACGGGCAACCGATCATTACAGCTATCTCTGGACACGCGACGGAGCGTTCATTGCAAATGCTCTCGACCTCGCCGGATACGCGGAAATGACGCGTGCTTTTTTTGATTTTTGCAATAAGCTCGACCATTCAAAAGGCTATTTTATGCAAAAATACAACGCGGACGGCACGGTCGCCTCAGGCTGGCACGCCGCGTGGGATGTGCAAGGGCGAAAGCAGCTTGTACCGATACAGGAGGATGAGACGGCGCTTGTCTTATGGGCATTATGGCAGCATTACGATAAATACCGCGACATCGATTTTGCTCACCGGCTCTATGTCGATCTGGTCGTCGGTTGTGCCGATTTTATGGCTGGTTTTCGCGATGCTGAGACCGGTTTGCCGCTGCCCGGCTGGAATCCCTGGGAAGATCGTCGCGGCATACATACTTTTACCTGTGCAACGGTCGTCGCAGGGCTGCGCTCCGCCGCAAATTTCGCTCGTCTCTTTGCCGAGACCGAAAAAGCCGAGAAATACGAAACCGCCGCCGCCGGGATCGTTCGCGGCATGAGCGAACATCTATATAGCGCCGAACTCGGCCGTTTTTTGCGTTCCTTGCAGTCAAATGGAGACGATTCGCTTGCGCCGGATCCGACGGTTGATGCGTCGCTGTTCGCCGTGTTTTATTTCGATTGTTTCGACGTTGACGATCCAATGGTCGCCGGGACAATGCGTGCCATCGAAGAGAAACTTACAAATCAAACGGACTTCGGCGGCGTGGCGAGATATGAAAATGACGAATATATGCGTGTCGCTGAAAGCGGGACAGGCAATTCGTGGTTTATCTGCACGCTCTGGCTGGCCGATTATTACATAGCCGCTGCCAAAAATGAGAACGATCTATCGCGGGCGTTGGATATATTGAAATGGACAGCCGATCATGCCTTGCCATCCGGTGTTTTGGCCGAACAGATCGACCCGCTAAGCGGTGAACCGCGATCCGTATCGCCGCTCACATGGTCGCACTCGACATTTGTCGCCGCCATTCACAGCTATCTATCAAAACTACAGAGTCTTTAAGCTCAAGGGATTTTCTAACAGGATAGACAGGATGATAAGGATATTTTTTTGAGCCACTTTAGCTTCTTTTTTGATCCTGCGTATCCTGTCTATCCTGTTAAATTTTCACTTTGCACACTCGCGGCTTGGCTTGACGAGCGTTAAAATTGATCGAATGAGAAAAGCAAAGATACTCGCCACGCTCGGACCGGCGTCAAATCAGCGTCCAATCATTGAGCAAATGCTCGATGCCGGTCTCAATGCCGTGCGGATCAATATGTCGCACGGCACTCAGGCGGAACATGCCGAGACGATCCGCATCGCGCGGGCGACGGCAGCCGATCTGGGCAAGCCTCTGTCGGTGCTTGTCGATCTCTCTGGGCCGAAGATACGCACAAAATCTCTTAAAAATGGCACGCCGGTCAAGCTAAATGCGGGCGAGCAGTTTACGATCACCACCCGTGAGATCACCGGCACCGCGTCCGAAGTTTCGACAAATTTCGACCGTCTGCCTGATGTGGTCGAGACGGGGACACGAATATTGATCGACGATGGGGCAATCGAGCTTGTCGTCGAGTCCGAGACCGAAACCGATGTCATTTGCCGAATCGTCACCGGCGGGACGCTTGGCGAACGCAAGGGCATCAACCTGCCCAACACGCCGCTGCCGATCCCGTCGATGACGGAAAAGGACCACGCCGATCTGATCTGGGCGATGGATCAGAATGTCGATTACATCGCGTTATCATTCGTCCGCACGGCCGCCGACTGCAAAGAAGTAAAAGACATCATAAAACAGCTCAACAAACGCTCGCTTGGCCGTGCCCTGCTCGTCGCCAAGATCGAAAAGGCCGAGGCGATCGAGAATCTCATCGAGATCATCGCCGAGACGGACGGCGTGATGGTCGCACGCGGCGATCTCGGCGTCGAGACAAGCGTCGAGCTTGTGCCTGTTTACCAAAAACGCATCATCGAGCTTGCGGTCGCACAGGATAAGTTTGTAATCACCGCGACGCAGATGCTCCAATCGATGATCGAGCATCCATTTCCCACGCGGGCCGAGGCGTCTGATGTGGCGAACGCCGTCTGGGACGGCACCGACGCCGTGATGCTGTCCGCCGAGACTGCGAGCGGAAAATACCCGGTCGAGGCGATCCGGACGATGGTGCGTATCATCGATTCCGCCGAGACAATCAAGCCTGAGCAGTTGCGACGCCCGGCCAAGTTTGCCCAACCGCCGTCGGGCCGCACGAGCCAGGCACTTTGCAAAGCCGCCGCTTACGCCGCCAAAGAGATGCAGACCGAAAAGGTCGCCGTCTTTACCGAGTCCGGCCTGATGGCACGGCGTCTGTCGTCCGTCCGGTCCGGTTTGCAGACGTTTGCACTGACGACCTCGGCCGACGCCTGCCACCAGCTATCGCTGATCTGGGGCGTCCAGCCATTCGTTCACGACAAACGCGATTCGACCAGCAAAATGTTGAAAGTAGGTGAAAACACATTGCTCGACGCCCACGTCGTCGATCCCGGAGAGACAATAATTATGATGGCCGGCCGCCTTTCTGGCCTCGGCCTCTCAAGCTCCGTTATAGTCTGGTCAATCGGCGAACGCGTCCCGCGGAGGTAGGTTTACTGATGAAACTTTGACGGCACATTTTCGCGGCCCCAGCGGAGGGTTGTCGCCATCCAGACGATCTCGTCGAGGAAGCCGGTGATGCGTTTGTCGTAGGCGTCGTCAAGCAGGTTGCCGTCGGCGTCGAACTTTGATGCGACCTTTGGGAAATTGAGGTCGGTGAACGTAACGGCGAGGCCGAGTTCGCGGATCATTGGGACGCACGCCTCTATCACGCGTGTCCCGCCCCACGGCCCGGCCGACACGCCGACAAAGGCGACCGCCTTGTGGATATACTCTTTTAGCAGAAGGTCGAGAACGCTTTTTAAGCTACCCGGATAGCCGTGATTGTATTCCGGCGTGACGATGACGAGGCCGTCGGCCCTGAGGATCGCGTCGCGCCATTCGGGAAACTGATCCTTTATCTCACGCCCGTAATCATCATAAGGCAGGTGAAAATCGCAAACATCAAAAAGCTGTGTCTCGATATCGTCGCGCTCGCGCATTTTGCCGCAGACCCAGTTAGCGACGTTTTCGCTCTCGCGATTTTTGCGCGGTGTGCCGAGCATAACGGGTATAAAAAGTTTGGATTTACTCATCGTCATTTATCTTTCGTCGCTGGTTTCACTGCCTGGTTCCACATTTCCTCTTTGAGACGCCACTTGCCGGCAGGGCGATGCAGGACAAGCAGCATTTTGCCCCAGCCTTCGAATGGCGGTTTTCCGTCTGGAAACTGTACGATCTGGTGCTCGGTACACCACTCTGAGGCCCATTTGCCGGAGACCGTGATGTCATGACAGTCCATCTCAAATGTTTCCATCCGGGCGCCCGGAAATTGCGACGTTACATCCTCGATGAATTTGCCGATTGCCTTTTTCCCGACGATAGGCGGCGTTGAGGGCAGAAGACTTATCCCGTCGTCTTCCCATAATGCCAAAACGGCCGCATTGTCCATATTGCGGGTCGCCGAATCGAGTGCTCGGTTGAAACTCTCAATTCCTGACTGTGCAAATGTTATATTTGCCGCAGCGCCGCCAACAAAAATGAAGCAAACAAGCAAAAGTACTTTACCGAGTAGTCGCATTTGTAAACTCCTTTTAATATTGTCTAACGAAAGCGAGCAGAGCAATTGAGCCTTGATTTGGCGGATGATCTTGCTTTTAGCCTGAGGTTGTCGCCCGCTACTTCTTGTTGAATGTAAGATCGACCCCAAGTATCGGGAAAACGATCTGTGTATTGGTAAAAAATGCTTTTATGGGTTTCCCGGAATAATCTCCGCCGAATGTGCCCGGCCCGGTGACCACCAGATTTACATTGCCCATCTCCTGCACCTGGCCCTTGCAGTCGCCGCCCATTTTCAAAGGGCCTTTCCAGGCGTTAGCTCCGGCGTGCGTAAGTATCAGCGTGAATCGCAGAGTGCAGTTTTCGCTCGGGTTTGGCATTATCGCCGTCCAAAAACCCGCCATATTCCCCTCGGTCTCGTATCCTGAACATCTGAGTGACACGAGGCGGTTCCGCTCAGCAGCGATCTCCGTATTCACGTGTGCCTTTTCCTGCTCGATCTCGAGTTTATGATCCATAACATAATGGATCCGCGTGACCCGCGGGATCTGTTTTTCGCGCAAGGATTTTAGGAAGAGCAGATCATCGGTCAGATACTCCTCTTTCCAAGGCAGGGCCATCCTTTTGGCGGCCTCATACCGTTCCGGTGACGTCCCTATCAATACCTGAGCGAGATGCCCCGGCTCGGACCTTTGAGGGTCGGTTATGGCTTTATTCAGATTGCTCAAAATATTACGCGCGCTATCCTCGGTTCGGCTGTCGTATCCGAGCTCGGCCTGTAGTGTTTCAGCTTGTTTTTCAAGCTCTGCGATGTGCTTACGAGTGGTCTGGCACATATCGTCACCCTGCCCAAACACGGGTGACCCCGCAGCAATAAAGCAAACAAACGCAACAACGAATAACAGCAATGCAAGTTTCTTAGAATGTCTATGGTCTGATTCTGCCAAAAGTAAATGACCTGTTTTCATTGACTCGTTACCTCAAATATATTTTTTGATTATCCAGGCATTTATAGCCTGTTTTGTTTGAGATTGTCAACAGAGGTCGGGATTGGGGATCAGTGTTTTGCATCCAATACCTGCGCAATAGTTTCTTTCTTCAAGCCATTACCGTTGAGCTTTTTGTATTCAGCGAGTGAGATTTGCGGGTCGCGCCAGGCGTCGAGATGGCCGACCTGATGGACGCATTGGATCGTGCAGGTTGGGGCGCACCATTTTTCGGTGTTGTATTCGCGGAGCATATCGGCGTGGGTGTATTCGAGCAGCGGGATGCCGGGTGTGCCGCGCTGCTGCGAACACCAGCTAACGATCCCGTTCTCATCGATGTAGAGATAACGGGCACCGGCACGGCAACGCCATTCGTATTCGCCGCCGTCAACCAGAATGTCCTGAAACCAGTTCCAGCGAGCGTAGCTGCTTGCCCCTTTGCTCTTGATTTCTTTGTAAACCTCTTTTTCGCGGGGCGTCAGGCCTTTGAGCAGGCCATCGCCGTCGTGAATGACACCGACTGTGGATGAAAATCCAAGCTCACGGGCACGGGCAGCGATGACAAGAGCTTCGTCGGGATTTGCAACGCCGCCGCCAACCACTGAGTTGATATTTACCTTAAATTTTGCGTGGTCGCGGAGGTTGATCAGTTTGGAATCCAGGACTTTGAGGCTCTTTTTCGAAACATCGTCGGGCGTGACGTTATCGATCGATATTTGCAGATAATCGAGGCCCGCTTCGTTTAGCTTTTTGACCTTGTCGGGCTGAAAATAGTAGCCGTTCGAGATCAGGCCAGCGATCATCCCATGCTGGCGGATGCGGTCGATGATCTCGTATATCTCAGGGTGCATCATCGGTTCGCCGCCTGAGATCGTGATGACCGACGAGCGAAATTCGGCGAGTTTATCAATCCGCTCAAGCATCACGTCGATCGGCACCGGATCGCTTGTTTTGTCGTATTCGTTGCAGTACGTGCAGGCCAGATTACACCGCCGCATGGGCACGATGTGCACCAAAACAGGATGCCGCGTCGAGGCAAACGCACGCGCCGTGTGCCTCACCCCGCGTGTAAATCTGCTAAAACTGCTCGCCTTTGGCATAAGAAATTAGTATATCGTGTCAGAACCGGGAGCGGTAGCGACAGGGTTTCGGAGAAGTAACCACAGAATAGGCGAAAAGACACGAAAAATAAGAGTCCCTGCGTTCTTTCGTGCCTTCGTTTTTTCGCGGTTAACTTCTTAAGCCCGTATCTTCTTGACCGAACTCGGATATTTCAACTTGAATATCTCGCCTTTGAGCGTATCGTTCTTTCGAATATTTGTGAGCAGGACGGTCGTTGTGTCATTATTCCGTTCGATGATCTTTGCCTGACGAGGCATGCCATCCGGATCAACCCAAAGCTCGGCGGACTTGTAACTGGTTGCGGTTTTTGGAGTCAATTGCAAATGCAAGGTCGGTGTCCCGTCGCTTAGTTTCTCGTCGCCGAGATATACCGGGGTGTAGTTTGCCCGCAACTGTTCCCGCGACATAGTCATAAAACCAAGAGCTCCGCCAATTGACGCGCTATTTTTCGCCTTGCTGGTTTTTCCCTGAATCACCTGACCTAATTGTGGCCGGTATAGTTCATAATCATCGCCTATAACAGAGATCTGCTCCTCGACCGGTTTTGTCCAATCGATACGAATATACATCACCCGATTTTTGGTCTTGGGCAGATAGCTTGTATTACCGTATGTCGTATCTGCAACGTTCAATTGCGAATTGACCTTTACCATTGTCACATCTGCTCGAAG
>JBBRQM010000007.1:0-71655 GCA_038226395.1 Pyrinomonadales bacterium | reverse complement strand
TTTTTCAGACAGCTTTTTTTCATTACCATTCTGCAAATTGCAGAGCGGTCGTGACTATGCCCGACCGCAAGGCCGCCGAATCAATGCAATTATTACAAATGACCTCATATGAAATATTAGTTCATTTGGCTTCATAAACTATTTTTCCATCTACAACCGTGGTCAAAACTTTCGCATCCTTGATCTTGACCGGATCGATGGTAAATATATCGTCCGAGATGATGATCAGATCGGCGAGCTTGCCGGTTTCGAGCGTGCCCTTAACATTTTCCTGAAATTCGGCGTAGGCCGAGCCGTATGTGAATGCGCGGACGGCTTCGTCAACTGTGATCTTTTGCTCGGGGATCCAGCCGTTGGGGTTTTTATCATCGAGCGTGCGGCGGGTGACGGCGGCGTAAATGCCGAATAAGGCGTCCATCGTAGCGACGGGTGAATCCGAGCCGAAAGCCAGCACAGCGCCCGAATCGAGCAGCGTCCGAAACGCGTAAGTTCCTTTCAAACGCTTTTCATCCAGCCGTTTCCATGCCCAGCGGCCGTCGTCGATAATGTGCATCGGCTGCATCGAGGCGACGACGTTTTGCCTGCCAAAACGCGGAATGTCTTCTTGTCGCAGATGCTGGGCGTGTTCGATGCGGAAACGCCGGTCGCGAGGGCCGTTTTGCGTTACGGCATTCTGGTAAAAATCCAGAATTGTCGCGTTTGCCCGGTCGCCAATGGCGTGGATATACACCTGCAATCCGGCCTTGTCGGCATCTACGATGTTTTGCTTCATCGCGCCGGTGACCTCGGCACGCGGCAGCCCGACAGAATTCGGCGCGTCCAGGTAAGGCTCGAAAAACCAAGCCGTAGTAGATCCGAGGCTGCCGTCGGCAAATCCCTTGAGACATCCGACCCGGAGCATCGGATTGCCAAACGCGTAATGGACGCCGGTATTCTGCCAGCGTTTGTAGTCGGCGAGGGGCGAGCATCCGTAAATCCGTGTTTTTAACTTCCCCTGCCGCATCAATTCCTGATAAACGCCGATGTCCATCCCAGCGGACATATCCTGAACGCTTGTGATGCCCAAAGAAGCAGCATGATCGCTCGCGGCCCGGGCGATCTCGATCTTTTGGTCGAATGAAGCATCGGGGATCACATGCTCGATATAGCTCATCGCGGCATCCTTAAAAACGCCGGCCGGATTCCCCGAGTTATCGCGGACAATCAGGCCGCCGGAGACCTCAGTTGTATTTTTATCAACGTGGGCCAGCTTCATCGCGAGACTGTTAGCAAGAGCCATGTGACCGTCGAGGCGATTGATAAAAACGGGGTTGTCCGGCGTCACCGCATCGATCATTGCGGCGGTCGGCAGGTTGTTAGGCTTCCAGTTCTCATGGTCCCATTGCCCGCCGAGTATCCAGCGTCCTTTGGGCACTTTTGCGGCAAAATCCTTGATCCGCCGGACAAATTCCTCGGGTGTTTTTGCGCTCCGCAGATCGACCGACGAAAGCTGTGCTCCGGTTTCCATAAAATGCACATGGGCGTCGTTAAAGCCAGGCAGAACAAGCTTTCCGCCCGCGTTTATCACTCGCGTTTTGGAGCCGATCAGCGATTTAGTGTCGGCGTCCGAGCCGATAGCGACGATCTTGCCGTTGAGTATCGCGATAGAATGCGCGACGGTGCGCTTTGCATCCATTGTCCGGATGTTCGCGCCGGTGATGACCAGATCGGCGGTGACAGTCTGCGCTAAAATCGGTTGCGATAACACCGCAAAAAGAAATAAGGCTAATATGGTTTTCATAATTTCAATAAATACCGAAGCTATATTCGACAGTTTTTACGACGGTCTCGGGAAAATGATTTTTTTCCTCCGGCAAGAATTTCATTCTCAAAGCACAGAAAACAGCTTGCCTCAACAACCCACTGGGAAGTTCTTTCACAATTACGATTTTCGGCGTGAATCCATTTTTTGAAAAAGTGATTTTTAAGACAATGTTTCCGGTTGTCCAGGTTCGGCGGGCCTCCGCCGAGTATGACGGTGGCGATTTGTAGATTATATTCAATCGTTTATCACCATCAGCGAGAGGCTTCGGCTTCGTATTTTTCGTGTCTGTGGCAACTGGCGTTTTGCTCGAATGAGTAGGATTAGTCTCCAGGATTACCTGGGTTTGTATCAAATTTGACAATAGGACTACGACTTCGGACGACTTATCCGTAGTTTGCTTTTTAATTATCAAAGAATCGAGAAATCGTATTATTTCGGGCGTCTCGCCTAGTCTGGAAGCGGCGGTCAAAAGATAAATATGATTGGCGGTATGGAAATACTGACGAACTGAATAAAATTCACTACTTTTCTGTATGATTTCTTTAATTGAGACGCCATCCCGCTTAATTTCACCTTTTTTTACGCTTTGCGCATGTTGTTTATCCAATTCGTTGAGTCTTTCCAAAGTATCTTTGCGTCCTTCGTACCGCTCAAAACTTATCAAACTGCCTTCAATAACCGCATTCAGCATCTGCATCTTCATCAGCGGAAGATCTGACAAGCCATTGGAAACAGAAAACCCGTTTTTATCCTCAAAGTAGTTGTATTCTTTCGGAACTTCGATGGAAAATTCACCATCGTCGCTCTGAACGCGAATCCACTTGTCATCAACGGATTTTGGATCCTTTGGCTGTTGCGAAAGCACCGAACATTGGAAAACGCAACAAAATGAAAAAGCGGTGAGAATGCAAAACAGATTTTTGATCATAATAGCCAGGCTCCAAATAGTAAATGCTTTTGCAAACGGTGTATTCTTGAGTGTAGCTGAATTATATCAATGAACGAGAAGTATATCCAAATTTTGTGCTTAGTTCTAATTACTGTCGGCTTCGCATTTGTGACCTTTTTGTATTGGACTGAGCCGCGTTCGTTTTCCGAAGTTTCGACCAAAAGCCAGGTAGTTTTGGGAACATATGAGGTAAATAAGGCAGAATTGGAAAAGGGCATCGCAAGTTTTAAGAGTGACCAATTTGAAACCGCTCGCACTTCATTTGAACGGGCCGACCCGGAAAAGCGGGACGCGAATACCCAATTTTATATCGCTTACAGCTACTATCGGCAGGGCTGGGGCCGCGTGTATAACGACGACAAGCAGTTTAAACCCGGTCTCGAAGCGGCAAATCGCGTGATTGCGCTTGACCCGAATTTTCAAACGGCTGATCAGTCATTGGGAATGAAAACACCGGGCGAACTGAAAAACGAATTGGAAGAAGGATTAAAGATCACGCCTTCTGATCTTAATCCGATGAAACTTTTCCGCGAACGAAAATGAAGCAAATCGAACAAGACAGAGAGCAGGCGATAATCGTCGATGAAGGCGGATCTGAATTAGAGAAACCGGACAGCGAACATCTCATCGTTCGCGAACCGGACCGCCCAATGGGCAAAACAAAAAAGATCTATCTATTTCTGCCATTTATTTTTCTGACCGTGACGCTGCTCGGCGGCCTGCGGCTCGGCAGCGCCGATAATGCTTTTATTTTTTTGAAGCCCGCTCTTATTTGTCTTGTTTTCGCGACGATCCTGATTGTTTTATTTTTCCGTTCCGGGCTTATGCGTCTCGACGGCTGGTTTTCCGAGGACTTTTCGTCTGTTAAAAATGTTGCTGATGCTGCGGTCCTATTGACGCTCTTTGCTGCATCTACACAGCTTTTTAATTCGATGCTTCCAGAAAAAGGACTGCCCTTTTGGGTGATTGCATTCTGTTTTTTTTGGACGTTGTGGAACAATCTTTTCGCCGAATTTGACACCAAAAAGCTTTTGCGGAGCCTGGGAGCATTGTTTGGCCTGGCTTTCGTTGTCAAATATCTGGTACTTGCCAATCTCACCGCTCCGACCGGAGAAAATTGGCTAATGAGCATCATTCAAAATCCAACAAAAGAGGCGTTCACATGGCTGCTTGATCTTCCGAGATATGCGAGCGGCACCGGTTACATTCAGTTTTTCGCGTTGGCTCTATATCTGATCGGCCTGTTCCTGATGCCCCAAACTACGGAAAATGAAACATAGTGTTGCCGTCACGGTTTTAGGCTTATTTGAATGTCCTTGCCTTCGCGACGAACCCTGAGGCTTTTGCCCGTAAATCCGCCGCGAAATGCCGTCTTATCCGACACGGGCACATCATTGACGGCCACGATCACGTCACCGGCTTTGATTCCCGCCCGCTCGGCGATACTGTTTGTCTGAACCTTGCTGACGGTCAATGACGAGCCTGAAATGTGAACTTCGGCGCCGATAAACGAAAGCACATCCCTGACAAATACAGGTGCATCCCGGTCGAGGCCGCGCGGGTATAGAGGCTTTATGATTCGTGATGTATCTTCCCGTGAGCCGCCGTCGGGGCCGTCAACAGCAACACGAGAATTCGCCTGTGTCTTAATCTTGTTGCCGGGCCGCAAAGTTGGAATCGCAACTTCACGTGAAGGCAGAGCTACTCGTTCATCTTTCGTATTCGAGTCAGGCCGAGCGACCGCGCCGTTTTCGGAAAGCGGCGCAATGGGCTGGGCAATTCTGGGTTGATTTTCAACTACCGACGGCACATCTGCGTCACCCGGCGAATAGAAACGGGTGAATCCAAAATAGGCTCCGACAGCAACCAACATCGCAAGAGGGACGGCAAATCGAATGGCGGTCGGCAGACGAAACGCTGGACGATCCGCTGGATTTCCGGCGGCGATCCGAGCCCTGACGCGAAAATCAAAGTCATTTGGCGCCCCTACATGTGGCAAAGCGGCGAGCAGTCCAGTGAGGTTCTGATCGCCAGTCATTTGTGTTGTTGTTGTATTGTCCCTTTTCATTTCTATCTACAAATATTGCCTCAGTTTTTCTTTCAATAGGCCGCGGGCACGGCTGATCCGTGATTTTGTTGTCCCCAGGCCAAGCTCCATAATCTCGGCGATCTCGTCATACGTTTTGTCCTCAATGTCACGCAAAATAATCGGCACACGGTACTTTTCCGGTAAAGCGGCGATTGCCCTTGCGATGGTTTGGCTGCGCTCATCGTCTATCAACTCGGCGTCGGGCAATGCCCGTCCGTCTGTCGGCTGAAACTCGACCGTGCTGTCGTCATCAGCCTGAAAAAGCCCGGTCAGCGACAGTAGCCGCCTCCGCTTTCGCCTGCGTATCTCGCTTATGGCAAGATTGGTGGCGATCCGGTAAATATACGTCGAAAAGGCAAACTGCGTATGATACCTGTCGATGGCGAAATACACGCGTACAAAAGTTTCCTGGGCCAGATCGACCGCCTCTTCGTAATCATTCAAAAATCTATAGAGATAATTGGTTATCGGCCCGCGATAACGGGTCATTATCTCGCCAAAGGCCGCTTCGTCGCCGCCGCGTGTTGCCGCAATGAGGGCATGGTCGGACAATTTTGCTTCAGACACGGTTGGTTGTGATACCTCCGCGCCGATTGAAGCCGATTTGTCCAATGCCATACATTCATACTATTTACAACAGAAACGCTGGCTTTTTCAAAACCGCCTTTGCAATAATATTCACGCCGAATGGTAATATTTGTTGCAAAAATGCCCGGCATTACATATCGGCGGAGCGGATGGTAATAAACAGAAAGATCGTGCCGCCGGTGCCGGGCAGATTTAGTGTGCCGATCATCGTCGGCGTGTTTTCCGGCAGACCGACGCGGTCAAACTTCAGACCGATCGGTTCAAAAGCGATGTTCGGCGTCATCTTGCCACCCTCGTCCTTTACGCCCATGACCACGGGCACGCGGGCGCCGAATCGAAACGCCTGGGCCTCAAATCCCATCTGTCCCTTTGCATTTGGCATCGAACGTAAGTTTGCTACCGACCAGTCGAGAAAGGTCTGCGAGTGGGGGTCGGTGTCCTGCCCGAAGATGTTCGCGGTGCTTTCGTATTGAAAAGTGCCTTTGTTAGATACACGCCCGACCAGCGTGTTGGCCAGGCGGTAGTTGGTAAAGGCGAAGGTCGATCTCAGCTGCTTTGACGCCGCCGTGAGGTTTGCCGGCAGCTCGCCCGGTCGCGAGGCGTCGTTTGATCCGACGACGAGCTGAAGCGTGAGATCGTAGCTCGGCTCGATCTGTTTGATATCCGTCTGTCCAGATGCGGTTAACGCACCCGCGACTATCAGGCTTAGCGCGAACGCGTAAGTAAAAAACAATTTGGGCTGGTTCATTTGTGTTCTCCTTTGTGATTTTGGCTTATCTACAAAGCGTTGCACCAACCAGCCCAAATAAAGTTGCAAAAAAAATCATCCGGCCATATCGCGGCATTTTCTTTCGGTACAACTCATACAATCTGAATTATTCGCATTTACTTGCCATAGACCAATATCACAAAACTATTTGGGATCATTGGCGGACGGGGACGCGGGCGGTCGGCGGTCGGGGCTGGTGTTGGGCCAAATTCAGCGGTGGCGAGATAGACCCGGTGCGTTTTGGTATCGACGGCCATTGTGCGGGCTCCGCGTTGAGTGTTGACATTGTCGGCGACGGTGAATTTGTCTTTGGAATCCTCGTGAACCACTGTCAGACTGCCCGAGCCATTAGAACTGAAGGCGAATTTTGTCCCCGGATCGAAGCCGGCGGCATCCGTTCCTTCGTCGATCGGCAGATCGGTAATCACCTTTCCGGTGTCGGTATCCATCACAACCATTTTTTTATTGCCGCAGACGATAAAGAGCCGGTGGTTTTTGGGGTCAATCGCAAGCCCCGACGGGTCCTCGCCCGGAGCGACAGACCAGTGAGCGTTGGCCGTGAGTTTTTTTGAATCGATAGCGACGACCTGACTTTTGTCGTCGAGATTGACAAAGACCATGCCTTTGCCGTCGGCGGCTGCAAACTCAGGGTGGCCGCCGAGATCGATTGTGCCGGCGACTTTGCCGGTAACAGCGTCTATCGCGGTTACGTTTGACGCTCCGCGATTGAATGCAAAAACGCGTTTCGACGCCGGATCGAACAAAATGCAGTCGGGGTTTTTATCGACCTTTACGGTGTCGAGCGTCTTTAGCGTTTTGAGATCAAATATCGTGACGGAATTGTCACGCCCGTTACTCGTCCAGCCCTTCCCAAGCTTTTTATCAAACGCAACTCCGTGAACGCCGTTGGTATTTGGGATCTCGCCGACGGATTTATTTGTTTGGGTGTCGATCACTACAACCCGCGTGCCGCGTGAGATATAGAGGCGATGAGCGTCGCTGTCGGCGATAATGTAATCCCAGCCGCCTTCGCCGCCAACCGCGATCTTATCGATTTGGTGATAGCCGCTCGTGGCCGATTTTTTTTCCGGCTTTTGAGCCTTTGCGATTACAGTCGATCCAAACAGTGCGGCAAACAAAACGATAGATGCGAAGAGAATTGCTTTTTGATTTTTCATCCCGCAATTATTGCACGAAATACCGGGAAATCAAACGCCGGACGAATGGCAATTTTCGGAGATCGGGAAGAGCGGCTTTTCAGGGTTGCGCCGGATATTCAAGAATAATGGTGGCCAGGGACGGGGTCGAACCGCCGACACGCGGATTTTCAGTCCGCTGCTCTACCAACTGAGCTACCTGGCCGCGCCTCTGCAAAAGCTGCGAATCTGTAAGTGTAAATAAGCCCCATAGGGATGTCAAATTACATCCCGGAGCCGTCTCATCTCTATTGACATACGCGTCGATAGTTTTATAATCACATTTTAGCGGTTGTCAGCCATTTCAGCCGCATGAATATGTTCGATACCTGCCCGTGCCGGTTTGGACGCCGTCGCTGACCTCCGGAGACGCAACACTTAAACCGGCACAGCTATTTTAAATACGAAAGCTTTTTATATGTTAAAGATTATTTCAACCTCTCTACTCTTTTTGATCACGACTGCGTCGTTTGGCTGCGGCGGCGGCCCGGCTAATAATGCTGCGGCTAATACGAATTCGAATACAAACCCGGCGGTCGTCGTTAATTCGGCAAATATGCCGCCCGGATTTTCGACAAGTCCCTTGCCGCCATCAACCAATACGACTCCTGGTATCCCCGCCAATGCGGTGGTTTTACCAAAAGGCGGGACTCCGACTCCGGGAATCCCAAGTGAGGCCGACTTGAAAAAGCCATTAAAACCTGGAGCAACGCCGACGCCGGGAATCCCGAGCCCGGCAGAAATCCGCCGTCAGTTGAATAAGCGGGTGAACATGTCCGAAGTTAATCTACCTCCGGCAAATGCCAATCCAACTATGATGATGAATAATCGCAAACTACATCCCGGCAAGCCGCAATAAGAACTTTCACCACAAAGGCACAAAGGACACAAAGGTTGAATTAACTGCTAGTCTATTTCGGTAATTCATCCCGAACAAGTCTCATAAACACTTGCAATAAACGTGGCACAAATACACTTTTTAAAAATTCTTTGTGCCCTTCGTGCCTTTGTGGTGAAAAACTTTTATCTCTTATACTGCGGCGGTCTCGGCCTTATTTTCGGCGGCGGCTTCGGCCTTAGTTAGAGTTTTCGAAAAACCAAGCACGGTCTTGACGTCCGCTTCGACGCGTTCGAGCAACTCGGGGCTTTCTTTTAATAAATTTTTGACGTTATCACGCCCTTGACCCAGCCGCTCGCCCTTGTACGAAAACCACGAGCCGCTTTTCTCGACAATATTGTGATTGACCGCAAGATCGAGCAGATCGCCTTCGCGAGATATGCCCTCGCCATACATGATGTCAAATTCCGACTCGCGAAACGGCGGCGCGCATTTGTTTTTGACCACCTTCACGCGGGTGCGGTTGCCGACCACCTTGTCGCCGTCCTTGATAGCACCGATGCGGCGGATGTCGAGGCGCAGGCTGGCGTAAAATTTCAGAGCCTTGCCGCCGGTCGTCGTTTCGGGCGAGCCGAAAAAGACGCCGATCTTTTCGCGAAGCTGATTGATAAACACAAAACAGGTGTTTGAGCTTGAGACGATCGCCGTTATTTTACGCAGCGCCTGCGACATCAGCCGGGCCTGCAAACCGGGCAAGGAATCGCCCATCTCGCCGTCAAGCTCGGCCCTCGGCACGAGCGCCGCCACCGAATCGATAACGATCACATCCACACTGTTTGAACGCACGAGAGTCTCGGCGATTTCGAGCGCCTGTTCGCCCGAATCTGGCTGCGAAATGAGCATGTCGTCGATATTGACGCCGAGCTTGGTCGCATATTCGGGATCCATCGCGTGTTCGGCGTCGATGTATGCACAGATGCCGCCCGTCCGCTGGGCCGAGGCGACTACGGTCAGGGCAAGCGTCGTTTTACCCGAGCTCTCAGGCCCGTAAACCTCGACGATACGGCCGCGCGGAAAACCGCCGACACCGATCGCAGCATCGAGGCTGAGACAATTGGTCGAGATCGCCCCGATCTCCTCGTGAGGCCGCTCGCCGAGCCGCATTATCGCACCCTTGCCAAATTTTTTCTCGATCTGCTGTAGTGCCGATTCGATAGCTTTTCCTTTATCCATGCTCATTCTGGTTGTTCCCCCATCCATATTGTTTGCTCCTTTCATGACTAGACATTTTTTCAGAACGAAAACAGTCTAACACAAAAAAAGCGTTTATAACACGATGTTTCACGAATAAAACATCAATTTTCCCGAAAAATATGTGGAAAATCTAATAAATTGTCGATAAAGCTTAGATTTTGAGTAATTCTAGGATAATTTGCGGAAATTTTCAATCGGAGAGATTACGTTTGACTCACGAAGATGCGGCAGCCGCTCTCACCTCCCGGGCACTTGACACCTAATGTTCATCCCCGCGCGATTACAAAATCTTACACCAAATCACAAAACTTAATGCGGCGAACACTCGTAAATACTTGCAAATGGCGGGTGAGACACGTTAGAGTTTGCACGTATCCCTTTATGGATAATTTGGATTTCAAAGGCCAGACGCTTGACGGCAAATATCAGATGACGCGCGAGCTGGGACGCGGCGGCATGGGGACGGTGTATCTGGCGACCCATCTCGGCACCGAGCGCCCCGTAGCGGTCAAGATCATATCGCCGCAGTTTATGGAGCGGGTCGAATTTGTCGAGCGTTTTCGCCGCGAAGCCCGGGCCGCTGGGCGCCTCAGGCATCCCAATGTGGTGGACGTGACGGATTTTGGGTTTTCCGAAACAAAGGACGGTCAGGTCGCCTATCTGGTGATGGAATATCTCGACGGATGCACGCTCGGCGAGATCCTCGAGGAAGAGCATAATCTGCCGGTCGGCTGGACTCTCGACATCCTCGAACAGGTCTGCTCGGCCGTGCAGGAGGCTCATGAGCAGGGCATCATCCATCGTGATCTGAAACCCGACAATATCTGGCTCGAACCAAATCAGCGCGGCGGCTACACCGTCAAAGTACTCGATTTTGGAATTGCGAAATTGGAAGAGCATGAAATAACCGGGGCGGCGAATGACCTGCCGGCATTTCAAAGCTCGACGCCGACATTCGATTCCAGTGCAAAGGCCACGTTTGCCGGGGCAGATTCGGACGGTACCCTAGTTGACCGCCATGCTAATACACATGCCGCAGAAGCGGCAACAATTGCGGGTGCATCCGAGGCGGGGACGGTACTGCTTGCACCGGTCGAGCCGACTCCCACCATCCCGTCTGCCAAAGTGGCAGCCACCCCTCATCTGGCAGGAGGGGAGCATGAGACTGCAATTTTTGACGACGGCGATATTTCGGGTGACTACCAGGACACCATCGGGACAAAGGTAATCGCCATTCAGGAAGAGATAGACAGGTCGGCGGACACACACCCGACAGCCGGACACTCGCTCTACAGAACCAAGAATTCCGCCGATCTGACGCGTGTCGGAGCCGTGTTGGGAACGCCTCTCTACATGTCGCCCGAACAATGCCGAGGCGAGCATCTCGATCCGCGCTCGGACATTTACAGCCTCGGCATTATCGCGTATCAAATGCTGTCAGGCTCGCCGCCATTTGAGGGTGATTTTAAAGACGTGATGGAGGCCCACAAAACGATCGAGCCGCCACATCTGCCCGCCAAAAAGGTTCGGCGTAAACTCAAGCGAGCGATCCACTCGGCCCTAGCCAAAGAGCCGGAGGATCGCCCGCAGACGGCCGAGGCGTTTGCCAGCGAGCTGCGTGCACGATCAGAGGGCATCTTTGGCCTGCTGCGCCGGGCTCTGGTGATCTACAGCGAGCATTTGCCAAAGTTTTTGATGCTCACTGCTTTTTTCTCGATCCCGATAATTTTACTCACGTTGACGCTCGTGACCATCTCGTTTCTAAAGGTCAGCAACGTGATCGCGGATACGACGGGCAGCATTCTGACCGGCATCATCGGCATTTTTCTTGCAGTCGCGAGTGCATTTTGCACCAATCTGATCGTCGGAACGATTGCATGGATAGTGACACAATATATCGCCGTTCCTTTACGTCCAGTTCGGCTGCGGCCGGCACTCGCCGAGGCACGCGTGAAATGGAAGCGGATGGCCGGAACCGGCGTGCTGACGTCTCTATTGCCCTTTGTGGCCTGGGTGATCGCATTTATAGTCGGGTTTATATTGTTTGCAGTGGTGGGGTTTGTGACCTATCTGTTTACCGGATCATTTGAATATATTGCCATTTTTGGCGGCGTCGGTGGGGTAACATGCGGGTTTTTAGGCTTCATTGTGGCGTATATCGTTTGGATACTGGTGCCGCCGGTAGTGATGCTGGAAAACGTAGGGATCCGCGAGGCGTTGACGCGTTCGCGTATATTAGTCAAACGATCGTTTATGACGGCGGCCGGGGCGGTCTTTATAATGTTCCTGATCCCGGCGATCATCGCCGGAAGCATATCGTTTGTTGTCAGTATTTCGGACAAGGCATTTGACCCAAAACCGAAGGATCCTGTCGAGACGGTTCAAAAACAGGCAGAAGACGCTGCGAACCCTGAAAAACCGGCAACCGAACCACCGAATGCCAAGAGACCAGAATTCAATTTTGGTTTTGGAAAATATAGTTTTGGCCGCAGGAACACCATCCCGCCAGCGGGAGCGGAAATGGATATGCAGACGAGGGTCAAACATACCGTCCTCGAATCGCTTATACAAATCCTCTGGCTGCCGATGCAGATCCTCGTTTTCTCTTTTTCTGGTATCATAGTTGCATTGCTCTATTTGAAGACCAGACTCGCGGGTGGTGAGTCGATGAACGATCTGATCGAACGTTTTGAGGATGACGGGCGTCCAAGAAAGAAGTGGCAGGAACGTGTCCGTCAACGCCTGATCCAATCTGGCCGAATTCCGAGCAAGCCATAGTAAATGCATCTTTCCTTACAAAAAATCACGATCATGCTTGCAGTCTTCGCTTCGCTTGCAGTCGCAGTCGACGGGCAGAATGTCAAGCGCGAACTGAACCTCGCGACCGGAGCGACCATTGTTGTCGTCAATCATTTTGGCCGCATTACAGTGCAGACTGTAGCGGATAAGGACGGCAAATCTGTTAGCGGTTCGCTGACCGCTTCTTCTCCAAAAGGAGTTTCGGACGGCGAGATCAGAATCGGCGGTGCAGCCGAACGCGTTACCGTCGCGGTTGTGCCGGCAGATACTCGAAAACGCATCGACTTAACATTGATCGTACCTGAACGCTCGACTATCCTGGCCGAAACGCTTGAGGGTGCGATCGAGGCCACTGGTAATTTCGCCGCGATCACCGCAAAAACCGATACCGGCACGGTGGCGGTAGATGTGCCGACGGATGACCTGACGTATTATTTCCTGTGGACAGAATCGCACCCGCGATACCTGGCCGATTTTGAATTATCCGAAGTCAAGGAAAAAAATGCGGGCCGGTTCGAGATAAAAGGCCACCGAAATGGTGAAGTTCAAAGTTCAAAGTTCAAAGTTCAAAGTTCAAAGCCAGAAGATCAGGAGCCAAAGACCGAAGACCAAAGACCAAAAACCGAAGACCAAAAGCCGAGGATCGTCTCACTAAATTTCAGCACAGCTCGCGGCATAATTTTGCTCAATGTGCCGCCAAATGAAGTGATGAGCGACCTGCGAGAGCGTCCGCTCACACAGGCTGCAAAAGCCATTGTCCGCAGCGGCGATTCGCTGCTTATGGACGCTATCCGGCGTGCTTCGCCTCGTTATTTTGGAGATTATATGCGCTCCCTGCCGCCGATAAAGCGCGAACCGGTGCTTATGGAAAAGAAGCAGCAGGCCGAAATGCCCGGCGATCAGCAAAAAACTGCGCTGGTCCGCATCACCGATCTTAATAACCGCACAATCTCTGGTCTTGAAGCCAAAGATTTCGAGGTTCTGGAAAATGGGACCGGGCGCGAGATCGTGTCAGTCGAGCATTCGACCGCTCCATTCAATCTCGTGCTGCTCCTCGATGTGTCGGGAAGCGTCGAGAACTATGTCAATTTTATACGAAAGACAGCTCGTGCGTTTGTCAATACGGTGGACAAACGCGACCGCGTATCGATTGTGATATTTAATGACGACATCAAAGTTCTATCAAGATTCACCACCGACAAAGGCAAACTCTCTGAGAGCCTCGACACATTTGACGCGGGCGGAGGCACGGCATACTACGACGCGCTAGCGTATGTCATTTCGGATACGCTGCGCCCGTTAAAGGGTGAACGAACTGCCATAGTTATTTTGACGGACGGCGATGATAACCGCTCGTTTTTGGCATTTGACTCGCTGCTCGGTTCGATACAGGAGAGCGGAGCACTAATTTATCCGCTCTATGTGCCGTCCGCTCTGATTGCAGAGGCGGCGCAGAATCCAAACGCCGATATCGATCCGCTTCGCAAGAAATATATGTCTCTTTCGGCAAAATCCGCCGGCGAGGGCGACCGCTTGGCACGAGTTTCGGGCGGCGTTTATTACCCCATTACCCAGACCGCACAGATCCAGCGGGCATATGAAGATATCGTCCTGCAACTGCGCACTGCTTATAACGTCACCTTTCGCTCCGGCACAGCAGCCGTTGGCGGTAACGGCGTTTCGCCGCATCTCAAGATCAAGATAAAACGCGAGAATGCCTTTGCCACAATCAACTCCGTAACCGCGGCACCTCAATAGTTGGCTATTTGCAAATGAAAACTCACTATCTTTTGAAAAACAGCCTCACAAGAGATGTGGATGTTTGAAAGGCAAGCTATTTCGGCTTGCCCTTTCATTCCTAAATTATTTTATTTAATGAGGTTAACTGGAGCCGGTGAACGGATTTGAACCGCCGACCTGATGATTACAAATCAACTGCTCTACCAACTGAGCTACACCGGCTGATGGGCGAACAAGGCGTTCGCCTGCAAACGAAGATACTAGCAAAAACACAAAGCCCTGTGCAAACCGGACACGAGCAGCGCGGACATGAGCATTTGGGCATAAGCAAGTGTGCCATCGTGATGTTTAACATATTAAAAACTTGTTGACGAAGCGTCCAGAAAAGCTTTACAATAATAGAGGCCCAATGGGTATCGTCTTATCTTAGGCCACAGGCTTATTCCTACAGCTTAAAGTGGCGAAACAATCCGAACGACAAGGAGAAAATCGTGAGTTTTCAAAAATCATTAATTGCCCGAATCGCACTGTTAAGTTTGGTATTAGCTGTTTTTGCTACAGATTTAGTGGCACAGGCTGTCCGCCCAACGCCGACAGTAGTAACAGTAAAAAACAAAGCTCCGCTTGCGGTCGCCGTTGGAAATAACTTGTATTGCGCGGGTTACATCCAGAGTAGCGCAATCAACACAGGCAACAAGATAATCGGTTCTAACGACGAAGCCGACAAATACAACTACGCACACAACGATTACATGTATATTAATATGGGGTCGAATAAGGGTGTCAGCGTCGGTGATATTTTCGCTGTCGTGCGTCCCCGCGGCGCGGTCAAAAGCAAATGGTCGAAAAAAGGCAAAGTCGGATTCTATGTGCAGGAAGTCGGAGCCTTAGAGGTGGTCAGCATAAAGGCTGAGGTTTCCGTTGCCCGCATTAAATCGTCATGCGACAGCTTTTTGCTGGGTGATCTTGTCGAACTCGTCGAGGTGCGCAACAGCCCGCTGTTCGAGCGGCGTCCGACGCTCGATCTTTTTGCCGATTCGTCTGGCAAAGCCTCAGGGCGTATATTGATGTCCCGCGACGGTGCTGAGGCTCTCGCCCGCGATTTCATCGCTTACGTCGATCTCGGAGCTGACGATAATGTCCGCATTGGCGATCATCTTACCGTTTTTCGCCCGCTCGGCAAAGGAAATTTGATGAAGCGGCCGGAAAACGAATCGGTCAGCTCGCGCGATTATGGCTTCGAGAGCGAAGTTTACAAGGGCGGAAAATTCTCAAATCAATCGGGCCGCAAACAGGGCGATCACGCCGAGGGCCAGGAGGTTACGACCAAAAGAGCGAAGAAAGGCCGACAGTCAGGTCTGCGAAAAGTGGTCGGCGAGGCAGTTGTCCTGAATGTAAAGGAACGAACCGCGACCGTCGTCATCACGCGCAACGCTCAGGAGATCCATACTGGAGATTGGGTCGAAATACAGTAAAAAGTGAACAATCAAAAGCAAATAGTAAGGAGCGGCTCGATCCGCTCCTTTTTTTGACTATTTAATGGTTTCCGCCGTTTGATCAGTGTGGTCGGCTTTCTGGCGTTCGCGGATAAAGAATGAGAAATAGCCGTACATCGACCAGATCGCAGTGATTACTGATGCCCACAAAGCTCCGCGTCCGACGAGATAGCCAAAAACTTTCCAGTCGTTTGAAGTCAAAGAAAAATTAGCCAGATCCGCAAATGCCGTTTGCACCTCTGCCACCTTCCAGAAAAAAGCGGGGTAATCGAGCCCGAAATTCGACACGGGCGGCGGCCCGTTTGCGGCTGCGACGAGCAAGGCAACGATGGCGACACATTGTGCCCACATCTTTAATTTGCCCAGGTTTTGAGCCTGTATGACTATGCCCTCGCTGGCGGCGACCGATCGCAACCCAGTGATGATGAATTCACGCCCGATAATGACGACTACCGCCCACGAAGGGGCAAGATGTTTCTCGACAAGCACGATCAATGCCGCTGAAATGAGCAGCTTGTCGGCGATTGGGTCGAGAAACTTGCCGAGCGTTGAGACCTGATTGCGGCGGCGGGCAAGTTGCCCGTCAACGATGTCCGATAGCGATGCGACGACAAAGATAATGATCGCCAGCGCATAACCATTTAGCCCAAACCAGCTTTCGGCGACTGGCGTCAGCAAAACGACGACCAGCAGAGGGATGATCACAATACGGCCAAGCGTTATGTAATTTGGCAGGTTCATGGGTATCAATACAATCTTAGCATGCTGTCGCCGTGATATAATTATTGATATTATACGCTTTGTTGAGAGTTCGGCGAGTTCGCGTGCTTAGCTTATGAAAGCCTTTAAGATCCGAGACATTTTGATTGATCCGCCGCTCATCCTGTCGCCGATGGCGGGGGTGACGGACTATACATTTCGCCGGCTGATAAAGCGGCGGGGCGGCGTCGGGCTGGTCGTCTCTGAGTTTATCTCGGTCGAGGGGCTGACGCGGCACAATCCGAAGTCGAAGCGGCAGATGCGTTTTGATGAGGAGGAGCGGCCGTTTGCCGTGCAGATCTTCGGCGGAAAGGCTGACCGAATGGCATTGGGGGCCGAAATGGCACAAGAGGTCGGTGCCGATATTCTTGACGTTAATTGCGGTTGCCCGGCGCCAAAAGTCGTCAAAAACGGCGGTGGATCAGGGCTTCTTCGCGATCTCCCCAACCTCGAGATCATTCTTAAAGAGATCAAAAAAGCTATTACGATACCGCTGACGCTCAAACTGAGAACCGGTTATTCGGATGCCTCGATAAACGTCGTTGAGGTGGCAAAAATGGCCGAACAGTGCGGCGTCGAGCATATTCAGGTTCACGGCCGCACGCGTGAGCAGGGCTACAAGGGGCTTGCAAACTGGGATCTAATCATGCAGGTCAAGGACGCTGTCAGCATACCCGTTTCCGGCAACGGCGACATTACGACGCTCGAATACGGCATGAAAAAATGGCGTGAGACCGGAACCGACGGCATCCTGATCGGCCGCGGCGCGATGCAAAATCCCTGGATATTCCGCCAGTTTAATGACGTTATTAACGGCCGCGAACCTTATCAGCCCGACCTAAAGGAAAAAAAGGACGTGCTGCTCGAATTTTTCTCGCTTGTGCGCGAGGAAATGCCCGAGATCGTCGCGCTTGGCAAGATGAAGCAGCTTGCGGGGCAGTTTACCAAGGGGTTGGTCGGCGGCGCACAGTTTCGCTCGCACCTTTATCATTCGCATTCGGCACAGGAGATTTTGGACAATATCACGACTTATTTTGAGACGCTCACCGCCCGCGAAACATTTGGCGACGGCTTTATCGAGGCGGACGGTGACCTTGAATTCGATTCGTGCGAAGCGGCAAATCAGATAATGCCGCAGATCGCTAAACCATCGGCCTTGGCCTCATCGGGAATAAATTAAATGAAATATCATATCGGCTTATCGTCTATGTGGAAACGAAAATTTGCACACGCAGCATTATTTCTGAGCTTTTGTGCCTCACTCGCCCTTTCCCAAACCGCTGACAAGAACGCAGGTCAAACCGATGCCGGGCCGATACGTTCATCACCGGCCTACGCCGAGATTCTGTTGAGAAAAACGGAGTTAAAAGCCGATCTTGAAGCACTCTCAGCAGATTATACCGAGGCAAATCCCCGGATTATCGACTTGCGTTTTGAGTTGAGTCTTCTCGATAAATCGACTGAAAAGATCTTTGGCGTCAAGCCGACCGATACCGGCAAACTGACGCTTGCTCTTGGCAAATTGATCTTAAAAAAGGCGGCGCTTGAGACCGATCTGGGGCGATTGAGCCGGAGCTATAATAAGGATCATCCAGAAGTAAAACGTGCAAAACGGCGGGTCGAGATATACGAGGCGGCAATAAAGGAGATATTGCCGTGAGCAATGCACTCTACATAGCCACCGATAGTCTCGACTGCCATTATAAAAAAGGCCCCGCGTAACATTCGCAAAACTTCATCAACCTGACCCACATCGAGCGCCACCGACCGCGAAGCGGCACATAGCCACGTCGTTTACGGCGTGGTAATGGTTCAACAATAATTCTCAGCCCGTTTCAACGCGGTTAAATAATACTGGCTTAAGCCGCCCGAAGTAAGGACGGTAAACCGCCCTAGAGATTCTCATCTCGATCTAACCACGCCCTAAAGGAACGTGGCTATACAAGAAAAGCCGCGTGAACGCGGCTACAATGCAATAATCTGAAGTTTAAATTCCTGGGAGTCTAAGGTCGAAGTAAAGAGTTGAACGTGTCCGTATCTTTTATCGTTCTTAACATATTCCAAAATTGATTCTTTAAGATTCGACGGCATACGGTATCCGAGGATGATTTGCCTCAAGCAAGTCGGCGGAAACTTGAAAAGGCTGATTTTCTCCCCGAACACATCAATTTCTTTGTCTGCATCTACCAATGGAAGAAGCATACGTAATTCTCTCTCATATCTCCACTCAAGGCTTTTTGTGAGAAGGATAACAGACATCTCGTTATCGTCAACAAACTTAATCGTTGGTCGAGTTTCTGTGTAGACAACGTGTCTCAAATGACGAAAATCATCGTCCGGTTGGAGTCGCTGATCAAAAAAAGCATTGGTTACGTCGAATCCAAGCACAAGCCCTTTGTGCTGATCCGCATAATGTGCCCACATTAGCAAATCATCTTTTTTTTCACTCAGAGAAAGCACACCAACATTCTGATCGAGGCCTGTGTAAATTCCGTTGCTGATTTCCTGTGTGATTCGGCCAAGAATTAAGGGCGACATCTCGACTGTATCCGGTGCTATGATATGCGCGAATTGCTTAACAAAATCCCAATTCTCCGTTACCAACGATGCTATTTCGGGCGGTACATTCGGAATTGCTTTCTCGAGTTCCTCAATAAGTGCCGATTCTGCATTGTTCGAAGTGAGTTGCTTTTTCACCCTCGGATCAAGAGCAAGGGATTCATAAAATGGCTGCATTTCGAACGGATCATTGAAAACCGATGGCGGTGAAAAACGGATAAGAGAGTCGATCAAAACGCTTTCCCAATAGGCCGAAGGCATGTACTTATAAGCAGTCATTTTATTCAAATCCCAACATTCCCTGATCCTTACTCTCCGCAACGACCTTTTCGGCTTGCTTGAATGTGCGTTCGAGCGAGGGCGGTATTTGTAGGGCTTTTCCGCCGAGTAGGTCTTCGACTGTTAGAATTTGTATTCGCGGGAACTTGCCGAAGTGTTCGGAGATGAAAAAACCGGCTGAGGCGGCTTCGTCGGTCATGTGTGACGATGCTTTCTCTAAGGTTATGAAAACTCCGATGGCGCCGCCTTCGCGGTCGAGGGTTCCGACGAGGTCGCGGATGTCGCCGGATTTGACGTGGCCGCTTTTGACTTGGACGATGACGCGTTTTGCTTTGCCTGAATTGTCGTCAACGAAAACCTTGATTCCGTCGATGCCTTTGTCCGAGCCTTTCTTGCCCGTCCGCCCGTCCGTCTGCCCGCCTAAGGGCCGCGCCTGTATCAGCGACAACGCCCAATACTGGAATTGATAACGGTCTTCGGTCGCAAGTTTCTGTGCATCGTGAAGGTCTTCGGGTTCGCCGATCACTTTGTAATATCCTCGCGTCGCCGAAGGTGACGAAGATAATAGCCCGGGGTGAAACCCCGGGGAAACGTCCGCACCAATGTCCGCTCCCTGAAGGGGAGCAACATCCGGCGCGGCAGTTTGTTCGACCCCTTCAGGGTCGGAATCTGCGGGTGCCGCGATCCCGGGGTCGCGGCCTTCGGCCTTACCCCGGGCTATTTTCTCTGTCCCTTTCAGGGACGCAGCCGCCTTTGTTCCGACCGGCAGCATTCCAAAATTTCCTTCGAGGCGGTTCTTGAGCAGGGCTATCGAGAGCTGCGTGATGTCGATGCCGATCCACTGACGATTGAGCTTCTGCGCCGCCGCGATTGTTGTTCCGCATCCGGCAAAGGGGTCAAGAACAACGTCGCCCTCGTTCGACGATGCTTGAATAATGCGTTCGAGAAGCGCAACGGGCTTTTGTGTCGGATATCCGAGGCGTTCTTGGGCGTGAGATGAAATGGGAAGTATATCCGTAACAATATCCTGAATGGATACACCGTCGCCATCTTTGATGTATCTCTTTTGCCTGGGTACGGTTCCTTTCGGCGGAAAATAGATTACTCCATGGTCGTCGAGTAAATCCAACTTCTGCTGGGTCGTCAGCCTCGATACATCTTCGTCGCCAACGATTTCTTTCAATGCCGCTAATGGAACCGCCCAATGTCTGCCAATTGCCGTAGGATTCACGCCGCGCCATTCTTTTCCAGAGTCTCCGGAACGTACACCGGCACCTGTTAGCGAAACTAGCTGATAGTTTCCTTTTTCATCCGACGAGCTGTAAAACTTCTTCACATATCCTTCGTCATACTCTTCAAGAATTCTGTTCCAAGTAAACGATTCGGACTTCGAGAAAAAGAACAATGTATCGTGAATTGGCCCCCAACGCTTTGCGCTTCCGTGCGACCCGCTTCGCTTCCAAATAACCTCACTTCTGAAATTCTCGGGACCGAATACAGTGTCGAGCAACAGCTTCAAATAATGGCTCGCGGTCGGATCGCAGTGGAGATAGAGGCTGCCGGTCGGTTTGAGGACGCGGTGGAGCTCCTTTAGGCGGACGGCCATCATCACGAGATAGGCCATCATCTGGTTTTCGCCGATGAAGGAACGAAACGCCTGGAGCATCTCGGAAACCTTGTCACCTTCGAGAATGAGATCGTCGTAGGTCGAGGCCGCACCTTTCCAGTGCCAAGTGTCTTCGAAAGCCATGATCTGCGAATCGGCTTCGAGTCCGCTCTCGTCTTTGAAAAGCACGTTGTAGTTGCGGTTAGAATTGAACGGCGGATCGAGATACACAAGATCTACCGATTCGTCCTTAATATACCGCCGCAAAATATTCAGATTATCGCCGTAGTAAAGAGTATTCATTGGGAATTGCTCACGGAAAATGTAGCACGGGGAAGCGATGAGGGACAAGCGACGAGTAACGAGTGACAAGACCCAATCAAAAAAAGACTGCCGTTTTAGACAGCTTTTTTTGATTCAGCTAAGAGGCGCGCTCCTAATAATCGCGTTTCCGCCGCAAACGATCAAGGCAAAAAGCCGAGCTGTGAAAAGGTGCCGGGGAAATTTGCCAGGTTTGGGAAGACCGCGGCGAGCGTGGCTGAGTCCTGTCCGAGGCCAAACCACCGTGCGAGTTGCGCGGCATATTGATCGACCGATGTCGTTGGGAGCCAACGACCGCGTGCCGAGCTGCCGGTATCGACGTCATCGGGGCCGGCAAAAGTAAGAGTTGGATAGTAGTTTCCGGTTCCGTCCGGTCGCAGGCTGCCGTAAAAATCGCCGCCGATGACCGAGCCGCCCATGACAAACATATGATTGCCCCAGGCGTGATCGGAGCCAACCGTAGCTCCGCTGCCGGCCGGATTAAATGTCCGGCAAAAATCGGAGAGCGTAAACGTCGTGACATTATTCTGCAGACCCTGAACGCCCAATTCATCCCAAAACGAGCGCATCGCCTGGCTGAATTGGGTCAGCAGATTGCCCTGTCCGGTGATCTGCGTCGTATGAGTATCAAAACTGCCAAGCTGGACGTAAAAGATTTGGCGGTTGACACTCAGATCGGTGCGATCCTTAATCAGCCGGGCAACCTGTTTTAATTGGCGACCAATGCTGGTATTTGGAAAGAGGGTAGATACATCCTGTGCGTTTGCGAGCGCCGTATTTGCCGCCATGGCGAGGTCTGTAACATGGCTGGCGGCGGCGATGTAATTGGACGAAAGATCCTGCGTCCTGAGCGAATTAAAGACATTTAGCCGGGCCAGATTTGTTCCGGATGGCGGGGTGCCAAAACCAATTGGATTCAAAACATTAGCCAGTGGTGTGTTTGAATCTGAGATCGCCAAAGGCAGAGTCGTCTGCCCGGCAGTAAACAGTTGAGCACCATTGATCGACGTGATCATAGGGATAAGGCCGCCAGGGTTGCTGCCGGCGGTCATTTTGTCGGATGAGCGACCGCCCCAGCCGGTAAATGCCTGTGTGCCGGCACTAGCAGTTTGAGATTGAGTCACCTGATCCGAATGCGAAAATAATTGATACGGTTTCTTGAATGAAGAGCTCTGATACTGCGCTTTTGTGAGCGGCTGAACCAGATTGCCGACGTTTGTAACAACCGCCAATTTACCCTGCCCATAGAGATCATAGATGCCGTTGTTTACGATGGTCGTGCCATTTTGGGTCTGCGGGCCGAGATTAGGGTGCAGGCCGTAGGTAAGATTGTTAATTCGCGGAACGTTGATCGGCAGCAGCGTATTTTGGGCGAGAGCGAGACCTTGTGTGTTGCGGGCAGCGCTGTAAGCTGCATAATTGCTGATCGACGGGTCGTTGTGGTTTGGTATGACGACGTTATTGCCATCGTTGCCGCCCTGCCAATAAACCAGCACGAGAGCCTGGTATGTCGCATCCGGTGATGACGGAATGCCATCGTCA
This sequence comes from Pyrinomonadales bacterium, assembly GCA_038226395.1. Classification (GTDB taxonomy): domain Bacteria; phylum Acidobacteriota; class Blastocatellia; order Pyrinomonadales; family Pyrinomonadaceae; genus OLB17. The sequence goes on along the minus strand of JBBRQM010000007.1, from coordinate 49,067 downwards.
TCCTGAGTTTCGCGCTTTAGGTCGATAGTTCTTTGCGCCATCGCGGTCATCATGCCGAGATGCTGCATTTGCGTCGCTAATGCCACCATGCCTAAGGCGCAACCACCGGATTTCTTCAAAAAATCACGTCTTGAGTCATTCATAAGTTTACCTCTGTACCTGATATTGCGACGATGTCGCGACTAAATAGACCGCTTGCTGAACTCTCGAGAGCGAGTTTGACGCCGACACTCCCGTAACGACCGGAAGGATCGTGCTCCGCATCGTCGATGACATCGTGCTGTGCAGCATTCGGCGGCTAAGCTCGTCCATCAGTAGATTGCCGGTCGAGTCCGCTGTAGATAAAGCCTGAAGGTCGCTAAAATCGAGCGATGTGCCGTTTGGCGTGTTCGTCGATCCCCCGTTGATTGCAGGGGAGTTGAAAACAAACCGGTTTACGAAATTTGCTCTCTGGATCGCCGTTCCGGTCGTCATGATCGCAAATTCCGGCCCGTTAAATGTAGTATTCGGAATAATGTAACTTGGCGGGTAAAAATTAAATACTGTCGGTGACATGAAAGGAATTTGTGCCATGCCGTTAAATTCCGAGCTGGCCTGAATCCACCCATCACTCTGCGAAAGGCCGTCTGCCGAGCGGACGTTAAATGCCCTGAGAAGATTGGTCGCAAACTGGACAGGCTCTCGCAGTTTGCCGTAATTCGGGTCGGACTTTACATCACCGCGGGCCTCCGGATCCAGCAGGATCGCCATTACAACAGCCCTCATATCGCCGCGAACGCCCGATCCATTATTATTAAATACGCCCGCGACGCGGGACACATAGGCCGGCGTCGGATTACTCGTGACAAGCTGTTGGATCAATATGCGGCTGACGTATGGACCGACATTAGGATGGTTGAAAATATTATCCAGTGCCTGATTCATCGAGGCGTTGGCGTATGTCGATATCTGGGCGGCGGTAGTGCATGGCGCCGCACAGGCGGCAATGTTTGTAGTTGTCGATCCCGTATAGCTCAAAAGTGTTTTTGCCGTCAGATCGTGATTGGCCGTATTTAGCAGCATCGGGTCGATGTAATTTACGGTACCGACCGTGACGTTGGGACAAGTTCCCGATGTTTGGCAAAAGCTCCAGCCGGTAAATACCTTTGTCAGATTATTGACGACATTCTGATCATAGGTCGGGATGGGGTTGCCCTGGCCGTCAAGCTGCAGCGTGCCGTCCTGGTTGAGCATAAACAGGCCGACGGTAAAAAGCTGCATGATCTCACGGGCATAATTCTCGTTGGGGCTGTTCTTTGTGTTGAGAGCCATGCTGAGGTACTCGCCCATAGTCGGGCTGAGCGTGACCTGCCCCATCAACGTGCGGAAATTGCCAAAAGCGTTTGCCGAAAGTATCTTGTGATACTCGACCATGTGGCGTCCCTGCTGGACATCGACGCCTGAGGTTACCATCAGCTCCTGCAATGCCCACGCTACGCGATGCCGCAATTGCGCATCTCCGTAAAAAGCCTCGCGCATAAACCACGCCTGCGGCTGATACATTGAGTAGGTATCACGGAAGCAAGTCACCGGAACATCCGGCGTAACGGTCTGGTCGCCGTCGCAGTCAGCCGGTTGGTTGGATGGTTTTAATACCTGGTTGGGATAGGGATTATTTAATGATGGATATGGATATGTAGAATCAAACTGTTCGTTTAGCCATGCCTTTAGGCCAATGCGGCGGATGCGATTATCAAGGTTTGCGGTTGGCCCAAAAGTTGCCTGTTCGAGAAACCGCATCCTGTCACCCGACCATTTGTAACCGACAAAAGACGGGCCGGGGGAAGCGGTCAATGTAGATTTGGAATTTGGCGTTGACGCAGTGTCTAACGGCGTCGGCCTGGCATTAAGATCTTCCCTTAACTTTCCGCCAATTTGCCCAAAACCGAGTCTGACGAGATTGCTGACCAGGCCGCGCCATGTGACACCGATAAGAAGGTCGCCATTTGGGATTGGGGGATCCCAATAACCGGTTTGATCGGTTAGTAATGTGGTGAGCGCGTAGACGCGTTTTTTTGTCGGGACCGGCTGAATGTCGAGGACAGGAAAGCTGTAAGAGCGACCGTTTGCATCCTCGACATAGACGCGAAACGCATTTGCGCCTTCTCCATCCATTAATGCGAGGTTTGTAACATAAATAACGACCCTCGAATTCGGCGTAAATGCCTGAGGCTCGACACGCGTCAGATCAGCCTTTGCAAAGCCCTTTCGCGGTACTGCCAGTGCCCTTGTGGAGCCCTTCAAACTCAACAAAACCGGAGTCGGCGAATTTGGGTCGGTATCCTCTTGCGCAAAAGCAATCATCGCGAATGCAGTTACACAAAAACACGCAGCCAATACTCGCATAAACGTTCGCGATTTCCTGCTAACCATACACTTTCCTCCTATGCGACAAACCAACTTGAAAAGAAAAGCCGATTTAATGTGATCTAACGACAGAAAGAAGATGCGTCGTTAAAAAATGTTTACTCTAAAAAAATACACTAGTTTTCAAAAAAATTCAACGTAAATTTTCGATCACGGGCACCAAATTTTCCACTACTCTTAGACGTAAAATATAATCTCTTAGCCGAAGAAATGTAAAGGAATGTAAATTTATTTTAAATTGTTATAATTTAAGCCGTGCCAAATACTTTATTTATCAAAACTCCAGGAGATTTCAGCTTCCGCGCGACCATATACAGCCACGGCTGGTGCGAGCTGGCGCCGTTTGAAATCGACGAGGAGCAATGGATTCTGCGATATGTCTTTCACAGTCATCAAAAGCCGGTGTTAGTAACGATCAGCGAAGTGGATGGGCACATAAAGATCGAGCTTGACGATTCACTCGTTGACAAGACGAAGATCATAGCGGGGGTGCGTCATTTATTACGAATTGACGACGATCTCGCAGGATTCTATGAGTCGATCGCCAAAGAGGACGGATTAAAGTGGGCTCAGGAGAAGCGGGCTGGGCGGCTATTACGCTCGCAAACTGTTTTTGAGGATTTGGTCAAAACGATCTGCACGACAAATTGTTCGTGGGGCCTGACAAAAAACATGGTGGCGAATCTCGTTGAAAAGTTGGGACAAAAAACCTCGAGCGGAAAACGATCTTTTCCAACTGCCGAGGCGATGGCCGCGGTTCCGGTCGAATTTTACCGCGAAGAAATCCGAGCGGGTTACCGTTCACCTTATTTTGTCGAATTGGCCAAAGCCGTCGCCGTCGGAAAACTCGATCCAGAGCTTTGGCTGACATCGGATTTGCCTACGTCCGATCTCAAAAAAGAGATGAAAAAGGTCAAAGGGGTCGGCGATTACGCGGCCGAAAATCTGCTCAAGCTGGTTGGACGTTACGACGGGCTAAGTCTCGATTCGTGGTTGCGCTCGCAGTTTTATAAAAAATATAACGGCGAAAAGAAATGCCCTGACAAAAAGATCGAGCGGCATTACAAAAAATTCGGCGAGTGGCGGGGCCTCGCTATCTGGTGCGACATGACCGAAAAATGGATCGCTTGAGACCAATGACTATTTAATCTTCATCACATGATGTTTTTGTAGTAAACTAGGCGGCAGATATTTGCGCAGGTTTTGAGATATGATCGAATCGGGAAGATTATTACAACAGCGTTATAGGATCGACAAACAGATCGGCCAGGGCGGAATGGGCGCGGTCTATGTCGCCACGGATGAGCGGTTTGGCAGTACAGTCGCTATCAAAGAGACGCTGTGCATGGACGACAATTTTCGTAAGGCGATCGAACGCGAAGCCCGTCTGCTAAACAGTCTCAAACACTCGGCACTCCCGCGCGTAAGCGATCATTTTATCGAGGACGAAGGCCAGTTTCTCGTCATGGAATATGTTCCCGGCGAGGACCTAGGGTTTATTCTGGAACGCGACCGTAAACCATTTGTCGTCGATCTGGTGATGACATGGGCCGATCAACTGCTTGATGCCCTCGATTTTCTTCACACACAGCTTGTTCCGGTTATTCACCGCGATATTAAGCCGCAAAATCTAAAGATCGCGCAACGCGGCCAGATCATCCTACTCGATTTTGGCCTCGCAAAGGGGAATCCGACCGACGCCAGTCATCAGACGGCAGCCAAAAGCATCTTTGGCTACTCGAAAAACTACGCCTCGCTCGAACAGATACAGGGAACCGGCACCGATCCGCGCAGCGATCTATATTCGTTGGCGGCGACGCTTTATCATTTGTTGACTGGCGTTGCTCCGGAGGACGCATTGACACGCGCGATGAGCGTTTTGAGCCAACGACCGGATCCGCTGCAAGCTGCGAATATGCTCCGCCCGGCGATTACGCGTGGCGTTGCTGGCGTTTTGCAAATGGCGTTGGATCTGAATGCCGACGGACGCCCGCGGAGCGCGGCGGAAATGCGGCAGATGTTTGGCGAAAGCGAAAAATATGCTCATTTTGCAGATCCGATCACCGTTTCGGTGCCGCGTGCGAACATGCCGGTAGTCGCAGAGGCCACGAAAATGATGCCCGTTGAGACAGATGCGACAAAGGCCGAAAATGTCCGGCAAACAGACGTCAAGACCGAAGTGCTGCCGGCCTTTGCTTCCCAGATCACCTCGGTGAGGGCAGAAAATGCCGAAACAAAAGGTACTGCACGCGACTTAACCAACGTGGCCGAAAACAGGAATTCGAGACGCGGGTTCGCATTGGCGGCAGGCGGATTATTATTATTGATGGTTGGCGGATTGGTCGCCGGTGGGCTGTATGTTACAAAACCCGGACTATTTGGAGCCTCGCCTCAATCCCAAAAATCACCAGATCAAACGACCATGCCGACAACCGCGAATGCGTCGAATTCGGATAGCTCAGATCAGAATACAAACACTGTCCAGGAAGGATCGATCATCATGGCGAATACCAACGCTGCCGCCCCCTTATCTGGTGAAAAATCAAAGACGACAGGTACTCCGGGAAAATTGGCTGACACAGCTAAAACTGCCAACTCGCTGCAAACCGGGCCGCCACAGAATCCGCATGAGGTCGATCCGCGGATACCGCCGAGTGCCGCGCCCGGTGATGCTGTAATCACGCGACCGGGCGTAAATGGGCCGGTCACGAGAACTTTTCCCAACGGCACGCGTCAGGGGAATCAATTTCCACCGGGATTTGATCCGCGCACTATGACTCCTGAGCAAAAACGAAGACTTAGAATACAGATGCGACAGGGCCAGAAACAGCCGCCGAATTTTCCAAATCAATAATTAAAGCGTTTTCGCAATTTGTCGATCAGTTCGATCAGAATGATCGCTCGTCACTGTCCGACTCGATCCCTTCAAGCGGGAAAAATCGATCGATGAATTCCAGGTGCAGACGTGTAATTCCGTCGCCGGCAACGCGGGCGCCCCGGACGACAGAGAGGATCGTGATATTAAATCGCTCGCTGGTGACTCGCAGAAATGCACCGGCGTCTATCTTGAGCGTTGTGAAAACCGCTGCGCCGCCGAGGCTGACGTTTTCGGTTACGGACGTTTCGGACGCGATGACATTGCCGGCATCGTCAACCATTTCGAGCAGAAGGACTTCGGGAATGTGGAAACGCGTCTGTCGTCGAAGATCTCTTGGCAAACTGCTGTCGTCAGCCTTTATGTCGGCGTGTAGAAGGTGCCAAAACCCGTTGCCTTCATCTTCGCGGTGCGAGATGTCGTAGAGCCTCGCAGGATTCTGAATAAAATCTTTGGGAGGGGCTTTGCCGGTAAAAGCGACGCCAATAGAGTATAGCGGCTCGCTCGCGCTCTTTCCGATCGAGATGCATCGACGCACCAGACCCCAAATGCGATACTGTGGCTCACTATAGTCAAATGAACGCAACTGTCGCGGCATCGGCACAGTCATCAGTACCAGCCGCCCGCGTTTCACTGGTCGTTTTAGCGTAAATCCGGCCCCAAAAGCCGAAATATCACTCAGCCGCGTGATCTCGTCCCAAGTGATTCTTTCGTCAACCTTGATCTCGACCCGTGCCGGCAGCGGCAGGGCGATACGCTGGATACGCCGGTTTTCTTTCTCGACGACCGGCTGCGGGTTTGCCCGCTCGATCAACCGTGGTTGTTCAGGGCCTGGAACAAACATTTGCTTTAAAAAATGGGCTGGCGAATGAGTGAATTTGAGGAATCCGCCGGTTGCGAATCAGGCCTCGAGCCTGTAATATATAAATATCACTAAGAAGCGGTTTTGTCCAGATTTATTTGGAGTTCACGCCTTTACACAAACCCGGAAAACACGGCATTTTTTAACAGAATTTTTATCTCGGATCACATATGGATTCACTTTTAGAACGCAATCAGATCAACATCGAGGATGAGATGCGGCGCTCCTATCTCGACTATGCAATGTCAGTCATCATTGGCCGTGCATTGCCGGACGTTCGCGACGGCCTCAAACCCGTACACCGCCGAATACTTTTTGGCATGTACGAATCCGGTAATACATCCGGCAAGCCTTATCGGAAGTCGTCACGTGCTGTCGGGGACGTGATGGGCAAGTATCATCCGCACGGAGATTCGGCCATCTACGATTCGATCGTCCGCATGGCTCAGGATTTCTCGATGCGTTACACGCTTGTCGATGGGCAAGGCAATTTTGGCTCGGTTGATGGCGATAATCCGGCGGCGATGCGTTATACGGAGGTTCGGCTTGAAAAACTGAGCAACGAAGTTCTCGACGATATCAACAAGGAAACCGTAGATTTTCAGCCAAACTATGACGAATCCCTCTCCGAGCCAAAGGTTTTGCCGACGCGGATCCCGCTGCTGCTCGTCAATGGCTCAGAGGGCATAGCCGTCGGAATGGCAACAAAAATTCCGCCCCACAATCTGACCGAGGTACTCGAAGCCACGATTGCATTGATCAAGGACCCCGCAATAACGATCGACGATCTGATAAAGATCATTCCGGGCCCCGATTTCCCTACCGCCGGTTTTATCTATGGCCGCGAGGAAATTCATCGTGCTTATCGCGAGGGACGCGGCATCATCCAGATGCGTGCGCGGGCCGTAGTCGATGAGATCGGTCGCGGCGACCGTGTCCGTGACGCGGTAGTTATCACCGAAATACCATACCAGGTCAACAAGGCGCGTCTGATCGAAAAAATTGCCGAGCTTGTCCACGAAAAGCGGCTCGACGGCATATCGGAGATCCGAGACGAATCGAACCGCGAGGGCATGCGTATCGTCATCGAGCTAAAACGCGACGCCATCCCGCAGGTCCTCCTCAACAAACTCTATAAGCTGACGCCGATGCAATCGTCGTTTGGCATCATCAATATCGCGATCAAGGACGGCCAGCCCAAAGTATTCAACCTGAAGCAGATGCTCGAGGCGTTTGTCGAATTTCGCCGTGAGGTCGTCCGCCGACGCACCGAATTCGATCTCCGCAAGGCACAGGCGCGTGCTCACATATTGGAGGGCTTGAACAAAGCCATCGACGCCCTCGATTACATCATCCCGCTGATCCGCAATTCGCGCTCTGTGGACGAGGCGAAACTGTGGTTGACGGCCAATCTCGCCACCACGACCGAGATCGCGTCATGGCGCGGCGTCACCGGCGATAAACCGAAAGAGGCATTTCTAAAGGATCTCAATAAGGTCATATCAAGCCTCGAATTCTCAGACATTCAGGCACAGGCGATCCTCGATCTGCAACTGCGTCGCTTGTCGGCGCTGGAGCGCCAAAAGATCCTCGACGAATATGCCGAGATCATCAAATATATCGCCGAATTAGAGAATATTCTTGAGAATGAAAGTGTTTTACGGCAGGTGATCACTGACGAATTGATCGACGTCAAACGTCTTTACGGCGACGAGCGCCGCACGGTCATTGTCGATGCTGGTGTCGAGTTAAATATCGAGGATTTGATACCCGATGAAGACGTCGCCATCACCGTCACAAAGGCAGGTTACATAAAACGAACACCAGTCACGGCTTACACCCGGCAGGGTCGCGGCGGCAAGGGCCGCTTGGGCGCCAAAGCAAAGAACGACGATTTTGTCGAGCATCTTTTTATAGCCTCGACCCACGCCTACCTGATGATCTTCACAGATAATGGACAGGTGTTTAAGATGAAGGTCCACGAGATACCTGAGGGCGATACCTCGGCTCGCGGCAAGGCGGTCGTCAATCTTGTTCAGCTTTCACAAGAACGAAAACTCGTCGCCGTAATGCCTGTACGTGATTTTAACGAGGAAATTTATCTGACGATGGTTACCCGTCAAGGCGTGATCAAAAAATCGTCGCTCGCCGATTATCAGAACATCCGCATCACGGGCATCAACGCCATTAATATCGACGAGGGTGACGAGCTACTCGACATCATCCGCACCGACGGCAAACGGCAGATATTTATCGCAACGCATGACGGCATGGCGGTCAAGTTTAATGAGTCGGACGTGAGGCCCATGGGACGCGTGGCTCGCGGAGTACGCGGCGTTAATTTGCGTAAAGGTGATTTTGTCGTCTCGGTCTGTGCCGTCTCGCCTGAGGGCACCGAGAGGATACTGTCCGTCTCGGAAAAAGGCTTTGGCAAGCAGACTCAGGTTGCCAGCTATCGCCTGACAAAACGCGGCGGCATCGGCGTTATCAATATGAAAACGACCGAAAAAACCGGCAAGGTTGTCGCATCGTTCCCGATCGAAGACGACAGCGAGATCATGATCATCACCCAACAGGCCAAGCTCATTCGCCTCGGCGTTGACAAGATCCGCGAAACCGGCCGATCTGCCCAGGGCGTCACGCTCATTCGCTGCGGCGACGAAGACTGCGTAACCTCCGCCTCGCTACTCGCCGTCGATGAGGATGAAGGCGAAGAATAAGGCGACAATTCGCTAATTTTAAAAACATTGTGACTGCGGAGATACGATCAATGGGATATAATTTATAGATTGATCTGAAAAGATCCGATGAGATTCCGGAAATTCAGGGAGCGTATTTTTGGAAAGCAATACAATACCTCAGACACTCTTTGCGTTTGGGCTAAATCATAAGACCGCACCGGTTGAGATTCGGGAAAAGCTTTACCTTCACGAGGCAGAGATCCCGTCTTTTTTGCGCTCGGTCAGAGGGAAGTTGTCAGAGTGCGTGATTCTGTCCACCTGTAACCGGACCGAAATTTATGGGGTCAGCGATTTGCCAAGCATCGATCTGGATTTTTATAAAAATTTGCTGATTGACCTAAAAGATGCGCATGGTTTGGTAAGTGACGAGCATTTTTTTGCTCTTATTTCATGCGCGGCATGCCGGCAGCTTTTCAGCGTAGCGACAAGCATAGACAGCAAGATAATAGGCGACTCGCAGATACTAAGACAGCTCCGCGGAGCCTATTTTATTGCCCGCGAAAACGGATACACTGGCAAAATACTCAACCAACTTATGCAGCGCGCCTTCAAACTCGGCAAGGCGACCTACACGAAAACTTCGATACATGACGGAGCCGCGTCCGTCAGCCTTGCCGCTGTTGAGCTTGCAAACGAAACTCTGGGATCGCTCAATGGGCGTTCCGTCCTCGTAATAGGCGCCGGCGAGACCGCAAGATTGACGACCGAGGCACTCATAAGCAAGCGCGTCGGAAAGCTGTTCGTCACCAATCGGACCCGGGATCATGCTGAGAGCCTGGAGTCAGCTTTGCACACGGATGCGATATTCGAGAAAGAGATCCTTGATTTTGATAATTTTAAGGAGCGTCTTGACGAGGTAGATATTATTATCAGCTCGACCGGTTCGGATGAGCCTATACTCTATAAGCACGACTTTGCAAGCCGCTCTCGAAAGATGTTGGTGATCGATATTGCAGTTCCCCGCGATGTTGACGATTCTGTGCGGGAAAATGCGAATGTCATCGTTAAAAACATCGACGACCTGAATTCGATCATCGACGGAAACCAGGAGCGGCGAATGATGGATTTGCCAAAGGTCAAAGAGATGATCGTTGGTGAAATGGTCGATTTTCTGACATGGTATTATATGCTCCCGATCATGCCGGCGTATGAAAAAACGGGAGAGATCCCGTCGCCCGAACAGATACGCGAGATATTGAAAATCAAAGCGTTTCTTGACCAAAATGTTTCAGAGATACATAGATTTGCGGCTAACTCCGGCACCGATTTTAAAGAGGACCTTCAAAGCCATTTCCTTCTTGTAAGAAAGCTTCAGACTATGAAAAACGCGGCGTTTGGCGTGGCGGCCATATGACGCGCAAGTTTATAATCGGCTCACGCGGCAGCGAACTGGCACTGTGGCAGGCAAATTTTGTTACGGCACGACTTGAGACCTTATTCCCCGAAAACATATTCGAGATCAAGATCATAAAAACGACGGGCGATCAGCTTCTGGATACTGCGCTTTCAAAAATCGGCGATAAGGGTTTATTTACAAAACAGATCGAAACGGAGCTTGTCGCCGGTGAAATAGATTTTGCCGTCCACAGCCTGAAAGATCTGCAAACCGCACAGCCGGACGGTCTCGTCATCGGCGCAGTTTGCGAGAGAGAAATACCCAACGATGTCTTTATTTCTAAAACGCATAAATCGATAGACGATCTGCCAACGGGATCTCGAGTTGCGAGCGGCAGTCTCAGGCGCAAGAGCCAACTGCTTGCTTACCGACCGGATCTTCAAGTAGTTGAGATCAGAGGCAATGTTCCGACGCGTTTGAAAAAGTTTGAGGATTCCGATCTTGATGGCCTGATCCTCGCATATGCCGGGCTTTGCCGACTCGGATTGGAAGAAAAAATAAGCCAGTTGATACCGTTTAAGATTATGTTACCCGCGGTAGGACAAGGCGCGGTTGCTGTTGAAGTGAGAGCCGACGACGAGCAGGCTTTAGGGCTAACAAACGCGTTGGACGACAACCGGACGCGAATTTGTATCACGGCAGAACGATCTTTTTTGCGACGGCTCGAAGGCGGCTGTCAGGTGCCGATTGGAGCAATTGCGACGTTGCTTGGTGATCAGGTTTATCTAGACGGAATGGTCGGCAGCCTCGATGGCAGCGTCATTTACCGCGAAAAGATCGATGGCCATACTGCCGATCCAGAAACCATTGGAATTCGCCTGGCCGGGATGTTGATCGACAAAGGCGCGGATAAATTACTCGCTGACAATCGCTCTCAAATTGAAACCTCAGCGGAAATGGTAATGTGATGAAACCACCGGTCGTTCTTGTCGTTAGAAGCGACGATGTATTCAGTCGCCGGCTCCGCGATGCTGGTTTTGAGGTGCTAAACCTGGAATTGATTCGGACGGCGGAGGCTGATGATCTGACCGATCTTCACAAAATATTAGCCCGGATCGACGATTATGACGGGTTGTTTTTTACAAGCCCGGTTGCGGCAACGGTGTTCACGGAGCAAATGAAGCTTGCAGGCCATGCCTTTGGCGGAAAGGTTTATGTTTTGGGTGAACGGGCGAAGATCATTATGGCGAACGCGGGATTTAATGTCGTTTGTCCCGACCAGGCAAATACAGCCGCCGACCTGATCGCATCCTTTGACGACGCGGAATTTGCCGGAAAGCGATTGCTCTTTGTCCGCGGTGACAAAAGCTTGCGGATTATTCCCGATCTGCTGAACGGAAGGGCTCAAATTGATGAGATCGTTGTTTACGAAACAAAAGAGATTCAACCCGACGGGGAAATTGTCGGAACTATAAGACGACGGTTGAAACGGGGCGAGATCGATTGGATATGCTTCTTTAGTTCCTCAGGCGTGCAAAGTTTTGGGAAATTTTTTGTTGACGAGATTTGGAGTAACATTAAGATTGCGGCTATCGGCGAAACGACCGCTTGCGAGGCGCGAGAATCAAATTTGCAGGTAGATTTTGTTTCGCAGCGGGCAACCACCGAAGATTTTGCCGCCGGTTTGATCGAAAATATCAAAAACAGTGAGTAAAGATTCCATTTTTATAAGAGCCTGCAAGAGTCAGCCGACCGACCGGACGCCGATCTGGATAATGCGCCAAGCCGGGCGTTATTTGCCCGAATACCGGGCGATACGCGAAAGATCGGATTTTCTCACGCTTTGCAAAACGCCCGAGCTTGCCAGCGAGGTGACCGTTCAGCCGGTTGATATTATCGGCGTCGATGCCGCTATCCTGTTTTCCGATATTCTGGTGATACCCGAAGCAATGGGAATGCACCTTGAAATCATCGAATCAAAAGGGCCGATCTTTGACGATCCTATTCGAACGCGAGACGATCTGAAACGGCTGAATACTTATCGCGTCACGGACCGGCTACAGTACGTAATGGACGCCATAAAGCTGACGAAGGAAAAACTGGCCGGCCGCGTCCCGCTGATCGGTTTTTCCGGTGCCCCCTGGACGCTGGCGACATATATGATCGAGGGCAGCGGGTCAAAGAATTTCGATAACGCCAAACGGTTTATTTACAGCGATCCGGCAGCCGCTCACGAATTATTACAACTGCTGGCCGATTCAGTCGTCGATTACCTCAACGCAAAGATCCGGGCCGGCTGTGATGCCGTTCAGATCTTTGATACTTGGGCAGGGATACTTTCGCCGCATGATCTCGAAGAATTTTCGCTCGCGTATATCAAATATATTTGCGAGAGGCTCGAAACAAACGGCGCTCCGGTGATCGTATTTGCCAAGGGCGTAACCTCGCTGGACAAACTCGCCCAGATCAAATGCGACGTGATCGGACTGGACTGGATGATGGATATTTCGGTGGCACGTAAACAGATCGGTGCTCGCAAGGCTCTTCAGGGCAATCTCGATCCGTGCGTTTTGTTCGCTCCGAAAGAGAGAATAAGACAGGAGACAGAGCGAGTACTTGATCGTTTAGGCAGCGGCAGCGGGCATATTTTTAATCTCGGCCACGGCATTTTGCCAAATACTCCGGTAGAAAATGCACGGTATTTGGTAAGCTGTGTTAAAGAACTCAGTATCAAATACCATCAGTAGATCAGCAAGATGATGAACGGTTCAAAGGCGATCGATTTCGATGTCCTGAAAAAATTTAACCAGCAGGGGCCCCGTTATACCTCGTATCCGACGGCACCTTTATTTTCTGCCGAGTTTACAGCAAGCGATTATAAGCGCGAGATCGTCGAGACAAATGCCACCCCGGACGGCCAGCCGCTGTCGCTGTATTTCCACTTCCCTTTCTGCGAAAAGCTTTGTTATTTCTGCGGCTGCAACATGCGGGTCACGCATGACCGCAGCCAGATCCACCAATATAACGATTACCTGAAAAAGGAGATCGATCTGCTGAGACCGATGATCTCGAATAACCGAGAGGTATTGCAGATGCATTGGGGCGGCGGAACACCGTCGTATCTTTACCCCGACGAGATTCGCGACATCGGCAATTATATAAGCGATCGATTCGATTTTGACACGGAAATGGAGGCCAGCGTCGAGATCGATCCGCGCGGCCTGACGCGCGAGCATATGGAGGCGTTTCGCGAGATCGGGTTTAACCGTACCAGTTTTGGCGTACAGGATTTTAATCTACAGGTGCAGGAAGCGATCAACCGCGTCCAGTCCGAGGATATCACGCGTCAGACTGTAGAATGGGCAAACGAACTGGGTTTTCAGAGCGTCAATCTCGATCTGATCTACGGTCTGCCGTTCCAAAGCGTCCATTCTTTCGCCGATACGGTCGAAAAAGTGATTGATATTTCGCCGAGCCGTATTGCCGTATTCAATTACGCCCATGTTCCATGGCTCAAGAAACATCAGGAAATCATTCCTTTGGAGGCCCTGCCATCGACCGACGAAAGACTGGCAATTCTGGAAATGACGATCGAAAAACTGATCGAGGCCGGTTTTGTATATATCGGGATGGATCATTTCGCAAAACCGACGGACGAGCTTGCCAGGGCGCAGAAAAACAACACGCTTTATCGCAATTTTCAGGGCTATTCGACCAATGCGGGCTGCGACGTGTATGCCTTTGGCGTCTCGGCTATCAGCCAGTTTGAGAATATCTATGCCCAGAATCTGAAAAATCTGAATGAATATTACGCGCGAATCGACAGCGGCGATGCGGCTACAAACGTCGGCTATCGAATGACGCGGGATGACCATATTCGCAAGGAAACGATCATGCAGTTGATGTGTAATCTACAAATCGACAAGCGCCATATTGAGGCGAAGTTCGATATTGATTTTGATGAATATTTCAATGCGGATATCAGAAAACTTGAAGTATTTGAACGCGAAGGCCTGGTGAGAAACGACGAAGAAAAGATCAGTATAATAGGATCAGGCATTTTGATTATCAGAAATATCGCGATGTGTTTTGACGCGTATCTCGAAAAAATGATGAAGGAAAAGCCGGTGTTCTCAAAAACGGTTTGATTAGTGAATAGTAAATCGCGAATCGTGAAATCGTGTAAAGACTGAGCGCTCCGATTTTTTATTCACGATTTACGAATGAAGAAAATGATCGGAGTTGTATTGCTAAATCTTGGTGGGCCGGATTCGCTCGATGCGGTCGAGCCTTTTCTTTACAATCTTTTCAGCGATCCCGACATAATCGATTTTCCCCTCAGCTTTCTTTTTCGCAAACGTCTTGCAAAGCTTATCTCGACGCGTCGGGCGCCGATGGTGCAGGAGCAGTACAAAAAGATCGGGGGAAAGTCGCCCCTAAAAGACCATACCCTGAAACAGGCCGCGTTGCTCGAAGCGAGGCTGAATGAAAAATTTCCGGCAAAGGTTTATGCTGCGATGAGATACTGGCATCCCTCGACCGAGGAGGTGCTGGATGCGGTAGAAAGGGACGGGATAAAACGGTTGATTTTGCTGCCGCTTTATCCGCAATACTCAAAAGCGACAACCGAATCCAGCGTCAAGGAATGGAACAAACAATTAAAACTGCGGGTAAATTCGCCGCCGCTTGAAACGACGCTCGTCGAATCTTACTACGATTTTCCGCCTTACATTGAGGCTTTTGTTGCGCGGATAAATGAGGGGCTTGAGCGGTTTCCAGCCGACCGGCTTCAGGATGTGCATCTGCTTTTCAGCGCACACGGCACACCGATGAAACTGGTTCGACAGGGCGATCCTTACTCCGGTCATATAAAGAAAACTATCGAGGCCATTATACGGCAGGGCGGTTTTTCGCAGGATCACAGCCTTTGCTACCAATCAAAAGTCGGCCCGATGAAATGGCTCACGCCGTCAACGCCAGACACGATCAAAGACCTGGCGGCAAAAGGCGTCAAAAACATGCTGTTGGTACCGGTCGCGTTCGCGTCTGATCATCTTGAGACCCTTTTTGAATTGGGGATCGAATACCGTCATTTGGCAAAAGACGCCGGCGTCGGGCAATACGAGGTCACCACCGGTCTCAACGATTCACCGTTTTTTATTGACGCCCTTGCCCGTCTCGTGTTTGATAAAGCCGCTTTAACCACTGATGAGAAGGCATCGACCGCGACAAATTAATGAATAAATGCGTTGCTGTTATCGGAGGCGGAATTTCAGGACTCTGCGTCGCCTACGGGCTGCAAAAAGTCGGTCTGGACCCCATTCTTTTCGAAAGCGGATCGGCAGTCGGCGGTAATATCAAAACCGAAATCAGGGACGGTTTTCTCATCGAGCACGGGCCAAACAGCACACTGGCGTCTTGCGAACTGCTTGATCTGATCGGCGAACTTGGCCTAACGGACGAGATCGCACATCCAAATCCGAATTCAAAGAAACGTTTCATTGTCCGCGACGGCAAACTGATCGCTTTACCTTCGGGCGTAGTCAGCTTTATCGGCACTGAGGCATTTTCGCTTCAATCAAAACTGAGGCTTTTGAAAGAGCCGTTTGTCGGCATAAAGGCGGTAGCGGACGAGTCGGTGGCGGCATTTTTCACGCGCCGGTTTGGGCGTGAGATAGTCGATTATGCCGTCGATCCATTTATCTCAGGCATCTATGCCGGCGATCCGGAAAGACTCAGCATCAGGCACGCGTTTCCGCGTCTTTACGAACTCGAAAAGGATTACGGAAGCATCATAAAAGGCGCATTATTCGCCCCCAAAAACAAGGCTGCCAAGCTTCCAAAAGGAATGGCAAAAAGCCTGACATTTAAGAACGGAATGCAGACCCTCACTGACGCCCTGGCAAAGGAACTTGGCGGTTGTATTAGGTTAAAAACGAGTGTTCAGGAAATACAGAGAACCGACTCCGGGCAGTTCAAGATCAAAACGTCAGCAGATGACGAGATCTTCGATTCTGTTGTTATCTGCACACCATCTCATGCGGCGGGTCGTTTGATTGAAAGTCTTGACGCCGGGACAGCGGCGGAGCTTGCGAATATACACTATCCGCCAGTGGCGGTGGTAATTACAGGATTTAAGCAAAAAGATGTCCGCACCGATCCGGCGGGTTTCGGGTTCCTGGTGCCCGGAGCCGAGCGCCGCCAAATCCTCGGCAGCCTCTGGACGTCATCGGTTTTTGAGAATCGCGCACCCGCAGGGTATCATTTATTCACTACCTTTATCGGTGGCAGCCGCAATTCGGAGCTTTGTAATGAATCGGAGGATCGACTTTTGCAGGTCGCCCTGGCCGAACTAGATTCCATACTTAGAATCAGCGGCGAACCGGTTTTCACTTTTGTAAAGAAATGGGAAAAGGCGATACCGCAATATAATATAGGTTACGATTCGGTGATAAACGCGTTAGATGACTTTAGAAAAAAACATCCGCAAATCTTTTTTTGCAGCAATTTTCACAAGGGCATCGCCGTCGGCGATTGTGTAAAGAACGCCCTGTCCATGGCGGCTGAGATCGCGGCTTTTCTGGATAAGCAGATATAAATTGATGAGCAAAATGCAATTTCAACCCGGCTTTCCGACGACGCGTCTTCGCAGATTGCGAAAAACGGAGGCCCTTCGGGATATGTTCAGAGAAATTTCACTTAGCAAGGCAGACCTTATTTACCCGCTATTCATCGTCGAGGGCGAAAGCGTCCGAAACGCCATCTCGTCGATGCCGGATCAATACCAGCTTTCGGTGGACAATGTTATTCGCGAATGCGAGGAATTGCAGAATCTCGGCATAAAGGCAGTTTTGCTGTTTGGCATTCCTAAGATAAAGGACGAAGTTGGTTCGGGAGCCTACGCCGAGAACGGCATAATTCAGAGAGCCACTCGCGAGATCAAGCAGAATTTCCCCGAAATGCTCGTCATCACCGACGTATGTCTCTGCGAATACACGTCGCACGGTCATTGCGGCATTGTCGAGGACGACTACGTGCAGAATGACGCCACGCTTGAGCTGCTCGCACAGGAAGCTCTTTCCCACGCCCAGGCCGGGGCAGACATTATAGCGCCGAGCGACATGATGGATGGCCGCGTTGGCGCTATCCGCAAAACTCTCGACGCAGGAGGTTTTGCAGAAACGCCGATCATGGCTTACTCGGCAAAGTATTCATCGGCATTTTATGGCCCATTTCGAGAGGCGGCGGAATCGGCGCCTCAATTTGGAGACCGCAAAACCTACCAGATGGATTACGGCAACAGTGACGAAGCGATGCGCGAAATCGCCCTCGACATCCAGGAAGGCGCCGATATCGTGATGGTCAAACCGGCGCTCTCGTATCTTGATGTGATTCAGAGGGCGAAAGATAGTTTCAACATTCCAATAGCGGCGTATAACGTTAGCGGCGAGTATTCGATGATAAAGGCGGCGGCCGAGCGTGGTTGGATCGATGGGGAAAAAGCAATGCTTGAAGTGCTGACCTCGATAAAGCGAGCCGGTGCTGACTTGATAATTACATATTTTGCAAAAGACGCCGCCCGCATCTTTTAAAACGATTTTTTAATGGACACTAACGAAAGTAGCAAGTTATTTGCCGAGGCGCAGCGGCACATGCCCGGCGGTGTAAATTCACCGGTGCGTGCTTTCAAATCGGTCGGTCGCGACCCGCTGTATATCAGCCGTGCGAAAGGCTCGAAGATCTATGACGTTGACGGCAACGAGTTAATCGATTACATCGGCTCTTGGGGGCCGATGATCCTCGGACACGCCAACGAGAGGGTGATAGAGGCCATTAGGAACGCAGCGGAAGACGGAACAAGCTTTGGCGCAAGCTGCGAAAGAGAGATCGAACTGGCGAAATTGGTCAAGAAGTTTGTTCCGTCGATCGAGATGCTGCGGATGGTCAACTCAGGCACCGAGGCGACAATGAGCGCGATGCGGCTGGCCCGCGGATTTACCGGCCGCGATCGTGTCATAAAATTCGAGGGATGTTATCACGGCCACGGCGATTCGTTTTTGAGCAAAGCCGGCTCCGGCGTCGCCACTCTCGGTCTGCCCGACAGCCCCGGCGTGACAAAATCGACGGCCAAAGACACCCTCAATGCAAAATATAACGACATAAAATCAGTCGAAAGGCTTGTCGATGAAAATCGGGGCGAAATAGCTGCCGTCTTTATCGAGCCGGTAGCCGGAAATATGGGCTGCGTGCCCGCAGATGCAGAGTTTTTACATGCTCTAAGGAACCTTTGCTCTACGGACAATATTCTGCTGATTTTTGACGAGGTAATGAGCGGTTTTCGCGTGGCACGCGGCGGAGCACAGGAAATTTACAATATTCGCCCCGATCTGAGCACATTTGGCAAGATAATCGGCGGCGGACTGCCGGTCGGAGCCTACGGTGGCAGACACGAGATCATGGAAATGATCGCGCCATCCGGCCCCGTCTATCAGGCTGGGACGCTCTCCGGAAATCCGCTGGCGATGTCCGCCGGCATTGAAACATTGCGGATAATTGACGAGGATCACGAATTTTACACTCGTTTGGGAGACTTGTGTGAATATCTTTATGACGGATTTCGCAACAATCTATCCGAGCTAATGCTTGATTACACTATTAATACTTGCGGGTCGATGTTCACTCTATTTTTTACCGGCGATGCCGTGACGGATTTCGATTCCGCAAAAACATCTGACACAACGAAATTCAAATCTTATTTTGGCCGAATGCTGGATAATGGCATCTATTTGCCGCCGTCGCAGTTCGAGGCCTGCTTCATTTCAAATGCCCATCAAAAAGATGACCTGGATAAGACGATAGCATCAAATTATCTATCGTTGAGCGAAATGCTGTAAGCGGATAGGCAATATGGCCTTTTGGTTAATTTAATGGAATAAGGATGGAACTTCGCTGGTGCGTATTAGAGATTCAAGCCCGAAATGCTCGTAGGCGAGGCGGGTTGCCCTGCGGCCGCGTGGTGTGCGGTTGAGAAAGCCGATCTGCAGCAAATATGGCTCGATGATCTCTTCGAGCGAGTCTTTTTCTTCTTGTATTGCAGCCGAAAGAGTGCCAAGACCGACCGGGCCCCCGTCAAATTTTTCTATGATAGTTCGCAGGAGCTTACAGTCACGCTCATCGAGGCCGTAACTGTCAACCTCCATCCGGTCGAGAGCGTCGCAGGCGACATGCTCAGTAATATGGCCGTCGTGATCGACCTCGGCAAAATCACGCACCCGTCGCAACAGACGATTGACGATGCGCGGCGTACCGCGTCCGCGCCGGGCAATCTCACGCGAACCGTTCTCGTCGATCGCGACGTTCAGGATATTGGCCGACCGTTTGCAGATAGTCTGGAGGTCATCGACGCCGTAAAAATCCAGATGAAAAATAATGCCAAATCTACCGCGAAGCGGTGCGGTCAGCATCCCGGGCCGCGTCGTCGCACCGACTAAAGTAAATTTTGGCAGGTCGAGCGTTACGGGCCGCGCCGCCGGACCCTGGCCGATCATTATCGGCAGGCAATAATCCTCCATCGCCGGGTAGAGAATTTCCTCGATTGCCGGATTAAGCCGATGGATCTCATCGATAAAGAGCACATCGCCCTCCTCAAGATTGGTCAGGATCGCGGCCAGATCGCCGGCCTTTTCGATGATCGGGCCTGAGGTGGATTTGAGCGACGTGCCCATCTCATTGGCAACAATGTTTGAGAGCGTCGTTTTGCCGACGCCCGGCGGGCCGGTAAGCAGGATGTGATCGAGGGCCTCGCGGCGTTTTAGCGCGGCCTTCATATAGACGCGGAGGTTTTCTTTGACCTTCGTTTGGCCGATGTATTCGCTCAGCTTCGCCGGACGCAGCGTCGCCTCGAACAGACTCTCGTCGTCCGTAAATTCATCGTTTCTGATATTTATGGCCGCTGGGTTAGCCACCGAACTCCTTACTCAGGTTTTTTCTTATCCCGTCCCAAGATTTCTATACATTTCTGCAGGAAATTCTTGGAGTCAAAAGAGGTCCCTTCTTCGAAAGCGACTCTCAGAGCTCTCTCGGCGTCAGAACGCTGATAACCGAGTTTGGATAGGTCATTCACGACCTTCTCCCATTCCTGATATGCCTTATAGCCTTCCGGATCTCTCGTTTTTAGAAAGGTTTCATAAGTAAGCCGCGCCTCTGTTTCATTTGTTGCATAGAGGTTTAGGACGTCACGAAATTCAAGCTCGCCGTAAAGCGGCGCGTAGAAGAGTCTGTCCAAGATAACATTACGTTCCGTTTGGGTGGATGCCTTTTTCAGCCGTAACAAATCTTTTCTGATCTCAAACGATGGAAGTAAGTACTTCGAAGCAGAATCTTTGTTCATATCGTAGATAAAATCTTTGTAGCTAAACACTGACTCACTCGACGACAATCGGTTAACATTCTGATCAGAATTGATGATGATTTGTCCTTGCTCGCGCGGTCGATCTTCAAGTCTAATCCTCCCACTCGACGGCTCAGTAAGTAACACCGCCTCTTTAGCGATGACACGAACCTCTGAATTAATTGGAAATTCCCTTTCTAGCTTGTATGAAGATACGCTTGATAATGAACAGTCGGCCATAAGGTTGTATTGGAAAACCTCGAATTCGCTTCCAGACTTTGGCAGGTAAACTGATTCTTTGACCTTGATGATCAAACCAACGGCTCGGGATGGTGGTTTTTCAGGTTCACCCAGAAATGTCTTGCTAATTGCCTCAACCGACTTTTTTTCTTTTTTCTCATCAAAGGCAACATCCTTAGTATAACCAGTCACGATACCAATGAAAACATATTCATCGTCATCAAACCTAGAGATTGACCTACCTGCAAACGTACAGCTAAGACCAATCTGAATCGAAAAAAAAGAAATCGCAATAAGAAAGCCAAGCGTCTTCATTTAGTTTCCTTAAATCCCAATCAGAATAATAGCCCCTTCCCGTACAAAGACAAAATATCCATCGAAAACGCGACGATGCAATGGAGGACGAGGCCCATCCAGATATTGCCGTTCTTAAAGCTCAGCCAACCGAGAAAAATGCCCGCCATAATGGCAGCGAAAGCCTCGGGCATCGGTTTTTGGAAATGGATCATGCAATATGGCACCATCATCGCCAAGATCGAATACGCTCCAAGCGACGGCTTTAGGCTGTGGAGCAAAAAACCGCGAAAAAAGAATTCCAAGCCGAAAAACTGAAGGAAATATACGAGTTCCCAGATCAGCAGGGTCGTGCTTAGATAGGGATCGCCATTGTAAACATGCAAAAAAGGGTATTTTGCTGAAAAGCCGCCCGTCAGCGACATCAGGTAAACGAGCGGCAGCATTATTGCGATGCAGACGACGAGCAGTTTTAGGAAGCCGCTCTCGATACGGAACGCGAGGCCGATCTCGCTCAATTTGCGTTTCTGCACAAACCGTACGAACAGTGCCGGCACGACGAAATAAAAAAACACCGAGACGAAAACCCACCAGATCAGGCCATAGAGATTGTTGTTCGTCGGATGCGCGGCCTCAACGCCAACGTCCGCAAATCGAGTATTCACAAGAATCGCGGCGAGATAATCGGGGTTCTTAAAATACGAAATACATGTCAAACCGACAGCGGCATAAATAAATGCAAAAACGGCCCGGCGATCGAGCTGTGCGATGTCGCCACGGAGTTGTCGTACAATATCGAGCATTTTTTGTGCGGAAGCCCGCGCGTAAGCAAGGGCGTAACATCCAGCTTGGGTGAATTGCCCTTGCTTACGCGCGGGCTTCTGCCTTACTTAGCGAGCATCTGTAAGGCTCGGCGTAAGAGCTTGTGGACGGAGATTTCCGTTCCCTCGGTCGCTGCCTGATTTAATGCTTTTTCGGCGGCGTTTCGCTGGTAGCCAAGATTTATGAGCGCCGATAGTGCGTCTTCGAACACGGCGTCCGACGGCATTGCGGTTCGCGATGCGGCGTCAAGGGCCGAGCCGTCGCCCGAAAGCTCTCCGACCTTATCTCTCAGTTCAATGACCAACCGCTCGGCCGTCTTTCGCCCGACGCCCGGGATCGAGGTCAGCCGCGCCAGATCGTCGGTGCGAATCGCCATTATTATCTCGTCAGCGCTCATGCCCGAGAGCATTGTAATGCCTGATTTTGCACCGATGCCCTGAACCGAGATCAAACGCAGATAAAGTTCGCGTTCGCGTAGAGTCTTAAACCCAAAAAGTTGTATCGCGTCTTCGCGAACGTATGTGTAAATTCGCAGACTGACATCCGACCCCAGGTCGCCAAGCTCGTAAAATGTCGAGAGCGGTATCGACACCTCATATCCGACGCCGCCGACATCGACGATGGCGGTATTTGCCTGTTTCTCAAGTAATTTGCCGGATAGGTAGGCGATCATTGTTTCACACTTGAAACAAGATTGTAAATGAAATTATTTAATCAGGCAATGTGACAGACGCTTTCCGTGTCAACACCTTGCGCTTGATTTCACATTTTGATCTATTTAAATCTAATGAAATCCGAAAAGATCTCCGAATTGACGACCAACCGCCTGAGCGTTTACCTGCGGTGTCTGAACGAGATCGCGGCGACTGGTGCAAAAACGGTGTCGTCAAAGTCACTGGCTGACTGTTATCATCTCAATTCGGCTCAGATACGAAAAGATCTGGCCTATTTTGGCGAATTTGGCGTTCGTGGCGTCGGCTATTATGTCGAGCATTTGCGTGATCATCTCACCCGCATTCTCGGCCTCGACCGGGAACATCGCGTCTGCATAATCGGAGCCGGACGGCTCGGCACGGCGCTCACGGATTACTATGGGTTTAGAAAAGCAAATTTTACCGTAGCGGCTCTTTTTGACGCCGATCAAAGGAAAATCGGAAAAAAAATCGGCGATGTCGAAATTATGGACTTAAAAAACTTTGCGGGAATCGTCAAACGCGATAAGATAGACGTAGCGGTGATCGCCGTGCCGGCCGAAGCGGCAAAAGGAGCGTTGGAGCTCGTCCTCGATGCCGGGATAAAGGCGGTGATGAATTTTGCACCGGTCGCGTTGAAAGCGTGGGGTGATGTCAAATTGAAAACAATCGATCTGACGACTTCGCTTGAGAGCCTTTCGTATTTTTTGGCACAGCCGACAAAACAAAGTTCGGGCGGACTGAAACCGAAAACGCAAAATCGCCGTAACCGTAAGTAGTAGTAATAAGTTTTAAGAGGTAAGAGCAATGTGTAATAAGGGATTTTTGAAGCGAATGCTGCCGTTTTTTGCGACCTTCATGGTCGGATTAATTGTCGCTGGCTTGTTCGGAGGCTTTGGCGGTTCGCCTTTTCGTGGCCGCGGTTGGGAACGGCGAATGGAATATCAGCATATCAGGTGTGAAAATGAGCGGCTGCGTGAAGAGAATAAGCGATTACAGGAAGAGATGAATAATCTTCGAATGAATTCTTCAGACCTTGATGGCCCCGCACTGCGCGACTTGCCCACTCTTGAGAGAGACCTCGTTGTACCAGCTCCTCAAACACCACCTGTCAAAAACAGAGGCTACGGATACGGCAGTAAAACCGGTCAGGGTAACGGCCACTAATTTTTTGTATAATTCAGGCCACAGGTTAACGTCACCGTGCGTGATATGTTAATCTGTGGTTTCCTTGTTTCTATGGACGAGTCCCAGGCCAGAAAACTGATCGTCGAGGTCGGCAAGCTGTTGTATGAACGCAGCTATGTTGTTGCGTTTGACGGGAATGTCAGCATTCGGCTTGACGAAAATACGGTGCTCGCAACGCCGACGATGACGTCCAAAGGGCGCATGACCGAGGACAGTCTTGCGTTGACCGATCTTGAGGGCAAACCGCTGTCCGACAAACGGGCCTCGTCCGAGCTTGCGATGCATCTTTTGATCTACAAGATGCGGCCTGATATAACGGCTGTTTGCCATGCTCATCCGCCGCACGGGACGGCTTTCGCGGTTGCGGGATTGGCGATTGACAAGCCTATTCTGTCCGAGGTCATTTTGACGCTTGGCTGCGTGCCGCTGACCGATTATGGCACGCCCTCGACCGACGAACTAACTGAGGCGATGAAGCCATTTGTCCCACATCACAACGCGCTTTTGATGGCGAATCACGGAGCGGTCGCGTATGGCGAGGACCTTTGGCAGGCGTTTGACCGGCTGGAGACGCTCGAACACACCGCGAAGATCGCGATCCTGGCAAAAGCTCTTGGCGGAGCTAACGATCTGCCAAAGGATGCGATCGAAAAGCTGATAAAAATAAGGGAAAAGGCTGGTTTTCTGGGAGAAAATGCCCGATGCCAGGCCTGCGGTTATCTTCACGACGCCAATATTACCTGCGAATTGGACGTGAGTTACCCGGTAAAGGCACACTCCAACGGTGCAAAAATTTCATTTACTCGCGAAGAATTGATCGAGCTTTTGAGTCAGGCGGCCAAATTGAGTTAAACTAGCAACACCTTAGCAATACGCAGAAAATTTTAGGAGCAAAATACATGCAAGAAGCATTGGGAATGGTTGAGTGCAAAGGCCTTGTGGCCATGATCGAGGCCGCGGACGCCATGGTAAAGGCGGCCAATGTGCAACTGGTCGGCTATGAAAAGATCGGTGCCGGGTTTGTGACGGCGATCGTTCGCGGTGATGTCGCGGCGGTAAAAGCCGCAACGGACGCCGGAGCCGGAGCCGCCCGCCGCGTCGGCGAGCTGGTCAGCGTTCACGTCATCCCGCGTCCACATTCCAGCGTCGACGAAACGCTGCCGGTAGTTAAGAAGTAGTGAATCGTGAATAGTAAATCGTAAATAGAAAGATACTTCTCCGCGATTTACGATTCACGATTCACGATTTACTAAACAATGATAATCGCACGCATCTTAGGTACAGTTGTGTCCACCCAAAAAGACGAACGCCTTCTGGGGAAAAAACTGCTTATCGTCAAGCCGATCAACCTCGACGGCACCGATCAGAGCGGTTATGTCGTGTCAGTCGATACGGTCGGCGCCGGCTTTCACGAAAAGGTGATAATTGTCAGCGGCTCTAGCGCTCGACTGGCCGAGGGAAACAAAGATTGTCCGGTTGATTCAGCCGTGATCGGCGTGATCGACGAAATAGATTTTACAAATTGATGCAGATCGCACGCGTCATCGGAACTGTTGTAGCCAGCGTCAAGAACGAGTCGCTCATCGGGCGCAAGTTTCTGATCGTGCAGACGCTCGATGCCGATCTTAAGCCGAAAGGAAAACCGACCGTCGCTCTCGATGCGGTCGGAGCCGGCGAAGGCGAACTTGTCTTCTGGTGCCGCGGCAAGGAAGCATCGTTCCCATTCAAACGCGACGAAACGCCGACCGACTGTACGATCGTCGGGATCATCGATTCAGATGCTCACGTATTCCATGGATAAGCGTGTTTCGTTTCAGCTCACACGAGTGAAACAAACTGAAACAAGATAGTCCTATGTTGCTAGCCCGTGTTATTGGAAACATTGTCGCGACGCAGAAAAATCAGCGTTACGAGGGGACGCGTGTGATGCTCTGTCGCCAGATCACACCTGAGGGCGAGGATATGGATTACACCTGCATCGCCCTCGATTCGGTTAATTCCGGCGAGGGTGACGTGGTTGTGATAGTGCAGGAAGGCTGGTCGGCCTCGACAGCATCCACCGGAAAGCCCGGTGCGGCGATCGATTCCGCAATAGTGGGAGTCGTTGATTACATCGACCTATTGCCGGCGATGGAGCCGCAGGAAAATAATCGATAGCTGTCTGGAAAGCAATATGAGTTTCAAATCATTTTTTTTCTCCATCCTTATTCTGTTAATTTCATTTATATCGGTCGGCGCGCAAACGGATGATCCATTTGCCGCGATGCGCCAATCCCACATTGACGCAAATGTGCCCGACAAGAAGGATTTCGACACTATTCTTAAACGCGATATCACAAAATATGTCACAGATCCCGCTGATAAAGGGATCAACGTTGTCATTGAACTGCTTAGAGATGGGCCAACCCAATCGGGTGTTGCGTTTCCAAAGTATTATTGCTGGATCCAGAAAACCGATTCGAAAGGTGTCATCATTGAGGAAGCCGCCGCTAGGATCGCTGCCGTCGATAAAACACACTTTGACATTATTCAGTACTACGAGCGAAAGCGTATTGTGGCTGAGCCCGATTTAATGGTCAAAGTCTTTCCCCACGACGTGTACGAAAAGATCCTGAAGAAGCTAAAAGCGAATGAAAAATGATGCTGAGGCAAGTCTGGCAGAAAAGATAGCTCACCTGATCGCTGCCGAACCCGGCGCGGCCGATCTCTCATCGATGAGCGAAAGCATAGATAAGATAAACGACCGTTTGGATAAACTCGAATCCCATAGATTGATTCACCCTTCACCCCTTACTCCTCATCCTTCATCGCACCCCAGCCAGGATCGATTTGCCATCGCCGAAGCTATCATCGACAGCCTGTTTGACAGCGATTCAAAAGAAAAGGCCTGCACGTTCGAAACGAGCAAGCCTTGTGATCATTGCGCGATGTGCAGTTCGCGCGGATTCTGAATTATTTGTTAGTATTCGCCGGTGGCGGATTCGTCGGACGTCGTATCGTATTTGCGTCACTTATCTTTGGTGCAGTTTTTGCCCCTTCTTCAGCCTTGAAGAAAGGCTCTTCTTTGAATCCGAACAGCCCGGCGGTTACTACAGCGGGAAACGAATTCCGCGTTGTGTTATAACTTGTTACCGCTTCGTTAAAATCCAGGCGAGCCGTGTTGATGCGATTTTCTGTCCCGGAAAGCTCATCTTGCACCTTCATAAAAGCATCGCTGGATCGTAGTGCAGGATAATTTTCCTGTAGGCTCAGGAGCCTGCCGATCGTTCCGCCAAAGCTATTATTTGCATCGATCACAGCCTGTTTCTGCTCAGGCGATTTATCACCGTCGGCACCAGCCGGGGCCGCTTTCTGCGCGTTCAGCAATCTAGATCGGGCATCTGCGATCTGGCCAAAAACCTCTTGTTCGTTAACAGCAACCGTTTTCGCCGTTTCCATAAGATTCGGGATAAGATCGGACCGCCGTTGCATCGCGCTTTCGACGTTGGCCCATTTGCCTTTAACCTGCTGCTGTTTTGCGGTTAGATCGTTATAGCTACAGCCGCTAAGCCCAAAGGCCGCAAACAAAACCACTGATAATAAAATTGCTCTTTTCATTTTTGTTCTCCTGATGATGAACCTTTAATTTTCAAACGCATCGACCGCGTCGATGACCTTTTCGATCTGCTCCAGATACTCGCCAAACAGTGCGTTGGCGGTTGTCTCATCCAAATTTCCGGTGAAATTATTCTCACGGATATTAAATATCTTTTCAAACGGCGTTCCGTTCAGTTTCAAATGCTGGGCGGTAAGGGCGACGATTTCCCGCTTTGTCGCGGGCGGCTCAACGCCAAAAACTACCAGCACGGCGCGAAAAACGGCCGCAAAACTACCTAGACTCTCTGCCATCAGGTCTTTGAGGCCGTCAACCGAGACGGACGCCGGAATGTAGTGCCGCCGAAGCCGAAGCAGCTTGCTGCGAAGCTCATACTCAGTCTGAAGGCGCATATTGCCGCCTGTAATATCGAGACCGACGAGCACGTCTGAGCCGTGGAGTACCTTGCGGGCTGTGCTCATCTGGTGAAATTCGATTGGAAAGACATCAGCCGCGTTTTGCAGCTCTGAAACCGTGAAATACACCGGCACCGGATGACCCATCCGCACCCATTCACGTAAACTGGCGTGGGCTTTGCGTAGATCTTCGGGGCCGATCTTTTTCAGTGCGATCAGAATATTGTAGTCAGACGCCTTCGGAATAAAATCACCTATAGCCGCCGAGCCGTAAAGTATAACGGACGCCAGATTTTTGCTGTGCGTATGTTTAAGATCATCAATAAATGCTTCGAATTGATTTTGCATAACCTACCAACTGCCTCCCGATCCACCGCCGCCAAAATCCCCGCCGCCACCAAATCCTCCAAAACCGCCACCCGAATCACCACCCGACGAGCCGCCCCAACCGCCCGACGATCCGCCACCCGAAAGTGCAGAGCCGATTAGTCCACCGATAACTCCCGATGCAATGTTTCCGCCCAGGCCGCCGCTGCTCCCGCCGCCCTTTCGCGTGAATATAATCAATAGAATGACAAAGATCACGATGCCACAGCAAATTAACCCAAAGAGCGAGCCGCCGATTCCGGTGCCGCCGCCGATGTTTTGCGGCCGCCGAGTCGTGTTGGCATTTTGATTGCCCGCAACCGGAGCGTTGCCCTTGTTGCGAATCGTGCTGATGTAGGCGTCGATCGTGTCGGAAATGCCCTTGCCGTAATTGCCTTTTTTGAATTCCGGGACCAGATATTGCCGCTGAATGCTACCGACCGCGCCGTCGGGCAGATCGCCCTCAAGATCCTTACTGACCTGAGTAAAATATTTATGATCGTCGATAGCTACAAAGAGCAGAGCGCTCGGGTTATTGTCCGCTTTTGAGCCGATCTTCCAGCCGCGAGCGACGGCCAGCGAGTAATCAAAAATATCGCGGTCACCGGTCGTTTTGACCACGGCGACGGCGATCTCGACCGACGGATTTGTCGTGTCTTTAAAACTTTTGAGCTTTGTCTCTAGCTGCTGTTTTGTCGCGGCGTCGATCACACCGGCGTAATCATTGACAAAGCCCGTCGGTGCCGGGAGCGGCGAATTATTGACCGAGAATGGCACCGGTGTCGGCGTCTGGGCAAACGTTGAAAAAGCCGCGAGAATAAAGATCAAACCGGCGAAATACGAACTGAATTTTACGTAACTTTGTCTGGTTTTCATTCTTCGTCAGATCATCCTGCAACGCATATCACAAATACGAAAGTTTGGTGCCGATAGTTCCTTTTAGTCATTCGTTATATCCTTTTTACCCCGACGACCTTGCCGCGAAAAACCTTTGCCGCGCGCTTTACCAACGGATGTGCATTTGCGTATACCAAAAGCTCCTCCTCGGTCGGATCGGCGGCCAATTCGGGTAATTCGGCCGTTTCGTCATCGGTCACGGCGTCCGGCATCGCCGAAATTGGAGCGGGCGCACGGGCGGCGGCGGTCGAATGCCCGTTAGAGTAGGCGCTCGTCACCGGTGCAGCCGCGACAGCCGGTTTTCCAAAGAGGCTCTCGGCAAGTTTAGCGACGCTGGCGATTGGGGCGAGATTGTCACCGCTAAACATAAGGGCGTCGTCGTATGCCGAATCGAGCGGGACGTCGTCGATATGTTCGAGTTCCTCACGGGAAATTGACGACATCGTTGCGGAGATCCGGGCAGGCGATGGTTCAGCGAATCTCGGCGTCTCGGCGGCTGGCGGCTCAAATAGCTCTTCTGGCGCGGCCATAACCGGCTCATCTGCGAACGGAACAGCAACCACCTTTTCAACCGGTTGATTAATTAAAGTTTTTTTTTCCGAGGGAACCACGGCGGTCATCGTCTGCGGTTTTGGAGTTGCCGGTGCTGAGCCTTCGATAGCGGCGAGGCGTTCGAGGAGCGATTCGATCGACTCGACACGCCGCATCTCGATCAGTTTCATCAGACCGATCTCGAGGACGTAGCGCGACTGGGTTGCTTCCTTCAATTTCGTTTCGGTTTCGCAGAGAGAATTGAAAAATCGCAGTAAATCGGACTCGGTGAAACCTGTCGCGATCTCGCGCATTTCGTCGATGCCGAGGACGGCGGATTCGAGCAATTCGGGCGAATCACCCGCGACCTTGAGCACCATCAGATCGCGGAAAAGCCCCAGAATATCGCGACAAAAACTGCGAAAATCATGTCCGCGGGCGGTCAGATCCTCGACCATGCCGAGCATTTGCCTGCCATCGCGGTTGATGAGCGCAGACGCCACGCCTTTCAGCACATCGACACCGGCGAGACCCAGGGCATGCGTCACGTCATCCGCGCCGATCTTTTCGCCGGAAAAGCTGATCACCTGGTCAAAATTACTCTGGGCGTCACGCATCGAGCCGTCGCCGCTGCGGGCAAGCTCGCGTAGGGCGTCGTCCGAGATGTCGATCTTTTCGGCGTCGGCGATGAATTTTAGCCTGGCGAAGATCTTTTGCAGGGCGATCGTGCGAAATTCAAACTCCTGACACCGCGAAAGGATCGTCTCGGGCACCTTGTGCAGCTCGGTCGTCGCCATCACAAAAACGACATTCGGCGGCGGTTCCTCGAGCGTTTTGAGCAGGGCGTTAAAGGCCTGTTTCGAGAGCTGGTGAACCTCGTCGATGATAAAAACCTTAAACCGGTCGCGGGCTGGGCTAAAATTTATGCCGTCGATGATCGTCCCGCGAACGTCGTCGATGCCGGTATGCGAGGCGGCGTCAATCTCAAGCACATCCATCGAGCGGCTCTCGGCGATCTCGATGCATGACGGGCAGGCGTCAGCGTCGGTAGGCGAGCACGGCGTTAGATTTGGTTTATCGGTCTTGTGGCAGTTCAGTGCCTTGGCGAGCAGCCGGGCAGTGGTTGTTTTGCCGACTCCACGAGCGCCCGAGAAAATATAAGCGTGATGCAGACGGTCGTGCTCAAGCGCGTTACGCAGAGTCTGCGTAACCACTTCCTGGCCGGTAACCTCCTCAAAGGTCTGCGGCCGCCATTTTCTTGCTATCACCTGATACGACATTTCTCTAAGGATAAAGGATTACAGCGAAAGGATAAAGCGCGGAGTGTCCGCTTGTTAGTCGCCGAGCGGAAAAGCTATGCTTTTCCGGGAGATATAATAAAAACTCCCGGCATAGCGTTCGCCGGAACTGTCGCCTTTAACACGGCCGAGATCGATGACGACGGCATCCTGACCCTGAACCTTCGTGATATACGCGCGACCGGCAATCCGAAACGGCTAAAACCGCGCGAAATGTGATGTGGTAATCAGGCACTTGTAGTAAAGTCAGTGTATGGATGATAAATACAACATTAGTAAAAGCAGCAAGCCCCAATCGAAGACGGAGGTTTTGCAGCACCAAATCGAGGAGTTGGTAAAACGGCGGGATCGGGAAACGAGCCTTGCAGTTAAACAGACGATAAATGCCGATATAACGAAGCTGTTTGCCCAGTATGAGAGGCTGAAGCTGTAGGCAGTTCGCAGAAGCCAGAAGACAGAAGCCAGTAGACAATTTTGTATTGACAAAAAAAAGAGTGAGAGATAAAGTATGAGGTCTAAGCTAATTGCTAATTAGGAGATATATTATGGGTCCAAAAGAACCAACAGAGAATAATTTTCAAGAGCCGGGCACCGAAGCCATTCAAGAGCCGGGCACAAATAACTTGCAAGAACCGGGCACTTTGGGTTTTCAAGAGCCTGGTACTCTTGGTTTTCAGGAACCCGGCACCGAAAGCTTGCAGGAACCGGGTACTGAAAGTGTTTGAAAACTGTTAATAGGCACGCGTCCTATAGCTAGAATCCGATCTTCGTCAATATAGCTCCCCATCGCGGATCGCCGATGAGAGGCCGAAAACGCGGATTGCCCTTGGCATGGGTTACTCCGGCGTCGCGCTCATTAACTGCGCTCTCCAGCCAATCGAAAGCCTTAGCTTTCTCGCCACGCATCGAATGAACCTCGGCGATCTGGTAGGCGTTACCCTCTGTGTATTCGGTGATAAGCTTTCTCAGCGCGGCGTCTGATTCGCCCTTTTGGCCGGCAGCATGGTTAATGATCGCAAGGGCCCAGAGCCGCCAAAACTCGTCGGGCTCAAGCGTCGCTTGTTCGAGAGCCTCGCCGGTGCGTCCCTGATCCATCATAACGAGTGCGAGAAGAGCACCGGACACAAACCTTTGCGGGACGAGTTCCACGGCCCGTTGGAAAGCTCTTTCCGACTCGGAAAGAAGCCCTGCCGCGTGGCACGTTAAGCCAAGATTATGCCAGAAAGAGGCACTCAAAGGGTCCTGGACAAGGACTCGGCGGCCAAGCTCCAAGGCTTCGTCGAGCCGGCCCATTTTATAGGCGAGAACACTTGCCCCGTCCAGAACTGCCGAACTTCCGGGCGCCAAATCGAGAGCATGTCGATAGGAAATCTCGGCACCGGACAGATCGAAATCATAAGTAATTTGAACCCTTCCGAGCAGCGCATGGGCCTCGGCCAGATCCGGTTCGATAGCCAACGCCCGCTTTGCCGATGCGCGTGCGAGATCAAAGCCCTCGCTCACAGGTACCCAAAACCTGCCTGCCTCGATAGAGTGGGCTCGGCCGATCTCAGTCCAGCAGAGAGCGTATTCGGGGTCGAGAGCCAATGCCTCGCGAAAATAGACAATTGCCTTTGCGGTGTCCTCACGCGTAAGCCGGTCAAGAAAGTAACGGCCGAGCAGCATCAGACGCTGTGCTTCAGGGTTGGCGGCACGACCCTTGGCCGCCTCAGCCACTTCGTGCATTACCTTGGCTGCCGTGTCTGCTCCTGGCGCCTCGCCAAGGAGCCGGACACGCAATTCCTCGACCACCGACTGAGCGATGTCGTCCTGCACGGCAAAAATATCGTCCATCATGCGGTCATAAGTTTGCGTCCAGAGGTGATAGCCGTCTGCGACCTTTACAAGCTGAACAGAAATTCTAACGCGATTGCCTGACGTGCGAATACTGCCCTCAAGCACCGACACAACATTCAGCGCGCGTCCAATCTCGGCTATCGTCGTTTGTTTTCCCTTAAACGAGAATGCCGAGGTCCGCGCCGCGACGCGAAGCCCGCGTATCTTTGACAGTACATTCAGCAATTCCTCGGCCAACCCGTCAGAAAAGTAATCGCCGTCCTTGCCGCGGCTCATATTCACGAACGGCAATACGGCGATGGTATTCTCGGGTGTCGCCAAGGTATCCGCATGGAATATCTGCGTTTCGTTATTATCGTCTCCGTCCGCTGTCGTTGTGCGTTCAAGTTCCTCTTCAAATTCGAGACGCTTGCGCAATGCTCTGAGATCACCGATCAGAATGGGGGCGGTCTGATAGCGGCGATCCGCGTCTTTTTCGAGAGCGTGCATGGTAATCATTTTGAGATCAGGCGGTATCTGAAGACTGGCCTCGGGAAGCGGCGGCGGTTCCTTTTCAAGTATCTCAATTATCGCGTGGCTATTGGTCTCACCGGTGAATGGCTGGCGGCAGGTTAACAGCTCATACAGGACAACACCGAGGCTGAAAATATCGGTACGTGTATCGACCTCTCTTCCGCGGGCCTGTTCCGGCGACATATAACGGACGGTTCCCATTATCATGCCCGGTGTAGTGTGTATGTCAGCAGCTACCGGCTCAGCCAGTTTTGCGAGGCCGAAATCAAGCACCTTGGCGTATCCGTCTTCACGGATCATGATGTTCTCGGGTTTGATATCGCGGTGGATAATGCCAGCCTGATGCGCGGCAGCAAGTGCTTCGGCAACCTGGATCGCGATCTTTAGGATCGTCTTCAACGGCATCGGCTCCTTGGTAGAAAGATGCTCTCTGAGGGTTTTGCCGCCAATATATTCGGTAGCGATATAATTTTTACCGTCAGCCTCGCCGATCTCGTAAACCGTTAGGATATTAGGATGATTTAACGCCGAGGCGGCCCTGGCTTCCTGAACAAAACGCTTTAATTTATCGGGATCGCGGCTAAACTCTTCGGTCAGCAGCTTAATGGCGACCTTGCGATCCAGCTTGGTGTCTTGAGCCAGATAAACCTCGCCCATGCCGCCAGCGCCGATCTTTGAGATGATGCGGTAATGCGACAGATTAGTTTTGGCTTTTAGTTCTTTATTCACGAACAGACTGCTAAAGCAGGCATCCCGATCAAGGAGAAAATTCAGATGAGGAGATTATAAACGAAAACGACGCGGAAGAGCAAAAGAAAATAAAAAAGAGGCCGCCGTTTCAGACAGCCTCTAGTGAATCGCCAATCGTGAATCGGTGGATGATACCGGCGATTGCGTCTTATTTAATTCTATCAACAGCCAAACTGCCTTTTTCTTTCAAGAGCGAATCAAGCGATGACGGATCGCGTTGCCGGTTCATGAGAAGCGATTCGGCAAGCTCGAATAGCGGCGCCGGGATCTCGGCGGTTTCGCTTGCGCCTTCCGCCTGAGGGTAGCGCGAGTAAAAACCGACCTCGGTCGAGCAGAATTCACATTCGACAAGATGCCGTTCGATCTCGCGGCCGGGTTTGGCGGCGAGCCCGCCGTTTTGAAATTTAAGCAGCAGAACGGACGAAGGACAATCTTCGCACTTGCGGAAATTTTGCATTTTAGATAAGCGCATAAATACAATTCGATTGGCTTAAGTCTGAGCCTTGCACACAACTACCTGCGAGGCGGAGAGTTTGTCTTTACAACAAATGTAAATCCGTAATGAGCGTTTGCTTCCAAAACTTTGCGGATAAAAAAGCTGAAATTCTCACGGATAATGCAGTTACGGCATTTATTATCAGCGTAACACGTTTATTTACTTTATTTACATATCATGTATAAAAAATATACAGCTTTGTAAAAACTTGTTGCTCAAACGTGGAATAATTGCTAATATCTTAAGTGTAGGTAGTGAGAGGCAATTATCTCACAAACCACTTATCGGATCAGCGGCAGTGCTCGGCATCTGACCCAAGCCAAATCTTTCTACCAAAAACACAATTTGCCGATCGAAATTGAGTTCCAACCCAAATGGCGCGACGCGCTCATTTTTAAGTAAGAATTGTCAGCCCTGGTGTTATCGGAAGACTCTGGGGGGCAAGTCGGAACACAAAAGATGGTCGATACAGTACAGTGATGGACAACGAACAGATTATGAATGAACTGAAAACACAGGAACGCACCACCAGATCCGCTCCCGGCAGACATATAAAGGTCGGCAAATGGAACGATAGTCTAAAAACCTCTGATGTCAATCAGATCTGGGCGGAATTGCACCGGATCGTTTCGTCGCATCCGCTTGTACGGGCGTCGAAACGCGCCGGTTTCCTCGTCGAGGAAGGCAAGCATAACGCTTACACCGATCTGACGCAGGAGCTTTTTGTTGCCTTGCTGAGCAAAGACCGTTTTCAGCATTATCTCGATACGGAGATGACCGACCCCGAGATTGAGGCCGAGATCAGCCAGATCGAGCTAACCAATATGCTCACGGCTGAGCTGCGTAAACGCTACCCGGAATCGTATCGCCTGGCCCGACGCATATCGACGCTTATCCAGTCGAGCAAATTATTCAAGCGTTTCGATAATGTCGATAACCCGGATGTCCATCGCCGCCTGGCCGACAGACTTTACGGTTTGTCCGATTGGACATATAGCAAAATGCGCAAAGACGTCCAGGAAATGGACGAGCGTGTAAAAGCCGTATCGTTTCAGGGACGCGACACGCGAATGGTCGGCTGCACGGGTGACGCCCAGATCGTTATCAGCAACCCAGAGCTCGAAAAATTGATAATTCGCGTTCTTAAGGCTATCGATTCGCCGGTTGATGTCCGCAGCCTGCGTTCGTTCGTGATGTCGCGTTTGCCCATCATGGATATTCATCTGGTGCCGGTCGGCAGCGGAACCGACAGCGATGACGACGACCGGATGCCGTTTGAATTTACCGACACACGCGAAACGCCCGAGGAAGATTTGCTTCGTAATGAGGCCGAGGTCGCCGCCGCCGGATTTGTAGATGGATTTCTGGACACGCTGAATAAATCGGTTCGCGGCAAGACAAAGCAGTATGACCGCATGATCAACGTCCTCTGGCATTGCTATTTGATCTCGGATAGCGGCACCCAGCTCGAGGTTGCCGAAATGCTCGGCGTTTCCGACTCGCTCGTATCCGATTACCGCAAACGCATCGAGGCTAATTTGCAGCAATTGACATTTAGCGGCGTCAACGAGGCGAGGCATTTTGAAAAAGCTCTAAAACGAGTAGTTCGTGACATGATCACAATGGCGCGGGAAGAAGTAGCGGCCTGACAGCGAGACATGGATGAAGCGACGCGTATGATTAATCACGCAAAACATGCGAAACGAAAGTTTAAAAGAGAAGGATCATCAGCCGCTCAAAGCGCTTCATAAAACCCCGGAGCGCGACCGGGACGGCCAGCCGTCGCTAAAACCTCCGGCAGCGGATAACTCTCACACGTCCGGCGAGCCGCACAATCTCGTAAATCTCAGCTACAGTTACGGTAAAGAATCTCATTCGCAAGAGCCGGCTGCTAAACCGGAAGATCAGGGTTTAGCGAAGGTCGTGCCTACGGCTCCATCCGATGCCGATACCAAAACAGCATCATCCGCCAGCTCGAAAACCAACAGAAAGGTCAAAAAAGAAGTAAAGGATCGCGAACTGCTGGGCAGCGATCGATGGCTGGTGCGTAACGGCCATGCGTTAACATACGTCGGGCTATTTCTTTTCTCTATAATGGTGCTTTTCCGGCCATACGAGCTCGTTCCGGCACTCGGGTTTTTGTCGGCGATGGCGTTTTATTTTGCGATTGCGACACTCGTGCTTTTTTTGCCGGGCCAACTGGCGACCGAGGGCAATTTGACGATGCTCTCGACTGAGGTCAAGGCGATTTTGGCGATGACGTTTATAGCTCTGGTGACTATACCGATCGCCAAGGATCCCGATGTTGCATGGGATAAATTTAACGAGCCGTATTTCAAAGCAGTCGTGATTTTTATCGTGCTTGTCAACGTCGTCCGCACACGCAAGCGGCTGATGGGGCTGATGTGGTTGTCATTTGGCATCGGCATCTATCTCGGTATTTCTGCGATGCAGATGTATTGGGAAGGTAAATTCTCGGTCGAGGAATATCGCGTAGGAGCGACGGACGTCAAGGGGATGTTTGGCAACCCGAACGAGATGGCGCTGCATTTCGTGATGATGACGCCCCTGGTGATCGCGCTCGCAATCGCTTCAAAAAACAAATTGATGCGCTATATCTATTTTGCGATGGGGGTGCTCTTTGTCGCGGCAAACATGGTTACATTTTCACGCGGAGGGTTCCTCGGGCTGCTAGCATGTGCGCTGGTGCTGGCATGGAAGCTCGGACGCCGTCAGCGGCTCAACGTGTCGATCGTATCGCTAGTTATCGGAGGCATCGCTATCCTTGCAGCTCCGGGTAAATATGGCGGGCGTCTGCTCTCGATCTTTATCCCGGCCCTCGATCCGGTAGGCTCCAGCAATCAGCGGAGCGAACTGCTTAAACGTTCGCTGATCGTCACGGCGCGAAACCCTTGGGGCATCGGCATTGGCAATTTTCCTATTGTCGGCGTCCGTAATCTGGGAACGCACAACGCCTTTACCGAGGTCTCATCCGAGCTCGGCCTTCTTGGTCTGGTCGCTTATCTCGTCTTTATTATCAGTCCGTTTCGCAAGCTCGCAGCTATCGAACGCACCCTGCACGAACAGAAGAATCAAAACTGGTTCTACTATCTCGCGATTGGCTTACAGGCGAGCATCATCGGTTACATAGTCTCAAGCTTTTTTGCGGCAGTTGCATATAATTGGTTCATCTATTATCTGATCGCGTATGCAGTGGCGTTTAGGAGGATCTATAGTCTCGAAAACGATTTGAAGGAGGAAGTAAAGCCCGTGCCGCTGTGGGAATGGCGGGCCGCGGTGGCAAAATGACGGCGACTGAACAAATCGTATTTTGG
This sequence comes from Pyrinomonadales bacterium, assembly GCA_038226395.1. Classification (GTDB taxonomy): domain Bacteria; phylum Acidobacteriota; class Blastocatellia; order Pyrinomonadales; family Pyrinomonadaceae; genus OLB17. The sequence goes on along the minus strand of JBBRQM010000007.1, from coordinate 11,209 downwards.
ACTTGTACGGGAACGTTAGCATACGTCTATCTGGGCTATCCGCTGATCGTGTATCTCGTCAGCCGCATTTTTCCCAAAGATGTCCGGCGTGGCGAGATAGAGCCTCGCGTCACCGTCCTGATCACCGCTTTTAACGAGGAAAACGACATCCGCGAAAAGCTGGAAAACACCCTCGCCATCGACTATCCGGCGGATAAGATAGAGATACTTGTCGCATCTGACGGTTCGACCGACCGAACGGATGACATTGTCAAAGAACTGGAAAACCGCGGTGTCCGGCTCTTTCGCCAGGAGGGGCGCGTCGGCAAAACCGAGACGCAGAACAAAGCAGTCGAGCGTGCGACCGGCGAGATAATCCTTTTTTCCGACGCCACCACCAAATACACCACAGACGTTTTTCGCCGTCTGCTGCCAGCTTTTGCGGACGAAAGCGTGGGCTGCGTCGCCGGACGGCTTGTTTATGTCGATGATGCACAAACCAATGTCGGCACTGGTGCAAGGAGCTATTGGAATTACGAAACCTTCCTGAAATCGGCGGAAAGCCGTGCTTGCTCGCTGATCGGTGCATCGGGCTGCCTCTATGCTGTTCGACGGTCCGCCTACGAGCCGATGTATGCTGAGGCATGCTCTGATTTCCTTATCTGCACCGAAATTTATCGCAAAGGTCTTCGCAGCGTCTTTGAACCGGACGCCGTCTGTTTTGAGCATACCAACCGCCGAGCGTCCGACGAGATGCATATGCGTGTCCGCGTCATCTCGCAGACATTTACCGACCTGTGGCGTAACCGCGATATGCTCAACCCCGTAAAAAGCGGTTTTTACGCCATCCAGCTCATTTCGCACAAAGTCCTCCGCTACGCCGTGCCGTTTGTTATGCTGGCGCTGTTTATCTCAAATGGCATTTTGGCCGGATCGCACATTGTCTTTTCGATGACGTTCGCCTTGCAGGTGCTGTTTTATGCGATGGCGCTTGCCGGGTGGCTGCTCGAACGCATCGCAGTGCGCTTAACAATCCTTGTGATACCACTTTATTTCGTCCTCGCAAATCTCGCCTCTGCTATCGCCTTTTACAAATTCCTGCGCGGCGAGACCTACACCCGCTGGGAGCCGATCCGCGACGCCCGCTGAAATTCTAATGCCTGAAACCGAATCAAAACATATCAGCATCCGACGAGGCCGCAACGTTTTTGATACGCCGCCGCGCGTCTCGGTCGTGATACCGGCTTATAATGCGGCCGCGACGATAGGCGAAGCGCTCGATTCGGTTCTCGCTCAAAAGTTTCGCGAGCATGAGATCATCGTCGTCAATGACGGTTCGCCAGATACCGAAAAATTGACACGCGCCCTCAACCTCTACCGCGAAGACATCATCTATATCAAACAGCGTAATGCTGGAGCCGGAGCGGCACGCAATACGGCTATCGAGTACGCACGAGGAGGCATCATCGCCTTTCTCGACGCCGACGACGCCTGGATGCCGGAGTTTCTCGCCTCGCAGATCGTCTATCTCGAGCGCCATGAGCTTGATATGGTTTATTGCGATGCCGTCCTTTTTGGCTTGAACTCAGCCTATCGCCGCACGTTTATGGAGACCGCGCCTTCGACTGGCGAAGCCGATTTCGAGGCATTGCTCGACCTGCGCTGTAACGTCATTACATCGGGGACGATGGCTCGCAAAGAGGCGATAGCCGCGGCCGGGATGTTTTCAGCGGAGCGTCTGGCCGCCGAGGATTTTGATCTCTGGCTGAGAATGGCGAAAAACGGTGCAAAGATCGGCTATCAGCGAAAACAGCTTCTCAAGTATCGCGTCCACGCCGAGGGTTTATCCGGCGATTCGGTAGCCCGCGTCGAGCGAGCGATCGAGGCTTTTGAACGCGTCCGCGACCACATGGAATTAACCGACAATGAGCGGGCAATCGCCCTCCATCATCTCGCCGGCCTCGAAGCCGATCTCGCCGTCGAACAGGGCAAGGCATTTCTGCTCCGTGGTGATTTTCGCGAAGCGGCCGTCGCCTTTCGCGTAGCCAACCGCTATCGCCGCTCGCTCAAGCTTACCGCCATCTCCGCCCTCACGCGCATCGCCCCATCCGTGCTCCTGCTGCTCTACCGCCACAACCGCGCCGCCGAGCTTGCGTTCGCCCCCAAACATAACTAAAAAAGCGTCCGATGCACCTCAGGATTCCGGGTCTTGTTTGCTTTGGCTATTGCTGTTCGATTTTGCGTTAGATATCGAAAACTAGCTTCCGCAGATCTCGTCGATTGCTTCGCCGTATTTTTCGTCAATTACGCTGCGTTTGATCTTGAGTGTGGGGGTCATTTCGCCTTTGTCGATGGAGAATTCGCGGGGGCAGAGATAGACGCGTTTGACGCGTTCGTAATCGCTGAGCTCGCGGGTGAGGTCGACGGCGTCACGCTGGACGCGTTTGATAAACAGCGGGTCCTCGCAAAGCTCTTCACGCGAGCCGTCGAACGAGTGTCCCTCAGCTTTCATTTCATCTTTCAGAGCGTCCCAATCCGGCACGATGAGCGCGCCAACCTGTTTGCGTCCCGAACCGACCACGACAGCCTGCGAAACGAGCGGACTTTGCTTGAGCAGACTCTCGACCTGGAGCGGCGCGACATATTTGCCATTTGACAGCTTAAACAGGTCTTTTAGCCGGTCGGTGATATAAAAATGCCCATCCGTGTCCTGATAGCCGACATCACCCGTGTGGTAAAAGCCTTCGTTGTCGAGTGCGAGGGCGGTCGCCTCGGGGTTATTGTAATAACCTTTCATTACATTACGTCCGCGAATAAGGATCTCACCGTCCTTTTCGGCAATCTTCATCTCGATGCCATCGAAAGGCTTGCCAATCGAGGCGACCTTGTTGTCGTCGGGACGATTGGCGCACGTGACGCAAGCCTCTGTCATGCCGTAGCCCTGTAGAATTTGAATACCTGCCGCCCAAAATGCGTAGCCGAGTTTTTTTGACAGCGGGGCCCCGCCCGAGACAAAAAACCTCAGGCTGCCGCCGACGCCGTCACGCCATTTTGAAAAAACGAGCCGGTTGGCGAGGGCGTGTTTTGTCGCAAGAATCGGCGAAACCGATCTGCGTTTGTCCTTTGCATCCCAATATTCCTGCCCGATGGCGAGCGACCATTCAAAAAGCCGCGTTTTCCAACCGCCGGCGGCCTTACCCTTTTTGACGATCTTGTGATAAACCTGCTCGAAGAGCCGCGGCACGGCGGTCATGATCGTCGGCTTGACTTCTCTCAGATGCGAGGCGAGTTGATCGAACGAAGCACAATAATGAATCGAGACGCCGTTTGAGCACAGCACGTAAAAGACCGTTCGCTCGAAAATATGCGAAAGCGGCAGCACGGCCAGGCTCCGGTCGGTCGAGCGGATGGGTAATCCGGCAGAAATGGCAATGATATTAGACGTAAAATTCTCGTGCGTCAGCATCACGCCCTTTGGCTCGCCGGTCGTGCCCGATGTGTAGATGATTGTTGCGAGGTCGTCCGTTTCGATCTTGGCAAGTGAATTTTCAAAGACATCGGGGTCGATGTTTGAGTTGTTTTGGCCAAGCGTTTCGATCTCGTCAAGGGTGACCGCGCGGGCTTCGCCATCCGGTTTGCCGTCCGCGTCAAAGAAGATTAGTTTTTCGAGCAGCTCAACGCTTTGGATCGCACTTTCAGCGTGTTTCCAGAGCTTTTTGCCCGAAATGAAAAGCATCCGCGCACCCGAATTTTCAAGAATAAATCTGATCTGATCGACCGCCTGGGTCGTGTAGATCGGCACGTTTACGGCCCTCAAACTTAGGATCGCGAGATCGACAAATGACCATTCGGGGCGATTTTCAGAGATGATAGCAATGCGGTCACCGGGTTTGACGCCTAACGCGGCGAGACCCATTGCGACGCGTTTGACACGCTCGATGGCCTCAACGCCGTTGAGATAATTCCAGACACCATCGACCTTGAAAGCAAGCGCGTCCCGCTTGTTATGCCGGCGAAACGACTCAAAGCAAAAATGCGGGATCGTCTGCGGGATTTGGTCAAATCCTGTGATATTTTCAGCGCTCATCTGTGAAGAGTCTGGAGTCAGGAGTCGAAAGTTTAGCTGGAAATTCCGGTTCACTACTCAAGACCCAGGACTTATGACTGTCCTCATTCTTGCAAAAACACAGGGTCAAGTCCAATAGTTGCGGTCGAGCGAGCGGTAATTGATCGCCTCGCTGATGTGCGTGGACTGTATGTTTTCGCTGGCGTCGAGGTCGGCAATCGTGCGCGAAACTTTGAGAATTCGGTCGTGTGCCCGTGCGGACAGGCCTTGCCTGACCATGGCAATTTCGAGCAGTTTTTCGCATTCATCGTCTAGCATGCAAAACGTGCGGATCTGCTTTGGCGACATTGCCGAATTTGAGAAAACACCATCGCCGCTAAAGCGTTTGAGCTGAATCTCACGTGCCCTGACGACACGTTCGCGAATAACATCCGAGCTGTCACCCTGCGGCACACCTCGGCCGCGAAGCTCGTTAAATTTCACCGCCGGCACGTCGATATGGATGTCGATGCGATCCATCAGCGGGCCGGAAATCTTGCCGACATAACGCTGTATCTGTGCCGGCGAACATTTGCACTCGCGACTCGAACCGAAATAACCGCATGGGCACGGATTCATCGACGCAACGAGCGTGAAACTTGCCGGAAACGTCAGCGATGTCGCCGCCCGCGAGATCGTCACGGTCTTGTCCTCCATCGGCTGACGCAAAACTTCGAGAACGCTGCGGTCAAATTCTGGCAGCTCGTCGAGAAACAGCACGCCTAGATGCGCCAGCGAAACCTCGCCCGGTTTTGGCATCGAGCCGCCGCCGATCAGCCCAGCCTGCGAGACGGTGTGATGCGGCGATTGATACGGCCGTTCGACGATCAGCCCCGACTTCCCTGTCAGCCCGGCGACGGAGTGAATCTTTGTGATCTCGATTGCCTCTTCAAATTCGAGCGGCGGCAGCACGGTCGGCAGGCGTTTAGCGAGCATCGTTTTGCCGGAGCCCGGCGGGCCGATGAACAAGATATTGTGCCCTCCTGCACTGGCTACTTCCAACGCACGCTTTGCGGTCTGTTGGCCGCGCACCTCGTTAAAGTCAAAGCGGTATTTGTTGTCACGTTCTTTTAACAACGAAATATCCGGCTTCAATGGCTGAATGCGTGTCCCGCCACCGGTATCGATCTCCTGCACCAGCGTCGCCGCTTCGCGAAGGTCTTTGACCGGATACACGTTTATGCCCTGAACGACCGCCGCCTCGGGTGCGTTTTCCTCAGGCACGAGGAGATTTGTGATGCCATTTTCGCGGGCGGCGAGAGCGATCGAGAGAGCACCGCGAACGGGCCGGACGCGGCCGTCAAGCGAAAGTTCGCCGACGCTCATCGTCCGCCCGATGCTCTGCCCGTTTGTCAGGTCGCCGTTAGCACCCAAAATGCCGAGGGCGATCGGCAGGTCAAAACTCGCGCCTTCCTTACGCACATCGGCCGGGGCGAGATTGACGGTGATCTTGTGAAAAGGGAAAAAATACTGGCTGTTGTTGACTGCCGCGCGGATGCGCTCGCGCGATTCGCGAACCGCCGTGTCCGGCAGCCCGACAATCGTCACATTCGGCGACTGGTCATTCTCGCTGGATGGGCGCATCGCCACCTCGATGTCCACAACGAGAGCGTCAATGCCATACACAGCGGCCGACTGCGTCAGAAAAAGCATAGGCTTGAGATTCGGTTCAGGAATTACAAAATTACGTGAAGTTTATAACATTATCCGGGGGAAAAGAGAAATTGATGGTGGGCAAAGGTTATTTAAAAACTCTTGGGCTATGCCCATTCGCAGAGCGGTTGTGGCTGCGCCCGACCGTCGCCTGCCCCTAAATTATCGGAGTCCGCCTGAGCGGGCGACAGAGGTTTTGTCGGAGGCAGAGCCTCCTTCGAGGTTCTTTATAAGTGCCATCCGGCCGGGCACAGCCCGACCGCTCTGCGATACGGCAAAGCCGCCGTGGAAACAATCGGCGCGGACATACGCATCTTTCTCTGGTTTTGGGTTGTCAAAGAGCGATTTGGCTGTGTTTCACTTTGTTTTGGTGAAATAAACTATGAGTCTAATTAAAATCAATTTGCACAAAAGCTTTGAGGCATCATTCACCTTCCGATACCCAAACACTTCCATACTGATGTTTTAATTTCCATCGTCCGTTCTTCTTTCGACAGGTATAGATCATCTCCCATCCATTACCATGGTTCGGAGAGAATCCATCCCAAAAAAGTGAAATGCGGACAAAGCCATTCCCGCGAATAAATTTATCAAAGGAGAAATAGCCAATACCCTCTTTTAGTTTTCGTTTACCGGCAATTTCCTGCTTAGTAATGGAAACAAAATGGATACCCTTGACCTTGGGTAAATACTGGGCTGGTATAACGTCATTTTGAAAATAGACTATTGTGCGCCCGTTCGGATCCACATCCCCTCCGCCAAAGTCAGTAGTGCTCAGAATTATTCTGAGTATTTGCTTTTTGTCAGTTTCAGTAAGTTTTGGTCTTTGGGCTTCAACACAAACAAGTGGAGCCACGAGAAGTAACAAAATCAGAACTTTTAACAGCTTTTTCATTATGCCTCGGTTACATTATAGACCAGCTTTTGATTTTGGGGTTGTTAATGTAACATTGTCGAATATTCGTAAGTATCCCCCTCTTGAACCGATGAAGATCATTTTAGTCGAAGAACGCACGGATGGCGGGCCGTCGCCGGAGCGGACATTTGAAAAGGATGTCGTCAATATCGGCCGCGACGCGAGTCTGTGCGACATGGCGTATGACAGCGCCGTTTACCCGATGGTCTCGCGAAAGCACGCCGAACTGCGCGCTCAGAAAGGGCAATGGTTCGTCGCCGATCTGAACTCAAGCTACGGGACGTTTATGGACGGGCAAAAGATCGTGATGCCGCAGCCGGTCGCCGCCGGACAGCGGTTACAGTTTGGCCCAAACGGGCCGACAGTGAGGATCATCTCGCTCGACGCAACCGCCGCCACTAGCGGTGTAAACCCGGCATGGCCGCAGGCTCCTGCACAGCCCACGCAGCCTCCGCCGCAAGCCCCGCGTGTGCCGCTGCAATCAACAAAAAGTCCATTTGACAATCCGCCCGCTCCCGTTGCTCCACCAGCTCAGTCAAAGCCGCCCTCGGGTTCTGCTTCGACAATCGCACGTTTGGAATTTGTCAACGAACCGGGCCGTCCGGCCTATGAACTTTCCGTGCAAGGCATCGCTCTTGGACGCGATAAGGGCTGCGACATCGCCTTTGACCCGGGGCTGGTAATGATGTCGCGGGTGCACGCCCATATTCACCTGGAGAACGGCAACTTCATTCTCGAAGACAACAAGACTTTTAACGGCACCTTTGTCAACGGCCAGCGGATCGCGGGCCCGACGCCGTTGTATCACATGGACGAGGTCCAGCTTGGTGTAGGCGGGCCGCTGCTGCGGTTTAATTCGCCCTCGCGTGCCGCCCCGGCCGGTGCTTCGCTTGCCGGACAGCGTCTGGTCGCTGCCAGCATTGCCGCACCCGCATTTATGGGAGGAGGTGATGACGGCGGATCAAAGACGGTGGTCGCCAAACTCGACCGGTCGGGGTCGTCCCTACCGATGGACAACGCCCAGCCGCAGCTATTGATGTCACTCTCTTTTGGCAGCAAACAAAAGCTGACCATAGGCCGCGACGAGGGCAACGACATACGCCTCGACGGCTTACAGATATCGACCCGACATGCTCGGCTGGTCGATACTGGCTCTGGTGTCGGTGTCGAGGACCTCAATTCGACAAACGGCACGTATGTCAACGGCAACCGCATCTCGCGTGCCGCTTTGACACCCGCCGATTCGGTGCAGATCGGTTCGTTCATGCTGCGGATCGATCAAAACCGCAACATCGGCGTTTTTGACACGCGATCCAAGACCCGCATCGACGCAGTGAATATCACAAAGGACGTTGGCCGTTTTGGCGGGAAAAAAATCAGGTTGCTGGATTCGATCTCGCTGTCGATCCAGCCAAATGAATTTATTGGCATCCTCGGCCCGTCGGGCGGCGGCAAATCAACGCTAATGGATGCGATGAACGGCATGAGGCCAGCCACGGGCGGCAACATCCTGATCAATAATCTCGACCTTTACACGCATCTCGATTCGCTAAAACAGGGGATCGGCTATGTGCCGCAGGACGACATAATACATCGCGAACTGACCATTTACCGAACGCTATATTATGTGGCAAAACTGCGGCTCTCATCAGACGTTTCATCGTCCGAGATCGACCAGACGATCAACGAGGTGCTTGACGTCACAGGTCTCGCCGACCGGCGGGACGTAGCCGTCGCCCAACTCTCTGGCGGCCAGCGAAAACGCGTTTCGATCGCCGTCGAGCTGATCACAAAACCCTCGATCATCTATTTGGACGAACCTACATCGGGTCTCGATCCCGGAACGGAGGAAAAGATTATGAAGCTTTTCCGCCAAATCGCCGATTCTGGCCGCACCGTGATCCTGACCACCCACGCGATGGAAAACGTGAAGCTTTTTGACAAGATCATCGTGCTGATGCGCGGACGTCTTGTATTTTTTGGCAAGCCGGACGAGGCGATGAAGCATCTCGGCGCGGCTAATTTTAAGGAGCTTTTTGACAAACTCGAAGAACCTGTCAACGAAGGCGTCAAGCAGCAAGGTGAGGGCGCCCGGAAGCAGCTTACAGATCAAACAGCCGACGCTTGGCGGCAAAAATTTATCCAAACGCCAATCTACCGGCAGAACATCGCCGAGCCGCTGCGACAGCTCGGCACACAGCCTCCGAGCGGCGCGGGGCCGCGACACGGGCTGGGCATTTTTGGCAGCATACGGCAATGGCTGATGCTATCGCTGCGATACATGGAGGTGCTTTTTAAAGATAAGCTGAACCTGTTTATTCTGCTCGTTCAGGCACCGGTGATCGCCGTGCTCACGTATTTTGTGGTGGGGAATAATCTGCCGCGCGATCTGGTGTATTTTGTGATCGCGCTGGTCGCTGTCTGGTTTGGCACGAGCGTCTCGGCGCGTGAGATCATCCGCGAACAGGCGATCTATAGCCGCGAGCGAATGGTCAATCTCGGCATAATGCCATACCTCGGCTCAAAGCTTTTTGTGCTTGGTCTCATCGTCGGCATTCAATGCCTTATATTGTTTATCCCGCTCAAATTCTTTGATTTGACCGGGCTAATGCCGATGCCCGGCGATCTCGGCGGGATACCGCAATTGTGGGTGATGCTGCTGACTGCGTCGGTTGGTATAGCCTTGGGACTGTTGGTATCGGCGCTTGTCAAAACGTCAGAAATGGCGACGAGCATCGTGCCGTTGATACTGATACCGCAGATATTGTTTTCGGGCGTCTTTGGCGTGCCGAGCGGCATCAATAAAGCTGTGGGGCTGCTTATACCGGCGGCATTGTCGTTCGACACGATGAAGAGCTATTCGTCGCTCGACACGCTCGAGGCCGAAGGCTCAAAGCCGAACGGCCGCACCAACGGCAAGGGCCTCTATAAATACATCGAGACCGAAAACGACAAGATCATCGCAAAGGCGCAACAGGATATGAAGGATTACCAGAAATCCTCGCAAGATAAACTTAAAAAATATGAGGACGACATGCGTGCCGGCAGAAGTTCCACGTCACCAAAATTTGACGATCCGCCGCCGATTCCGCCTGCCGTCAAGATACCAAAAGACCTGAGCCCGTATATCACTTTTCTGCATCCGTGGATGCATCATATTTTAAATCAGTTCATTTTGATGTTAATGTTTTGGATGTTGGTCATAGCTACGCTTATCGTTCTCCGCCTGCGGGATGTGCGTTGACTGACAAGAGGAATTAATGAAGGAAATTATTATTAACCTGGTTTTATTTATCGCGCTGGTTATTGCTATTTCGGGGCTGACCTCGTGCACTGCTAACTCTGGTGCAAACACGAGCGTAAATTCGAATACGAACACAAATTCATCAGCCCAAACCTCGTCAAACACAAATTCGTCCGAAACAAAATCTTCAACCTATCCTGAACTTAAACCGGCAATTGCCCAGGCCGATCTTGAGTTGCTCGACGGGTCAAAGGTAAAGGTCGCCGATCGTAAAGGCAAAGTCGTCCTGCTAAATCTCTGGGCGACTTGGTGCGGCCCATGCCGTGCTGAGATGCCTGAGATAGTCTCGATGTATGACAAATATAAGGATAACGGATTTCAGGTGATCGGGCTGGATATAGGTGACGGCAACGGCCGACCTGAAGAAATTGCCGATATTAAAAGCTTTGGGGAAAAGATGAAACTCAATTACGAGCTTGCCCGCATTACCAGCGACACAACCCGCGAAATCAATAAACTAACAGGTTTTGATGCTGTGCCGCAGACTTTGTTGATTGACCGTGAGGGACGTCTGCGCGGCGTCTTTCTCGGCGGCGGCCCGACGGTCATCGGAAAGATGAAGGAAACCGTCGATAAGGTAATGAGCGAGCAGTAATCGCCGCTGTTATTTACCTACTGTATTTGACGTTACTAACACAGGAACCTGCGGCTCGACCAGTATTGTTTTAAAACTCGCCAAGCTCACCAAACCCGGAGCCGCACGACGGGGTTTATTCACAAATTTTTTTTGCGTGTAATGGACAGCGGCTTTTGGCTGTTTGCGGCCGCTACTGTAAAAAGCGGCGAGCTGGGCGGCCTCGAGCAACGTCTGATTTGGCATTTCTTTGCGATTAGGGATGCGGACGATGACGTGCGATCCCGGATAATCAGCGGCGTGCATCCACATATCGAGCGATTTTGCTATGCGAAACGTCAGATAATCGTTGTCCTTTGCCTTTTTGCCGATGAGGATCTCAAAGCCGTCGGATGACACAAATTTTCGAGCTCCCTTAAACGCTGCCTCGATCTTTTTCTTGCGCCCGACTGGCGCAGGTTTTTGTTTTTGCTCGATCAAAGATGATAGAAATTCCGTATCACTCGTCTCGATCGCTGCATCTATTTGGGTCAGCTTGGCTTTTGCCACGCGGATTTCTTTTTCGGCAATAGCTAGCCGTCCGGTGATCACGCGGAGTCCATTGCGGGCCTTTGTGTATCGGCGGAAATACCTTTCGGCAATCTCGCTGATGGTTTTGTTTGCATCGCCATCAATCTC
>JBBRQM010000006.1:0-73651 GCA_038226395.1 Pyrinomonadales bacterium | reverse complement strand
GCAGCCGTAATCTTCAACTTTGACGACCTCAACCGGCGTCTGGGTTGCAAGCGTTTTCTGGTTATTAAACCACGCCTTTGGCGTCGCAAAGATAAAAATAAGTATCAAAACGCAAAACAGATCCCATTGCCACGAAGCCCGCTCATAATTCCAATTGATGATATTTTTCATATCAATTAACGATATGCCCATCAATCATCTGGATCGTCCGCAAGCACGCGGCCGCCGCTTCGGGGTTATGCGTGATCATAATAATCGTCTGGTTAAATTTCTCATTCAGCTCGCGAAACATATCAAGCACGATCCTGGAATTCTCGGTGTCGAGATTGCCCGTCGGCTCATCCGCCAGGATGATCGCCGGGCTATTGACCACCGCTCTCGCCAGCGCGACCCGCTGCTGCTCGCCGCCTGACAGTTCGAGCGGCTTATGATGCATTTTATCCTCAAGTTTGAGCAGGCGCAAAACCTCGCGACGCCTGTCAGAGTTTTTGCTGCCGCTGCCGGTGTGTATTTTTTCAGCCAATTTGAGGTTGCCCTCGGCCGATAATGTCGGAAACAGGTTAAAACGCTGAAAGACAAAACCGATCTTACGTCGCCGAATGTCCGTCCGCCGGGCGTCGGATACCTTTGAAATATCCTCGCCGTCGATCACGATGCTGCCGCTGGTCGGACTAAGCAAGCCGCCGAGCAGATGCAGGAGCGTCGATTTGCCGCAGCCGGACGGCCCCATTATCGCGACAAATTCGCCCTCATTCACTTCGAGTGAAACTCCGCGTAAGGCCGGAACATCAATTTTCCCGACTCTATATGATTTTGCAAGATCCTCGGTCTGTAATATCGGTCTCATCGGCAGGCTTAGTGAAAACGCGTCACCCCTGTCTTGTCTATAACCTGCGGAGTGTCCTGACTTGCTTCGTGCAGTTTCTTGTCGAGATCGACCTCTTCGAGATTCCACGAATTTTGCAGCTCAAATGCTCCGTCCGGGAATTTTGTCCCGATCGTGACGGCCTCGGGCGTCTGATACGACAGCGTCATCGAGTATTTTTCCTTGGGACGGGTAACTGTAATTTGAAGCGGCAAATTGGGATAATCCGAGGTCGCAGTCAACTTGCCCTCTTTGCCGTAAATGATGTCCGATTCGATCTCGTCTTTCGCGTCAAATATCTGCTGGCGGGCGAGGCGGATGCCGCCGACGCGGTCAAACCAGAAGCGGCGGGCGATCTTCATACCGCCATCAGGCTGCTTTTCAAATTCGTCAAGCAGATAATAGCCGCGCATCACTGTTCTCGATGCTGATTTCTTATAGCCGCCGGTCTCATCCTCGACCTGAAAGATCGTGCTTTGGGCGTAAACGTTTGAGCTATCCGTCGGTCGCACCAGCATCGCATCGGTAAAATGCTGCGGCCTAAGGCTTGCAAATGCGTTCACGCTCTCTTTTAATACCTTGCCGTTTTCGATATCGGCCGAGCTGAAATGTTTGATAAGTTTGGAATAATCTGCTTTGTTCGTTCCCTTAATAAACCGCTTATTTTTCCCCGTTCCGCCATCCTGTAGGACGGCGATCCGAAAAGTATCGCCGTCCGACGTCATCTGCGCTACATCGGTTTTAATGACCGGCACCTGCACCTTAAGCAATATCTTGCCGGGACGTTGAACGACGACCTCGCCATCAGCCTGGCGATATACTTCCTTGCTGCCAAATTCGGCAAAGGAATTATCCTCAAACTTGAGATACATTTTTGCCCGCAATGAATCGACGCGGGCAAACCGGTTGACCTCGGCCATCAGATCGGCCTGATTCGCGTCCTCGGTTTTTAGCAACCGGGCTGTCGTATCCTTTGTATGAGTTCCGCAGCCGGCAGAAACCAAAGCCGCAGCGAGGACGGACAAAATCCCTAATTGCAATAATTTACCAGCGATATACTTCATTAGTCTCTGATGTTCGCGCCTCACGTCGCGGTTGTATAAGATATGCTTCATCAAACCAAACCGGACATTACAAACCGAGAATAATAGCACGTTGAAATTGCATTTGCTAATGAATAAAAGACGCGGACGCGAGGGTTTTGAATGCTCTTCGCGCTCCGCGTTAATTATTTGCTCTCGATCCTTTAACTTGAAAATACACCGGGGCTGCGTGTCAGATAATCCTGCATCGTATAGGCAAACATTATTGCCATCCAGAAAAAACTTGCGATCGCGGCCAGCCAGATCAGTCTCTTGCTCCAGTAAACATGCATAAAAAAGAGCATTACGCAGATCATCTTGGTAAACGCGATCAGGAGCGCAACCAAGGTATTCGCCCCAGGAAATATCCAGTCAAGATCGATAGTCGCCACAAAATAGGTCGCGATCGTTCCAACGATCAGGATCGTAAATACGCCTAAATATCCGGGTATCCCGATATGCTGTTCTTCTGAGTGATTATCCGACATAACTTGAAATTCCTAATGTAAAAAATGACGCCCGAGCAAATAAAGCAGCGGAAACAGGAATATCCAGACAATATCGACAAAGTGCCAATAAAGACCCGACATCTCGACCGGCATGTAATAGTCGGCGTTGTAATTTCGTTTAAATGCCGTCCACAGCAGCCACGTCATCAGCCCCAGACCGACGATCATATGCAGGGCGTGAAGCCCGGTCATTACAAAATATATCCAAAAGAATATGCGTACCTTATCGCGAAACTTATCCGCATCTATCTGGGGATTTCCGCTAGTATCCGTTACGAAATACTGATTCTTTTCCGAAGTGGTAAGGTAATTGTGATCCTGTGCCAGTTTTGCCAAGCTACAGTCCTCCCACTGAAATTCGCCATGCGGATTTACATACTTTTCCACCTCGCCATGGGCGTGTTCCCAGCACGGCTTTTCCGGAGCCGGGGCAGCAGTTTCGGGTTTTGCTTCCTCTTTGACGCGTTTGTTCCAGCCCGTGACCGGCACGAGACCGTGGTTGTATTTATCAGTGTATTCAATCGCCTTGACGCCTAAGAAAGTGGCGCCAAACCCCATTGTCAACAGGATCAGGATGACCTGCATGTTCCGGTTGCCCTTTTGGGCAAAAAAGACCGTCAACGCCATCGTCAGCGAGCTTACGATCAGGACGATAGTGTTTAGCCCACCCAAAAACGCGTCAAGGTGATTACTACCTGCGGCGAACGCCATCGGGTATTTCGACCGAAACACGAGATAGACCGTAAACATCCCGCCAAAGAACATGATCTCCTGGACGAGGAACATCCACATCCCGATCGAGACGCTCTCTTCCTGCTGCCCCATGTCCTCAAACTGATGCTGAAGCCCAGGCTCGTGATAAACAAATTTGTCCGAATAATGTGCCGACATCTTTTTCTAAGAAATTCAAACAGGATATACAGGATACTTAGGATAAGAAAAAAGAAATCTTGTTCATCCTGCCCATCCTGTTAAATTTTATGTGGCCGCTTCGACCTCATGCCTTCGTTTTGCCGCCTCAATATCGAGGCCGCTTTCCTCGCCGAATTCGTATGCTTCCCAGGTGACGACCGGCATTACTTCAAAATTCTCGGTCGGCGGCGGCGAGGCCGTGCGCCACTCGAGGCCCGGCAGCATCCACGGATTGTCGCCCGCCTTTTTGCCAAAGATCAGCGAATGTCCGAGATAGATCACCGGCATAACGAGGCCTATACCCAAAACCGAAGCCCCGGCGGTCGAGAAGATGTTCAGAACCTGAAACTCTTCCGGATAGGCGGCGTATCGTCGCGGCATTCCCTGATAACCGAGGATGAACTGCGGGAAAAATGTCAGATTAAACCCTACAAATACAAGCATGGCTGAGATCTTGCCCCAAAATTCCGAATACATTCGCCCGGTCATTTTCGGCCACCAGTAATGGATGCCGCCAAGGTATGCGATCACCTGCCCGCCGACCATGACGTAATGAAAGTGAGCAACAACAAAATAGGTGTCCGTCAAATGTATATCCAGCCCGACGGCACCGAGGAAAAGACCCGTCAGACCGCCGATCAGGAAAAGCCCCATAAATCCGATCGCATACAGCATCGGCGTATCGTATGATATAGACCCCTTATACATCGTCGCGGTCCAGTTAAACATCTTGATCGCCGACGGCACGGCTACGACCATCGTCAGGAATGAGAACACCAGCCCGGCATAGATTGACTGGCCGCTGACAAACATATGATGCCCCCAGACGAGAAACCCGAAAACGGCGATGGCGATGGATGAGAATGCAATAAATTCGTAGCCAAATATCTTCTTTCGCGAGAAGTTTGAGATCAGTTCGCTGATAACGCCCATGCCCGGCAGGATCATAATATAAACCGCTGGATGCGAATAAAACCAGAATAAATGCTGAAACAGGATCGGGTCGCCCCCAATCGACGGGTCAAAAATGCCGATATGCGAAACTCTCTCGAGAGCGAGAAGCAGCGTCGTAATCGCGAGGACAGGTGTGCCGAGGATCATCACCAGACTGACCGCGTAATGAGCCCAGACAAACAAGGGGAGCCTGAACCAGGTCATTCCCGGAGCCCGCATCGTATGAATCGTGACGATAAAATTCAGTCCGGTTAGGATCGATGAAAAGCCATTGATAAAGATCGCGAGGCCAACGGCCAACACATATGTATTGGAGAACGTCGTGCTGTATGGAGCATAGAACGTCCAGCCCGTATCGACGCCGCCCTGCATCAATGCCCAAAGGGCAAGAATACCCGCCGCCCAATAAATATAAAGACTTATAAGATTAATGCGCGGCATCGCCAGATCCTTGGCGCCGATCATGATCGGGATGAGGAAATTGCCTAATATAGCCGGGATCGATGGTATCAGGAAGAAAAAAATCATCAGGATACCGTGCTGAGTAAAGACTTTGTTGTAGGTTCCGGTCTCGAGCAGATCGCTTGCCGGGGTCAGCAGCTCGAGCCTGATCGTCGCCGCATACATTCCGCCCATCATAAAGAACAGCGAAACCGTGACCAGATACATGATCGCGATGCGCTTATGATCTTTGGTCAACAGCCACGATTTGAGCGTCGTGCCGTTGGTAAGATAGTTCAGCTTTCCACGACCGCTGTCAAAACTTGTCGAAATTGCCTCTTCGGTTTGCATAATTCTCTAGCACCTACTACTTATTGCTGTTTGCGGCCGGCTTTTTAGCCAACGGTTTATTGGCTGCTGGTTTATTCCCCGCCGGTTTATTTGAAGATGCGCTGTTTGAATTGGCCGCCGTTGGTGTGGCCGTCGTACTCGCAGCCGCGTTCGGGCTCAGCGTTTTAATATATGCGACCAGCGAGTTTAGCTGTTCCTCAGTCACCTGCCCCTTAAATGTTGGCATTATCGGCTGAAATCCCTCGACAACCTGTGACGCCGGATTGAGGATCGAATTGCGGATGTAATTTTCGTCAGCCTTGACAGTCGATCCGCCGACAAGTTTGACGTCGGAATTGAACAGATTCTCGAGTTTTGCGCCGCGCTGTGCCGGGCCGCCGGCGTGACACGAAGCGCAGCCCAATTTATTGGTAAACAGATCCCTGCCCTCCTCAACCGGCGTCAGCCCCGAAACATTGCCGCTCAACCATTTTTCATAGTCATCCGGCGTCATTACATAAACCCAGCCGCCCATCCCCGAGTGGTTCAGGCCGCAATACTCGGCACAGAACAGGTGATATTTACCCGGTTTAGTCGCATTAAACCAAAGATACGTGTAGCGACCCGGCACCACATCCGCCTTGGTGCGAAATGCCGGTATGAAAAAGGAATGAAGAGCATCCTCGGTCGTCATCGTCAGCTTTACGTTTTGGCCGACAGGCACGTGAAGCTCATTGATCTCGCGCTGGCCGGTTTCATGCTGCAGCTTCCACATCCATTGTTTACCGACGACATAGATCTCCATCGAATCCTCGGGCGGCGTGTATTGCTCATAAAAAACGATCGCTCCCCCAAGAAAAATGGTCATCGAGATAACAAACGGGATGATCGACCATACCGTTTCGAGCACCATCGAGCCATGCATTTCGTCCGGCGTCGCAAATTTTTCCACCTCGCGATATCTGACCGCGAAATAAAAAACCGCCACCACGATTGGTATCGTAAACGCTATGCTCACCACGATCAGATAGAAATAAAGCGCGTCTATATGCCATGCGAAGGTCGAAGCCTGTTCAGGAAATAATGGTACCCACGTCGTATTCTGCATAATCACTTAGTGAATTTTTAAATATTCACTATTCACCATTCACTAATAACTCTTTCTTCTTGTTCCGCCGCCAAAAAACAAAAACCATCGCACCTAGCCCGACCAGAGTCAAAACGCCGCCGACGCGCATTACCCTGAGAATCGCGAGGCCGTATTTGCCGGTTGCCGGGTCGTAATGATAGCAATACAAAAGTAGTTGCTCCGCCGGATTGCCGACCTTGCTCGCGGCCGATTCCATAAGGCCAAACTTTATATCCTTTGGCGAGTAATCGATGCCGTAAAAATAGCGTGACATCTTGCCCTCGGGCGTTGTCACCATTACCCCAGCGGCGTGTGCGAATTGACCGCTCTTTTCATCCCAGCGGTATGTAAATCCGGCTGAAGAGGTGACCTTATCGATCGAACCTTGCGTTCCGGTCAGAAAATGCCAGCCCTTTTCCGTTCCCGCACGGCCGTATCGCTCCATATAGCTCGCTTTCTTGTTTTTGGCGAGATCGGGTTTGTCATTTTCGCGGGCGTCAAAGCTGATCGCCACGACGTCAAATTCCTTACCGGCGTCAAACGATATGCCCTTTAGCGAACCTGTCAGGCCATTCAAAACCTGGTTGCAGAGCATCGGGCACTCGTAATATACCAATGCCAAAATGACTGGCCTGCCGTTGTTAAAATAACTGCCGAGCTTAACCGTTTTGCCGTCCTCGTCTTTAAATTCCGTGTCGAGCGGCAGTTGCTCGCCAAGCTTTTGCTCGATCCCGACCGATTTTAAAGCGTCGGGCAGCCCGCTCGTCGTCGACTGCGACGGATCATACGTCCTCGGCAAATACAGCGGCGAATTGTAATGCTCAGACTTCTGCGCTGAAGAATCCAAAGCGAGAAGTGAAAAACAGACAGTGAAAAGTGAAAAGTAGAGCGCAAGGCGGAAACCTCGACCCGTCAAGCCGGATGCCGTAAAACTTTTAGTTATTAGTTTTTCACTTTTCACTAATTTATCTTCTCTTTTCCGACGAAAGCCGTCCGGCACTTGAATCCGAGATAAATGAACGCGAATTCTTATAAAATTCCTCGGCGCCCGTTTTAGCTTTAACGTTTTGAGCCAGGAATTTCTGCTTTGCCATCTCCACAGGCATAACTGTCATCACGCCGGTCTTTTCGTCCTTTTGTCCGTATTTCCATATCTCTTCCCATTGCCGGCGAAGTTCCTGGTATTCGGCGCTTGGTTCGCGCAGCTCCATATTTACTCGGCCGTTGGCGGAATCAACCCCGAAACCCGGAGCGAGTTGCAGCCGCGGCTCCGGCGGGAGGCGTTCCTTATCGGTCATCGCCATCGGATTTCTGGCGTCGGCATTTTCCTGAGTCGAGTAATCTTTCAAAACATTAAGAAATGCCCACATCAAGCCAAATGTAACGACGATAAGGGCAAAAAGTCCGATGGCAAACCCGATAATCCCGCGCAGGCCGACCTCATTTTCCTCATACGGTTTGTCGAGGTCAGTCGATATGTCTGTGTGTTTCTTTGATGACATATTCCTATTCCTAAATCCAAAATCTAAAATCCGCAATCCAAAATCCTAATGCCCATGTCCGTGCTCGATCGCTCCCTCAAGATACGGATCCTCGACCGGAACCAGCGGGCGTTTAAGCAATTCGCCAAAATACCACCACAGCCAAATCCCGCCGACCGCGACCGGTGCCACAAAATCCAGCCAATCGACGTGAAAAGCTCCCTGTTCCATGCCGCCCGGCATAACGCGGTTGCTCGGCCCGATAAGGAAAAACATATCCACGAGCCTCATTATTAGTATAAAAATCGCGAGCGTTGCGATCCATCTGGCACGCCGTTTAAAATCCTGTTGGAGCAAAATGAGAAACGGAAAAGCGAAATGGAACAGTATCAATCCGACCCCGATATAGCCCCAACCGCCCTTCATTCGAGTCAGCAGCCACCCGGTTTCTTCGGGCAGATTGCCGGACCATATAATAAGAAACTGCGAAAAATTAAAATACGCCCAAACCATTACGAGAGCGAGGATCAGCTTGCCCAGATCGTGAAAATGTCGTTTCCCGACAACGCGATCCATCGGGGCTTTGTCCGACAGATATGCCATGACAGCGACTACAAAGCAAAAGCAGCTCAATGCCCAACCCGCAACAAAAAGCAGGCCCCACATCGTCGAAAACCAGTGAGCATCGAGCATCAACATCCAGTCAACAGCCGCAAATGTCACAACCAGACAATAGACGACCATTGTCGGGCCAGAAAAACGGGATGCTTTTTCCAATGCAAGCCGCGATTCCTCAACCGTTTTGGTTGTGTCCTGTAGAGCCGACCATTTATTGAGCAGATAGACCATTACGCCCCACAACGTAAAATAAATCACCGAGCGAAGAATCCATGCCAATGGCGTCATAAAGATGCCGCGCTGCGCCATTACATGGTCGGTAAATGGCAGATGGGTCCAATCGAAAAATGTGCGCGTGTAAATGCCTATCGCCAGCGGTATAAATAGCAAAACGATCACCGGCAGCGTCCGCGTGCCGGCCTCGAGTACGCGCCGGATAACCACGCCCCATGCTCCGCCCGTCAAATATTGCAGCATCAGGACGCCGATGCATCCAAAACCGATGCCGCCCCAGAAAATGAATCCCAAAAGCCACGACCGCAGAGCTTGCTCCGTGTTAAAATATGCCCCGATCGCCCAAATGATAGTGGCGATGCCGCCAACGCCGAGAGCGAGCGCCCGCAAACGAACGATCTCAGCCGGTGGATAATAATCGCCGTGATTTGCCATCTATTTCTTGCCTCCGGGATTTTTGCCCTTCGGTGCCGGTGGCGGAGGCGCCGTGTTTGACTCTGTTTTTGAGTTCATCTTCAAATTTTCTTCAGGATTCTGGCTTACCTGCAATGCGCGGATATATGCCGCGATCGCCCAGCGGTCAGCCGGCTGTACCTGATAAGCATAGCTCGGCATTTTGCCCCAGCCATTTGTCATCACGTCAAAGAAATGGCCAACAGGCGCATTTCGCAGACGGTCGTCATGATAGGTCGGCGGCTTTGGAAATCCGCGCCGCACGATCATCCCGTCGCCATTGCCAACCGGGCCGTGACAGACAATGCAGTAAATGTTAAATCGCTCCTGTCCGCGATCGATCAATTCTTTTGTTACGGGAACCGGAAATTCGTCAATATCGTTGGGAAAGCTCGCCTGCAATGTATTTCCACTCGCATCAGTAGAGGTCGTAATCGGAGCACTGAGGTTCGGATTATCGATCTTACCGGTATAAAAAGCCTTGTTATCATGAAGCTGGCCGCGTGCGACCGTCCCCTCGACCTGATCGCGCGATGCCCGTTTGTCGCTAAAAAAGTCGCTCTTTTTATAAGCCTTATACCTCGGCTGATCCTGCATGTCGAAACGCACCCCACAGCCTAAAGCTAATAAGCAGTATGCCGTAAGCAGTAAGCAATAAGCTCTTTTTCCGCCAACTTTGAATATTGAACTTTGAACTTTGAACTTATTCCTCGACATCAAATACCTCCTGCGGGCCAAGGCTTTCCATAAAACTGCGTGTCTCGGCATAATCGTATTTTGGATCGGTCGATTCGATGATCAAAAAGAATTTCTCACGTGTCGCCAGGGCAAAACGCTCCACGTTAAAAACGGGATGATACGGCGACGGCAAGCCGTTCAGGAACAGCATCCCCAATATAGCTGTAAAGGCCGCGAAAAGGATCGTCATTTCAAACGCCGGTGGAACAAACGCCGGCAGACTAAACGCCGGGCGGCCGCCGACGATGATCGGCCACTCGATCACATGCACAAAATACTCGAGGCCGATGCCCGACAAAAGTCCGGTGATGCCGCCCGCAAAGATCAAATAAGGCAGAATGCTCCGCTTGATCCCCAGAGCCTCATCGATCTCGTGAAGCGGGAATGGCGAAAAAGCATCTGTTTTGGTATAACCCGCTTCGCGAATCGAGCGCGCCGCATCCACCACCTCCGTTGCGGTGTCAAACTCAGCCATTATCCCGTAAAGTTTGCTTTCCATAGTCTCTAATCAGTAGAGAGTTGAGAGTAATTTTTCTCTCTACTCTCTACTTACTCATTCGGCGGATCGGTCCGGTCGTACGTATATTCGACCTCGTTAACATTCTCCTCAAAATCCTGCTGGTGGCCGTGCACGTTAGCCTCCGGCAGCAACGTCCTGACCTCAAATATCGAAATAACCGGAACAAATCGAATGAACAGAAAAAACAAAGCGAAAAAGAATCCGAGCGTCCCGACAAACATAGTAATGTCAAAAACCGTCGGGGAATACATCGCCCATGAACTGGGAAGAAAATCACGCTGCAGACTCGTCACAATAATTACAAATCGCTCAAGCCACATGCCTATGCTCACGATTATCGAAATTACAAAAAGCCAAAACTCGCTTTCACGAAAACGCCTGAACCAAAGCAAATTAATCGAAAAAACATTGCAAAAGATCAGCATCCAGTAGAAAAACCAGTAGGGGCCTTCCCAAATGCGGTTCTTTATCATGAACCATTCATACTGCGATCCGCTATACCAGCCAAAAAACGCCTCCATTATATAGCTGTATCCCACTATCAGCCCCGTCGCCAGCATTACCTTGCCCATATAGATAAGATGGGTCTTGGTAATAAAATCCTTCATGTTGTAAAGGTGGCGGAGCGGGATAGCAAGAAGGAGAACCATTGCAAAACCGGCGTAAATCGCACCCGCAACAAAATATGGCGGAAAGAAAGTGGCGTGCCAGCCCGGAATCTGCGACACCGAAAAGTCGAATGATACGATTGAGTGAACCGAAAGCACTAGCGGCGTCGAGATTCCGGCCAGAATCAAATATGCCAGCTCGTAACGATGCCAATGCCTAGCCGAGCCACGCCAACCCCACGAAAAAATGGCATAGATAAACTTAAAAAATTTATTTTTTGCACGGTCGCGAAGCGTAGCCAGATCCGGGATCAATCCGATATACCAGAATAGGAGCGAAACGGTCGCATAGGTCGATACCGCAAAAACATCCCACATCAAGGGTGAGCGAAATTGCGGCCAGATCGACATGGTGTTTGGATACGGAAACAGCCAATATGCAAGCCAAGGTCGGCCAGTATGAAAAACTGGATACAATCCTGCGCAGGCCACGGCAAACAGCGTCATTGCCTCGGCAAAACGGTTGATCGAGGTGCGCCATTTCTGATTTAGCAACAATAAAATGGCCGAAATCAATGTTCCCGCGTGACCGATGCCGATCCACCAGACAAAATTAATGATCGGAAACGCCCAACCGACCGGCTGGTTAGTTCCCCAAATGCCGATACCCTTTGTCACGAGCCAAACGATAGTAAACAAAAGCAGCTGCGCGATCAGGAAAGCGATGCCAAAGCCGATAAACCAGTGAAAAGGCGTCCGACGCTTTAGCGTAACGTCGCTGATCTTGTCAGTTACGCTCGCGTAATCGTTATCGCCCTCGATCATCGCCGGGTGAAGTTTCTGTTGAAGTTCTTTATCGTCCATCAACTAGTGTTTCTCGCCTCCCTCGGTTTTGGTGTCGGGCTCATCTTCTGCATCGATCTTCATAATCTGAGGCTTGTAATCCGGCATTTCCTTGTTTTGATTCTTCAGACCGGCGAGATAAGTTGTTCGCGGCTGTGTGTTCAGATTATTAAGGAGCGTATAGTTGCGATGATCTTTTTTTGTTTTTGCGACCGCGCTGAGCGGATCGTGCATATCGCCAAAGGTGATCGCGTTTGTCGGGCAAACCGACTGACAGGCCGTAACGATCTCTCCGTCATGGATTGGCCGGGCATCCTTTTCAGCCTCGATGCGGGCGGCGGCAATTCGCTGTGTGCAATACGTGCATTTTTCCATTACGCCGCGGCTGCGAACCGTTACTTCGGGGTTGCGCATAAGTTTGTATTGCGGCGTGTCCCAATCCTGATAAAGCAGAAAATTAAACCGGCGGACCTTGTACGGGCAGTTATTAGAGCAGTATCTGGTCCCGACACACCGGTTGTATGTCATGTCGTTCAAGCCCTCGGCGCTGTGAACGGTGGCGTGAACCGGGCAAACGACCTCGCACGGAGCCTGTTCGCACTGCTGGCAAAGAACCGGCTGAAAATGCGGACCTTCCGGCTCGTTTATATTGTCGCCGCCATAATAGGCGTCAATGCGCATCCAATGCATCGAGCGATGACGCTCTACCTGCTCCTTGCCGACGACGGCAATATTATTTTCGGACTGACAGGCCAAAACACAGGCGTTGCAGCCCACGCAGGAATTGAGATCGACCGTCATCCCCCATTTATGATTTTTGTCGTAAACGGCTTGATGCTGGTCAATCGGGAACATCGATTTGTCGTATTCGTTTTCCTGATGCCCTAACTTTGGATTCTTTTCAAACTCCTCGAGGTCCCAAACCCGCAACAGATCGCGGCCCTCCATATTAAAATGCGTCTGTGTCGAAGCTACCGTCGAACGCTCGCCGGTTTTGGGAATTTCACCGAAACCGAAATCCATCGCATCCGAGCGGCGAACATCAAACACGTTGTAACCGAGCCCAGTGCCGATTTTGCCTGCTCGCGTGCGGCCATAACCCATAAAGAGCGTGATAACGTCATCCGGCTGGCCGGGCGAAATCCACATCGGAACTCTCTTTTGAATATCCGCGCCTTGATATTTGACCGTAACCAGATCGGAGAAAAGATTTCCGCCTTTTGTGTTAATAAAGGTCGTGCCCTGCCGCGCACCCGTCATTTCCCGCTTTTCCCGCTCATTACCGCCTTGATTAACGCCGAGCCGCTCCGCCGTTTTTGGGCTGATCAACGCAACATTGTCCCAGGTGACCTTATTCAGAGGATTTGGAAGTTCCTGTAGCCAGCCGTTGTTTGAAAAACGTCCGTCATAAACACATGGATCGGGCAGAATGGCGATCTCAAGGCTGTCGTTTGCCGCCGCCGGCTTTGTCTCAGGCTGGTTTAAAAAGGCTGCATTTGCAGTGACAGTCTTGGTCGCCGAAGCAGTATTCGGAATTACGCCGTCGTGAACAAACTTTCGCCAATTGTCTTCAAAATTCTTTGGCGCGATGGCGGGCACAGCCGGAGTCGCCGGAGCCTTTTGAGCCGCTTTGTCGGCCGTGTTATTTGCCGGTGTTTGCAACTTTGCATCGGTCTTTGCAGGAGTTTTTGCAGGGGCAGGCGTCGCGGCGACCGCCGGAGCCACGGCGGCAGCGCCGAAATTCTGCTTTTGCCAATATTCCTTTAAGATGTCGTAGTCTTTCTTATCAAAATTCTCTTTCATGAAGAGTTGGACGACCTCGTGAGCATTTTTGCCGCCGTACAGCGGGGCTATCAGCGGCTGGACGATCGACGTGGTGCCGTCATAGGCGCGGGCGTCGCTCCAGCCTTCGAGATAATACTTTTCATGAACATGCCAATAGCATTGCTCGGCCGTCTCGTCCACATAAAGGCCAAGATGGAAACGCATTGGGATTTTTGCCATCCGGTCGGCATTCAATTTCAGGTCGGCGGGCGTGTTATAAACTGGATTTCCGCCTATAATGACGAGCATTTTGACGCGACCGGCGTCGATATCGCCGATGAGTTCGCGGAGCTGCTCGATCTGGAGTTTATCGTTGCCGGGGGATATCGGCTCGATATAAATAACCGTCTGCCCGGCATTACCCAATGTGGCGTTCATCGCATGAGCTAGCGCATGAACCACGGGCGATTGATTGGCACCGGCGACAACGAGCGACTTGCCTTTATATGCGACCAGATCCTTTGCCATCGCCGCGATCCACGCCGCATTTTCGGTGTAGGTCGAAGTCGCTCCGGCGACCCCGACGGCCTTTGCTATCGCTTTTGCGACCTCGGCCATCTGGCTCGGTCGGACCGCAATCCGGTGATCGGCCTTGGCTCCGGTGATCGTGATCGTCGTCTCGACTGAATAGAGCCGGTTGATGCCCTTATGCTCCTCGGAAAAAGCCTTGCCGGCGGTGTAATCCTTTATGTATGCAACATTAAATCCCGAAAAAATATCGGCGTCGAGTGATAAAATCCGCTCAGCCTTGTCAAATTTGTAAACCGTCTGAACTGGTGAGCCAAAAGCCATCCTGGCCCCCGCAAGCGCATTATCGGCATTGATAGGCTCGTATTGAACCCATTTTGAATTCGGAAGCTCGGCTTTTACTTTATTGAATTGGTCGATCAGCGTCGGCGAGGTAATCGTCTCGGTTAAAAATCGGATGCCGGCACCGCCGTCTTTGCGATTTTCGTCCGTTGCGGCACGCAGCTGGGTCACAAAGGCTTCCCAATTTTTCGGGCCGCCGCGATACGTAATTCCCTGCGAACGGTCGGGATCATACATCCCCAAAAGCGATGCCTGGGCCAGAATGTCGGTCGCGCCGCGGCTGCCGGGATGATCGGGATTACCCTCTATTTTTATCGGACGTCCCTCGTATGATTTTGCCAAAAGCCCGGTTGCAACGCCGCCAAGCGACATCGCGGTCGCAAAAAAGTTCGGCTTTCCGGGCAGCATTCCTTCGGGAGCTTTTACATAAGGCACGATCTGCTCAGGCGGTTGGATGACGCAGCCGCTTATCCCGGCCAGAGCAAGCGAGGCTCCCATCACCTTGACAAAATTACGGCGGCTCAGGCTGTCGTCCCAACGCTCAATCTCGTGCGGATACTCCTCGGTTATAAAATCCCTGAATTCCGGCGTGTCGGCATGCTCCTCGATGCTGCGCCAATACTGCTTCCCGTTTTGCGACAGAATCTTATCGCGTAAAGAGGCAAAGTGTGTTTTGTTTTCCGGGCTGGGCATTTTTCTAATTCCTTTTTAATTAGGCGCAAAAGACGCAAAATAAATTATTTGAATAATTGACTGACCGTATAAATTATTTTTTCCGTTTCTTGCACTTCTCCTTTTTGCGCTTTTTGTGCCTTTTTGCGGCAATTTCTTTTACCTATGACAGGTCGAGCAGCTTGTCATCATTTCCTTGCTGCGGATTTTGTAATCGACCTTTAATTTGTCGCGCTCGGCTGCGTCTATGTCGTCATCCTGCCATTTCATGCTAAAAATTTCAGACTTTGGACGGATAAATTTCTCAGGGGCTCGATGACAGGCGATACACCATTCCATTTGCAGCGTATTTTCCTGAAAAACGGCCGGCATATTGTCGATCTGTCCGTGACAAGTCGAGCAGCCGACGCCCTTGGCGACGTGAATGCTGTGATTAAAATATGCGTATTCGG
The DNA here is from genome assembly GCA_038226395.1 of Pyrinomonadales bacterium. GTDB lineage: Bacteria > Acidobacteriota > Blastocatellia > Pyrinomonadales > Pyrinomonadaceae > OLB17. The sequence continues at coordinate 58,176 of JBBRQM010000006.1, read as the reverse complement.
GCAGATCGTGAACGCGTTCCCACTCGATCGGTTTGTTATCGCGAAAACTCGCCCTGACAGGCTCGAGATAGGGGCTGTCCGACCAGATCTGACTGTGACAGTTCATGCACGTCTGGCTCGGCGGCATGCTGGCCGATGCCGTGGTCTCAACCGTTGCGTGACAATAACGGCAATCGATGCCGTCATCGCCAACATGATGTTTGTGGCTAAACTGGACGGGCTGCTGCTTTTCGAGATAGCGACCCGTCAAATATGACGAGCGGGCAATCTGCGTATAAGCGTAAAACGCGGCTCCGCCCAAAACCACGGCCAAAACCATGCTGATCCTGGCGATGTTATTTGCACTTTTATTAAAGAATTGTGCCATTTCTGATCTGTTTGAGGTCGATAGCTGGCAATGATTCAAACTCGGCGTTTCTCATATCTCGCTAAAGAGATAATCGAAAATCAACGAACGGATTTATAAAAATGCCTACCGTAAACTTGTAAATGATTTTACTAAATCTAATAATTTCCGCAAATTGCCCGTTATAAAAATAATCGATTTTACGTTGCTTGTGCAATCTTTCACTAGATAAATTTCACCGATATTGCATATTATGTTCTATTTTGCTGATTACCGGGCTTCGGCCGAGAGCAAAGCGGCCCCGATTGCGGCGGCATTTCCGCCCAATTCGCCCTCAACGATCGAGGTCGATTCAAATGATGGATTGAACGAAAATTTGCCAGCGCTCTCGATAATGGCGTCCAAAACCAACTGCTTGGTTTGGATTATTTCGCCCCCGATCACTATCTTTTCGATATTCAACAGGTTAATAACAGTTGCCAGAGCTGCCCCGACATAGGTTCCGGTTCTCTCGAGCATCATCTGTGCAAAACCGTCTTCCTTGTCAGCAGCAGCAACGATTTCCGCGATCGTGATTCCCTCTTCGCTTAGGCGGCTGAGTGAAGAGGTGCTGTCCTGATGAAAACGGCTGCGTGTCCGGCGGACGATATTGGCAGCAGAGGCAACATCCTCGAGCCGCAAGCCTTCCGAATTGATCGTGACAAAACCAAATTCGCCGGCAAACCCGCCGGCCCCGCGCCAGATTGCTCCATTAAAAATAAACGCACCGCCGACGCCCTCGCCAAATGTGGCATAAAACATATTTTGGCAGCCGCGCCCGGCTCCCAGCCGGAATTCACCATGCGCTGCAGCATTTGCATCATTTTCGATCAACGCCGTCAGCCCGGTTGAGGAGCGGATCTCGCTTGCCAGATTAATATCTGAGTGTTGTGGTATGTTGGACGAATAGACGACCCGTCCCGAAGTGCGCTCGACGAGGCCTGGAACGGCGATGCCGATCCGGTCGAAATGGCCGAAATCCTGTCTGATCTCATTTATAAATCCCGCCAGACCGACGGCGGTCGGTTGCCCAGGATCGGTCGCAATACGCTTTGCCGCCGATATCGAATCGTCTTTTTCGAGACAAACGGCGGTATAGGCCGAGCTTGAAACCTCGATGCCAACACGTCGCTGCGCATGTTCCAGATTATCCGTCATATTACTAAACCGTTTCGTTTTCAGAAGCTAACGCGATTTTAGACACTAGAGGCAAAACTGTCAACGAAGCAGTTTGACTATTCAAACACCATGGCGAACCGCCTAACAGCTTTGACTGAAAGACGCGGGAAAGCTACTCTTTTTAATGCAACATCGCCATTCATTACGATTCACGCGTTTGTGATATGGAACTTCATCTCGACGAGATCATTAAGCAATATGGTATTTACGCGGTTTTCTTTCTCTGCACGATCGAGGGCGATATAACTTTGCTGATTTCGGGGGTTTTGGCTCACAGCGGTTTTTTTGGCCCCTGGAGTTTTTTACAGGTCATCTTCTTTGGAACGCTGGGCGGCGTCGTGGGTGACAGTTTTGGTTATATGGTCGGGCGGATGCTGCACGAAAACGCCAAGCATTACCGCTTTTACCAGGCGGCGCAGCCGCGTGTCGAAAAGCTGATCGATAAATTTGGCGGCTCGGCGATTATTATTTCCAAGTATATCTACGGGATACGCGTCGCGATGTGCGTATTTTATGGCGTTGGCAAAATGCCGTTTTTGCGGTTTCTCGGGTTGAGCGCGATCAGTTGTTCACTGTGGGTATTTATGCTCTCGGCGGTTGGCTATTTTTTCAGCGGGGCGGTCACGTCGATCATCGGAGATTATCGCTCAATCGGGATCGCACTGTTTTTTATCGTGATGTTTGGCGTGATCGTTTTCTATATTATTGAGCGTTTCTGGCTCTCAGAAAAGGTCGAGGACGCCAAACCCGAAACGATCCAAAAGATCGAAGAAAAACTGCTCGCCGTCGAAGACATCGGCAAGATCACGCTCCACGATCTCGGCGAACGCCTCCATCTGACCCGCGAGCCAACCCGAGTGGAGAAAGAAGGGGAGAAAGAGAGAAAAGGAGACGGGGAGTCGGTGGCTGTAGCAGACGCAGCGGCAGAAAAAAAGAATCTTTCTGACCACTGACCACTGACCACTGACGACTGACTGATTGCTGATCGCTGATTGCAGATTGCTGACCTATGATTATTGAATCTTCCGCACCAACCCGGTTAGATCTTGCCGGCGGGACAATTGATATTCCGCCGCTTTTTCTGTTTCATGAGGGAGCGGCGACGGTCAATTTCGCCATTTCGCTGATGGCGAGGTGTCGGATCGAGACCCGCAACGACGACCGGATAATCCTCGAATCCATAGATCAAAAACAGCAGGTAGAAACTACGATCGGCGACGTCGCCAGCCTGAAAGATGAGCCGCGCCTCGAGCTTTTATCCAAGCTCGTCTATTTTTTCCGTCCCGGACGTGGTTTTCATATGACCACCGAGTCCGAGGCGCCCGCGGGCGCCGGTCTTGCCGGTTCATCGACGCTAAATATCGCCTGCATCGGCGCTCTCAACAAATTAGTCCATGATCGTTACACGCCGGATCGATTTATCCCGATTGCGGCAAATGTAGAGTGTCAGGTGATAAAGGTTCCGACTGGTTTTCAGGATTATTATTCGGCCCAGTTTGGCGGAGCGGCGTGTATTCATTTCAGCGTGGACGGTATTCGGCGAGAGGCTATTGACATCGACATTGCCACGCTCGAACGCCGGATCGCCGTCTGCTACACAGGCGAGCCGCGAAATTCCGGCACGAACAATTGGGAGATCACAAAACGCCACATCGACGGCGACCCAGAGATATTTGAGATATTTGAAGGCATCCGCGATACCTCGCTAAAAATGCGTTCCGCATTGCTTACAAACGATTGGGACAATGTTGGTCAAATCCTTGCCGACGCCCATCCGCAGCGACAGCGGCTCTTGCCAAACATCACCACGCCCCAGATGGATCGCCTGATCGAGATCGCGATGGCAAATGGCGCCATCGCACCCAAGGTTTGTGGAGCCGGCGGCGGCGGCTGCATTGCCTTCTACTGCGAAGACGGCCGCCGTGGTGACGTGGAAGCAGCACTTTCGTCGGAGAACGGCGCACGGATTCTCGATTGGCATCTACAACCGCAAGGTTTAGCAGTCGTCGTTTCTTAGTTAGAAAATCCAATACAAATTAATGATCGCATGTGTTGTCTTGTTTCGTTTCATCTCACACACTGAAACAAGTAGTGAAACAACTTGGCTGCGTATGCGCCAATTTTATTGGACAGTGGTTATGCGACTTGCATTTCGATAGCTTTCGTCAACGAGCGAAAGATGTCGCGCCCGTCGCCGGAGCCGAGCAGTTCCTCGCAGGCGCGTTCGGGGTGGGGCATCATGCCGAGGACGTTGCGGTCGAGGTTGCAGATACCGGCGATATTTGAGCGCGAACCGTTTGGGTTTGCATCGTCGGTGATCTCGCCGGTCGCGTCGCAATAGCGAAAGACGATCTGGCCGTTTTCTTCAAGCGAAGTAAAAGTGGCATCGTCGCAGGTGTAATTGCCTTCGGCGTGAGCGATAGGGATCGAGAGTACTCTGGCCGCATCGACCTCGGTCGTATATGGAGTGTTTTTATTGTCGAGCGTCAAGTTTATGTGCTTGCACGCAAAATGCAGTCCGCGGTTGCGTATCAAGGCCCCGGGCAACAGGCCGGCCTCGCAGAGTATCTGAAAGCCGTTGCAAATTCCGAATACAAACTTCCCTTCAGCGGCAAATTCCTTGATCGATTTCATCACCGGCGAAAACCGCGCCAATGCTCCGGCCCGCAGATAATCGCCATACGAGAATCCGCCCGGGACGATCACCGCGTCAAAACCGCTCAGATCGGTCTCCTGATGCCAGATAAAATCCACCGGTTGGCCGACGTGCTTCGACACGACATGATAAGCGTCGTGATCGCAATTGGAACCCGGAAAAACGACGACGCCAAACTTCAAGGTTCGACCTCCACGCGATAATCTTCTATGACCGGATTTGCAAGCACGTCCTTTGCGATGCGTTCTATAGATATGCGGGCTTCAGCCTCTGTAATGGTCTGGGCGAGGGCGATCTCAAAATATTTTCCCAGGCGAATATCGCTGATATTTTTGTGGCCGAGCAGTTCAACAGAGTGATGTATGGCTTTGCCCTGCGGGTCGAGTACGCTCGGTTTTAACGTTACAAATACTATGGCTTTCATCTCAAGTCTCCGAAATAAATTGTAGATTGTTACTTAGTTTCTTGTATTTATCAAAGTCCTATGTTAGTTTTCACGTTAATTTTCGCTTAGCAATTGTTTCTAACTACTACTTAATAAAAAGGAGAATCTCTTAAATGGAAAATCCAGGGCCCGGATACGGGCAAAATGCACCTTTTCAGACACCCGTCGCCGGCGGACAAAGCCAGGGTCTCGCGATCGGAGCACTCGTTTGCGGTATTTTGAGCCTAATTTGCTGCAATTGGTTTATAGTCGGGATCGCTGCTCTTGTTATGGGCTTTATTGCCAAAGGCAAGGCCTCGAGTGATCCTGCACATTACGGAGGCGCGGGTCTTGCACTGGGCGGAATCATCTGTGGCGGCGTTAGCATGATTTTGGGCGTGCTCGTGTGGATCTTGTATGCACTTGGATTCCTTGCCAGTGTGATGGGCAAATATTAAACTGGGAAATTTTGTTCGTATTCGGGTATTTTCAGGCTTAATTTAGTCTGTGAGTATTGGTTTCGTTTCTGGTAATAATCAGACCCGATGGCCAATCTCAAGAATAGTTTTGTTTAACAATTGTTATTATTCACAAATTAAAAGGAGTATCTAGAAAATGGAAAATCAAAAATCGGCCATCGGGCTTGATGCTAACCTCACGGCGGCGATCGGCTACCCGGTCGGACTTTTGGCTTTGATCATGATCTTTATGGAGAAAGACAATAAATTCATCCGCTTTCATGCAATCCAGTCCTTGATATGGGGCGTTGCTTGCGGGGTTCTGTTTTTTGTGGTGATTATCATAGGCATGATACTTGGCGGTGTTCTGGCCATGGCGTCCCCTACATTAGGGACTCTTGTCTGGGGACTGACGGGATTGCTGTATCTTGTTTTGATCCTAGGTTGTCTCGGCGGAGTAGTCATGGGCGCCGTGAAAGCCTATGGCAATGAGATGTATAAACTGCCCGTCGTCGGCAATTTCGCCGAGAAATGGTCGGCATAATTTAGCCAAATACAAGGTCAGGTGTTTTTTTCGACACCTGAGCTATACAGCAGATCAAAAACGCGGGCAATCTCTTCTGCACTGAGAGGTGAGCAGAGATGTCCGCGTCTTTATTTCGCTTACAAAGCCTTGGTCGCCAAGTATAAGCACTACTTATTTTATCCCGGCGACGAGGATGTTGATATCGCTCTGTGGAATGGTCAGATCGAGCGTGACGTCGTTGCCGTGGGCATCGATCCTGGCATTTTTGACGATCCGGCCGTAAAGCTGCTGGTCGGCACGTTTTGAGCCGCCCAAAAACGCGCCGCCAAGCATCTGCAGCCCTTCGAGTGTGTCCTTGAGATCCTTGGCCTGTTCTGGTTGATTTGTCCGGGCCATCATTTGCAGCGAAGTCCCGGTCGGCGCAACATCGACCGAGCCTGTAATATACTGGATCGAATCTAGGTCTTTGCCAAGTTGGTCATTATCCAGCGGGAGCAGCGCTGACATGCCGCCGGGCGTTTTCAGGGCAAAGCTGCCGACTGCGGTTTCTTTCGCCGAAAGCAGACCACTGATGTCAGCGGCAACGTGGGTCCGGGCCTCAAGCGTTTCGTGGACGCGGGCGATGGAGCCGATCGCCAAGGTATTGTTGTCGAGGGTCGTAACTGCGATCTCTTTGTTTAGACCGCTTAGAGCATGATCGACCGCATTTGTGATCTTGGAATTCGTGGTTTTTACTGTCGATTTTTGTATAACGGCCTTTGGTGAAAAGACATAAACGGTGTGTTCGCCGATCTTTTCTTCGCGATAAGTGCCGTTTGAGGCAAGTTTGACGACCGCAACCAGAGCGCCGGCACTAATATCGCCGCTGGCAATGGCGACAGCATCGACATTAACCTTTTTTGCCGCCGTTGGCTGCATCGTCACTCCGACCACGACCTGATCAAATTTGCGAAAATCTATACCGGTGTGGTTTTGCATCTCACTGATCTTGGCCATGATCGCGCCGAGCACCGGCTGATTGGCCGAGAGCAATTGCGGCAATGCATTGTCAAAAAAACGTTTTGAATCAAACACAGCGACACCATCCGACGCAGGAAGCAGTGAGACAAGCCGTGTTGCCTGCCGATTGTTGGCCTGCAACCGACCGGTATCTGTCCAGGCAAAGCCGGCAATATTTAACAGCAAAACCGCGATCGCGGCCGTGGCAAAAAATCTGGTTTTCATAACGCTACCTCAATAAAGTTTGAACTTACACTTCTAACGATAACAGATGCGTCAAGGTTCAAAAATAGTTTGCTCAAAAAATATTGCCACAGAGGACAGAGAGATTTTGTGATATTGTCGAGACGCAACCGTATCAGTTGATTGTTATTCAGGTTTCTCAGTGTCCTGTGTGTGCTCGGTGGCTAATTTTTTTTCTCGGACAGATAAAAATGCCACAACAGCCTAGCCGCTACCGACCGGAAAGGTTTCCATTTTTCGGCTATCGCGACAAACTCATCCGATCCGGGGCGCTTTTCCATTTTTGTCAGTTTTTGATAGGCCGCATGGAGGGCGATATCGCCGCGTGGCATCACATCCGGCCTGAGCATCGCCATCAGCAAATAAACATCCGCCGTCCATTCGCCGACGCCTTTTAGCTTTACAAGCTCGGCTTTGACCTCAACATCGGGCAGCAAATGCAGACCGTCGAGGTCGATATGTTTGTTAATGATGGCTTCGGACAAATGGCGGGCATACCCGCTCTTTTGGCGGCTAAAGCCGATGGTTTTCAGATCGGCGTCATTAACCGTCAGCAAATTCGACGGAATAACTTCGCCAAGATGCGCCTCCAGCTTGTCAAAACAAGCCTTTGCCGAGGCGAGCGAAACCTGTTGCTCAAGAATAATATTCAAAAGCGTGGCAAAACCAGTTGGCCGGTCCCACAGCGGCGGCGGGCCGTAAGTATTGTAAACAAACGCCATCTCCGCGTGCTCCCGCGACAGTTTGACGCAGGCTCGTTGGATCTGGCGGTCGTCCAAAGGCTTTATCATCGGTTTTTGCCCCACGTTGCCCCCCACTGCCCCGGGGCGGGGCAACTGTGTTCCACTTTGTTCCACCTGTTCCACTGTTCCGGAACGGAACAACAGTAATTTTAAAATCGAGTTTTTAGGACATCGAGCATGCTACGAAAACGTCCAATGGAGCGTCGCCATATAGATCACCCCGCCGAGGAAAAATATGCCGCCAATGAGGATGATCGCCCAGCGGATTCCGGTGCGGAAGACCAGCGAAATACCTGTGAAAAACAGGCTGACGGCAAATATCACATCCGCCAGTTCAAAATGGTCGCTGCTCTCCTTTGCCTTGACCCCTTCGTCAAAGGTTTTGTCGGCTTCGTCCGACTGCTCTTTGCTTTTGGCCAGCATTTCTTCGCGATAGGCTTCATTGCCGCTAAGATCCGTTTCCCAAGCCCGTTTTATCAGGTCGGTTAACATCGCGTCCTGTTTATGTTCACTTTCTTTAGTGGCATTCTCTTCCTTTAATGACTTTTTCAATTCCGCCGGAAAGCCCATCGCCTTATATCCCTGTTCGCTCAACTGGAACACGTACAAGTAGCCCGCGATCTGTTTGGTACTCTCCTTTGCGGCGGCGTTCCCAATGCCCTCAAGTATCTTCTGTTTTGCCTGAATGTCGACTGATGCATCTTTTGACATAGTAACTATCGCCCGGCTCTTTTCGGCCGCAGCCGCCGTCGCAATCTTATTCGCCTGGCCATAATGCTCGGACATTTTCCCATTCCAAAGCCCGGCCTGAAAGCTCGACAAGGCCGTAAAAATACCGGCAATGCCCAGCAATACTGCAGCTATGAACTCGAACTTGTTGGTAGCCGACGACTCACCGTCGCCGTGTCCGCCGACATGAACATGAGAAGAATGGCCCATCGATATTTGCTCCTCTTGTGTGTGAATGTGATAACGATTGAAGTTTCAAACAATTACGTTTTGCGGTCAAGCGGACGTAGTTAAATGTGTTTGCGAATCAGGTATTTGCCTGTCTAATTTCGTCGATTGCTTCTAGATTTTCGAGCGCCGACAGATCGCCTGGGTCTTCGCCGAGGTATGCGGAGCGGATGACGCGGCGCATGACCTTGGCGTTACGGGTTTTTGGCAAAGCAGAGACGAAATGGATACGCGACGGAGTGAGCGGCTTGCCCATGTCTTTGGCTACTAAAGTCTTTAGTTCCTTTTCAAGAGAGAGAACCACCCCGTCAGACGAAGCGTCTGCCACCCCTCCTTCGTAAGGAGGGGAGCCTGATAATACACAGAAGGCAACCATGGCGGTGCCTTTTATCTCGTCGGGCACTCCGATGACGGCGGCTTCGGTGACGAGTGCGTGGGCTACGAGTAGGCTCTCGACTTCGGCGGGGCCGACTCGTTTGCCGGCGACCTTCAGCGTGTCGTCAGATCGACCGAGAATAAAATAATGACCGTCGGCGTCGCGCATTGCCCAATCGCCGTGGACCCAGATGTTTTTGAATCGCCGCCAATATGTATCGAGATAGCGTTCCTTTTCCTGCCAAAAGCCGCGTGCCATGCCGGTCCAGGGCTGTTTGATGACGAGTTCGCCGACCTCACCGGGTGCGACAGGATTGCCCTCTTCGTCGAGAATGTTGACGTCCATTCCGGGACACGGAGCGGGGAAAGAACACGGTTTTATCGGCAGAAGTGGGTTGCCCATCAGTATGCCGCCGGAGATCTCGGTGCCGCCGCTGTAGTTGATGATGGGCAGCTTGCCGTTGCCGACCTTTTCAAAAAGCCACCACCACGGAGCCGGATTCCACGGCTCGCCGGTCGAGGCGAACATTCGGAGCGAGGAAAGGTCGTGACGCTCGAACGGAGCTTTCTTTGCGTCTTTGCGGCTTTGCGGGAGCTCTCTGCCTTCACGTGAGCCCTTACTTACGTGCGGGCTACTGACACGCGTCTCCTCGTGGGCGGCAAGCGCCCGTACGAGGGTCGGCGAGATGCCAAGCACCTCGACCTTGTGTTTTGAGCAAAACTCCCACATGCGGTCAGGCGTCGGGTAGTCTGGGGCACCATCATAAATGCAGATCGTTGCCCCGTTTATGAGCGCGCCGTAGATCAGCCACGGCCCCATCATCCAGCCGATGTCCGTGTACCACGAAATCCGGGTGCCACGGCCCACATCCGTCCCAAACGCCATATCCTGCGCCGCCTTTATAGGAAAACTCGCATGCGTGTGAGCAATGCCCTTCGGCTTGCCGGTCGTGCCGGAGGTGTAAAGGATGATGAGCGGGTCCTCGGCGGAGGTCGGTTCGACCGCGAATTCTTCTTCGGTATCCCAATTTGTCCATACATCGTTGACCATTAGATGCCACGGAAAAAAATGTTTCGGTGATTTTCGTTTACTGTCATCTATCCTCTCGACGTACACACACCGCTCAACTGTTGGACATTGAGAAAGCGCTTCCTCAGCAATTGATAGAGAATCATAAAACTTCCCCCGGCGAGGAAAGCCATCACATGTGATCAGTAATTTCGCACCCACAGCATTGAGTCTTGATGCAATTGCTTCTATCCCATATCCCGAAAAAACGGGAACGGCAATGGCTCCGATTCGCCCTATCGCCAACAGAGCAACGACCGTCTCTATCATCATTGGCATGTGCATACCTACGGCATCACCCTTACGGATTCCTGCTCCGCGAAGCCCGGCGGCACAGTTCAGCACACGTGCATAAAGCCATGAATAGGGCAAAGTTTCCGTCGTCCCCTCTTCTCCCTCCCAAATCACTACAGGTTGGTCTTTCATCTCGTCTGTCTGCCAGCGGTCGAGGCACATTTCGGTGATGTTGAGTCCGGCACCGGAGAGCCAGGTTGGAAATTCGATCCCCTTCGAGGTGTCGAGCAGCTTTTCGTATGGCGGGTCGAATTTGATGTCGAGAAAACGCAAGACCTCGGCCGTGAACGTCTCGACATCGTTGATCGAATACGCGTAAAGCTCATCCCACGTTTCCAAGCCGACTTGTTTCATAAAGCGGGTGAGTTGGGCGCGTTCGATGACTTCGGGCGTTGGCGTCCAGGCGATGGGCTGATCTTCGAGGAGGTTTTGGTCGTTCATTGTTGGTATTTTACCGCAGAGACGCTGAGACGCAGAGGCAAGCCAAACAAAGAGCAAAAAAAATTGGCTTTTATCTTTGCGTCTTCGCGTCTCTGCGGTGAAAATTAAATTAAATGACTGAGCAGGGTTCAAGTATAGGATTACCGGGTAATCTTTTTGCGGGAAAAACGACAATTGTTACGGGTGCTTCGCGCGGAGTTGGGCGGGCGACGGCTTTGCGATTGGCTGAGGGCGGGGCGGATGTTGTTGTCAATTATTTGAGTAATGAGGCCGAGGCGCTTGAGACGGTCGAGCTGTGCAAGGCGAAAGGTGTCGGAGCAGTTGCAGTGGCAGCCGATGTTTCTGAGTTCGCCGGAGCGCAGGCAATAGCAAAAATCGCGCTCGAAAGATTTGGACGCATCGATCTGCTCGTATGCAATGCCGGCGTGTGGGACGGTGCACCGATCGAGGACATGACCGAAGAGGTTTGGAATAAGGTTATAAACACAAATCTCAAATCCGCCTGGGCGATGACGAAGGCTTGTGTTCCAACGATGAAAAAGCAACCCTCCGGCGCGATCGTGATGGTCTCATCGACATCCGGACAACGCGGCGAGGCAAATTATTCAAATTACTCCGCATCAAAGGGAGGGCAAATCGCGTTTACTAAAGCCTTGGCGAGCGAGCTGTGTCCAAAGATCCGCGTCAACGCCGTTGCTCCCGGCTGGATCGAGACCGCCATGGTGCGCGAGGCATTGCAGGATCCAGTGTATTTGGCGGATCAGCTGAGCAAAATACCGCTCAATCGCATGGCGACGACCGACGACGTAGCACTCTCAATCTGTTTTCTGCTCTCCGACTGGTCACGGCACATCACCGGCGAAATTCTCAATATCAACGGCGGCGCCGTCCTCTGCGGGTAGGAAATTTAGCCGCAAAGATGCGCAAAATGCGCAAAAAAGATTCTTTTGTGCTTCTTGCGCCTTTTTGCGGCGAATATCATACTTGACATTCACTCTCGTTTGATTTGAACTCTCTCTAATTGTGGGCGAAAACTTGCACCCGACAGTAATGAAATTTGGCGGGACATCCGTTGGCGATGTCGCGGCGTTTGAGCGCGTTTTTCACATCGTTTCGACGCAGATGGAGAGACATCCGGTTGTCGTTGTCTCGGCGATGACGAAGGTCACCGATGCGCTGCTGGCGGCTTTTGAAACTGCGAAAAAAAGTGATTTTGCCGAGGCGATAGCCTCACTCGAACCGCATTTTGAGCGTCACGAGCAGGTTTGCAACGAGTTTATTCCGGCCGGCGGGCCAAACGCTTTTCGCGGCGAGCTTGAATTTGCTCGAGGTGAGTTGTCGGATCTATTGATGCGTGTCACACGGCGGAGCCTACCGCTTGCGATGCTCAAGGATGCGATAGTTTCCTATGGCGAGCAGCTTTCGTCGCGGCTGCTGGCCGAGGTATTGAAAGCAAAAGGCATCAATGCACGACAAGTCGATTCGCGGCGGCTGATCGTGACGGACGACGAATACGGAGGGGCAACGCCGATCTGGGACGAGACCGAAAAGCTCGTAAAGCTCGAGCTCGAACCGCTGATCGCGGCCGGCGAAGTTCCCGTCATGGGCGGCTTTATCGCAGCAAATCGCGGCGGCGAAACGACGACATTGGGACGCGGCGGCTCGGATTATTCGGCGGCACTGGTCGCGGCGGCATTGCGTGCAAGCGAGTTACAAATTTGGACGGACGTGACCGGCGTTATGACCTGCGATCCCCGGATCTGTGCAGACGCAAGGACCATTCCAATTTTGAGTTATGAGGAAGCGGCGGAGTTAGCCTATTTCGGGGCCAAGGTCCTGCATCCCAAAACGATCAAGCCGGCAGTTGATAACGCCATACCGGTTCGCGTCTGCAACACGTTTGAGCCTGATGCGGTCGGCACGATGGTGCTTGCGGATTCGGGTGAGACGCCCAATAAGATCAAGTCTATTGCCCACAAAAAGAACATCACAATTTTGCGTATCACCTCGGCCCGGATGCTCGGCAGCTACGGCTTTATGAGCGCCCTGTTTCAGGTGTTTGAGCGTTACCGGACGGTGATTGATGTTGTCTCTACCTCCGAAGTTTCGGTCGCTTTGACGCTTGATAATCCGGCCTCTATCGAACAGATCGTGACCGAACTCGAACGTCTCGGCGACGTCGAAGTCGACCCCGGCTACGCCGTAATCTGCGTAGTGGGCGAAGGTCTGCGGGCAAGCACCGGGCTTGCTTCGACTGTTTTTTCGACAATTCAGGATGTAAATGTCTCGCTTATTTCGCACGGCGCGTCGAGCGTGAATCTGACGTTTGTAATTAAGGAAGAATTTGTGACTACAGCGATAAAAAACCTGCATAAAGCTCTGTTTTAGTGTGATAGAATTACCGCGAGGAAGTTTATGTCAATTGTAGTAGAAATCGAAAACCCAATTACCGAGAAGATAAAAAACATCACTGGTGAAACATCTGACCGCGAAGCAATCAAAGTCGCTCTCGAACGGTTTGTGCGTGATTACGAGATTAAGCCAAGACACAATGGTTCTCTCACTGAAGGCTCGAACGATATGCCAGATGAGTATTGGGATGAGCTGTTTTCGCAACCAATGCTTCCCGCTGGCACCTTAGAAAGGATCACTCGCGAAGAGCGTGAGGATAGGTTTTGAAGGGCTATTGGGACAGCAGCGTTATCCTACCTCTCTGTCTCGCAGCGCCCAATTCTCAGAAGATAAGATTACTTTGGCGGACTAATGATGAGAAGTATGCTCCGTGGTTCATGCCCGTGGAGGTCATGTCTGCTTTTGCTCGAGCAGAACGTTCGGGAGACATCACCGTCGGGAATCGTCTTGTAGCCGAAAACCTCTTTGAGTCAATAGAAAATAAATTCACTATCGTTCACTTCGAAGATCGTATTATCGAGATCGCAAGAACACTTCCGGTGAAATATGGGTTGACTGCACTCGACAGTCTGCAACTCGCCTCTGCTCTTGTCTGGTGTAAGGAATATCCTAAAAATAAAGACTTTGTTACGTCCGATACCCGATTGTCGAAGGCCGCTGAAAATGCAGGATTTACGGTTCACTTACTATGAAGATGCTCCCGACATTCCTTTGTTTTTCCCTTTTAGCATTGTCCTGCACTCGAAAGCCGGCAATAGAGCATACGACCTATTCGCTAAACATATTCCAATCTCGACAGACGGTTATTGGCACTAAACAATTTGCCTATCGCGTCTACGTTCCAAAAGACAGAAAGGACGGCGAGAAATTACCGGTGATGTTGTATCTTCACGGCTCCGAAGAACGGGGCGATGATAACGAAGGCCAACTGAGCGGACCGGCTCCGATAATTCTTGCAAATCCCGACAACTTTCGATTTATCATCGTCTTTCCCCAATGCCCGATAGGGCGGATTTGGGATAAGGAAATGATCGAGTCCGCGATAGCCGAACTCGACCAGACCGTAAAGGATTTAAACGGCGACGCGACACGTCTGTATCTCGCCGGATTTTCGCTTGGCGGCTACGGCACTTGGACCGCCGGTGCGATGTACCCGGATAAATTTGCCGCACTCGTGTCGATGTCCGGCAGACTTTTGCCGAGACCTGAGGAACGTAAAAATGTCGCACCGGAAATATTGGTATTAGCCGATGCTTCAGACCCGTTCGTAGCGTTTGCCGGTAAGTTGTGCAAAAAACCGATTTGGATCTTTCACGGAACTGATGACCCTATCGTACCCGTCAAAAACTCCAGACAGATGGCGAAAGCGTTAATAGATGTCGGAAACGAGAACGCACGCTATACTGAACTTGAAAACACGGGCCACGTTTCGTTGAATGCGGCATTTAGTAATCCGGAGCTATTTAATTGGCTGGCTGAACAGCATCTGTCTGACAAATGAATTTATTCGAACTAACAAAATCCCTAATGAACATCCCGTCCGTTTCCGGTGAAGAGGAATCGGTTGGGTCTTATCTGCGTGACTATCTCGAAAGCCTCGGCTGGACGGTCGAGCTACAGGCGGTCTCGGAAAATCAGAATAACGTCATTGCGTATCTGAACGAGACGCCGCGCGTGTGGCTCTCGACGCATACGGACACCGTTCCACCGTTCATTGCTCCGACCGAGGACGACGAGAAGATATACGGGCGCGGTTCGTGCGATGCGAAAGGCATTATTGCTGCGCAGATCATTGCGGCCGAGCTGTTAAGAAAAGATGGAATTGATGACATCGGTCTGCTTTACACGGTTGAGGAAGAGCGAGCCTCAACGGGTGCAAAGGTCGCTAATAACCACCTGATCGCTGCGAAATGTGAGTATCTGATCAACGGCGAACCGACCGACAACGACCTCGCGATCGGTTCGAAAGGGGCTTTTAGGGCGAAGATCAAAACGACCGGCAAGGCGGCGCACTCGGCGTATCCGGAGCAGGGCGATTCGGCAATCGAGAAGCTGCTCGATATTTTGGAGGACGTCCGGCATACAAAATTTCCAAATGACGATTTCTATGGCGAGACGACCTGCAATATCGCAACGCTCAACGGCGGCATTGCCCTCAACGTCATTCCGCCAAACGCGGAAACTGGTTTACTTATCCGGCTGACGACGCCCATGGAGCCTATCCGCGATGCTCTGACGAGCCTGATACGCGGACGCGGTGAACTTGAATTATTGTCTTACAGCCTACCGGTCAAGATGCTGGCGGTTGATGGCTTTGAGCAAAAGGTGGTGCGGTTCACGACCGACATCCCGCACCTAGGCAACTGGGGACAGCCGCTGCTCCTTGGGCCGGGGTCGATCCTTGTCGCACATACCAAGGACGAATTTGTGTTGAAGAAAGATCTCGAAGACGCCGTTGGGTTGTACGTTAACTTAGTTAAAAAACTGTTAGCCACAGAGAACATCGAGACCGCAGAGACTTAAATTCTTATTTCTCAGTGAACTCTGTGTTCTCTGTGGCAAATATCTTTATGAATATCGCATTGATCGGCTACGGAGTGATGGGGAAACGCATTCGAACGCTGGCCGAAGAAAAAGGACACGAGATCGCCGTCGTCATCGATGACGCTGATTCCGGTCTGTCGGCGACTGAATTGGCCGAAAAGCTGCAAGGTTCTGATGTCGCGATCGATTTCACGACCGCCAAGGCCGTGCGGCGAAACGTCGAGGCTTGTGTCGCGGTCGGAATCCCGTTGGTAGAGGGCACGACCGGATGGAACGCCCAACGTGACGAGATCGAGCAAATCGTCCACGATCGCAACGGTGCGTTTGTTTTTGGAGCAAATTTTTCCATTAGCGTTAATCTTTTTTACCGTGTGAGCGCGTTTGCGGCGCAGCTATTCGCCAAGTTTCCCGAATACCAAGCTTTTATCGAAGAGCAGCATCATTCCCGCAAAAAGGATTCACCGAGCGGCACCGCTCTAAAACTTAAGGACATAGTTACCGAGCATATCAAGAAGGATATCAGTGTCTCGGCGACGCGAGCCGGCAATATTCCCGGCACTCATCGCGTTGGCTTTGACGGCCCGGCGGATCAGATACTGCTCGAACACACTGCACGTTCGCGTGAGGGATTTGCATCGGGGGCCTTGCTCGCGGCAGAGTGGATCATCGGGAAGACGGGGTTTTACGAATTTACTGACGTAATGGATGAGATATGTCAGTAGCCCGCACGTAAGTAAGGGCTCTCCTTACCACAAAGGAGCTCTTACTTACGTGCGGGCTACTGACACTTTGTTTCTGTGTTAATCTGTGATTTATGACTATGAAAATAGACTGGATGCGTGGTTGTGCGACAGCTCTCGTGACGCCGTTTAGAAAGGACGGATCAATTGACGACGTTTGTTTTCAAAGGCTTTGTGAGCGGCAGATCAAGGGCGGCGTGAAAATTCTTGTTCCGTGCGGGACGACCGGCGAGAGTGTGACGATGGACGAGGCCGAGCGGCTGCATGTTATCCGAATGACGGTCGAGGTCGCCAAGAAACATAAAGCGCACGTCATCGCCGGGACCGGCAGCAACAATACTGCCGCGACGATCGATTTTACGAGAAAAGCGAGGGAGGCCGGTGCCGACGCTGCTCTGGTTGTCGCCCCCTATTACAACAAGCCAACTCAGGAAGGGATGTTTGCCCATTTTTCTGAGATCGCAAAAAGCGTAAAAAGCTTTCCGATAATGCTTTACAATGTGCCATCCCGAACCTCGTCGAATATCTCGGCAGAGACGACGCTGCGGCTGGCGACAAAACACGAGAACATCGTTTCGACAAAAGAAGCGTCTGGCGACTATTCGCAGGTGATGCATATTCTCAAAAACCGTCCGAAATACTTTAACGTTTTTTCGGGCGACGATTCTTCGACGCTGCCGCTGATCTCGCTTGGCGCCGACGGTCTTGTCTCGGTTTGTGCGAACGAAATTCCAAAAGAAACTTCGAAAATGGTCGGGCACGCTCTGAACGGCTCGTTTCATTTTGCACGCAAGATCCATTACAAAATTCTGCCGCTAATGGAGGCAAATTTTATCGAATCATCGCCCGCGCCGTGTAAATTCGTAATGAAGGAAATGGGTCTGCTCGAAGAAAATCTGCGTCTGCCGCTCGTGCCGGTGACCGAGCCGACGCGGAAGCGGCTGCGAGAGGTGATGGCAGAGATCAAGAAATAATTCACCACAGAGACACAGAGGGCACAAAGGAAATCTGATGGAATTGCGAAATCGAATAAAGGAATTATTTGCAAAGTCGGAGTTTACCGCCGACGACCGCGCAGTGTTTGAGGAGTTTAAGACCGCGCTGCGTCGTGGTGAGATCCGTTCTGCTGAGAAGGACGCGGACGGGAATTGGCACGCCAACACTTGGGTCAAGCAGGGCATCTTACTCGGTTTTAAAATGGGCAGAATGGTCGAGATGTCGCAATCGACTGAGACTTTCCGGTTTTTTGACAAGGAGACTTTCCCGCTACGGCCGATGAAGATTGATGACAAAATTCGCATCGTTCCGGGCGGTTCGACGATCCGCGACGGCGTGTATGTAGCTGAAAACGTTGTGCTTATGCCGCCGTGTTTTGTCAATGTCGGAGCCTATGTTGACGAAGGCACGATGATCGATTCGCATGCTCTGGTCGGAAGCTGTGCACAGATCGGCAAACGAGTTCACCTCTCGGCAGCGGCGCAGATCGGCGGCGTCCTGGAGCCGGTCGGTGCGGTTCCGGTGATCATCGAGGACGACGTTCTGGTCGGCGGCAACACAGGCATTTACGAGGGCACGATCGTTCGTGAGAGAGCCGTTCTGGCATCCGGTGTGATCTTGACCCGTTCGACGCCGGTCTTTGACCTGCCGAATGGCCGGATCATTAAATCAGACGGCGAAAAACCTCTCGAAATTCCGGCCGGGGCTGTGGTCGTGCAGGGATCACGGGCCATCACGAGCGGCTTTGGCAAAGACAACGGCCTCTCGATCTATTGCCCAATCATCGTCAAATATCGCGACGAAAAAACGGATGTATCGACGAAGCTTGAAGACTATCTAAGGTAGCCGTCTCATGGACAAAATCGATGAAAAAAGATTTGTTGAGCTTGCTCTAGCCGAATTTCCACAACTTCAGGAAGAATTTTCGGAATATGACGGATTGGTTCATCTGCAGATGGCGGCCGTCAGTCATCTAGCGAATGACGCAATCATGAAAGCAGATTGGACCGAATTGCAAAAATGTTATTCCTTTATTGACCGAGTCTTCGAGAGGGCAAATAGCAATGTTTTGAATGCGATCGAAGTTTCGTTTGTTGAAAATCTTGATTTACATTCGCTTGTATTAGGCGCGCATGCGAAGGAACTCTTGCCATCTCGTCTAATGATCGTGTTGCGTGACCTCGAGGAACATTTGTCTCGGTTGGCAGAATTTGCCGAAAAGAACCCTTTTTAAGAACAAGATGCTTACTAACCTGACAGAACGCGCCTACCAAACCATGACTGAAAACGGCTTTGAGCCGGAATTTTCGGCGGCTGTTAACGATCAATTACAGCAGATCGAGAACGCTGGTGAGCCGACGCCGGATGCATCGATCAAGGATCTACGCAGCCTGCTTTGGTCGTCAATTGACAATGCCAGTTCGCGTGATCTCGATCAGATCGAGTGGGCGGAAAGTTTGCCTAATGGCGATATTCGCGTACTGGTTGGCATTGCGGATGTTGACGCGCTTGTGCCAAAAAATTCACCGATCGACAAACACGCAGAGCAAAACACCGTCACTGTTTACACGGAAAGCAAGATATTTCCAATGCTGCCCGAAAAGCTTTCGACCGGGATGACCTCGTTAAATACTGGCGCAGATCGTCTTGCGGTCGTCGCCGACATGACAGTCAAGGAGAACGGTGATGTGCCTGAGAGTACATTTTACCGGGCGCTCGTTCGCAATCAGGGAAAGCTCGCTTACGAGGATGTCGGCGAGTGGCTCGACCACGGCGATCAAATGCCGGATTCTGTCGGACGAACGCCGGGACTAAAAGAGCAGGTTGAATTGCAGCGTCAGGCTGCCGTTCGTTTGCAGGCCTATCGCCGAGCGAAAGGCGCGCTCGAATTCGAATCCATTGAGTCAGAAGCCGTCGTCGTCGATGGCCAGATAAAAGGCATCCAGTCAGTCGTGCCAAATGCGGCGCGCAAACTGATCGAGAATTTCATGGTCGCGGCAAATGTCGAGATGGCTGAGTTTCTCGATGCCCATGGCTCGATCTCACTCCGCCGCATTGTCAAAACCCCGCAGCGCTGGGACGGGATCGTGAGGATCGCCGCCGATTATGGCGAACATTTGCCGCAGCAGCCTGACCAACCCGCGTTGGCCGCTTTTCTTGAGAAACGCCGTGCCGCCGACCCTGATCATTTTCCAGATCTGTCGCTTTCGATCATCAAGTTGATTGGCAGCGGCGAATATGTCGTCCAGCGTCCCGGCGAGGACACTGGCGGCCATTTTGGGTTGGCGATTCGTGATTACGCTCATTCGACCGCGCCGAACCGGCGATATACAGACATCGTAGTTCAGCGACTGGTAAAAGCCGTGCTTGCAAACCAACCGTCGCCTTACACCGCCGATGAACTCGAAATAATCGCAACACACTGCAACGAACAGGAGCGCTCCGCCCGCAAGGTCGAGCGCAAGATGCGAAAGATCGTCGCCGCGACCGTTATGCAGCGTCATATCGGCGAGAATTTTGACGCGATCATTACCGGCGACACACCGAGCGGGGTTTTTGCACGGATATTGCGGCCACCGGTCGACGGACGTGTTGTCCGCGGTCAGGAGCACCTGAATGTCGGCGATAAAGTCAACGTGCGGCTACTGTCAGCCGATCCCCGCAGCGGTTTTATCGATTTTGCTGCTCACCGCTAAAATGTCCGTGTGTTTAATCTCCCCGCCAAATCGTCTAAGATAGAGGTAGAGGTAAACGCATGACCGAAAACGAACTAGAAAACGAACATAAACCAGGTTTCAAAGCCAGCATCACCGGCCTTGGCCAAAAGATAATCGGCGAGATCGAGTCGTTCGCCGGGGTGATAAACGCCGATCCGCTCGCCCAGGCCGAAGGCGAATTTAACGTCGAGGTCGGCACGGTCCGTGAGGATCTGGAAGATAACGGAATTGAGGACGAGAAATAAGCGATGATGCCGGTGCAAAAGACCGAGAATTTTGTATTACCGAGACGTCTGCAAGGTTTGCAGCCGACGCTGATACGCCAGTTTTTTGAGCGTGCATTGCCTGACAGCATCAACTTTGGCCTTGGCGAGCCCGATCTGCCGACGCCTCAATTCATGCGTGCCGAGGCTGCTCGTGTCGCAATTGAGGAGCAAAACGGCTACACGTCGCATCCGGGCATTCCGACATTGCGGGACAAGATCGCCGGGCAGTATCCGCACCTAAATTTAGGGCGCAATGACGTCGTCGTGACGTGTGGTTCGCAGGAGGCGATGACGGCGGCGTTCATGTGCCTCGTTGATGTTGGCGACGAAGTTTTGATCCCAAACCCGAGTTTTCCGGCGTACGAGGCTTGCGTAAAGATCGCTCAGGGCAATCCGGTCTATTACCGGCTGCCCGCAGACAACGATTTTGCATTTGATATTGCAAATTTCAAAT
Source organism: Pyrinomonadales bacterium (assembly GCA_038226395.1). Classification (GTDB taxonomy): domain Bacteria; phylum Acidobacteriota; class Blastocatellia; order Pyrinomonadales; family Pyrinomonadaceae; genus OLB17. Next base: position 37,298 of record JBBRQM010000006.1, on the reverse strand, counting down.
CTCAAATTACAGAAAAAACGAAAGCGGCGGTCGTCATCAGCCCGTCCAACCCGACGGGAAAGATATTAACGCCAAACGACCTCCAGCAAATCGCCGAGGCATTAAAAGATACCGGAATTTACCTGATCTCGGATGAGATATACAACGATCTGTATTTTGGGACAAGGCCGCATTCGGCTTCGGAATATTACGATAAGACGATTATTATAAGTGGTTTGTCGAAATCGCTCAGCATGACCGGCTGGCGTCTGGGATGGGCTGCAAGCTCGCAAAAGGACATCACGCAGGCTATTCAGATCCTTCACGGTTTTCTGACCGTTTGCACATCGGCGATCACGCAGAAAGCATCATTGCTCGGCTGGACCGACGAAGCCGAGGCGGCCAAAAAAAATGCCCGCGATATTTACAAAAAACGAGGGGCTTTTATGGTCGATCTTTTGGACAAAGAATTAGGCCTCCACGCGACCTCGCCGGAAGGAGCGTTTTATACTATGCTTGATGTTCGCCAGATCGGCAGTGACGACATTGAGGTTGCTGAAAAATGTCTCCGCAATCGCGTAATCACGGTTCCCGGCGTCGCATTCGGCTCTGAGGGCAAAGGCTTTTTGCGAATTTCGTTCTGTAATACTGAGGGAAAAATGGTCGAGGGCGTCAAACGAATGAAGGAAGCTCTCTACGCTTGAATAAATAAACAAAATGAAAATCTGTTCCCAATGTCAGAAAACATATTCTGACGATAATCTAAATTTTTGCCTTGATGACGGCTCGGTATTGACGAACGCTGTCTCCCAGCCGCTGGAGCAGACGGTGATCATGAATCAATCGCCTGTGACGCAGCAAAACCAGCCAATGCCAAGCCAACCGGTCTCGCAAGCTGGATGGAGTGCGCCACAGCAGTTTTCGATGCAGCAACAGCCTAAATCATCAAAAACATGGATCTGGGTTGTCGCTATTCTTGCAGTGGTCGTGGTCGCTTGCGGCGGTGGATTATTTGGTGCGTTACTGTATGTCGGCAATAAGGCGGAGAAAGTCGCTAATAATATAAACGTCAGTTTTAACCGGTCGCCGTCACCGTCACCTTTCTCGTCTGTCAAAAATAGCCCCTCGCCGTCACCAACCGTAGGATACAATACATCTTCTCTCAAAACAGGTTCTTACTATGGAACCGCAAAAAATACTACATACAACCAAACGGGTGCCATAATGCTGCGAATCGATTCGGTTGACTCAGGAGGAAATGTCCATGCTTATTTTGAAGCTACGAGCGGCCTGGTCGGGAAATCTACAATGACCGGAACCGTTACCGACAGTGGAAAATTAGACCTCCACGGAAACATGGAAGGCGGAAAACAATTCGCCGTTTCCGCGACGGTTGCGGGCAATAAGATAAGTGGTGGCTACGGAATTGCCGGCGGCGGGCAGAAATCGGAAAGCGGAACTTTCACGGTCACTCGTTAAGAGATATGAGCAAAAAATACAGGGTCGGGATTTTAGGAGCGACGGGGACTGTCGGGCAGCGATTTGCTCAATTGCTGGAAAACCATCCTCAGTTTGAGATCACGGCCATGGCAGCGTCAGATCGTTCAACCGGGAAGCCCTATGCCGAAGCCTGCGCGTGGAAACTGCCCGGTTCGATCCCCGCGTCGGTGCGCGACATCGTCGTCCAGCCGATCGAGTCGCCGCTCGATTGCGACATTGTGTTTTCCAGCCTGCCGTCAAGCGTCGCCCGCGAGACGGAAGAGACTTTTGCACGTGCGGGATATCCTGTTATCAGCAATTCGTCGAGTTACCGTATGGACGAGGATGTGCCTTTGCTGATCGCCGAGATCAATCACGATCATGTCGAACTGATCGAAAAGCAACGGGCGAATCGCGGGTTTACCAAAGGCTTTATCGTCACCAATCCGAATTGTGCCGTCATTAGCTTTGCTCCGCCGCTGGCGGCTTTGCATCAAAAATTCGGCGTCGAATCAGTGATCTTGACGACATTTCAGGCTGTTTCGGGAGCCGGTTATCCAGGCGTCGCGTCGCTCGACATCATGGACAACGTCATCCCTTACATCGCCGGCGAAGAGCCTAAAGTCGAAACCGAGGCGCAGAAGATATTGGGCACATTCGGGGATGGAGCGATCATAAAGGCTGATTTTGTAGTCTCGGCCCAATGTTTTCGTGTAAATGTGATCGATGGGCACATGGTCTCGGTTCGCGTAAATCTGAAGGAAAAAGCCACGCTCGAAGAGGTGGTCGAAGCGATGCGCTCGTATCCGTCGCTCGATCTGCATTCGTCACCAGAGCATTTTATTAATGTAACGGATGAGCCGTCTCGTCCACAGACGCGGCTCGACCGCGATAATGGCGACGGCATGACGATCACTGTCGGTCGTGTTTTCCCCGATAATATCTGTGATTATCGCTTCGTCGCTCTCAGTCACAATACGGTGCGCGGCGCGGCCGGTTCTGCCGTCCTGAATGCGGAATTATTAATCTCGAAAGGTATTATCTAATACACAAACAGAAAAAGGTTTTTGGCGAGGAATCCGAATGAACGTTTTTTGGTGAGTATGTTCAAGGTATGATCGGTTCCCCGCCAAAAGGGTCAGGGTTAAATGTAACCCGTTTATAATATTAAATCAGTATGATGGCTTACAAAGGGCCAAAAATAATCTAAACCTGTTGATGCAGCCAAGCTTAGGTGTTTTTATAAGACCGTTCCCGGGCAACCGAGCTCAAAATAGCAGGTGCAGGCCGTTTGTTCCATCCGTTTACGATCGCAAAGCCATATGCCCCCGCGGGAATAATTGATTAGTTTGCTCTCACGCAGCTCCTGAGCTATGCATGTAATACTGGGGCGATAAACGCCCAGCGTTCGCGCGATCTGCTCATGAGTGAGATTTAATATATTTCGACCGCAGCGATCCTGAACCATTAACAGCCAGGTGCATAGCCGCTCTTTGACCGAATGATACATATTGCAGATCGCTTTTTGCGAGATCTGGCGTATATAAAGATCGACAAAATGACTGAGCCCCGTGCGAATTTTTTCGTTCGATCTAAGCAATTTATCGAAAGTATCAGCGTCCACTCTCTGAGCAGTTCCTGCCTGCGAAACCTGTGTGCAATTTGGCGATACATGCGAATCTGAAAACATTGAGGAGAGCCCGACCGCCCCTTCCTTTCCTGTCACAGATATCTCGACCATCCGTCCGTCTTCCAGGATTTTGAACTCCGAAACTACCGCCGTGACGGGAAAGTAAACAAAATCAAGCCTATCTTCTTCGTGATACAGAAATTGTTCTTTTGTCAAAATAACCGGTTTTAATGACAACCCCAAAGCGCGATGCATATCCTGCGGCAGTGAGTTTAAGATCATATTAGCCGAGCCTCCCGACTGTTTTGCCGGAGTGGACGGAATGTAATCGTCCACATAATCCTGAGTAGTAAAGCTTGTGTATGTAGTTTCTCTGAAATCCATTTTTACCCCCTTAAAAATCCCGGATATTCGGACGAATTGGCCCGAATCTCCATCATGACAACGCCGGTTGAATGATCATATCCCGTCTGGAATCCACGCGTCATCAATACCTTGGTATCCATTGTTCCGTCCGGTGACGAGCACCGCCAGACGAACCTTTCGGCAGCCTTGTTGCTGTCGATAAAGGATTTGAAATGCCGGCGGCATCTTGCGATGTCCTCGAAAACAAGCACTTCTTCAAAAAAATTATGTCCTTCGAGATCAGTCTCTGATCCATCGCCGGTTTTCATAATAGAGGGACGCGAATAGATCACGGTTCCGTCGTCCTCCAATTCCACGACCCAAAAGGCGTCACGCAGCTGAGCCGGGATCTCAGGCGTCGAATATCTATTCATTTCTACTGTCTGTTCGCCTGTCGCGAGAGATTTAATTATCGGACAAAATGTAATATCGGGACCCATTTTCTTTCCTCCGACTCACTTTTTTGAACTTTGGACTATCGATAAAAGTTGCTAAACGATTGACCCGTTTTTAATGAGCAGGGAACCTGTGAGGATTCCCTGCTCATTCCCCTTGACTATCGAACAGACGACCCCTTGTTCCTGACTTCGCTTCATCACTAGCGAAAAACTACTTTGCCTGTTCGATAGATTAAGTATGCTCTGGCAGATTTTTTAGTGAAATCGGGAAAATGGGAAACTTTACTAGGGATAATCCCTAATGGATCAGGTAGGAATTCGTATTTATTTATCATGCAGCCAGTTCTGCAAAATGGCATAGCGGACAATGTCGATACGGCTGGCAATGCCGAGCTTGCGCATCGCGTTCGCCTTGTGAGCCTCGATCGTTTTGACGCTTAGTTCGAGCTGGACGCCGATCTCCTTGTTGCTGTGCCCGAACGAAATCAGCCGAAGGACTTCGTTTTCCCTGTCTGTAAGGTCGCCCTTATTTTCGCCCCGCAGAGAGGTGGCGCGGTTTACATAACCGCCCATAACTTTTCGGGTCAGAGTGGGGTCGAGATACGCATTACCCGCAGCAACACTGCGAATGGCGGTTATCAGTTCGGTCGGAGCACTTTGCTTGAGGACGTAACCGTTTGCCCCGGCACCGATCAATTGTTGTAAGTAGCCGTCTTCGGTATGCCGGGTCAGAGTCAGTATTTTTACGTCTGGATTCAGGCGACGCAATTTTTTTGTCGCTTTCAGACCATTCAAATTTGGCATCGATACGTCCATCAATATAATGTCAGGTGAGAGCCGCGCAGCCTCCGTGATCGCAATTTCGCCATCGCCAGCCTCGCCAACCACCTCCATGTCGGGTTGAGAATTAACAAGCAGTTTTATCCCTTCGCGCACCGTCAGGTGATCTTCGGTAATAAGTATTCGCAACTTTTCTGTCATAAACAATTAACCTCATACAGAAGGGACACATACATAACGGTCAAGGATGGCTGCGTCCATGCAATCATCCGCGGAAGAACAAAAAAATTACCGCATACTAAAATATTAGCAGAAACCGTGCCGGAGATTAAAGACAATTTGTCTCAGTTCGCAAAAAAAATGCTCTTTTTTTTGAATCAAAAAAGAGCATCAAAAATGCGCATTGCGCCAGTATTAAACAATAATAAAGCTCGATGATAGAGAGGGATCTTTTTCCTGTATGTATGCGGGAATACATTTTAAGATTTTTTTCTACCCAACCAGCAAAGCTCTCCTTAGCTTTATATCGGATCATGCTGCAATATTTATGAGCGCGGATCGGCATTATTTTGCATCAAAACAACCTTACGAGATAGGTATTGAGTTTGCAATACTGATAAACTTGTCTTTCTATACTCTGGGGCAATTTGTGGTCGGTTTCGGCACGGTTTTGAATTTTTGAAATATGGTACCGACGGGCCAAATGCGCTGAGGGTTTGGATTAACGGAGAGGGCGGCGGGATCGCCAACAGAAGCGTAAATTATGCGGAAAAAGTTGATGTTCAAAAATGCGCTTCGTCAGTTGCGCCATGGTTTTAACCGACCATTTATGGTGATGTTTGAGACCACGCTTCACTGCAATATGAAATGCGGCTATTGCGCCATCTGGCAAAATCAGCAGCCGGAGGAAAAGGCGGCGCGCGACCGCGTTTTTCGACGAATGGACGAAGCGGCCGACTTGGGCGTATTTGCGTGGAGCATGTCGGGCGGCGAGCCGCTGATGAACCCGAACGTGCCCGATTACATCGAGTATGCCTCCGAAAAAGGGTTTTTCACATCGATGCCGACCAACGGCTTGGCGTTAAAAAAATATGCTGAATCATGCGTCAAACTCGATCAGCTCGAGGTATCGATCGACACGCTTGACCGCGAGAAATTTGCCGAGCGGCGCGGCATCGACGGTCTGCCGACGATCCTCTCGGCACTTGATTACATCGCTGACAACAAGCTTGAGCACAACCTCGTTCAGATAAACGCAGCGGTTGACGAAAACAACCTTGATGACCTGCCCGCCCTGGCCAAATTCTGCACCGAGCGTGGCTTTCTGCTGCATACCGAGGCCGTTCACAACGTTGTCCGCACGACGTTTGAGACTGAAAATGTAGAAATGGAGCGTGTGGCTCTCGAACGTGTGAAGACGTATGTGACCGATCTGAAAAAGGAATTCAAATGCGTCAGGTTCTACACTGACTATTACAAATTTTACAGCGAGGGCGGTTTTACAAAAAAATTCCCCTGCCGGTCGGCGTCGCATCTTGTAAATATGCGTCCCGACGGCTCGATCCAGTTTCCATGCGCGTTCGTCTCAAAACATCGCGGGGCACCGGATATGAGTCTCAAAGACATTTACGCATCGCCCGAGGTTCTTCAAATCCTAAAGGAAGCACCGGATATGTGGGACTTTTGCAAGGGGTGTAAGATCGGCTGTCCGTATGAAGTTTCGGTCTATCGAAACAATCCATGGACGGCGCTGTGGAGCGCGATGGAATTTTTGCAATTGATCTGATGTGATGGGCCTAACAGCGAAAAACGACATTCCCATTAGTGTTAGCGGTCTCTTTAAACGTTATAAAAACGGGACAGAGGCGACGCGTGGTATCGATCTGACAGTAAAAAGCGGCGAGTGTATCGCGATACTCGGCCCAAACGGCGCCGGCAAAACGACCTTTCTCCGCCAATTGACGACTGAGTTAAAGCCAACAAGCGGCCAGATCGAGATATTTGGCATCGACGCGATAAAAGAACCGATAAAGGCAAAAATGCTGATGGGCGTGACGCCACAGGATGCGGGCGTTTTTGAAACACTGACTGTCCGCCAGCATCTCGAACTTTTTGGCAAGCTCAAGGGGTTAAATGCAGCCTCGTCGCGTATCCAAGCCGGAGAATTGATCGACGGACTTGAACTCGAACCTGAAGCGAAAAAACGCGTCGGCGAGCTTTCGGGCGGCCAGCGTCGTCGGATTTTGATCGGGCTGGCCCTCTTGGGCAAACCGCCTCTATTGATATTAGACGAGCCGACTACGGGTTTAGATCCTATCTCGCGGCGGACGGTCTGGACGCTGCTCAAACAAATCGTCGCCGGTGGAACCACAGTAATTTTCTCCAGCCACTATCTCGAAGAAGCCGAACAGTTGAGCCACCGTATAGCGTTTATCGACGCCGGACGGATTGCTGCCATTGGCACCCTGCCGGAACTGCGAGCCGGTTATCCAAATAAATACCGTCTGAGCTATTTGAATGGCAGTGCGCCGATCGCGGTGCCCCGGGTCGAGTTTTTTGCGGATTTTGAATCGGCCCGCAAGTTTATCGGTGACAAAGAAATCGATGAGTATCAGCTCGCCACAGCATCGCTCGAAGACGTTTATTTTTCGCTCATCGGCAAGCGTTTGAACGACGGGGAGGATGAATGAAAAAGCGTTTGAACGACATATTTTGCGTTTTCCAAATCCATCTCGCACGTTTGCGTGCCGAGGCGGGCCCATTTTTACTGGCCGCGATCATCTATCCAATAGGGATGTATCTTTTTGCCAGCGGTATTGCCAAACAGACGCTGATCATTGAGATACCAAATAATTACAAACTGCATCTCCTCGCGGCTTCGCTGGTATTTTCGCTTTCGCTGACGGCTATCAGTTGGTTTGGCTACCTCCTGCTCGAAAACCGCTTTACCGGCCGGTTGAAGCTATTTGCAACGCTGCCGCTCAGGCCAACTTCATATATTTTCGGTGTGTTGGTATTTGCGATTGGGCAAGGGGCTTTGGGAACGGTGTCGATGTTTGTCGCCGCCTGGTTTTTGGGTGTAACGACACAATTCAGCGGTGTCGGCGGGATCGCCGAGCTTGCATTGATCGTCTTTTTGGCGTTGCTGTCACTATGTGGGATCAGCATCGTGATCGCCGCCCGGGCACGCAGTTTTAGTGAGGGTTCGCTATTGACTGATGCTCTCGGCGCAGGGCTGGTGCTGCTCGCGCCGATATATTACTCGCGTGAGACATTTCCGGTTGCGATCCGATGGGTCGGCGATTATCTGCCGACGACCTATATTTTTAAGGCGCTCGACAAAGTTGTCGCGGGCGATACTTTTATCTGGAGTGAGGTCTCGACGCTGGCGATTATAACGGCGGTCATTTTGACTATCGGATTCTGGCAATTGAATTGGAGGGAGAGCTAATTGCAAGGCAATAAACGCGTATTAGTTTTAACCCTCTCATTTGGCACCGGGCATCTCATCGCGGCCGAGGCGGTTGCCGCCGATTTGCGACGTCAATTGCCGGATGGCGAGGTGCGGCTGATCGACGCACTTGCTGATTGCCGGTTCCTTTTCCGCGTGTTTTATGTTTGGACTTATTGGGCGATGATACGATTGATGCCGTCACTATGGAGCCGGTTTTTTGCCGGACGGGTTGCTCGGAAAGATGACGGAACGGCCCCCAAATGGGCATTGCGCTGGGGATTTGCGGCGACGTTGAAGAATATCGAATCGTTCGCACCAGATCTGATAGTGGCGTGCGAGGTCGCGGCATGCGAACTGGCGGTAATATCAAAAAGGGATAATCTAACGACCGCAAAAATTGCCAATGTTATAACCGATCTCGAGGCCGAGCCGATCTGGGTAAAGCCAGAGATTGATGCATTTTCGGTCGCAGATGAAAATGTAAAGCAACAGCTCGAAAGCTGGGGCGCCGAAGCAGAAAAAATAAGCATCAGCGGTATTCCCATCGCGGAGAGTTTTCAAAAACTATATGACCGGCGGGCGACGCTCGAAAAATTTGGGTTGGACGAGCGGCCCGTCGTTCTGCTGATGGGCGGCGGGATGGGGCCGACGCGGATGGATATGGTGGCGGCGAAACTTATCGAAAGCGGAAACGACGTGCAGATCGTCGCATTGCCGGGACACGACCGGCGTGTCCGTGGGCGGCTTGAAGCATTGCGAGGGAATGGGTCGTCGTCATCTCTGCATATTTTGCCCTGGACGGACGATGTCGCCGCATTGATGCGGGCAGCCGATCTGCTAGTGACAAAACCGGGCGGCGTGACGCTGGCCGAGGCGGCGGCTTGTCATTTGCCATTCGTGCTGTTTGACGCGATTCCCGGCCCCGAGGAAACAAATGCCCTGCGTTTTACGGATGCGGGTGCGGCCCTTATGACAAGGGGTGGTCGGCAAACGGCAGCAGTTGTCTTGGAATTGTTAAACGATCAGGCGAAACTGAACGCGATGAGAGAAAATGTCAAGCAACTCGCTCACCCCGATGCCGCCTCTAAGATCGGGCGTCTGGCAGTTCGAGTTTTGTCGGCAAAGACCAATAATAGGCCGATTTTTGAAAGCCGTGCAGTCGATCTTCTTGCCAATAAAGGCCCGGTTTTGATACTAACTATTTCAAACGGAGCGGGCGGAAATCGAACCGCCGAAGTCGTCGCTGAAGCAATTCGCACGAATAAGCTTGAAATGCCGGTGATCGTCGTCGATATGGCCGATTATATGACGCCGATGACGCGTTTCACGCATATCACCCTTTATTTATGGCTTGTAAAATACGCGCCTTGGCTGTGGGAGCGGATAGACAGATATCAGAAAAAACAGACAACCACCAGTCCCGAATGGTATTACCGCCGAGGTTGTCGTAAACTATTTCGATTTGCAGATGAGATCAGGCCGCGGGCCGTCGTCGCGACCGAGGTAGGCTGCTGTGAGATCGCCGCACTTATAAAACGGGACCTTACCCTTGATGTACCGTTAATGGCCGTGCATACGGACCTCGATGCGGATCGGGCATGGATCCAGCCGGAGGTTGATCTATACTGTCTGGCAGGCGATGAATGTGCGGACAAATTTATCGCGAATGGTGCTCCAGCCGAGCGTGTCACCGTTTGGGGGGCGCCGCTGGCCGAGGGTTTTGACGCTGTGCGGGATCGAAAAATCGAACGCAAAGAAATTTGCGCAGGTTTTGGGCTCGATCCGGCGAGACCGCTTATCCTCGTCTCTGGCGGAGGCGAGGGACTTGGCGATATCGACAGTTCGGTGTCGAGGCTTTTGCAAATCGGCGTTTTGATGCCGCAAGTCATCGTACTCACAGGTCGTAATAAACGCCTAAAAGAGCGCTGTGAACGCCTTGACGCGGGTGAGAGACTGCGGGTGTTGGGATGGATTGATCCCGAAGAAATGCCAAAATTAATGCGATCGGCCGATCTGGCGGTATCAAAACTCGGCAATTTTTTTAACGAGGCAATCGCTTGCCGTTTGCCGATCATCGCCTTGGAGCCTCCGCCCGGTGGTGAATGGGAACATTTTCGATTGCTCGCTGAATGGGGCATAGGAAAGGCGGTGCGGACACAGGACGAAATGATAGATGCGGTCACCGGCCTGATGGAAAATCCGCCTGAGATCGCAAAAATTCGGGCAAAAATGCTTACGCATCGGCGGTCTGGAGCCGGTATTAAGATCGCGAATTGGGTAGCGGACAGAGTTGCCGGACCGCCGTCAACAGGGTTGTTATTACCCGCCGAAATTAAGGACGCTGGTGTGGCGGGTAAAAAAAATTATGCTGTTGCGTAGCAATTGGCTTTCGGCGCGGTATAAAAGTATGTTATGGTCAATTATTTGCCGTTAATATATGGGGGAGCGGCGGCAGCCGCGGCAGGCATCGCAAGTATTTATCACGCGACGTACTCGGTGCGTTCGCAATGGCTGGGCCGGACATTCTGGCATGGCACGGCGGATTCGGGGTCGGTGGCACTTACATTCGATGACGGGCCTTCGGAAGATACTGACGCTGTGCTCGACATATTGGCACAATATGATGTTAAGGCCGCGTTTTTTGTAGTCGGACAGCAGGTCGAGAAATACCCGGCATTGGCCCTCCGGATCGCCGTCGAAGGCCACGAGATCGGCAATCACTCGTATTCGCATCCGATTTACCTTTATAATGGTGCGAGTGAGACCCGGCGGCAACTGAAGCGGACGCAGGAAATTATTCGCGACGTGACCGGCGTGGAAGCGCGGATTGCCAGACCGCCGTGCGGTGTGCGGACGCCAGCGTATTTTTCGGTCGCAAATGATCTGGGATTGCGAACAATCCAGTGGTCGGTGGCGGGTTTTGATTGGAAAAAACAGTCGGGTGCCAAGATTGCGGCGACCGTTTTGAAAAAAGCCGAGCCGGGAGCGATCATCCTGTTGCACGACGGCGACAGCGAAAATAAAAATAGCCGTCAGCCGACTGTGGACGCTCTACCCCTGATAATCGATGGATTGTGGGCAAAAGGTCTGAATATCGCGCCGCTGAGCCAAATGTGTCTCGAGACCGGGGGCTCAACTGTGACGGCTTAATAAATTATTTGTTCTTACGATCGACACTCGAAACTATATGAATCCTAACTCTTACCTGACCGAGCTTTTTGAGGAATGGGGGCCGCCCCTGCTCTATATTGATTTTGACGGCACGATCTCAAAACGCGACGTGATCGACGAGATCCTAAAAGAATTTGCCGACGAAAAATGGATTGAGATCGAAAAGGAATGGACGAGCGGTCTGATCGGATCGCGCGAATGCCTGCGAAGACAGTTAGCTCTAGTTCGCGTGTCCCCCGGCGAACTCAACGAATTTATCGATGGGCTTAATCTCGACGAAGGATTTATATCATTGCTTGCATTTTGCAAGGACATTGACGTGCCGGTGCGCATCGTCAGTGACGGTTTCGATTATTATATCGAGCGTATGATCGAACGTTATGTCCCTGACCAGAGTCTGTTGGACAATGTCAGCATTTATGCAAATATTCTGATTCCCGTAGCCAACAATCGATGGCGTCCGAGATTTCCCTTTTTCCGGAAAGCTTGTGAAGAAGGGTGCGCTACATGCAAACCACGCATTATGCAGGTTACAAACCCCGATGTCGCGCCGGCCGTTTTTATCGGTGACGGCTTGTCAGATCGGTATGCGGCAATCGCGGCAGATATCGTATTTGCAAAGGATAAATTAAAAAATTACTGCCGGCTCAATAATGTGCCTATTACCGAATACACGAATCTGCAACAGGTAGCCGCACGCCTCGATGAAGCATATGAGTCGTTCGTTCTGGCATCATCGGCGAGACGCGTCAACAAATGGCGTAAGGCTGCCTAGACTGACACCTAAATTTAATAGTTTTTATGACGACTAACCAAACTTCTACACAGAAACTGCACCAGATCGGCCCCCGCCAATCAGAGGCCGAGCTGCTGGAATTGGAGAAAAAATACTGTTCATTCGGCGATACCGTCCACTATCTCGATCCGCCAAAGTTTTTTGAACGGGCCGAGGGGAGCTATTTGTTTGATCGCGAAGGCATACCTTATCTCGACTTGCAGATGTGGTACTCGGCGGCGAGCTTTGGTTATGGCAATGAGCGGCTAAACAACGCGCTCCATAACCAGATCGATACATTGCCACAGCTTGCCAGCCAGTATCTACATATCGAAAAAGTGCAGCTTGCGGCGGCGATCGGAAAGCTCAATGAATCGAAATTTGGCGTTAAAGGCCGGGTTCATTTCAACGTCGGCGGGTCGCAGGCGGTCGAGGACAGCCTCAAGCTGGTGCGTAACGAAACTGGCAAGTCGTTGATGTTTGCATTTATGGGCGGCTATCACGGCCGGACGCTCGGGGCGACGGCGATCACGTCGAGCTACCGTTACCGCCGCCGTTACGGACATTTTTCGGACCGGGCGCATTTTGTTCCGTTTCCGTATTGTTTTCGCTGTCCTTACGGCAAAACGCGGGATTCCTGCGAACTATATTGCGTTGACCAGTTTGCCAAAAATTTTGACACCGAGTACAACTCGTTTTGGGATGCAAAAGCCGGCGAGGCTGAGTTTGCGGCATTTTATGTCGAGGCCATTCAAGGTACTGGCGGCTATGTGATTCCGCCGGTAGGCTACTTTGAAAAACTAAAAAAGATCCTCGACGAACGCAAGATATTGCTTGTGGACGACGAGATTCAGATGGGTTTTTACCGCGCCGGGAAATTTTGGGCGATTGAGAATTTTAATGTAACGCCCGACATCATTGTTTTTGGTAAAGCTCTGACCAACGGGCTCAATCCACTTTCGGGCATCTGGGCTCGTGAGGAACTGATCTCGCCGAAGAAATTTCCGCCCGGATCGACACATTCGACGTTTTCCTCAAACACACTGGGGACGGCCGTCGCACTTGAGTTGATCCGCATGACCGAGGAGATCGATTACGAAAAGATCACTCGGGAAAAGGGTGCCTATTTTCTCGAACAAATACGCGACTTACAGCGTCGTTACCCTAAGATCATCGGCGACACCGACGGCATGGGAATGGCCCTTCGGATGGAGATATGTCAATCTGACGGCATTACGCCGGATAAGGAGCTGTGCGATGCGATCTTTGCCGAGGGGATTAAGGGCGACCTGAATGTAAAGGGCAAGAAAATGGGACTCGTGCTCGATGTCGGCGGATATTACAAAAATGTCTTTACGCTCGCTCCCGCTTTTGATATTACAAACGAAGAGATCGATCTGTCGATGGAAATGTTTGAAATGCTATTCAAACGCTGCGCCCCCGACAGGGTTTGATCATCCGCAATTTTGATTTAGAGGTGCATCGTTAAATGCTGCAAAAACATCTATTTATTATACTCGCGATCCTGATCGCGGCGGCCACGGTCTATGGACAGGATGAAAAGAATGAAACCGAGCCAAAAAATCCGATCGATGTGGTGATGGACAAATGCCTGGAGACAAATCATGGAACGATGCCCCGTGCCAAATGCTACTCCACCGCGTCGGAATCCTGGCAAGCGGTTGTAAAAACATCCTATGCAGAGCTTTTGAAACTGTTACCGGCCAGCGGCAGACCTGCCCTGAGAAAGAGCCAGACAGCATGGAAGCAGTATCAGATGGGTGAATCTGCGGTCATAATGACGATGTATGGCAGCAAACGCGGCACCGGTTATATTTCGGTGAGGATCATATTGTTGATGAAGGCATACAGGGATAGGGCATTGGAGCTACAGGATCACGTTCAGCATTACAAGCCCTGACCCGAAATTAATAAATAAGAAAGTTAACTGAAATGTTGTCACGCATCACAGAACAATTTGAAAAGATCGCTTTGCGCACGGATCCGAAATACGCCATCGGGTTTTTGTCGATGATACCGCAGCCCATATTTGAGCGTTTGCAGCGAATGCGATTTCGACACACCCTGAAATTGGCCGCATGTGCGCCGTTTTATGCGGAGCAGTTTGCAAAACGCGGGATCGATATTCGCAAAATAAAACACCCGGCCGACCTCGGCGATTTTTACACCACCGGTGACGATCTGCATAAATACGGGGCTGAAGCATTTTTGACTGGGCGCGCCGACACTGCATTTGAGACGACCGGGACGACCGGGTGTGAAACCAAACGTGTCTTTTTCTCGAATAGAGAATTAGACGAGATGGGACGAACGAGCGCTCTCGGACTTTATCAAATCGGGTTGCGGCGTGAAGATGTGGTCTTGAGCGCGTTTGACGTATCATTTTGGGTTTCGCCGGCGGTCGTGCGAACGGCATTTCAATATCTGGGATGTTTTCACGCCGAGGCAGGCAAGATACCGCCCGAGGAATTTTACGAAAGAGCTCTGCGCTACCGACCAAACGTCATCTTTGGCGAGCCGTCGTGGATCGCCAGATTTTCCGAGATCGCAAAGAAACGCGGGACATGGCCGATGAAATTTTTGTTTGCCGGCGGCGAAAATCTCAACGAAACGACGCGACGCGAAGTCGAAAGGATCTGGGATGCTCGCTTTTTTCTGAATTATGGACAGACCGAGTCGTTTGGCGTAATCGGCGTCGAATGTTCCATGCAGCAGGGTTATCACCGCAATGATTTCAATTTTTTCTTTGAAACCGCAGATACCGACGATGACGGCGAGGGTGAGTTGGTTTATACGACGCTTACCCGCGAGGTAATGCCGCTCATCCGTTATCGCTCGACTGATGTCACGCGGCTGGTCGACGAGCCCTGTGAATGTGGCCTTTTTGCCCGCCGGATAGCCAAGATAAAAGGCCGTGTCGATGAGATGATAGTTTGCGGAATGGGCAATATCAGCCCGTGGGTATTTGCCGAAATTTTGCGGGACGTGCCTCACGCGAGTGACGAGTGGCAAGCCCGTGTCTGGCACGAAAATTTGATCGATGTGGTGGAATTAAGGGTGGAAACAGACTTTATAAGAAACGGATATTCACCGGACGCGATCGGAGATAAGGTCAGACGCAATCTGCAAACCCGATTTCCCGATTTTTGGAAAAATCTGGATATGAAAATGTTTGATCTGAGAATCGTACCCGTTCCGGACGGCAATCTTAGACGGACGCGCAAGTTGAGACGGATCGTCGCTCTCGACGCACCCCCTTTTGATAATATCCCGGAAGCGCATATACTTAAAGGCACAAGTAAAATAAACGGCCACGTTAATGGAAACGGATCTTCTTTGAAAAAAGCGTTATGGAAGGTCGATTAAAAATTCCGGTTGCGATCCTGGTGGTGTTGATCGCTATGGCGTCCGCAGTTTTAGGGCAAGCGGCTGTCGCTAACCACTTGCGCCTGACGGTAACTGATGAAAAGGGCGGTGCAGTTCCCGATGCAAAATGCGTCTTGTTAAAAAACACAAAACCCCTCACCGAGGTTCAGACCGGCCCCGATGGCATTGCGATTTTTACGGACATTCCGACGGGGAGCTATGATTTGCGGATCGAGAAGGACGGTTTTAAGAAATATGAGCAATCCGCAATCGGTTTTTTTGACGGCACGACGTCAGAGATCACTGTAAATCTAACCATTGGATCCTTGTCGGTCGAGGTCTCGGTCGAAAGCGAATCGGATCGCGTAAACACTGTCGAATCCGGAGCGACATTGCCATCTGCCAATATCCAGGGCCAGGCTATCGCGCGTTTGCCGCTTGCCTCCAAGCGTGTTGATCAGGCGATACCGCTTGTACCCGGCGTGATTCGCACGTCAACTGGCGAGATCAGCATCAATGGAGCTACGGAACAGCAAAGCAGTTTTAGGGTCAATGGTTTGAACGTGGCTGACCCGACCAGCGGCAATTTTCGGCTAAATTTGCCTGTCGACGCGGTCGAATCAGTGCAGGTTTTCCGTCACCCGTACTCAGCCGAATATGGACAATTTACCGGCGGGGTGACCGAAATCGAGACAAAGCGCGGCGGTGAAAAATGGCATTTTGAGATCAACGATTTTTTGCCCGATCTTCGCTTTGTCGAGGGTCATATCGTCGGCATCGCGGACGATTCGCCGCATCTCAATTTTAACGGCCCAATCATTAAGAAAAAGCTGTATATTTCGACGTCTTTAGGATACAGCATCTCAAAAACACCTGTTCGCGGACTCGTATTTCCAAATAATGAGACGATCTCGGAAACGCAAAGCGGTTTTACACAGTTCGATTTACATATTAGCGAAAGGCATACGGCAGCCGTCACTCTCGGCTATTTCCCCGAGCGGGACAGCTTTGTCGGGCTCGATTTTTTCCGCCCGCGTTCGGTCACGCCAAATTATAAGCAAAGAGATGGAGTTGTCACGGTTCGTGACAATTACGCTTTTCTGGGCGGTTCACTGCTGCAAAGCTCCGCCTCATATAAATACTTTGACGCCAGGGTATGGGGACAAGGAACGGCCGATCAGAATCTGACACCGACCGGCGAATTTGGCAACTTTTTTGCCAGCCGTAAACGTTACGCAACTCGTTTGGAATTGTTTGAGGTATTTAGTCTGAGCCCGCGAAAAATTTTCTATGGCACACATAACATCAAATTTGGATTTAATTTTACAAACGTAAAGGCCAGGATAAATTATCAGGCACGACCGGTAAATGTATTTCGCGCCAATGGCACTTTGGCCGAAAAGGTGACAACCGACCCAAGCGTGAGATTTTCTCCGTTCAATCATACATATACTGGGTTTGTTCAGGATCGCTGGCTCCTGCGGCCAAATTTGAGTATTGACATCGGTGCCAGATTTGAGGATCAAAGAATTGCCCACGAACGAACTTTCTCGCCCCGGGCGGGTTTTGCATGGTCGCCATTTACTGGTGACAAAACACTGATACGAGGCGGCTTTGGATTTTTTTATGACAAGGTGCCGTTGAATATTCGGGCCTTTAACAGATATCCTCAACGCACTGTAAGCACGTACGGCGTGGACGGCATCACTTTGCTGGACGAAACTCGGTATGAAAACGTTTTGGTCGACGATGCGACGCTTATTCCGCTTGACTTTCGCACTGCTAGAACACGGGTTGGTTTTGTGCCCCAGAATCTGAATTTGAACATTCAGATAGATCAGATAATTACTTCGTATCTGAGCCTGCGGGCCGACTTTACGCGTAGCTCCACCAATCACATTTATATTGTTCAGCCACAGACTGACTTTTTTGGGCGAAAGGCGATTGTCCTGACACCGTCGGGCCAGGCGACCTATGATGCATTTGAATTGACTGCCAAACTTACGCTGCCAAAGAGTCAACCGGTCTTTATCTCGTATGTCCGCTCAAAGGCGCGTGGTGATCTGAACGATTTTAATACTTACTTTGGATATTTTGGCGAGCCGTTGATTCGTCAGAATCAGTATTCAAATCTGCCAACCGACGTTCCAAACCGTTTGCTGGCTTGGGGAACTTTTAACCTGCCGCACAAGATCACGCTCTCGCCCATTCTGGAATGGCGCAGCGGATTTCCCTATTCTGTCCTTAACGAGGCGCAAAACTTTGTCGGTCTTCGCAATTCGTCGGCGACGAGATTCCCGGCATTTTTCTCGCTTGATGCCGAGATCGCCAAGGACTTTCAGGTAACAAAAAAATATGCGGTGCGGCTGTCCTTAAAAGGATTTAATCTGACCAATCATTTTAACCCGCGAAACGTGAGAAACAACCTGGGCGACCCGCAATTTGGCACATTTCTAAATAATTACCGCCGTTATTTCTCCGGCGGTTTTGACATCATTTTTTGATCTCACCCTCATCATTCTTAAATCAACGCCTGAAATTTACGGCAGGTCACATATTCGGGATCCAAAACTTCTGACTGTCAATGGTAACGGGCGTCAGGCCAAGAGACGGCAGTTCGGATTCTGTCACGCCTAGATAGGTAAAGTGGGGTAGATCGCTCTTTACCGTCTGAAACCATCCGTGCGCGGCAAGTATCCGTCGGACGCTGCTGTTGGCAAATTGCTCGACGTCGAGGGCGAGCATAAAACAATGCTGAGAAGCACCGGGCAGAGCCACCGAATAAAGTATCGATTTTGATTTGTCCGTGCTAAAAAATATTCCTTTTTTCTCCCATTCCAAAACCATCGCGACCTGTTCTAGGATCGGAGCCTGCCTTGCTGCGGCAGCTTCCGTACTTTTGATCCGCTTCTTTGCGGTCCAGTAGGTCAATCCCGGCAAAAATCGCGACCTCCAAAGATCCACCGTTTTCGAATACGAACGCGTGGACGCCTCGGAGCCCCCGCGTGGCGTGATCGCAAGTCCTTTTTTCAATGCCTCAGCCCGCGCTTCGAGAAATGCCTTCATCGCGGCCGTTTGTAGCGTCACCGGGACGCCGCCGACCGTGGTCGTTTCGTGCTCCGCGCTCAATTGAAAAGCTTGAACGTCCGCATCGTCATCCAGAAGACAATTCGGAATGCGACTGCTGCCGTTCGAAACGAATATCGCTCCGTAATCACGGAAAACACGCTCCGCGACCACGTCGGAATCGATCGCGCATACTTTTGCCAGGTCGGTTTTATATTTATGCTTCAGACGCTTTTCTACGACCACGCGGAAATTCGGAGTCGAAATCTGTTGAGCCCACACCGAGACAGATGCGGCATGTAATAAAATGAAGAGAAAAAGTGCAAATTTCATAAACCGATTTTTATCTACAACGATATATTTCGCATTTCAACCAACCGTCAACCTTGCCGGTTTTTGAGGATTTTGACAAATGAGCCGGAGCGGAGCTCATCGAGCGTGAGGCTTGTAAGGTCGAGGGCTTCCTGCTCGGTAACGGCGCCGCAGTTGATTGCCCGCAGGAAATAGTTGAGCAGACCCTGGCCAGTCGCGGCGTCATCAAAAACATCGCCGACAAGCGTCGCCTGTGCCGCTTTTTCGACAAAATTTCGCAGGCGTTCGGATGCCGCATCGAGACCCTCAAGAAAAAAAGTAAAGACAGCTGCATATCGCGTCGGCAATTGCGCCGGGTGTAGATCCCAGCCCTGATAAAAAGCATTGATGAGCGAATGCCTACAGTGGTTGTAATGCAATTTCCAAGCCCGGTGGACAACGGCCAGATTCTCGGCTGTTTGATCCGCTGTCAAATTTGCGCCCCGATGCGGCGCGATCGGCATTATATTGGTCGCTCCGTCCGACAGCCACACCCCAGTTCCGCCAAACGAGACCTGCATCATCGCACGCGCAAAATCGCACGCCGGATGGAGCATGTCCTGATAAGCTGCCGTAATCGAGCAGCTCGCCGTGTAATCATAAGTGCCAAAATGAGCGGCGGTGCAGCGGCCTCGAGCGGCTTCGAGCAGACGCGGCATCGCGATCTCGCCGTCGGCGGCGATGATCGATTGCGTAGTTTCGATCATCATTTCCATCTTTAACTCGTCGGGCATGAGACCGAGTTTTGGCTCGATCTCGTCAAAAATATCGGCAAGCGCGGTGACTTGCTCAGGCGTGACGATCTTTGGCAAAGTGACGACAAAATTGTTCGGCATCTTACCGCCCGAAGCCGCGACAAGCGTCGTCAGAAACAGGTCAAGCGTGTTTATGCTGCGTGCATGAAGTTCCTCGCTAAATGTCTTGATGCGGATGCCGATAAACGGCGAAAGCGTCCCGGCGGCCATGCCTTTTGCAACTTCTTCAGCCGCCGCGACAGCGTGGCCGTCCTCCTCGGCGTCCGGCCGCGTGCCGTAGCCATCCTCAAAATCAATCCGAAAATCCTCAACCGCCTCACGCGCAATCTTTTCGCCAACCCGTTCGTAAATCGTGTCCGCCAATTTCGGCGGCAGGTCGAGAGCGGCGGCAAACGTCGCCGCATCAGGTGCAAATGTCTCAAACGAGCGGACCGCGAGCTGTCCAAGCCGCACCGCCGTGTCCGATTTGAACAAATGCGCGCCACCATAAACCGTATGCACCGGCTGCCGACAACCCGATTCGCCCGGATAACGCTTTGCAAACCCCGCCATAGATGAGTGAAGCCGGTCGGCGATTTTGTCAAATGATTCTTGAGAAAGTGTCGTGTTCATTTTATCGTGTCAGCCGCGCCTCGATCAGGCCGTGCGGCTCGTCGGTCGGTACGAAGATACGGTTGTCGTTTGTCTGGCCAAACTTTGTCATATCAACCGGCAGACAATGGATATTTGGCAGTGAAAATGCGATCTCATCGACCTCGGGAAAGTCGCCCAAAATGGCCTCACCGATGGCATAGAGCGTGTGTTGGACAGAGAGGCTGTCGTGACCGGCAAAGACCTTGAGAAGCGTCTGCCTGATCACTTGGAATGCGTCGTCTGTTGCATCTTCTGGTTTAGAATATCTCCACATCGCCTTGATCGCAGTTGAAAAAATACGGTCGGTCACCTCGGGCAATGTCGTATATTCGTCTTTGATAAAGCCGACAAAACCCGAGTCGGTCGTCTTTAACACGATCAGATCTTCGACGCCGGATTCGACCGTTACGTTGTCGCGCTTTGCGGTGATCTTTGCCGTGCGTTTTTCGCCGTTGCCTTTGACGAACGAATGATCGTGCTCCTCGCCGTCAAACTTCATCCGCTTCCAACTGGTTTGAAAGATGTCGATGATGACGCGTGAAATCTGTTGGTTATTAGCGAGAAAATGCTCCGCCAGCCGCTGCCCAAAAACCTCGGGCACCTCGATCTCTTGCGTCTGTCCGGCGAGGACATAGACCGTGTTTTTCATCGTGTCGGTCGGCAGGCAGAGGGTGTTGTCACCGTCAGTGTGGATGGCATCAAAATCGCCTTCGAGAGCTATAGCGAGTGTGAGATTTTGCAGTTCGTGGCGTGCGCCGTTTCGCGCGACCTTGAGCAGTCGAACACGCGATTTACCATAATTGTCGTGCAGAATCTTGACTGACATAAAACTAAACCGCAGAGACGCAATGTCGCCGAGAAAGAATTCTTACAGGATAGACAGGATAAAAATGACAGTAGAAACTTAGCTCATATCTAGCATATTCAGTCATTCTGAACTTCCTGTTCATCATGTTTAATTTCCTCTGTGTCTCATCGGCTCCACAGTGAAAATTTCTTTTAGCTTCCGCGGTACGTCGAGTAGCCAAACGGGCTCAACAAAAGCGGCACATGAGAATGCTGGGCCGCGTCCTTAACGACGAACGCGACGACCACCTGCGGGAAAAAACAATCGACATCTTTCATCAAAAAGTATGTTCCAGTCTCAAACAAAAGCCTGTAATGGCCGGGCAAAAATGCCTCGTTCGCACCAATGAGATCATTGATCCGTCCGTCAATATCGGTGATGCCCTCGCCAATCGCCTGCCAGCCGGACGAATGTGTTTTGCGTTCGAGTATTACCAGAATTCCAGCACCCGGTTTTCCCGTAGTGGTGTCTAGGATATGTGTCGTGATTGCGCTCATTTTTCTAAAAGTTTGTTTAGCCTGATCTCGGTGATCTTTCGCTGCTCTTCGGCGGCGATATGAAGCTCGGTTTCGAGAGAGTTGCCCAGTCGTGCCCGGCAGATCGCCAACATCTCATCCGCCGACTTGCCCGTCGCACAAACAATAAATATAAACCCGAACCTCGTTTCATACAAGCGATTGGCGTCGACGAGTTCGCTTAATACTTTATCGGCAGCTATTTCGACGCCAGATTGTTCACTGCTAGACCACTCGGCAGCTTGTTTATTTTGCACTGGGGCGGCCTTGTGCGAGCCGATCTTAGGGTGGGCCGCAAATGCCTCTAAATGATCGCCCGGCGAGAGCGAGAACCAGATGTCGTCGGCATGTCGATAAAAATTTTCCAGCGTAGGGAATGGCCGCGCTGCGGCCATCGTCCGCGCCCACGAGCGCGAACCGCAGCAATCCAAGAATGCCGATTCGGCATCATCAGCAGGCAAATCATTCAGCCAGGCCAGATTTTTGTATATTTGATAACTTTGCAATTCGGGAATGTTTTGCGTAAAGACTTCTATTCTTTAAGCCCAGTTTGCGTTGTTCGTCACTAATCATTCGATCTTCATAGGGTTTATCTCTCAATTCTGGCAATTACGGATCTCCTCATTACCTCGATCGGAGCTTCACGGCCAGTCCATATCTCAAACTGTCTGACACCCTGCCCGATCAGCATTTCGAGGCCACCGATCGCTGCAACACCTGCCTTTTTGGCCTCGAGAATAATGGGCGAATCACCCAATCGCATAACCAGATCATAGACGAATTTTACACCCTTTAGCTGCTCGGCCGTAAATAAAGATTCATTTTCGAGCGGACCTTTCATACCGAGCGGAGTGGCATTAACAAGAATATCGAAATTCGACAGATTGACCTTTGATCTTTGATCTTTGACCTTTGAAATTGTAGATAAACACACACCGAATTCGTCAGCAAAAGCTTTCGTTTTGTGCTCATCCCGGGCAAAAACCGTCACGTCCGCACCTTCCTGTTTCAACGCATAAACGCAAGCTCTCGCCGCACCTCCTGCCCCAAAAACGGCAACACTCGCATCGCGCAAATCACCAAATTTTTCTTTCAGCGGCGTGATAAAGCCGTACGCGTCGGTGTTATAGCCGGTTAATTTGCCGTCCTCGATCTTGACTGTATTTACTGCTCCAATCTTTTCGGCGACAGGATCAATCTCGTCGAGATATTTCATTATCGCCTGTTTATGAGGCATTGTGACAGAAAACCCGGCAAAATTCAGATCGACCTCCCACGTTTCTTCCTTGACCATTCGCCGCATAAATTCGTCGAGGTCCTCGACGAGCAGCGGCACAAAAACGGCATTGATACCGACGGCCACAAAAGCCGGATTATGCATATATGGCGATAGCGATCCTGAAACAGGATCGCCTATCACGCCGTAAACCTTTGTCTTAAGATCAAGTTCCCTGACGCGGTAGATCTCTATCATATCCTTTGCCGTGATCTGTCCGTCGGCGGTTTCCATGCCCGCATCGAGCGCGGCATAGGTCATAAAAGCACCGTGCGCAAGACCTAAAATACGCGTCCATTTGCCGGCCTCGCCCATCGCGATCGGGATAATCTTCTGGTTGTCGATTTTTGCTAGTTGTATGAGTTTCAAGACCGATATTGTATCTGTTATGTCATCGATCTGAACCGCGATCTTTACAATATCCGAACCGGAAGATGATAATCGCTTATAAATATCATCCAATTTGTCAGGAATACAATTAAAATCATGAAATGAGACGACCTTTTTATTAATGTTTTTTGCGATCCCCAGAACATCTTCTTCAATATCCTCCGCCCAAAATCCATCATGCTCTTTTTGCCAAAATTCTACTCTTTCTTCGAAAGTCATTGTGGATTTGCCGCCTTCATTGGGCGAACGAAATGTCGCAAGCAACAGTTTTGCAAATTTCAAATTTGAGATTTGCAATAGTAAAATGTCGATCTCTTTTGGGTTCAGGCAGTCAAAACGCACCTCTACACAATCGGCGAATTCCTCCGCACGTCGGATGTTTGCAATTATTTCATCCGCCGTTTCAGCACACACGGAAACGCAGATCTTGCCGTTATTCACTGGTCGAATCCTTTAGATCAACTACAAAACTGCCCGCTGTGACCATGCATGTCACAACGCCAAACGCAGCCGCCATAACTATTGCCGTATGCCCGCCTTGCTTGACCGCGATTGCCGTCAGAGCCCAAGCGATGGCGAGCGGATACAGATAATTCTTCAGTCGCCAACGGACGATGATCGCAAATCCGGCCGTCGCAAAGATGAGCGCCACACCCAAAACGCTCCACGCCGTATCCGACATTTTCACGTCGACATATGACAGCCAGACCGCGAAATTAATTAATGCAGCGGCTGTCACCCAGCCAAAATATATGCCGAACGGGATGTTGGTAAACAGTGATTCGCCAAAGGACTCGGGGTTTTTCAGTTTTACATTTATGATCAATAACGTGCCGAGCAACGCGAGTATAGTTACCAGACAGATGCCGATAGAATCGCGATGCCAAAAATATATCCAGGCGCAGTTGAACACACAGCTAAGTACATATAACGTGCGGACGGCGCGAAATTTATCTAATTTTGATGGCAGAGTTTGATAAATGCTAAATGCGATCATGCCGACATAGATCAGGCTCCAGATCGTGAACGCATATCCTGCCGGCGTGACCACTGTCGGATATTTGGCCGAAACAGCGTCGGGCGTGATATGGTTAACCCAGCCCGCGGAGGCCAGAGCGTTGAAAACGATCATGGCCATCGTGGCGAAGACTACGATGATCGCCCGGAATATTTCGGTTGAATTTGTTTTTTCAGCCATGACGGAATTATCGCATTTATTGCGAAATTTACCCGACGGCCGCAATCGAATTCACGATTTCGTATAAACTTAACGGAAAACGTAAAGTTTTGTAAGTTTTTGGCGAACAGAGAGATATGTTTTCCAACCAATAAACGGTCAAATGCGTCATATAAACTGTTGTGGCACCAAGATTGCCTATAACAAATGCGGACGCGACTTTCCCTCTTTCCCCGTGGGGCGTGAATTTAACGAAAGAGGAAAGATCAAAGTGATGAAAGTTTTACAGAACATATTATTTACGTTTGCGATGGTGGTCGGCCTTTCGCTCGGCGTTTCGGCGCAAAAAGACGGCGATAAAAAACCGCCGCCAAAGAATCCGGCGCCGCGTATCGATCCGGCGCCGCCAAAACCGCCAAAGAAACCGGGTGGCAATGCCTTTGTGGTGATTTGGAAAAATGACACAGGCTATATGGCCTGAAAACATAGATTATTTGGACAAAGGGCAGCTTCATCGTGGAGCTGCTTTTTTTCGCGTCATGCACCAACGCACTAACGTCTGAGCGCATTTTTCTGCTAATCTCCTTTATTATCAGATTCAGGAGAAAAGCAATGCATAACTCTACCATCTCGCTCATGCGAAATCTTTTCTGTTCGGTGTTCATCGCCGCGTTTGTCTTCTCGTTTAATCTGCCGTTGACTGCTCAAAAGGTCGATCCGTCACTATATCAGAGTATGCGTTGGCGCAATATCGGGCCATTTCGCGGTGGGCGAACTGTGGGGGCCTCGGGCGTTGCGTCGCAGCCCAATGTATTTTACATCGGCGTCAATAATGGCGGTGTCTGGAAAACAACGGACGCCGGTCGCACTTGGAAACCAATATTCGACGACCAATCGACGGGATCAATCGGCGACATTGAGGTCGCACCGTCAAATCCAGACGTGATCTATGTAGGCAGCGGCGAGGGCATCCAGCGGCCCGATCTCTCGACCGGCGATGGTATGTACCGCTCTGGTGACGGCGGCAAAACATGGACGCATTTGGGACTGCGTGACGGTCAACAGATCGGCTCGATAACGGTTGACCCGAATAATGAAAATCGGCTCTTCGTCGCGGTGCTTGGGCATCCATATGGGCCTAACGTGGAACGCGGCGTTTACCGTTCGACCAATGGCGGCAAGACATTTGAAAGGGTGCTTTATAAGGATGAAAATACGGGCGCGATACAGGTCGCGTTTGATCCAAAAAACTCAAACATAATTTATGCGGATATGTGGGCCGGTCGTCAAGGGCCATGGGAAAACGGAGCTTGGCAGGGCAAGGAAAGCGGCCTTTTCAAATCGACGGACGGCGGAAATACATGGAAACAATTGACAAGCGGCCTACCGACGATCGAACAGGGCCTAGGGCGCATCGGGCTCGCGATCTCGCGGAGCGACCCAAATCGTCTATTCGCGACTGTCGATGCGAGTGCGAAGTTTGGCGGCATATATGCATCCAATGACGCCGGTGAATCGTGGCATCTGGTAAATTCTGATCCCCGGGTTTGGGGCCGCGGCAGCGATTTTGCAGAGGTTACCGTCCATCCGCAAGACCCGAATACCATCTTTATTGCAAACACCTCGACATACAAATCGACCGACGGCGGCAAGACATTTGCCGGCTTTAAGGGCGCTCCGGGCGGGGACGATTATCACCGTTTCTGGATCAATCCCGAGCATCCAGAGATATTACTGGTCGCCAGCGATCAGGGGGCGACGATCACCGTCAACGGCGGCGAAACCTGGTCGAGTTGGTATAACCAGCCGACCGCGCAGTTTTATCACGTCAGTACCGATAACCAATATCCGTACTGGGTTTACGGCGGACAGCAGGAAAGCGGCTCGGCCGGCGTTGCCTCGCGCGGCGATACAGGCGCGATCATTGCCCGTGATTGGCGGACCATCGGCCTCGAGGAATACGGCTACGCCGCTCCCGATCCGCTCAATCCCAACTTTATCTATGGCGGCAAACTGACGCGATTCGACAAACGCACCGGACAAGTGCAAAATATAATGCCCGAGGCCGTCCGCACGGGTAAATATCGCTTTTTGCGCACCGCTCCGGTGATATTTTCGCCGGTCGATCCGCATATTCTTTATTTTGCCGGAAACGTGCTTTTCAAAACGACGACAGGCGGGCAAAATTGGGATGTTATCAGCCCTGATTTGTCACGCGAAAAATGGGACATACCCGCAAATATAGGTATTTACGCCACGAAAGAGATGGAGACGATGCCGCGCCGGGGCGTCATTTACACGGTCGCGCCATCTTACAAGGATGTGAATACGATCTGGGCAGGAACCGATGACGGGCTGATACATATCACCCGCGACGGCGGCAAATCGTGGCAAAACGTTACGCCGCCGGAGCTAAAATCGTGGGCAAAGGTATCGCTGATCGACGCCGGACGCTTTGATGCGAATACGGCATACGCGGCGATCAATACCATTCGGCTCGACGATTTGCGGCCACATATTCTGCGCACGCATGACGGGGGCAAGACTTGGAAGGAGATCGTAAATGGACTGCCAAATGGCGGTATAGTCAACTCGGTTCGCGAAGACCCTGAGCGTAAGGGCTTGCTGTTTTGCGGCACCGAGCAGGCCGTTTATTTCTCAACCGACGACGGCGAAAACTGGCAGCCGCTGCGTCTCAATATGCCCGCGACCTCGATTCGCGATCTTGTCGTCCACAATGACGACCTCGTTGTCGGCACGCACGGCCGTTCATTTTGGATACTCGACGACATCACGCCGCTCAGACAGGTTGATGCGAATACAAAAGCGGCGGACGCTGTGCTTTTTGCGCCTCAACTGGCAACTCGCGTCAAACGCAGCGTCCACACCGACACGCCGTTCCCGCCAGAGGAACCCGCCGGACAGAATCCGCCCGACGGTGCGGTGATAAATTACTATCTGCGAGAGCCGTCGCGGTCGCCAGTCGTGCTTGAAATATATGATTCCGTTGGAATGCTTGTCCGGCGGTTTGCGAGCGATGACAAACCGCTGGCGGTTGATGTAAACACGCTCCGGTTCCCGTCATATTGGATACGCCCGCCGCAAATTGTCAAAAACGAGGCCGGGATGCAGAGATTTGTCTGGGATCTGATGTATGCAAATCCGCCATCTGACGGCTATGATCTGCCAATCTCGGCGATTTATAAAAACACTCCTTACATTCCGCTCGGCCCGGCGGTCTTGCCCGGCAAATACATGCTCAAACTCACGGTCAACCGACACACGTTTACCCAGCCATTGGCCGTCCGGATCGATCCGCGTATAACGACGTCGGTAAACGACCTTGAGCGACAGTATTACACCTCGATAGGAGCTTATGTGCGTATCCGCCGGTCGCGAGAAGTATTGGATGAGGTCAAAAAGCTCACCGATCAGTTAAAAATCGTCCGGGAAAAGGCAGGCAAGGACGTAGCTATCGCAAAGGACATCGAGGCTCTCGAACAAAAGCTCGACCAAATGCTGAACGGTGCGGGTCGAAAGCCGGACACGACCACGGCGGTGGCCGAATTGCCACTCGGACGATTGAGCGATGCATTCACTGGTTTGCTCGATATACTCCAGGAACCGGATGCTGCCCCCACATCGCAAATGGATTCGGCGGCCGTCGATCTTCAGACCGCGTTAACAAGGGCCGAGAAAGATTGGGCCGCGATCAAGGCGACGGATTTGCCGGCGCTCAATGCAAAACTAAAGCAGGCAAACTTGCCGCCCGTCGGACATTAAAAAAGAGGCGCCCATTCACGCCTCCAATTATTCACACTGGTGCCGTCTACAAGATTTGAACTTGTGGCCTATCGCGTGTGAAGCGAGTGCTCTACCACTGAGCTAAGACGGCTGTTTTCTTATTTAGATCGCCGGATCGTCTACCTTTGACGGCCGGTTTTCGTCGGTTGCCTTGATAGTGCTAAGTGCAGAATCCGTGTAATAATGCCGCGTTCCGGTCGCGGTCACCCCCTCGGCCACCTGCGGGTCCGCCGTTATGGAATATGACGACGGCGTGCTGGCCGAAGCCGGCACGACCGTCAAGGTAAAGATATATCCGTTGACTACCGGCCGCTCGCCCTTGTACTTTTCATCGAGACTTACTTTAGCTATCAACTCGTCAAATGTTGCAAAGCTCCCATGATTTCGCGATGCGTATTGGGCCTCAAATTTGCGGATATTGTCGACCGATTGCGCGGCGGCTGTTTCATTTCCCGCTTTAATGACGGAAGTCCAGGCAATCGTGCCGACGCCGATCAGCAATCCGATGATCGCGATCACGATCATCAATTCGATAAGGTTAAATCCGCGTTGATCCTTCAAATGATGTCTTAGATTATTCATAAAAATGCTTTTCACACCCATCCGCTTGTCTTCACGAAAAAGCGTGGCTTTAGTTTCAAAAGTTTAATTTGTTTTGAATGAAATTTCAATTATTGATGGAGTGGCGAGCCCGGTGGCGACGAAGCAATTGGCAAAAAAAGTCGTTCGATGCTAAAGGCTCGATTTGCCGCACTTTTCTTTTGATAGCCGCTAATCTAGACTATCAACGTAAATGATCGAACGATACACATTGCCCGAGATGGGCGGCATCTGGTCGCTGGAGAACAAGTTTCAGAAATGGCTCGATGTCGAGTTACGCGTTTGCGAGGTTCATGCCGAGATGGGCACGATCCCTCTCGAAGCATTGGCGGAGATCAAGGCAAAGGCCGCGTTCACTGTCGAGCGGATCGCCGAGATCGAAAAGATGACAGATCACGACTTGATTGCCTTTACGACGAATCTGGCTGAAAACATCGGTGATGCAGCACGTTTTGTTCATTATGGCCTGACTTCGAGCGATGTTGTCGATACGGCGAATGCATTGCTGCTGAAAGAATCGTGCGACGTGCTGCTGGCAAAGACGGATGCGCTGCTGGCGGTATTGAAACGCCGCGCGTTTGAGTTCAAAGACACGCCGCAGATCGGCCGCACGCATGGCATTCATGCCGAACCGACAGCGTTCGGGCTTGTCTGGGCGTTATGGTACTCGGAAACGCTGCGCAACAAGGAGCGGTTGCTGAAAGCGAAAGAAATTATCGCCGTAGGCAAGATCAGCGGGGCGGTCGGTGCGTTTGCGCTTCTTTCGCCTGAGGTTGAGGAGAGAGTCTGCGCAAAACTGGGACTAAAATCGGCGGACGTTTCGACACAAGTAATCCAGCGCGACCGTTACGCCGAATATCTCTGCACTCTGGCGATAGTTGCCTCAACGCTTGAGAAGATTGCTCTTCAAGTCCGGCATTGGCAGCGGACGGAGGTTCGCGAGGCTCAAGAGTTTTTCAAAACGGGCCAAAAGGGCTCGTCCGCGATGCCACACAAGCGCAATCCGATCCTATCCGAGCGTATCTGCGGAATGGCAAGAACCGTCCGTGCCAATTCTATCGTCGGCCTCGAAAATGTCGCCCTTTGGCACGAACGTGACATATCGCATTCGTCTGCCGAGCGCATCGTCCTGCCCGATTCATCCGCGACGCTCGATTACATCCTCGCCAAAACTACAAGTCTGCTTGATACATTGATCGTTTATCCGGATAATATGCTCAAAAACCTCGATCTGACGCATGGCCTCGTTTTTAGCGGGCAATTGCTCCTTGCACTCACTCAAAAGGGCGTCTCACGCGAAGATGCCTATGCGTGGACTCAGCGCAATGCGATGAAAGCATGGGACGAAGGCGGCGATTTTCAAGAGCTAATTAAGAAAGACGCGGACATTGCATCCAGATTATCTTCTGGCGAGATCGCACTTGTTTTTGATCTGCGACATTATCTGCGTAATGGCAACATAGTATTTGACAGAGTGTTTGGTTCACCGACGCCGCCTGTGAAAATTGTCACGTCTTAGCCTCATAAATTGATCCAGTTCGCGGTTGTATTTGCCGTCTTCGCCAAGCAACGGGAATAGTTGTAGATCGCGTGAGAGATACGCGGCCCGCAGCTCGACCGGACGCGGCCCGGCCTTGATGACACGCACCTTGCCGTCGCGAACTTCGCCGATCCACGCCGCAAATTCATCTGCTCGTCCAACCGTCGCCGACAACAGCAAAAGCCTGATACGCGGCGGCGACAAAATGATCGATTCTTCCCAGACGTGCCCGCGATCCTCGTCCGAGAGATAATGAGCCTCGTCGAGAATGACGAGATCGGCGTCAACATCATAACCGTCACGAAGCGAGTCAAAAAGCTGATTGCGATAGATCTCGGTCGTGCCGACGATCAACGGCGCGCTCACGTTTTCCTTGCGGTCGCCGGTCAGGATGCCGACGTTTGCGGCGCCGAATTCGAGCGAAAACTCGGCGTATTTTGAGTTTGTCAGAGCCTTTAGCGGCGTCGTGTACCACGCTCGTTTACCCGCATCGAGCAGCCGGCGAATCTCCTCGCGGGCGATCCACGTTTTGCCACTGCCGGTCGGAGCGGTCACAAGCACATCCTGCGTTTCGATGGCGTCGAGTGCCTCCAATTGAAACGCATCCGGCTTGAAGGGACGCGGCTCAGGCACGCCGATGCCCGATAAAAGTCGTTCGATTGCACGGATTTGGCGCGGAGTTTGTGGCATAACAATACGAACGGCGGAACTTTCGGGTGCAAAATCGCGTTTATCTCTACGTTCTCCCTTATGCCGGGGCTTTTGTGAGGAAGACCGTGTGTAACGGCTGCGGTTGCGTGGCATATTCGAGATATTAGAGTTTCGCGGGACGAAAGTCTAATCCTTTCAATCGCCGGGATTTGGTGATAAAATAGTTAATTGCCCCGCAACGATTTTGTGGGGCGATGCGTCTAAAACTAAGCGAGCCATCACAGCTATTTTTAGGACGCGAGTTTTTAAGTTATGTTTGAGCACTCAATATACGATCAGGAACCGGCCGAACCTTCGCTAGAGGGCGATCTGTTTAATAAATACGAGATCAGGAACTGGGAAATCGGCCCGCGAATCTACAGGATCCTCAGCATTTCCGCAGCGGCGAATATCCTCGCTCTTCTTTTCGTCGCGCAGACCTCGCTTTTGACGATGAAGGGCTGCAACAGCCCGCTCGTCAGCAACGTTTGTCAGGTTTTAGATACGGTTTATATGGGTAGCTTGCTTTTTGGCACGGATCGCCAATATGTCGATCAGGCTTACGAAAAGACCGATCTCGCCAACGCGGATATCACGTTTGTCGATGTCAGCAGCGTGACGCCGCCGCTCTACTATCCGTCGGACTATTTAAAATACTCGGATCCGGATAAATACGAAATACTTCAGCAACAGGCCAACGATCCGATGTTGTCGAGCCTGCCCCCGAACTATTTGGCCCCCGGCATTCCGATGTCGAGGCCGTTTCCAAGTAGCAGCCTTTTAAACACAAAACCCATTACGCCAAAGCGTAATAACAACGTCGTTGCCGGCGATCTGCCGACCGATTTTGGAAATTCCGATACCGGCTCAAATCCGACCGTCAATTCCGGCAAAAAACCCGGCAATGGCAAGACAGCAAATGTGCCAAAAAACGATGACAAAACTACGCCGGAGGTCAATCCGACTGACGCCGTCAATGCTGTTGTGATAAATCGACGCCCGCTCAGCGATTTTGGCAAGACTGTCGCCGATAAGATCGACAAAAAAGAGGTCGATGTAAACAGTAACTTTAAAGTTGTGACAATCGGGGTGCTCACTAAAGACGGAAAACTCGACACCAGTATCGACAAAAGGACAAAGCAGCCAAAATCCAGAATAGTGGTCACCGAGGGCGATGCCAAGATGGTCGCCGTTGTTACCGATTCTATAAAAGCAATCAGCGACAGCGGATGGCTCGGTTATTTAAGCACGGTCGGGATCAACAAGATAAATTTTACATTTAGCCAAAACGATGATCAATTGATTGCCAGCATCACTACGGACCAGCTTACGCCGGAGCGTGCAAATACCCTTTCCACTCAGTTAAACGGCATGATGTCTGCGGCGAAATTATTGGACAAAACCGGAGTAAAAAAACTGGGTGACGACGAAAGGGCTTTACTCGAGGCTGCCACCGCCGGAGCCAATGGCAAGCAAGTAGTATTAAACTTTGTTCTGCCAAAACCGGTCGCGCAAGATATGATCCGGCGAAATGTGCAAAAGGCCCGCGAGGATCAGACCGGGGCGAAACCAAACGGCCTTGTGACCGGCGCGTCACCGGATAACCATGCCGGAAAATAAGATTTGAGCAACCACAAAAACCAAAATTCGATCCTCGTCCTCGCCACCCTCGGCGTATATCTCGGCCTCGTGCTTGCCGGCGCCGCTCCGCAGGTGCTTGCGCAGGCGGCGACCTCTAAGCAGTTTAACGTCAAGGATGAGGTCGAATTCAAGGACAACCTTGATAAAAAGCCTAAGGATGATGCGGATCCGCTAATCCAGTCTATTCAGGTCTACTTCCAGGATTTAGATGAATATCTTCGCGACGTTCGAAAAGCCGACGAGCAACTAGGTTCTGTATATAAGCGTGACCCAGAGACCGTTCTCCTAGCCCCATGTCACCGGATCGGTGACTCAACCGTACCATTCAATTTAGAAAAAGTAACCCACTTCACCCGGCTTCCGATTCTTTTGAATCCTGAGTATGAGAAGGAGAATTGGAGCTGGGTTCATATGGGCTGTAAACGGCTCGATGGCTCTAGGGAGGAAAAGGCAGCATTTGCCGAGATCGAAGTTTCTGAAACCCAAAAAGGTGTCTTCACATATCAGGTCTCGATAAAACTTTCGTCAAATGAACAAGCCTCGGACCTTTTCGAGAATTTTCAACGGGTTTTCAGACGTATTGACGCTGCAGACTTTACGAACAGACGGAAAGTTCTTTGGGAAAACACCAAGCTTACAATCACCGAAGACAAGGTGTTGATCGTCACCCGCCTTCCTCGTGCCGGCCTCGACTCGCTGCTTGCAACTGACGCAAAGTAGCGGCGAGCGGATCGATATTCCATTTTCACTTGTCAAAATCTTAAGGGTATTTATTCATAAGAGTTGCGCATGTGTGTGCATTCGGGCAATCTTTAATGTTTGCCATCGCGGTATTTGATATAGCAATCTGCGGCTTTGCCGAGTCGCCGAGGGGAAAAGCTATGCTTTTCCGCTGATTGTCCGATGTATTCTCGGAGGCTGTGCCTTCAAATGGCGGCATAGCCGCCAGACCGCTGTTGTCCTTTCGGAAAAGCCCAGCTTTTCCGCTCGGCAAACAATTTTAATGCAACATTTCGCGTAAACGCGTAACTCTGAACACAAGAGGAAAAAATGCCAGTCAACAGTTTTGCAGATAAGTTAGTAAAGAAAATTTTTGGATCGAGCAGCGACATTTTTTTGAAAAATGTTAAGCCGACAGTTGAGCAGATCAATGCCTGGGAGCCAAAGATCGAGAACCTCTCTGATGAGGAATTACAGGCCCAGACGCCTAAATTCAAAGAGATCATTGCCAACCATCTCGAAGGCATCGACGACAAAGAAGAGCGGCGTAAGGCCGAGCAGGATATCCTACACGAGCTTTTGCCCGAAGCGTTTGCCACGGTTCGCGAAGGCTCACGGCGCGTCACCGGGATGCGGCATTTTGACGTGCAGATGATCGGTGGCATCGCCCTCCACCAAGGCCGCATCGCCGAGATGCGAACGGGTGAAGGTAAAACGCTTGTCGCGACCTTGCCGTCATATCTCAACGGCCTGACCGGACGCGGCGTTCATGTCGTAACGGTCAATGATTATCTCGCTTCACGCGACGCCGAGTGGATGGGCAAAATTCACACATTTCTCGGCCTCACCGTCGGCTGTATCCAAAATGATATGGATGACATGCAGCGAAAGGACGCCTACGCCTGCTCAATCACATACGGCACGAATAACGAATTTGGCTTCGATTACCTGCGGGATAATATGAAGTTTGACGTCGAGTCGCTCGTCCAGCCGGACCATTACTTTGCGATCATCGACGAGGTCGATTCGATCCTGATCGACGAGGCGAGAACGCCGCTTATTATTTCAGGTGCTTCGGACGATGCGACCGACAAATACTTTACGGCTAACCAGATCATCCCGCAACTCGAACTCGGCCACAAGGACGAGGAAACCAAGGTTACAACCGGTGATTATCTGCTCGATGAGAAAAATCATTCGTCCGTGCTGACCGAGGCCGGCGTTACAAAGGCGGAAAAGCTGCTTGGCGTCTCAAATCTCTACGATCCGGCGAACATGGACCTGCTCCATTGCGTCGAACAGGCGCTCAAGGCACACACGCTCTACAGAGGTAATCATCATTACGTCGTAAAGGACGGCGAGGTCATCATCGTTGACGATTTCACGGGACGGCTGATGGAAGGCCGCCGTTGGTCGGACGGTTTGCACCAGGCGGTCGAGGCCAAAGAGGGCGTCAAGATCGAGCGCGAAAACCAGACGCTCGCGACGATCACGCTGCAAAATTACTTCCGCATGTATGAAAAGCTCTCAGGCATGACCGGCACGGCCGAGACCGAGGCCGAGGAATTTGGCACGGTTTACACCCTGGATGTGGTGATGATCCCGACAAATCAGCCGATGGTCCGCATTGATTCGTCGGATATGATCTATCGCACACTGCCCGAAAAATGGGACGCTGTCATCGAGGAAATACAGGAACTCCACGGCAAAGGCCAGCCGGTGCTCGTCGGTACAGTCTCGGTCGAAAACTCCGAGCTTGTCGCCGAAAAATTAAAGGCCCTCGGCGTGCCGCACAAGGTCCTCAACGCCAAATTTCATGAGCAGGAAGCCGAGATCATCGCCCAGGCCGGACGCAAAGGCGCCGTCACGATCGCGACCAATATGGCCGGCCGCGGAACCGATATTCTGCTCGGCGGCAACCCTGATGCGCTCGCTCGCGACTATCTGAAACGTCAGGAGATCAATCCTGACGAGGCCACGCCGGAGCAGTTCGAGACCGAGTTGCGAAAAGCAAAGGCCGTCGTCGCCGACGAGCACAAAGAGGTCGTCGCAGCCGGTGGGCTCCATATTCTCGGCACCGAACGCCACGAATCACGCCGCATCGACAATCAGCTTCGCGGACGTGCCGGACGACAGGGCGATCCGGGAAGCTCACGGTTCGTCTTGTCATTGGAAGACGATCTGATGCGGATATTCGCGGGCGACAAGGTCCGCTCGATGATGGAATGGCTCGGCATGGAAAAAGGCGTCGCCATCGAATCAAAAACCGTTTCCCGCCAGATCGAACGTGCCCAAAAGGCCGTCGAGGCACGCAACTTCGAGACGCGCAAACACGTCCTCAAATACGACGACGTGATGAACAAACAGCGTGAGACGATCTACGGGCTGCGGCGGCAGTTGATGTTTGAGCCGGAGCATCGCGAATACCTGCTTGGCGACAACGGCGTCGCCAAGGACCTGCTTAGTGACCTTACGCAGAGCTTCCTCTCGCTTGAGGCTGGCCCCGAGACGTGGGAGATCGACACCTACGCGGCCGAGATCGAGAGCATTTACGCGATCGACCCGGCGGTAAATGCAGGCGTCGATTTCAAGCGGATGAACCCAATGGAGATCGAGGAAGCGATCTGGAAACAGGCCTCGGCGAACTACGCGGCAAAGGAAAAAATGGCCGGCGAGGAATCCTTACGGGCATACGAGCGCTACATTATGCTCAATCTTATTGACGCCCAGTGGAAAGATCATCTGCTCTCGATAGATCAGGTCAAACAGGGCATCGGCTTGGTAGGTTACGGGCAAAAGGACCCGCTTGTCGAATACAAAAAACAGTCGTTCGATATGTTTCAGGACATGCTCGATCGCATCGACACCAACACGACCAAGGCGCTGTTTCACCTTGAGATCGTCAACCGTGACGAAGAGGAAGAACGCGAACGCCTCGAACGCCTCGAATCGCAGCGTTCCCGCCGCCAGGCCGCCGGCATGGCTTTCACCGGTGCAATGGCCGGTGCCGACGCCGCCGGTGCCGAGGCCGCCCGCCACACACCCTTCGTCCGCGACACGCCAAAGATGAAACCAAACGAACCGTGCTACTGCGGCTCAGGCAAAAAATTCAAAAAATGCCATGGTGCAGGAGGGTAGTAATGCCGATCTAAGTGATGAAAAGGCCTCGCAATAATTAGCGAAGCCCTTTCAATTTCCAAATAATGGATTCCAGCTAGGGAATTCTTGTCCCCTGCGTCGCCCACGCCAGCCAGTGGCCGTCACGTTTGATCCACGTATCTGTAAAACGGAACCTGCGGTCGAACGCAACTCCCTTTTCATCCTTTCCCTTTACGTGATTGACTCCGGTGACAATAGCCGTCCTGCCGTCGATGCGAACATCGAGTTCCGAAAGCTCGTTCCAATCCGGGCTGCTGACGCGTTTCATGGTATCAGCGATGTCCTCTTCTTTATTCATCAACGCGCCTTTATCGCTACTGACGCTGCTATAGTCGGCAGCAAAGTTTTTGTTGAACCATTCCTTGTCGCGTTTCAAATCGGCGTTGTTCCAATCCTGTTCCATATAACCCAGAATCATCTCGTCGTTCATTGGGTGGCCCGCATTGCTGACGACCTGCCACTTCCCGCCCCGTTTTTCGAGAAAATGCACGCTGCGGGTCCAGAAGGTTTCCGGCTTTCCGCCTGTCCCGTTCGGTGTCCAGATCACATTTCGATGCGTGATCGTCGCGGTAGTCGGTGAACACGAGATCATATACAGATCGTGCGTTACTTTGTCCGCCATCGCTGGATTGGCCTTATCCCTTTCGAAGCCTTTCATCGTATTTTCGACTGTTTG